>NZ_RBEC01000003.1:0-841023 GCF_045999685.1 Stutzerimonas sp. VN223-3 | reverse complement strand
GAACGATTTACTGCAGCTGCTCGCTGATGGCCGCTTTCATTCCGGTGAAGAGCTTGGAGCCGTCCTGGGTGTGAGTCTCTCGATTCGCTACATCGAGACTGGCGGAGGCTGGTATCGAGCCCTTGGCCGAGACCACTAACGGACTGTACAAGGCCGAGTTGTTTTACCATCAATCATGGAAAAGTCGCGAGGCCGTGGGATGGCCAATCTGCAGTGAGTACACTAGTGCAGGAGTGGGCGAGCAATGTCAATGCGCGCACGGGAGCCGTCTGGCCATCGAGCTGATGACCTCGACAGATGGAGCCGACCACGCGGTAATTTGACCTTTTCCGTATCGGCACCATAAGCATGGCCTGGGTCATACACGGCTTCAAACCAGAACGCGTTCTGACGACGAGGCGGCGTACCTGCAGGTCTGTTCATCGATGCCCAAACAATCAGAAAGTCCTGGGATCACCGCCGCGACTGCCTTCCTTGTGGACGAGCACCGTGCGGTGAAGAGATCCTTGCGTTCATCAATGGCGCGCCGCTCAAGCTGTTCACCGCGTCGCTCCGTGCGAGCGCTAGGGTAAATGTCTGCGCTGCCCGTCCAAGCCGAATGCCGCGATGCTGAGCGCGCCGTTCTCGCTATACTCCGCGCATTGCAGGGCTATTTGAAAAAGTTTGAGCGACTCCCACTAATAAGCGAATGATAACCTACAGAATCTCATGATTCAGTAGACGAGCTCATCGTGATGAAGGACGGGCAGGGCTGTTGGCTTGCTGCCCAGCTGGAAAACTCGCGAGCTTTTCCAGGTCTAGAGGTGGACTAACGCATAGATGCTGATGGACACCATGGATGTCGGCGGCGCTGAAAGACCTGTATTTTCTCAATTTCAGGGCACAAAAAAGGACGTCCGTGGACGCCCTTTTTTGTGTATTTGGTGGAGCCGGGGGGATGGTCAACCGCGTCTCCGTTCCCCCACTGCAAGCCGCTGGTCCGTACGCTTGAGCCGCAGCGCTTACGCTGCGATGTCACACCTTCGTGGGCGTGGTTGATGGTTCAAGCGGAATCTACGCTGCAGTCTAAAACGTCGCAAGTGGGGATTTGAACTCGCGTCCGGTACGGCATTCCGTACGGCTGACTTCACGCCCTCATGAAGTCTCATGGCGGACTAAAAGCGAAGCTGGCTCAACCCTTAGCGCCATCGCAATGCGCTCGATGTTGTAGATCGTCACGTTCTTCTCACTCCGCTCAAGCATGCCGATGTATGTGCGATGCACGCCAGCTCGCTCTGCCAGCGCTTCCTGCGATAGGCCAAGGTGAAGGCGCATGCTTCGCACGTTCGCGGCGAATACGTTGACCAGCGGTGAGAGTTCGGGTTTGAGTGGCATGCGGCCACTCTCGCTAGGTGCATACCATGGTTCTACATACTATGATTAGCGTACGGCTATTGGCGGATGTAGCCGGAGCTGTCTGAATCACAAAAAGGAGTCGCGATGAGCTTTAGGGGGCTAGTACTAACCGTGGTTGCGCCGGTTATGATCGGCGTAGGTTATTGGGGGAATGCCGAGGCGGCGATTGAAAGTAACTGTTCGGCAAATCTAGGCGGAGCGGTAAGTTGTGAATTCACTAATACAGGCGCTAAGAAGGACGGCGCATGTATCGTGATGGAAGTTGTTCGCAGCTATGATGCGAAAAATTACTCTTACCCTTCTATGGGTGGGAAAGGCGCAGTTTTAACGTCTAATAAAATCTGCTCGGGTCTTGTGGAAGCGGGTGACATCCGTGAGCGCAACCCAGAAGTTACGTGGAATATTGGCGAAAGAGTTACGTCGCCAATGGGTTTTTGTGCTTCTGACAACCCATGGTTTAAGGCCTCAAATAACTGCACAATCCAGACGAAAGAAATACCGCTTTAACTAGCCAAGTGGAGCATTACTTCAATAAGGCTGTTTAAGCGACAACCTAGCGGTGTGTTCAATAGCGCGCCGCAGTTTCGCCATCGGAGGGCGTATGAAGCTGAGAAATACAGTTGGTCTTGCAGTTGTGGCGATGGTGTTGTCGGGGTGCTCAATCACTCCCGTTGAGCAGCGGGCGCCATTCAAAGTGGTTGAAGTCAACATGCTTCAAAGCAGCTTTACAAGGCGCTACGAAATCCGGTGCCATGTGCGAGTTCATACAGCTCAAGCGGCGAGTTTGATTCGGACGATCGCAGCTTCCATATTTACTATATCTACTCGCCCTGGAATCACGGCCCCGTCAAGGCTGATTTCGTTACTGGCACAGCCATGGGCGATGATAAAACCCTTTTGAGGATGCATAGCGCGCAGTCAAAGCCTGCGTCGTTGCGCTATCTGCGCCGAGCTACAACCGGCAGCTGCGAGTAACCCGCCTACGCCTCGATCTTTGCCTTGCATGCGCTCGCGAGAGCGCGTACAGCAAAACGGAAAGCGCGAGCGCTGGGTAGTTAGCTCTCACCGCTCAAAAGCTCTTCTAGGCCTTGGTGGAGCGCTCTGCCGCCATTTCTCGTTGAGGTACAGGCATAGTCCGGCACAGTGCTCCTCCCCCTAACTTTCTTGAGGATATCGGCGGTTAGCTGGTGCTCCTTGATGCAGTAGCCAGCCCACCAACGGTGGTTTGTGATTGCTTCGATGTGAACGGCAAGATTGTCGAAGCGTTGCCGATATTCCTTGGCAAGTGCTGACTTGAGCGCCAGCCTTACCGCTTCGAGGCGGTCAGCCGGGATGCATACAATCCCGTGCAGGTGAAGTGGGTGGTTCTCGGCGCTGGCGCCGTGTGTGTATTCAAGGTTGAAACCAAGATCAGTGCTTATCCCCAGTTTTGCCAGTGTCCGCTGGATGACTTCCGCAATGTGGTTGGCCGGGCCTCGCTTCGCAGCGAGCGCCTTTTTCGCTGTGGGATGACCTAGCCGAATGGTCACGGCGACCGCATTAGGTTGGCGTGCCAGCCAGAGCAGCCGGAAGAATTGTTTGGTGTCTGCCGGCACATGCTTCGACCAGTCAGCCAGCTGACCGGGGCCTTTCCCTGCGTATGACTGCGCCACTTTAACGATGAAACTGATTCTTGCTTCAATCTGAGCTATCTGCTCATGATCAAGGTCTGGGTCTAGGTTGCTAATAGCTACTACGTTCTGCTCTCGCATGCTTTGGAAGTTCGCTAGAAGCCCCGCCTTATGGGCGGTTGAGAGCTTTACGTAGCTGGCGCGTCGCCTGCTGTTTTTTGCATCTGCTCCAGAAATGGCCAATGCCGGCTCAGAAGGTTTTTTTGCTAGTGGACGCTGTCCTTCGCCTGTTTCGGCGGATGAAAAGGCTCCCCACTCTGCTGGTCTAGAAGCGTTCACTGGCAAAAAGCTGTGCTCGTTCTCTTCGTGCGCGCCGAGCTTCGCTATTTCCGGGTGCGCTTCCGTTCGAGCGTGAGCTTCATCTAGTAAGCTATCCAACGCCGCCAGATCTTTCTCTAGCTCTTCGTCTACCGGCTCACTCTCCACGAAGCCGCCAAATAGCACTTCTATGAGGCCTCGTTCACTTGGTCTTTCGTACGGAACATCTTCGCTAGGTGGTCCGACTTGAGCATTAGCTTGCGATGATTGCTCGCTCTGCGAATTCGGCAGCTGTCTTACTAGCGAGTGGTGATGCTCGGCCAGAAGCTCGTCGCACATACGATCAAGCTCTTGCTCTAGCTCCTCGGGGGTCTTATGAAGTCGGTCGTCCTCGGCTTCAGTAAGGCTGCTTGTCTCGTCGGCATGCTCTCGGACGGTTAGCGAGTGGCTGTGATAAAGCGTCGCTTCTAGCTCGTCAAAAAGCGCTTCGCGCTCCTCCGGGCTCAATGTCGTGGCTATCGTCTCGCGCATTGTCCATGCTCGCTGTCATCGCCCGTTCCTCTGCCAGATTTTCAAAATCTGGTCGTGCGCAGAGATCGCTATGGGGTCGGGTCGACATTACTTTTCTAAGGGTTCGACAACCAGGCCTGCCGTATCAGGTTCGGCCCGGTGTCGGCTCTTTGTGGTCTTCAGTTCTGCACCAGCTCCACTACCCCGGTGTCTTCTTCGGTCAGCAGTGAGTTGCCAGAGATGCGCTCGGCTGCTTCGCGGCGCTGCTGCTCTCGAATCTCCCGGACGTCATCGTCGGTCATGATTCGAATGCGAAGCTCGGACAGCTCTTCAACGTGTGTGGCTTCTGCCAAGCGATCAAGCGGCAGGGCGCGTCGCGCCACCTTCTGCGTAAGATCAAGCGCTGTGGCTGCTGCCACCACTGTTCGCATCATCTGATAAGGCGTGCTGGTGCTGGGGTCCAGCGCTTCCATAGCTTCTACTACCTTCCCCCGGATCATGCGGGAAAATGCGAGATCGTCCAGCACCAGCGCGGCGGCGTGCTGTTGTACCGCGTCCAGATCGAAGGCGGTGTTGAGCATGCCTTGACGTGCTTGCTCGACAAGAATTTCGGTTGCAGCACCAGCAACAGCGCTGCGGCGCTTCAGAATGCGCTTAGTGGTAGATAGGGATAGGTCGAGCTTTTCAGCGATGGCCGGGCAGGAATAACCCGCTTCGCGAAGTATGACGGCTTGGGCTTCGATGTCCGGCGTGGTCTTCGTGCTCATTCCGCTTACTCTTCAACGATAAGCAGGGACGGTGGCAGGTTTGCCAGCGCATTGAGTTCATTCGCTAGCTCGTGCCAGTTGTTGCGCACGTTGTACATCGGCGCGCCTGACAGCCTAACGATTGTTTTCAGCTCTACCGGAGCTATATCGAAGATGGTTTTTCCATCGGCTGTGAGTGCGTCGAGAGTTGCGGTGATGATGGCTTGGCGAGTTTTAGCGCGTTGAGTGCAACCGGCAGTTGGCTGATTGCGGCATCGTCGACTCGATTTAATGCCATGGGTTCGGCAGAAGTGGTAAGCGGAATTTCTTGTCCAACGGGAACCGTCAGAGCGGGGAGCAAGTTTGTTGAGTAGATCGGCAAGGCGCGAATAGCTGCCATTGTCGGATTGCATGAACTGCTTAGAAGTTGTCTCTATGTATTGCATTCGTTACCCCTTAGCAACGATGTGAAAAATTCTTCCCGATAGGGCGTCCTCCAAGTGTTTGTGGTTCATGGTTAAGGCGCTGTTTAATTCAGCGCCAATATTCTATTGCGTTTGGCGTCTTGTGTCTAGAGTTGTGCTTGACTTTGGCTTGCTTATATGTGTAAGGATTTTGGGAGTTCGGCCTTGGCTCGATAAACAGTCGCCACGCCGCACTTTGCAAGTCTTGCTATCTCCTCAGCAGAGGCGTCCGGGAACTTCAACAACATCTCTTGGGCTGTAACCCATGATTTCGACTTGCCACGGGTTTTAATCATCTCGCCACGCTCCTTGCGGCGCTCAAGCCCTTGTTTGATCCGCTCGACTCGTTTCTGTTGGTCGAGTCGGGCCATGGTTGCCATCAGGTCAAGAAGCATATCGTTGATAACCCTCAGAACCTGGCTAGCGATGTCGTCGCTGTTGGCTAGCTGGTGCGTGGTCGGAAGGTCTACCACTACTAACCTGAGTCCCTTGCATTCGATCATGCTGCGAAGCTGTTTCCATTCGTCCTGAGACAAGCGGGACAGCCTGTCCACGCTTTCGCATAGCAGCACATCAGCCGGCTCAGCTTCGTCGAGCAGGCGAATCAGCTCCGGGCGCTCCAACTTCGTGCCGCTGATGTTCTCGGCGTAGATGGCGGCAATGGTCATGCCTCGGTCAGCCGCAAACTCTCGCAAGATTTGCTCTGCGCGGTGGCTGTCTTGTTCCTTCGTCGATGCTCTCAGGTACAGGCGGGCTTTCACGGTGGACGTTCTCAAGTAACTATATAGTTGATTGTCAAATGATAGTTCGATCAATTGCCCTGCGTCTACAGGTTTTTTGATAGTCCCGATGCGAGAGCTTGGCGTCTCTCAGATGGGTATAGACATCTGATAAGGTAAAGCTTGCTAGGTTTCGGCCCGGCTACATGCAAGGCCAAGGACTGGGGGCTGAGAGCTGAGATGGCAAATCTTTACGCTGATAAAAAATGGGCAGCGTTCAGGGAGCGGGTAATAGCTCTCGATGGTGGGGAGTGTGTTGTCTGTAGCCGCTCAAGGTTAGATGGGGTGGTATTACAAGTCCACCATAAACGTTACATCAGCGGTAGGAAGCCTTGGGAGTACGATACGCTTGATTGCGAAACTCTGTGCCGAGGGTGCCACGCTCGCGAGCATGGCGAGATAATGCCGGATACTGGGTGGGAGTACGTTGGCGAAGATGACCTGGGGGAACTAGTCGGTAATTGTGAACTTTGCGATACCGCAATTCGCTACGTTCACTATGTCCAGCACATGCACTGGGAGCAAATGGGGGTGGGAACCGATTGCTGCGATAGCTTGACTGGGACAAAAGAGGCTAGCGAGGCGAAGAAGCGGATGGGGCGGTTTAAGCGCTTTATGAGCCCCGAAAGATGGCGTCCGGACTCCGGCGGGCAAAGAGCTACGTACAAGGGGTTTCACGTCGTTGTGGTGGTTGATAAGGGTGCCTATAAGCTGCGGATCAATGGAGTAACAGGCAGTAAGCAGCACGAGAGCTTGGCAGCGGCGCAGAGCTATCTGTTTGACTTTATCGATGAAGGAGAAGCGAAGGACTTCTTCGAAAAAAAGAAAGCCGGTCAGGTTAAGCGGAGATGACTCCCTGGGAGCCATCTTGGCAAATCCTCATAGCTAAGTTAACTAAACAATTCTCTTTCTGGCCTTTGATGCCCGTCCCTTACCATTTCGCCAACCTTTAATGCTTCCATCGAGCTTTTCCCCAAGGCGAAGAGCAAAGTCAGTGTTGTATCCTTGTAAGTCACGTATGGCTTGGGGAATGGGCATGTGCTCAATCGCGGTAAGCATTTGTCGTGGGGTGGCCGGCTGATCGTAGTGCTTGTGCATCACGATGCTAGGTGCGTGCCCGATAATAGTTTGTATTGTTCTTTCGGCAATACTTTTGCCATCTCGAATAGCATCATTCAGAGCGGTGGTTAGAGTCTTGCGGAAAGAGTACAAGGTCTTTCCATCCTCAGCTTCTGTATGAACGCCTACACGCCAGAAGTAGCCTAGTTTTTTCTCGCCACTGCTAGGGATTGAGTTGAAGTGGCGGCCAGCGTTTTTCAGCCAACCCTCTTTATTGTTTTCGGCTCCCTCTTCTGGCTCGGCATAGCTGAGCCCATCGCCGTATAATTTTTTCTGGCCAGACCTACGCTGTTCGTCAACGTACGCCAAAAATCCTAATTCAAGTATTCGAGGATGTAATGGGACGATTCGATCTTCTCCAGTCTTGATGCGTTTACGTTCGGAAGTACCCGGTGGGTCTTCGCGGAAACTAATACACCAGACTAACTCTTTGCTTTTCCCCCGCTCGCTATTTAGAAGTTGCAGTGATATGTCGTCAACGTCAAGTTGAGCCAGTTCATTTGCCCTGGCCCCGGTGAAATAACCAAGCAACGGTAGCCAATAGTGAAAGGGATAAACCACTCGTAACCTAGGGGGTAACTTGCCTTTATATGTATATCCACCAAAGATTTTGTTTAAATCATCATCTGTAAATGGCTTGGCTGACTCAGTTTCTTCATCGGGTCGGCGCTCTAACTTCGTATAGCTGATGGCGTCCACCGGGAGACTAGTTAGGTCATTCTCACGGGAAAATCTATGCTGCCGTTTGAGCGCGGTGATCAAGCCATTCATGGTTTCCGTATACGTCAACTCTTCTCGGTCACTGGTCTTAAGCTCTTCCAGTGCGGTCAGCCTGCCAGCTTCAACTGAGGCGGTTGCGCCGCGCTTTAGCTTGCACGCGTTTCGGTAGGCTTGCCGCCAGTCGTCTTTAGTGAGGGAGCCGACAGGCTTGTGATTGGTCAGGATGGTGGCGCAGCGGGCTTTCCGGTCGTAATCCTTCCGGGTTCCTTCGTTGTTGACTGGCCCGCCGCTCTTAGTGTCTTTCAGTTCATGCTCTTGGCGTAGTTCTTCTTCCCATACCTGATACAGCGTCCATTCGCTTGCCTCGGGCTTCAGGCCGCTTGCTGGGGTTGGCGCTGATGCGGCTATCGCGGCAGCGGGGGCGATGTCGCGCAGAGCGAGTGCATCCCGGAGCTTAGGCAGGGCGGTTCGCAGCTCGGTTGGCTGATAGGGTCGGGAAAGTTCCAGCAACTGCTGCGCCAGTGTTTTTTGCGCGTTAGGGATAGGGCGGTCGTGCCGTCCTGTCAGCAGCTCAGCGATGCAATGGCGGCGCTGGCGCTCTTCGATCTCCGAGTCAGACAGCGGTTGCTTTATCGCTTGCGGTTGGCTCGCAGCGCTGGACCACAGGCCAGCGCCGTTGCTCGTTCTACCGCAGAGCTCCTCGAAAACGTCGAAGTCTTCCTGGCTGGGTTCGTAGTTGTTGTGCTCTGTCATGCGCGAAGCTCTGTCGAAGATCGAATCGAAGCGCACAGCATGCTGTCGGGCGCGTTTGAGCGCCAGCCTTTCGCTATCAGTTTTCAGCGAGCGCCGAATCTCTCTTTTGCCGTTGACTAATGGGCGCAGCGTAGCGGGAATTACCATGCGGAAGTAGAAGGTTCCGTGGCGGTTCCTGGTGAGGTAGGTGGGGGCGAATTTCATCCTAGGCACCTGCAGATGCCTCACTTGGATGTGACTGCTCAATGTCACACCTGCCGAAAACGGCAGGCTCAGACAGCACAAAGCCCCGGAGTACGGGGCTCTGCGCTTAAAGTGGTGGAGCCGGGGGGATTTGAACCCCCGTCCGCCAGCTCTCCACTGTCGGTACTACATGCGTAGCCAAATCTATTGAATTAACTCCGCGCCGCCCGATTGGCAGGGTGCTTGGAGCGAGCTGCATGAGTTTTAGCCGTTACGTCTGCAGCGAACTTGGCGGCGATCCTGTTCTATCTGACAGTCATTTCGGGTTTACAGGCATCCCCTAGTGACCGCTGGCGCCGAAGCGACCAGATGAAGGTTAGGCGGCTAGCGCGTACCCTTCGTAGTTGTCGTCGTTGGCAACTATAAGTTTGCAACAGTGGATTTACGAGTTCTGTTACCAACTCGGCATGCACCTAGAGTTTTGTTACCGGCGTCGAATCCTAATCGGCCCCATGAAGCGTGTTGCGGCCTCATGTACTGGCGCAGTGTACGCCAGAACCTCTGGCTCGTCGAACGCTTCATTGGTCAGTTGGGAAGCTTTGTCGGCTTTCAGAACGGAACAGAAATCGGCAAGGCCAACAAGCGGTGACCTTGCCTGTCCTGGCTCAGTTGCCGGTGCCGCTAGTGCTGGAGCTGCCGGAGCTGCCGGGGCCTTCTAGTTCCTGTAGTGCCTTGGTGGAATGTGCGATGCAGGCTTCGGTATCGCCAGATTGCTGAGCCTGGCGCGCCTGTTTGACCAAATCCTCAACTTCGCTAAGAGCAGGCTCGCCGAGGGTCGCCTGGCTGGTGGCCATATTGTCGTCGATTTCCTGCATATTGAGCTGGCAGAGGTCTTTATCGGCAGCAAATGCAGCGGGACTGGCGATCAGAGCTGCAGCAGCAAGTAGGGCAAATTTTTTCATGAGCATCCTCCAGGGAGTTAACTTCCCGGCGGGCCTGCCTGATTGTGCAATTGCGCGGCGGCGCCGAGGCGAGTCGAGCCTCTTTCAATACCGGGCTCATATCTTCCGACTACGGCTTCGCTCGAGCGTTTCATCTTTTGTGTCCAGCATCGCTACGAGCCTGCTTAAACAGAGGTGTCAGCGGCTCTGGCCCGGCTGTTGCGGTTCACCAGATAAATCAGTCCGTGGTAGTCGATGCCGCCGTGTTGCGACAGGCCGATCTCGCAGGTGCGGCTGGTAGAGATGCCTTCGCTGCAGTCCCGCACGGCATCTTTCAAGTTACGCAACGAGTAAGCGTTGAGCTCTGGCGTAGTGAAGCCCTTATCGCCGGCGAAACCGCAGCAATGCATGCCCTCTGGTACCACAACGTCGCTGGCGCAGCGGCGGGCGATATCGATCAGGGCCTGTGCTTCGCCAAGATGTTGTGTGCTGCATGTGACATGCACGGCGATGGGTGCCTGTTGCGGCTCGAAGTCCAGCCTGTTGAGCAAATGCGTGCGAATGAAGCGCACCGGATCGAAGATCTGTAGGCGCTCTTCAGCCAGCCCTTGAACTAGTCGCAGTGTGCAGGGGCTAGTGTCGCAGTAGATCGGGTCGAGCCCGCCACGGCTGGCCTTGAGCAGAGCATCCAGGAGTTCCTGCCGCTTGTGCTCGGCCTGTTCGGCATAACCTTTGGAAGCGAATGGCTGACCGCAGCAGAGGGTGTTCAGATCATCGGGAAATACGACCTGATAGCCACCCTTCTCAAGCAGCGTGCGAGTGGCGTCGAGCAATGACTCTTGTTCCTGATCGCGTGCGGCCGGTCCCATGGCGCGGGACACACAAGCGGCCAGATAGACCACACGCGGTCGTTCGTCCCGCGTTGTCGGCTTAGGTAGATGAAGGCGCTGCAGCGGCTGCGGCATGGCCGGCGTCCACTGCGGTACGCGCCCCTTGCTGGCCTTGCTGAATGCTTTGGACGTCTTGCTCAACAGACGCGTGCCCATCATCAGATGCGCGCCGTTGGCCACGTGCAGCATGAAGCGGGTGCCTTGGACGGCTGTGCTGAAATGATCGGCCAGCCAGTTGGCAGTACCGGTCTTGGTCGCTTCCTTGCCACGCAGCTTGCGTACCAGATCGCCGGTATTGATGCCCACCGGGCAGCGCTGGGCGCACAGGCCGGTGGCGGCGCAGGTCTCGACGCCGTGGTAGTGATAGAGGCGTTCGATCTCGGTGGTATCGATACCCGCCCGCTTGCGTGCCTGGATATCGCGCCAGACAACGATGCGTTGGCGTGGCGTCAAAGTCAGTCCGCTAGACGGGCAGACTGGTTCGCAGAAGCCGCATTCGATGCACTTGTCAACGATCTCATCGGCAGCCGGCATCGGTTTGAGGTGCTTGAGGTGGATCTGCGGATCCTCACTGAGCACCACGTCCGGATTGAGGATGCCCTGGGGGTCGAGCAGGCGCTTGATCTTCCACATCAGCTGATAGGCGTCGCGCCCCCATTCCAGCTCGACGAAGGGCGCCATATTGCGGCCGGTGCCATGCTCGGCTTTGAGCGCGCCGCCGAACTCCACAGCAACCAGCTGCGTGACGTCCTGCATGAAAGCTTCGTAGCGCGCCACTTGCTGCGGTTCATCGAAGCCCTGGGTGAAAACGAAGTGCAGATTCCCTTCCAGTGCGTGGCCGAACAGGATCGCCTCGTTGTAGGCGTGCTTGTCGAACAGCTGAATCAGACGATTGACACCCTCGGCTAGACGCTCGATAGGAAAGGTGACGTCTTCGATGATCACGGTGGTGCCAGTCTGACGCACCGCGCCCACGGCCGGAAAAGTGTCCTTGCGAATCTTCCAGAGCTGGTCGTAGACCAGCGGGTCTTCGCTAAAGTCGACCTGTTTCTCCACCGGGAAATGAGCAATGGAATTCATGATCAGGTTGATCTGCTCATGCAGCAACGAGTGGCTGGCGGCACGCGACTCGATCAGCAAGGCGCACGCGTTGGGCGACAGCGCCTTGACCCACTCGGGCATGCCGGCCTTGTTCTCAACCGAGCGCAGGCTGCGGCGGTCGAGCAGTTCCACCGCGGAAACCGGCTGCTGTTTGAGTACCGGCACGGCCAGGCAGCAGGTTTCCACGTCGGGAAAGACAACGAGCGCGCTGGCCTTGTGCGGATGATCCGGCACGGTGTCGTAGGTCACCGCGCTGATGAAGCCGAGCGTGCCTTCGGAGCCAACCATCAAATGGTTGAGGATGTCGAGCGGCTCGTCATAGTCGATCAGCGCATTGAGCGAAAAGCCGGTGGTGTTCTTCAGGCGGTACTTATGGCGAATCTTCGCAGCCAGTTCGGTATTGGCGCGAGTGGTGCGGCCAAGCTCGGCGAGCTGTTCGAGCAAGGCGCCATGGCTTTGGCGAAAGGTCGTAACGCTGGCGGCATCTTCACTGTCGACGACGGTGCCATCGGCCAGCACAAGGCGCAGACCGGCCAGGGTCTTGTAGCTGTTTTGCGAGGTGCCACAACACATGCCGCTGGAGTTGTTGGCGACGATGCCGCCGATCTTCGCTGCGTTGATTGATGCCGGATCGGGTCCGATCTTGCGCTGGAAAGGTGCTAGCACGGCATTGGCGTTGGCGCCGATCACGCCCGGCTGAAGGCGGATCTGCGCTCCATCGTTGCGGATTTCTCGGCCGTTCCAGTTATCCCCGAGTACGATCAGCACGGAGTCGGAAATCGCTTGGCCAGAGAGACTGGTGCCGGCGGCACGAAAGGTCACCGGTACGTTTTGGGCGTGGGCCAGTTGCAGCAATCCCACCACTTCGGCTTCGGATTCGACGCGCACCACCAGTTTCGGAATCAACCGGTAGAAGCTAGCGTCGGTGCCGAACGCCAGCGTGGATAGCGGGTCGTCGAAGCGCCGTTCCGCCGGAATCAACCGTTCGACGGCAGCGAGAAAGTCGTTCGGCAGAGCGGCAGGCGCGTTCATATAGGCTCCAGGAAATGAAGCGGGCCGCGGCGGGGATCGCGCGGCCTTGTAGGCTTATTCGACGTGTTTGGTCGTCTGGTACTGTCCAAGTTCGCGAACTAGCGAATCGGTGGTGATTTCGCTGATGGCCTTGGCGCCGGTCAGCACCATCGCCACGCGCATTTCCTTGTCGATCAGATTCAGCAGGTTGGTGACACCGGCCTCGCCGTCGGCCGCCAGTGCATAGGCGAAAGCCCGGCCGAGCAGCACAGTATCCGCGCCTAGGGCGATCATCCGCACCACGTCCAGGCCGCTGCGAATGCCGGAGTCAGCGAGAATCTTCAGATCACCTTTAACCGCATCGGCAATAGCTGGCATTGCGCGAGCGCTGGACAGAACGCCGTCGAGCTGACGGCCGCCGTGGTTGGAGACGATGATGCCGTCGGCGCCAAAGGTGACGGCGTCGCGGGCGTCTTCGGCATCGAGGATTCCCTTGATTACCATCGGGCCGTCCCAGAATTCGCGGATCCATTCCAGATCCTTCCAGGAAATCGAAGGATCGAAGTTTGCCGCGAGCCAGCCGATGTAATCCTCCAGCCCGGTCGGATGGCCGCGGTAAGTGGAAATATTGCCCAGATCGTGCGGTTTGCCGTGCAGGCCCACATCCCAGGCCCAGAACGGGTGGGTCATGGACTGAAGCATGCGGCGAATGTTGGCGTTCGGGCCGCTCATGCCCGAATGTGCATCGCGGTAGCGGGCGCCTGGGGTGGGCATGTCCACGGTGAAGACCAGCGTGGTGACGCCTGCTGCCTTGGCACGTTCCAGGGCATTCTTCATGAAACCTCGGTCCTTCAGCACATAAAGCTGGAACCACATCGGCCGCTTGATCGCCGGGGCCACTTCCTCGATCGGGCAGACCGATACGGTGGACAGTGTAAATGGAATACCTTTCTTGTCGGCGGCGCGGGCAGCCTGGACTTCGCCTCGGCGAGCAAGCATGCCGGTTAGGCCGACAGGGGCCAACGCGACCGGCATTGACAGGGTCTCGCCGAACAGCTGGGTCTCCAGGCTGAGTTCCGACATGTTGCGCAGGACGCGCTGGCGCAGGGCGAGGCTGGCCAAATCGTCGACATTGCGACGCAGTGTGTATTCGGCATAGGCGCCGCCGTCGACATAGTGGAACAGAAACGGCGGGAGTTTGCGTTTTGCTGCGGCGCGGTAATCCGTAGAGGCGGAGATGATCATCGTTGTTCTCACCGGTTAAAAACGAGGTAGTCTCGAGGTGCTCCCCGTCTTCGACGAAGGAATCGTTATCGGTTGGCTTTACCCTATCAACGCGTGATTTGGGATGCGCGATGATACGGGCGAGGATCAAACGTCTTTACCCCGAACATTTCGGGGCAAAGGCCATACATGGAGTCAGGTGCCGACCAGCGGGTCCGTCACACCCATCAGGTAGATTGCCACCATGCCGATCACTCCTGTGAACAGTACGTAATAAAGCGTAGGCCAAACGGTCTTGCGCAGGGTGACCCCCTCGCGACCCAAAAGGCCGACGGTGGCGGACGCGGCGACCACGTTATGGATCGCGATCATGTTGCCCGCGGCCGCGCCGACAGCCTGGACGGCTACGATCATTGCGCCGGAAATACCCAGCGAATGAGCGACGCTGAATTGGAACTGGCTGAACATCATATTGCTGACGGTGTTCGATCCGGCGATGAACGCACCCAGTGCACCCACGGAAGGGGCGAGCAACGGGTAAATGCCACCGACGCTGTCGGCAACATAGCGCGCCATGGCGATCGGCATGCTTGGCAAATCGCTGGCGTTAACGCCGGAATTGATCAAGATGCGCACCATCGGCACGGTGAACAGCAGGACGAAGCCTGCACTAAGCAGCACGCCGCTGGATTCCTTGACTGCGGCTTTCAGCTCGGCGGCGCGCATGCCATGCATGAAGAAGGTCATCAGTACGACTGCGACAAGAATGCCGCCTGGCAGATACAGCGGCTCGATACTGGCGCTGACACCGCTCTCGCCGAGGATGTTGGCGAAGGCCATGGAGACCGACTTCAATGCTGCGGTCACCTCTGGGAAGACCCGACTGATAACCAGAATCGCACCCACTAGCACGTAGGGCAGCCAGGCGCGAAAGGCACTCATTGGTCGTGCGGCCAGGTCGTCCAGCTTCATCTCGACGGTGCCCACCCATGCGGCCGGCCAGTCTTTAGCATCAGCGAAGTCCCAGGTGGTCTTCGGTACCAGAAAGTTGAAGCGAGCAGCGGTGGTGACGATAGCCAAGCCGATCAGGCCGCCGAGCAGCGAGGGGAATTCTGGGCCGAGCAGCACTCCCGTGGCTACGTAGGGCAGGGTAAAGGCCAGGCCGGCGAAGATTGCGAAGGGCAGGACCTCGAAGCCAGCCTTCCAGCTTTTTTCCTTGCCGAAGAAGCGCGTCAGCATCATCGCCATGATCAACGGCATTACGGTGCCAACGATGGCGTGGGTGATTGCCACACTGCTGGTGATCTGCTGCAGGAAGGCTTGCCAGCTCGCGCCTTGAACGACCAGCTGAGCACCGAGCGTGGCGGTATCCAGTCCGCTGTTGACACCCACTACGATAGGTGTGCCTACCGCACCGAAAGACACCGGTGTGCTCTGTACCAACATTCCCATTAGTACGGCGGCCATGGCCGGAAAGCCAACCGCGACCAGCAGCGGCGCGGCGATGGCGGCCGGAGTGCCGAAGCCGGAAGCGCCCTCGATAAAGCAACCGAACAACCAGGCGATGATAATCGCCTGGATTCGGCGGTCGGGGCTGATGGTGGTGAAGCCTGCACGAATGGCAGTGATCCCCCCCGAATGCTTGAGAGTATTCAACAGCAGGATTGCGCCGAAAATGATCCACAGTAGGCCGAGGGTGATGACCAGGCCCTGCAGGCTGGAGGCGATGATCCGGGTAAAACTCATGTCCCAGACGAACAGGCCGATGGCGGCGGTGAACAGAAACACCACTGGCATGGCGCGGCTGGCGGGCCAGCGCAGGCCGATCAATAGTACGGCAGCGAGCAGAATTGGAGTAAAGGCGAATAGGGCGAGCAGTCCGTTAGACATGTTCCGGCTCCCAACGTCGCGTGGAGCGGATGAGGCCCGGCTGGGCCTGTAACGAGCGAAAATCTGGAGACCGCATTAATTAGTCCTCTTTTTGTTAATACTCTGAACTTGTAAATTGGTAATACCAATTATCCATAGAGCTCGGCCAGCGTAAGAGTTCGGTCGCCCTTGCGTCAATTAGCAAGCTATATACTTTGGTCGCACCGAACCGTTGTTGCGGCGCATGGAATGCCTGACTACGCTGGCATTCGTTCAGTGGTCAAACCAATCGAGGAAGTCATGGAAGTGGGAATGGTGCGTCAGCGGAGGCTGGCCGATAACATCGTGGAACAGCTCGAAACCATGATTCTCGAGGGCACGCTCAAGGCTGGGGAGCGCCTGCCAGCGGAACGAGTGCTGGCCGAGCAGTTTGGCGTATCCCGTCCTTCCTTGCGGGAGGCCATTCAAAAGCTCGCGGCGAAGGGGCTGTTGATCAGCCGCCATGGCGGCGGCAATTTCGTTGCCGAATCCCTGGGTTCTACCTTCAGCGATCCGCTGCTCCATTTGTTGGAGAACAACGCGGACGCACAGCGCGATCTGCTGGAATTCCGTCATACGTTGGAAGGCAGTTGCGCCTATTACGCCGCGCTACGGGCTACGGAGGTCGATCAGCAGCGGCTCGGCGAGGCATTCGCAGTGCTGCAGGACTGCTATCTGCGTGACGGCATGGTGACTCGAGCCGAGGAGGGCGCAGCCGATGCGCGCTTTCATCTGGCTATCGCCGAGGCCAGTCACAACGCTGTGCTATTGCATACGATTCGGGGCCTGTTCGATCTGCTCAAGCGCAACGTGGTGACCAACATCGGTGGCATGTACGCGCTGCGCAAGGAGACTCGCAACATGCTCATGCAGCAGCATCAGGAACTTTACGACGCGATTATCGCTCGTCGGGCCAACGAGGCGCGCGAAGTGACCCATCGTCATATCAGCTACGTGCAGGAAGTGCTTGCCGAAGGGCAACAGGAAGCGCAGCGGCTAGCGCGAGCGCAGCGACGACAGGGTAGGGCTGAGAAGCCCACTGAGGGCTAAGGCGATGGGGCCGAGGAAGGCTGGAAGCTGAGTTGCTGAAGCAGCACGGGCGAGAAAGACGCTTCCTTGCTAGAGCTGATCCGGTCAGTCTTCCTTGCCTTTGGTGCGCATAGCGCGCTGGATTTCCCGGTCGGAGTCGCGCTCTTTCTCCGTGTGGCGCTTGTCGAACTCTTTCTTGCCTTTGCCTAAGGCGATGTCACACTTGATCAGGTGCTTTTTCCAGTAAATCGACAGGGCAACACAGGCGTAGCCCTTTTGCTGCACCGCGCCGAACAGCTTGCCCAGCTCGCGCTTGTTCAACAGCAATTTGCGGGTGCGGGTGGGGTCGGCGATGACGTGAGTGCTGGCTGCGGTGAGTGGTGTGATATGACAGCCCATGAGCCAGGCTTCGCCATCCTTCAGCAGAACGTAGCTATCGACGAGTTGCGCCTTGCCGGCACGCAGACTCTTTACTTCCCAGCCGGCCAGAACGAGACCCGCCTCGAATTTCTGTTCGATGAAGTAATCGTGTAGCGCTTTCTTGTTTAGCGCGATGGTCCCGGGGGACTGTTTCTTCTGTTTGGCCATAGGCTGCGCATTATAGGGAGTCCCGCTGCGGCTGGCGATAACCAGCACGCTACGATGGTATGAAACTTGAGAGGGGCGCGCTTATCCCAGACAATATGCTCTTTGCGCGCGTTCAGGCCCGGTGCGGCGGAACCTGCGTATGGCTCTTGCTCTCGGTGATCGCTCGTCGCCGCTTGCTGTGGCGGTCTCTGACCGTCGAATGACGAAGAAGGTCTGCATGACGACGCATATTCAACGCTCGGCGCTACTGCCGTATCCGGCGCACGCGCTGTTCGACATGGTCAATGACGTAGCCAGCTATCCGCAGTTTCTGCCTTGGTGTTCCGCTACCGAGGTGCTGTCCAGCAGCGAGACTCAGATGCAAGCAAGCATGACGGTAGCGAAAGCCGGCATTAGTCAGCGTTTCCTCACGTGTAACGAGTTGCAGGCCGGTAAACGCATCGAGATGACTCTCGAAGAGGGGCCATTCAGTCATCTGCATGGCATCTGGGAGTTCAAAGCGCTGGGTGAGAAGGCCTGCAAGATCAGCCTTGACCTAACCTTCGATTACGCCGGTCCGTTGGTCCGGGCTACTCTTGGTCCGCTGTTCAATCAGGCCGCTAATACGTTGGTCGATGCGTTCTGTGATCGGGCGAAACAGCTCTATGGATAAGCCGATCATCGCGATTGAGGTGGTCTACGCGCTTGCCGATAAGCAGAAGCTGCTGCGCCTGACAGTCCCTCAAGACACAACGGTGCGTCAGGCTGCGGTCCTTTCAGGAATGGACGGTTTCTTTCCGGGACTTGATTTGGCAACCGCACCGCTTGGTGTTTTCGGTAAGGCGGTACCCAAGCCGGACGAACGTGTGCTTGAAGAGGGTGAGCGGGTGGAAATCTATAGGCCGCTGATCGCCGATCCGAAGGAAGTGCGTAAGCAGCGCGCGGCGAAGGCGGCGCAGAACAAGGCTGGCGATTCGCGCGGCGGATCGGCTGCTTAGGGTTGTGGTAACAGAAAGCGAGAAAGCCCGGGGTGCCGGGCTTTCTTTTATCTCGCGCTCAGTTTGTTTCCAAACTGTCCGGAGTTGGCACCGGGACCGGCTCGGCAGCGTCGACGTCACGCTGAATCTGCTCGAGCAGTGAGCCGGGTTCGGTAGCCTCTGGCTCGGTGCGAACCGGTGTTTCGGTGGCCGGCTGATCAGTGCCGAGGATGGCCTCGTCGCGGCTGACGCCCGGCTTGAAGTCGCCGGCCAGGCCTGCCAATTGGTCGTTGGCGTTGAATACGAGGCTTACGCCTTCCTGCTGGCGCTGACTGCCACCCGGCTGGATGCTGTACAGGTAATCCCAGCGGTCGGCATGAAAGGTGTCGGTGATCAGCGGGTTGCCCATGATAAACCGTACTTGCGAGCGGGTCATTCCGGGGCGTAACTGGTCTATCATGTCCTGTGTAACGACATTGCCCTGTTGAATGTCGACCTTGTAAACCCCGGGGAATGAACAACCGGCGAGTGCGAACAGGCCCACAAGCGTGAGACTGGACAGCATGAGCTTGGTGTTTTGCATCGGTAGGTGACTTCCACTATCTTGGCTGGGCAAAGACCCGGATCATACCCGTATTGAAGGAGGCTGCGAAACAGCAGCAGCGAGAAAGCCAACCATGGTTGAAAATAGCGAACTACGCAAAGCTGGCCTCAAAGTGACCCTCCCTCGGGTCAAAATCCTGCAGATGCTGGATACCACTGACCGGCGCCATATGAGCGCTGAAGACGTCTACAAGGCGCTGATGGAGGCCGGCGAGGATGTCGGTCTGGCAACTGTCTACCGAGTGTTGACCCAATTCGAGGCCGCCGGCCTCGTGGTTCGGCATAATTTCGATGGTGGTCATGCGGTGTTCGAGCTTGCTGACAGTGGCCATCACGACCATATGGTCTGTGTCGACAGTGGCGATGTCATCGAGTTTTTCGATTCCGAGATCGAAAAGCTGCAGAAAGAAATCGTCAAGCGCCACGGTTATGAGCTGGTCGATCACAATCTGGTGCTCTACGTGCGCAAAAAGGCTGAGTGAGCGTCGGTGCAGAAAAAATAAAGGCGATCCGCGGGTCGCCTTTTTCATTTCCGCTAAGAGGCCTGGACTGAGCCGATCATCTGTCGGGCGTGGGCCAGCGCCTGTTCGGTCAAGTCAACTCCGCCAAGCATTCTCGCGATCTCCTCGACTCGTTCTCCATCTTCCAGCGTTGCCACAGCGGTGTGGGTCTCGTCGCTGCCGCGAGCCTTGTGCACGAATAGGTGATGGTGCCCTTGCGCCGCAACTTGCGGTAGGTGAGTAACGGTAAGTACTTGTCCGCGCTCGCCCAGACGGCGCAACAACTGACCGACCACTTCGGCGGTGGGGCCACCAATGCCGACGTCCACTTCGTCGAACACCAGTGTTGGGATCCGCGAGGTCTGAGCGGTGATTACCTGGATTGCAAGGCTGATGCGCGACAGTTCGCCACCAGAGGCGACCTTAGCCAGTGGTCGAAGTGGCTGCCCTGGGTTGGCGCTGACGAGAAACTCCACCTGTTCCAGTCCGTGTGGCATAAGGTCGCCTTCTGTGCTGGGCTTCAGCACGACGTTAAACTTGCCGCCCGGCATGCCCAATCGCTGAATCTCCGCTTCGACCGCTCTCGCCAGTGTTTCTGCGGCTTGTTGGCGGGTAGCGCTCAGCTCTCCAGCCTTTTCCCGATAATGTCGCTCATATGCAGCAAGCTCTTCGCCGAGTTGCTCCAGCGCGTCATCATTGGCGTTCAGGCTTTCCATCTCCTCGAACAACCGTTGTTGTAAGGCTGATAGTTCCAGCGGTTGCACCCGGTGCTTGCGCGCCAAGGTATAGATGCTATCCAGCCGTTCTTCCAGCGCCTGCTGGCGCTGCGGATCGGAATCGAAATGGTCAAGGAATCGGTTCAGCTCGCCGACCGCTTCTTCCACTTGGATCTGTGCGCTGGAGAGCAGGTTGACTGCTTCGCCGAGTGCACCCGGTTGATTCTGAAATGCGGTGAGGCGTTGCAGACTCGATGTCAGCGCTGACAATACGTTTCCCGCATCGCTCTCGCTGCATAGGTCGATCACTTGGCGGCAGGCGCCGAGCAGGTGCTCGGCGTTGGCAAGGTTCTTGTGCTCCTGCTCCAGATGTTCCAGCTCGTCCTCACCAAGGGCGAGGGTTTCCAGTTCTTCCAGCTGATAGCTCAGCAATTGATGGCGAGCGCGCTGCTCATCGCTGCTGTTACTCAGGCGCTCTAAGGTCTGCCGGGTCTGGCGCCAGCGTTGTGCAGCCAACTGAACCTGGCGCGCCAAGTCTTGGCTGCCGCTATATTCGTCGAGCAGACGTCGATGGGTATCGAGCTTTAGTAGCGACTGGTGTTCGTGCTGGCTGTGAATATCGATCAGCAATTCACCGAGCGCCTTAAGGTCCCCCTGAGGACAGGGCGTGCCGTTGATATAGCCGCGCGAGCGACCTTCGGCAGTAATTACTCGGCGGAGAATGCATGGGCCGTCGCTATCCAGGTCGCGCTCCACCAGCCAGGCCCGCGCGTCGGGAATGTCGTCCAGATCGAAGCTGGCAAGAATGTCGGCCTTATCCGCGCCGATGCGCACCACGCTGCTGTCGGCGCGGTCGCCAAGGGTCAATCCGAGTGCGTCGAGCATGATCGACTTGCCGGCGCCGGTTTCGCCACTGATCACGCTCATGCCGCGCTTCAGCTCAAGGTCGAGGTGCTCGACGATGGCGTAGTTATGAACAGACAGATGAACCAGCATGGCAGGGCTCCCGCGTAGATGACTGGCTATTTATACAGTTCTTCTGGGGAAGGCTTCAAGCGGCAAACTACAGGCGGCAAGAACTCTCAGCCACGATCGGGTGCAACTCTTGCTCGCGGTCGATAGCCTGTAGCTGCCTCCAGCCCTTGAAGCCGTGCTCGTCGCCCCCATATAGCGGCACAAGCGCGGGCTGACCGCCCGCTGAAGTCTTGATGAGGAGGATCGCATGGCCGACGAGCAGAACCTGGACAACCAGACCCCTGAAGAGAACGAGACCGAGCAAGCCGAAGTGGCCGAGGATCTGGCTGCCCGCGTGCAGTCACTCGAAGAGCAACTCGCGGCGGCGCAGGATCAGTCCCTGCGGGTTGCGGCCGAGCTGCAGAATATTCGCCGCCGCGCCGAGCAGGATGTGGAAAAGGCGCACAAGTTCGCGCTGGAAAAATTTGCCGGTGATCTGCTGGCCGTTGCCGATAGTCTCGAGCGTGGTCTCGAGCTGTCGAGTCCGGATGACGAAGCAGTCAAGCCGATGCGCGAAGGCGTCGAGCTGACCTTCAAGTTGCTGCTCGATACCCTGGCGCGCCATCAGCTGGCACAGCTAGATCCGCAGGGCGAGCCCTTCAATCCTGAGCATCACCAGGCCATGGCCATGGAAGAAAGCACTCATGCCGAGCCTGGCAGCGTGCTCAAGGTTTTTCAGAAGGGCTACCTGCTCAACGGTCGGTTGCTGCGTCCGGCAATGGTCGTAGTCAGCAAGGCGCCAGCGGAAACCCCGCCTTCGATTGATGAGAAGGCTTGAATTTCGGCTATTGAACCCCATCTCGTAGCCAAGCGTTTTTGTGTTACCCGCTGCCGGTAATCAGGCGCGGATCAATCAAGTTCGGAGAGAAGCATATGGGCAAGATTATCGGTATCGACCTGGGAACGACCAACTCCTGCGTCTCCATTCTGGAAAATGGCAAAGCTAAGGTGATCGAGAACGCCGAAGGCGGCCGCACCACCCCGTCGATCGTTGCGTATGCCAATGATGGCGAAATCCTGGTCGGTCAGTCGGCCAAGCGCCAGGCGGTGACCAACCCACACAACACTCTGTACGCGGTGAAGCGACTGATCGGTCGTCGTTTCGACGAAGAAGTCGTGCAGAAAGATATCCAGATGGTCCCGTACAAGATCGTCAAGGCGGACAATAGCGACGCGTGGGTAGAAGTGAGCGGCCAGAAGATGGCACCGCCACAGATTTCGGCGGAAATCCTGAAAAAGATGAAAAAGACCGCCGAAGACTACCTCGGCGAGCCGGTCACCGAGGCGGTAATTACCGTTCCTGCCTACTTCAACGACAGCCAGCGTCAGGCCACCAAGGACGCTGGACGCATCGCCGGCCTGGACGTAAAGCGCATCATCAACGAGCCGACTGCGGCTGCGCTGGCCTACGGCATGGACAAGGCCAAGGGCGACCACACCGTGATCGTCTATGACCTGGGCGGCGGTACCTTCGACGTGTCGGTGATCGAGATCGCCGAAGTCGACGGCGAGCACCAGTTCGAAGTGTTGGCCACCAACGGTGACACTTTCCTCGGTGGTGAGGACTTCGACATTCGCCTGATCGACTACCTCGTCGACGAGTTCAAGAAAGAAAGCGGCATGAACCTCAAGGGCGACCCGCTGGCGATGCAGCGCCTGAAAGAAGCCGCCGAGAAGGCCAAGATCGAGCTGTCCTCCAGCCAGCAGACCGATGTCAACCTGCCGTACATCACCGCGGACGCGACGGGTCCGAAGCACCTGAACGTGAAGATCTCTCGTGCCAAGCTGGAAGCGCTGGTCGAGGATCTTGTGCAGCGCACCATCGAGCCATGCCGCATGGCGATGAAGGATGCCGGTATCGACGTTTCCAAGATCGACGACGTGATCCTGGTCGGTGGTCAGACCCGTATGCCGCTGGTGCAGCAGAAGGTCGCGGAGTTCTTCGGCAAGGAAGCGCGCAAGGACGTCAACCCGGACGAAGCCGTCGCCATGGGTGCTGCCATTCAGGGCGCCGTTCTGGCTGGTGACGTTAAGGATGTGTTGCTGCTCGACGTGTCCCCGCTGACCTTGGGTATCGAAACCATGGGTGGCGTGATGACCGCGCTGATTGAAAAGAACACCACTATTCCGACCAAGAAGTCGCAGGTGTTCTCGACTGCCGATGACAACCAGAGCGCCGTGACCATTCACGTGCTGCAGGGCGAGCGCAAGCAGGCTGGGCAGAACAAGTCGCTGGGTCGTTTCGATCTGGCCGAGATTCCGCCGGCTCCGCGTGGCGTGCCTCAGATTGAGGTGACGTTCGACATCGACGCCAACGGCATCCTGCACGTGTCTGCCAAGGACAAGGCCACCGGCAAGCATCAGTCCATCGTGATCAAGGCTAACTCGGGTCTGTCCGAGGAAGAAATCGAGCAGATGGTGCGCGACGCCGAGGCCAACGCCGAGGAGGATCGCAAGTTCGAAGAATTGGTCACTGCGCGTAACCAAGGCGATCAGCTGGTCCATGCGACCCGCAAAATGCTGACCGAAGCCGGCGACAAGGCGACCGAGGAAGACAAGGCCAGCATCGAGAAGGCTATCGGCGAGCTGGAAGTAGCCATCAAGGGCGACGACAAAGCCGAGATCGAAGCCAAGATCGCTGCGGTTTCCCAGGCCTCCACGCCGCTGGCACAGAAGATGTACGCCGAGCAGCCTCAGGGCGGTGAGGGCGAGCAGGCTGGCAATAACGCGCAATCCGGCGACGATGTGGTCGACGCCGAGTTTGAAGAGGTCAAGGACAACAAGTAAGCCGCGGCTTATGACCTCCATGAGTGGAGAGGGCGCAGCGGCTGCCATCCTGGTCGCTGCTGCCTTTAGCTCCAACCCGAAGCGGTGATGCCGCGACGGGCTTGATCGCCGCGCGGGGGCTTGCTCCCGCGTCGGCGTGTCTGGAGGGTACGAATTTGAAGGTTCAGGAAATTTATGGCCAAACGTGACTATTACGAAGTGCTGGGTGTCGAGCGCGGCGCCAGCGAGGCGGAGCTGAAAAAGGCTTATCGCCGCCTCGCGATGAAGCACCATCCGGACCGTAATCCCGGAGATAAAGCGGCTGAAGACGCGTTCAAGGAAGCCAACGAGGCTTACGAAGTGTTGTCCGATGCGAGCAAGCGCCAGGCCTACGATCAGTACGGTCACGCCGGCGTCGATCCGCAGATGGGTGCAGGGGCGGGCGCCGCGTACGGCAACGCCAACTTCTCCGATATCTTCGGTGACGTATTCAGCGATTTCTTTGCCGGCGGACGCGGCAGTTCACGTGGTGGCGCCCAGCGCGGTAGCGACCTGCGCTACACGCTTGAACTGGATCTGGAAGAGGCCGTTCGCGGCACCACGGTCACCATCCGTGTGCCGACGCTTGCCGAGTGCAAGACCTGCGATGGCTCCGGCGCCAAGAAGGGCACCAGTCCTGTTACCTGTACCACCTGCGGTGGTATTGGCCAAGTCCGTATGCAGCAGGGCTTTTTCTCCGTTCAGCAGACCTGCCCGCGCTGCCATGGCAGCGGCAAGATGATTTCCGATCCTTGTGGCAGCTGTCACGGCCAAGGGCGCGTCGAAGAGCAGAAGACGCTTTCGGTCAAGGTTCCATCGGGCGTCGACACCGGCGACCGTATCCGTCTGACCGGCGAAGGCGAGGCAGGTGCTCAGGGTGGTCCGGCGGGCGATCTGTATGTCGTGGTCAACGTACGCGAGCACCCGATTTTCCAGCGCGATGGCAAGCATCTGTATTGCGAGGTGCCGATCAGCTTCGCTGATGCAGCTTTGGGCGGCGAGCTGGAAGTTCCGACTCTGGATGGTCGCGTCAAGCTGAAGATCCCCGAGGGGACCCAAACCGGCAAGCAGTTCCGCCTGCGCGGTAAGGGCGTTGCCCCTGTCCGTGGTGGTGCGGCAGGTGATCTGCTGTGTCGTGTCGCGGTGGAAACTCCGGTCAATCTAGGCAAGCGTCAGCGCGAGCTGCTTGACGAGTTCCGCAAAACGCTGCAAAGCGACAGCTCCCACTCGCCCAAGGCCAGCGGCTGGTTCGAGGGTATGAAGCGCTTTTTCGGCGATCTATAAACAGAAGGCTGCAGGCTGCAGGCGATAGGCTTCGAGCTTTCGCCTGAGGCCTGAGGCCTGCAGCCTGGAGCTGACTGGATGCGACGTATTGCAGTAATGGGCGCCGCCGGGCGCATGGGTAAAACCCTGGTCGAAGCCGTACAGCAGACTGGTGGTGCCGCGGGATTGACCGCCGCGATCGATCGGGCCGACAGCACCTTGGTTGGCGCTGATGCAGGCGAGCTAGCGGCCATCGGCAGGATCGGTGTACCGCTGATTGGAAGCGTTGAAAAGGTCGTCGAGGAGTTCGACGTGCTGATTGATTTCACCCACCCTTCGGTGACATTGAAAAATCTTGAAGTCTGCCGGCGTGCTGGCAAAGCCATGGTGATCGGCACGACTGGTTTCTCGGTTGAAGAGAAGGAAAAGCTGGCCGCGGCGGCAAAGGACATTCCCATCGTTTTTGCTGCCAACTTCAGCGTGGGCGTCAACCTTTGCCTGAAGTTGCTCGACACCGCTGCGCGAGTCCTCGGTGACGAAGTCGATATCGAGATCATCGAGGCACACCATCGGCATAAAGTCGACGCCCCGTCCGGCACAGCATTGCGCATGGGTGAGGTGGTTGCCGAAGCGCTCGGTCGCGATCTGCAGAAGGTTGCGGTATATGGCCGCGAGGGGCAAACAGGGGCGCGCGAGCGGGATGCCATAGGCTTCGCTACCGTCCGTGCCGGCGATGTCGTCGGGGATCATACGGTGCTATTCGCAGCCGAAGGCGAGCGGGTCGAGATCACGCACAAGGCTTCCAGCCGCATGACTTTCGCCAAGGGGGCTGTCCGCGCGGCGCTGTGGCTGGAGCAGCAGCCTGCAGGTCTGTATGACATGCAGGATGTGCTCGGGCTGCGCTGAAGCTACGTGCCGCCTGGCGCGTTGGGCAGATTTCGGCTGGACCCGAAAGGGTGTTTTCTGTAAGCTTCCCGTTTTAGTGTGTCCACTAAAAGTTGCGCAGAAATGACTCAAACAAAAAGCGGGATGACCTTCACACGTCATCCCGCTTTTTTACAATCTGCGCCTGCTTCAGCCTTGATCTTTGGGAGGTCTCTTGACTAAGCCAGCCCCTACGCCAGCCATTCTGGCCCTTGCCGATGGCAGCATCTTTCGCGGCGAATCCATCGGCGCCGATGGGCAAACCATTGGTGAGGTGGTGTTTAACACCGCCATGACCGGCTATCAGGAAATCCTCACCGATCCATCCTATGCCAAGCAGATCGTCACCCTGACCTACCCGCATGTCGGCAACACCGGCACGACTCCGGAAGATGCCGAGTCGTGGAAAGTCTGGGCGGCTGGCCTGGTGATTCGCGACCTGCCGCTGATTTCCAGCAACTGGCGCGACAAGCAGTCCTTGCCGGACTACCTCAAGGCCAACGGCACCGTTGCCATCGCCGGTATCGATACCCGCCGTCTGACTCGTATCCTTCGCGAGAAGGGCGCCCAGGATGGCTGCATCCTGGCAGGCAACGACGCCACCGAAGAAAAAGCGCTGGAGCTGGCGCGAAGCTTCCCTGGCCTCAAGGGCATGGACCTGGCCAAGGAAGTCAGTGTCAAGGAGCCCTACGAGTGGCGTTCGAGCGTCTGGTGCCTGAGCGACGATGGCCATGCCGAAGTGCCCGCCAGCGAGCTGCCTTATCATGTGGTCGCCTTCGACTACGGCGTGAAATACAACATCCTGCGCATGCTGGTGGCGCGCGGTTGCCGTGTCACCGTGCTTCCGGCCCAGTCCACCGCTAGCGATGCGCTAGCCTTGAACCCGGACGGCATTTTCCTCGCCAATGGTCCAGGGGATCCTGAGCCCTGCGATTATGCGATCAAGGCAATCCAGGAAATGCTCGAAACCGATATCCCGATGTTCGGGATTTGCCTCGGCCACCAGTTGCTGGCCCTGGCGTCCGGTGCCAAGACGGTGAAAATGCCGAACGGCCACCACGGTGCCAACCATCCGGTACAGGACCTCGACACTGGCGTAGTGATGATCACAAGCCAGAACCATGGCTTCGCCGTAGAAGAGTCCAGCCTGCCGAGCAATCTGCGCGCGACCCATAAGTCGCTGTTCGACGGCACCCTGCAAGGCATCGAGCGCACCGACAAGGTCGCTTTCAGCTTTCAGGGGCACCCCGAAGCCAGCCCGGGCCCGCACGACGTCGCGCCGCTGTTCGACCGTTTCATCGAAGCCATGGCCAAGCGCCGCTGAGCCTGCCGACTGACCCAAGGATTCGAGAGTAAGAAAATGCCAAAACGTACAGACATCAAAAGCATCCTGATCCTCGGTGCCGGCCCGATCGTTATCGGCCAGGCGTGCGAGTTCGACTATTCCGGTGCCCAGGCGTGCAAGGCGCTGCGTGAGGAAGGCTTCCGCGTCATCTTGGTCAACTCCAACCCGGCGACCATCATGACCGACCCGGCCATGGCCGATGCGACTTACATTGAGCCGATCAAGTGGGCCACCGTCGCGAAGATCATCGAGAAGGAGCGCCCGGATGCGCTGCTGCCGACCATGGGCGGCCAGACCGCGCTGAACTGCGCGCTGGACCTGGAAAAGCACGGCGTACTCGAGAAATTTGGCGTCGAGATGATCGGCGCCAATGCCGACACCATCGACAAGGCCGAAGACCGTTCGCGCTTCGACAAGGCGATGAAGAACATCGGCCTGGCGTGCCCGGTTTCCGGCATCGCACACAACATGGACGAAGCTTACGGTGTGCTCGACAAAGTCGGCTTCCCTTGCATCATCCGCCCGTCGTTCACCATGGGTGGCACCGGTGGCGGCATCGCCTACAACCGCGAAGAGTTCGAGGAGATCTGCGCCCGCGGTCTCGACCTGTCGCCGACCAGCGAACTGCTGATCGACGAGTCGCTGATCGGCTGGAAGGAATACGAGATGGAGGTTGTCCGCGACAAGAAGGATAACTGCATCATCGTCTGCGCCATCGAGAACTTCGACCCGATGGGCGTACACACCGGTGACTCCATCACTGTGGCTCCGGCGCAAACCCTCACCGACAAGGAATATCAGATCCTGCGTAACGCCTCGTTGGCGGTACTGCGCGAGATCGGCGTGGAAACTGGCGGTTCCAACGTGCAGTTCGGTATCTGCCCGAACACCGGCCGCATGGTCGTGATCGAGATGAATCCGCGCGTTTCGCGTTCCTCGGCTCTGGCTTCCAAGGCCACGGGTTTTCCGATCGCCAAGATCGCAGCAAAGCTGGCCGTGGGTTACACCCTCGATGAGCTGCAGAACGACATCACCGGTGGGCGCACCCCGGCCTCCTTCGAGCCTGCCATCGATTACGTCGTCACCAAAATTCCGCGCTTCGCTTTCGAGAAGTTTCCGAAGGCTGACGCCCGCCTGACCACTCAGATGAAGTCTGTCGGTGAGGTCATGGCCATCGGCCGGACTTTCCAGGAGTCGGTGCAGAAAGCCCTGCGTGGCCTGGAAGTCGGTGTATCCGGTTTCGACCCTAAGCTCGATCTGGCCGACCCAGAAAGCGAGAGCACCCTCAAGCGCGAGCTCACCGTACCAGGCGCGGATCGTATCTGGTACGTGGCTGATGCCTTCCGCGCCGGCAAATCTGTCGCCGAAGTCTTCGACCTGACGCGCATCGATGAATGGTTTTTGGTGCAGATCGAAGATCTGATCAAGGAAGAAGAGCGGATCAAGACCTTGGGCCTGTCCAGCATCGATCGCGATGTGATGTACAAGCTCAAGCGCAAGGGCTTCTCCGATGCGCGCCTGGCCAAGCTGCTCGGCGTCACCGAAAAAAATCTGCGCGCTCATCGCCACAAGTTGAAGGTGCTACCGGTCTACAAACGCGTCGACACCTGCGCCGCTGAATTTGCGACCGATACGGCCTACATGTATTCGACCTACGAGGAAGAGTGCGAAGCCAATCCGTCGAGTCGCGACAAGATCATGATCCTTGGTGGTGGGCCCAACCGTATTGGCCAGGGCATCGAGTTCGACTATTGCTGCGTGCACGCGGCGCTGGCGATGCGCGATGATGGCTACGAGACCATCATGGTCAACTGCAACCCGGAAACCGTCTCCACCGATTACGATACCTCGGATCGCCTGTACTTCGAGCCGGTCACGCTGGAGGACGTTTTGGAAATCGTCCGTGTCGAGCAGCCCAAGGGCGTGATTGTCCAATATGGCGGACAGACGCCGCTAAAACTGGCTCGTGCGCTAGAAGAGGCCGGCGTGCCGATCATCGGCACCAGTCCTGACTCCATTGACCGTGCCGAGGATCGCGAGCGTTTCCAGCAAATGGTTGAGCGTCTTAATCTACGTCAGCCGCCGAACGCCACCGCGCGTAGCGAAGAGGAAGCCTTGGCCGCGTCCAAGGTCATTGGTTATCCGCTGGTGGTACGCCCTTCGTACGTGCTGGGTGGCCGGGCGATGGAAATTGTCTATCAGGAAGAAGAGCTGCGTCGTTATATGCGTGAGGCGGTCAAAGTCTCCAACGACAGCCCAGTGTTGCTCGACCATTTCCTCAATTGCGCTATCGAAGTCGATATCGATGCGGTGTGTGATGGTGAGCATGTGGTGATCGGTGCGATCATGCAGCACATCGAACAGGCGGGCGTGCACTCTGGCGACTCTGCCTGTTCCCTACCGCCTTACTCGTTGCCAGCGCATATCCAGGACGAGATTCGCGATCAGGTCAAGAAGATGGCCCTGGAGCTTGGCGTGGTCGGCCTGATGAACGTGCAGATGGCCGTGCAGGGCGAGGATATCTTCGTCATCGAAGTCAACCCGCGTGCCTCGCGTACCGTTCCCTTCGTGTCTAAATGCATTGGCGTTTCGCTGGCGATGATCGCGGCACGCGTTATGGCAGGCAAAACGCTGGCCGAAGTCGGGCTGACGGAAGAAATCATTCCGAACTTCTATAGCGTCAAGGAAGCCGTATTCCCGTTCGCCAAGTTCCCTGGCGTTGACCCGATTCTCGGTCCGGAGATGAAATCCACCGGCGAGGTGATGGGGGTCGGTGACAGCTTCGCCGAAGCGTTCGCCAAGGCGCAGCTCGGTGCTAGTGAAATTTTGCCGAACAGCGGCTGCGCGTTCATTAGTGTGCGTGACGATGACAAGCCGCATGTCGAACAGGTGGCGCGCGATCTGATCGGGCTTGGTTTCGAGGTGGTTGCCACCGTCGGCACCGCCAAGCTCATCGAAGCTGCCGGATTGCCGGTGCGCCGAGTCAACAAGGTGACCGAAGGTCGTCCTCACGTTGTCGACATGATCAAGAATGACGAAGTTACTTTGATCATAAACACTACTGAAGGACGTCAGTCCATTGCTGACTCGTACTCGATCCGTCGTAACGCCCTGCAGCACAAGATTTGCTGTACCACCACCCTGGCTGGTGGGCAGGCGATCTGTGAGGCGCTGAAGTTCGGTCCCGAGAGGGCTGTGCGTCGCTTGCAGGATCTTCACGCAGGAATCAATGCATGACTAAGTATCCAATGACTGTCCAGGGCGCTCGCGCCTTGGAAGATGAGCTCAAGCATCTCAAAACCGAGCTGCGTCCGCAGATCACCCAGGCTATCGCCGAAGCACGCGAGCTGGGGGATCTCAAGGAGAATGCCGAATACCATGCCGCCCGGGAGCAGCAGGGCATGGTCGAGGCGCGCATTCGTGATATTGAAGGCCGTCTGCAAAATGCTCAGGTCATCGATGTGGCCAACATCCCGCATACCGGCAAGGTGATCTTCGGTACTACCGTGGAAATTGCCAACGTCGAAACGGATGAAGCTGTGACGTACCAAATCGTTGGTGACGACGAGGCGGACATCAAGCGCGGCAAGTTGTCGGTCAGCTCCCCCATTGCCCGCGCCTTGGTCGGCAAGGAAGAGGGTGATGTGGTAGCGGTAAAGACACCTAGCGGGTTGATTGAATATGAAATAGTTGAGGTTCGCCATCGCTGATCGCCAACCCATGCGCGCTGGCGTGGTCAGCTGGCAGCTGGCCCAGACGTTCTGGGTCGGCGGTCTCTGGTTATTGCAGTTCGTCGTGCTGCCAGCATTGGCAAAAATTGGCCTCGCGCCGCTGCTGATCGAAGAGATCGCGGCTAGTCTGCGGCCGCTCTTGGTCGGCTTTGCCGGATTCTGCGTGTTGCTTCAAGCTATAGTGCTTATCCAGCTCAGCGGCTTTCGCAGCTTATGGCGAGACCTGCGTGGTCAGTTGTTGCTGTCGGTACTTTTGCTTGCGGCCAGCTATTTCGCTGTGCGGGCTGGATTCGTCGAATCGCCCTATTGGCTGGTGTTCAGCTATCTGGTGATGGGGCTGTGTGGACTGATACTGGTGTTGCAGGTCGCTCCCGGGCGGGAGCGATAGTCGAAGGCGGGCCTGTAAATGGCTCAGCCTTGGAAGCGATGTACGTTGGAGAGCTGCTTGTTCACCTTCGGGTTCTTGCGATAAACCAGCGCCATCTTGCCGATGGCCTGAACCAGTTCGCAGTCGCCGACTTTGCACAACTCCTCCATCACCGCTCGACGATCGTCGCGCTCGGTTATTCGCAGCTGTACCTTGATCAGCTCGTGATCGCTCAATGCGCGCTCCAGCTCGGCCTGGACGCCCTCGGTCAGTCCGTTTTCGGACACGATCAGGACCGGCTTCAAATGGTGGCCGATGGATTTGTATTGTTTCTTCTGCTCGTTAGTGAGCGGCATAATTCGACCCTTGCGTCAGAACCCTTGAAAACGGCGGCTAGTGTAACTGACACGCCTTGAGCCGCACAGATGAGGTATCAGCTTGGCACGCTCCAAGACCAGCCCGCGTTGGCTGAAAGAACATTTCGATGACCCGTACGTGAAAATGGCGCAGCGGGACGGCTATCGTTCCCGGGCGAGCTACAAGCTGCTCGAGATTCAGGATAAGGATCGAATCCTGCGCCCGGGCATGACCGTGGTCGATCTCGGCGCTGCACCGGGAGGCTGGTCTCAAGTCACCAGTCGTGTCATCGGCGATCGGGGGCGCTTGATCGCTTCCGATATCCTGCCCATGGATAGCATCGCTGATGTGACCTTCGTGCTCGGCGACTTTACCGAGGATGAGGTGTTTGCCGAAATTCTCCAGGCCATCGGCGAAACGCAGGTCGACCTTGTGATTTCCGATATGGCCCCCAATATGAGTGGAGTGAAGGTTGCTGATCAGGCGCGAGCGATGTTTCTCGGCGAGCTGGCCTTGGACTTGGCAATGCGCGTGCTGCGCCCGGGTGGTGATTTCCTGATCAAGATTTTTCAGGGTGATGGCTTCGATGCCTACCTGAAGGACGTACGACAGAATTTCGAAAAGGTGCAGATGCGCAAACCATTGTCTTCAAGAGATCGCTCGCGCGAGCAGTATCTTTTGGCCCGCGGTTACCGGGGTGAAGGTAACGAGGCGGATTCGCCGCGGTCATAGTTGAAGACGACGAAAAAATCCCTGCAAGCCGCCAACTGCTTGGATTTCGGGCTAGCATGTTTCATATCGGGTTACAGACCAAGCTGCCCGTTCAGCGACGTTGTGTAGTAAGTTAAGCCGAGCGAACCATCGGCCGTCATGCAGGCTTCCGATAGCGGGCCTGCTCCAGAGGGTAGTGAATTGAACGACATGGCAAAAAACCTGATTCTGTGGTTGATCATCGCCGCGGTCCTGGTGACGGTGATGAACAATTTTTCCAGCCCGGCCGAGCCGCAAACGCTCAACTATTCGGATTTCATCGAGCAGGTAAAAGAGGGCGGGGTTGAGCGCGTGACCGTGGACGGCTATGTCATCACTGGCAAGCGCAGTGACGGCGAGACCTTCAAGACCATTCGTCCGGCCATCCAGGACAACGGGCTTATCGGCGACTTGATCAACAATGACGTTGTGATCGAAGGCAAGCAGCCAGAGCAGCAGAGCATCTGGACTCAGCTGCTGGTTGCCAGCTTCCCGATCCTGGTGATCATCGCTGTGTTCATGTTCTTCATGCGGCAGATGCAGGGCGGTGCCGGCGGCAAGGGCGGGCCGATGAGTTTCGGCAAGAGTAAGGCGCGTCTGCTTTCCGAGGACCAGGTGAAGACCACGTTTGCCGATGTTGCTGGTTGTGACGAGGCGAAGGAAGAAGTCACTGAGCTGGTCGAGTTCCTTCGCGACCCGGGCAAGTTTCAGCGTCTCGGTGGGCGAATTCCTCGCGGTGTGCTGATGGTGGGGTCCCCGGGTACCGGTAAGACACTGCTGGCCAAGGCGGTAGCCGGCGAGGCCAAGGTTCCGTTCTTTACCATCTCCGGTTCCGACTTCGTCGAAATGTTCGTCGGGGTGGGCGCCAGTCGTGTACGCGACATGTTTGAGCAGGCCAAAAAGCACGCACCCTGCATTATCTTCATCGATGAGATCGATGCGGTTGGTCGTCACCGCGGTGCCGGTCTTGGCGGTGGTCACGACGAGCGCGAGCAGACCCTCAACCAATTGCTGGTGGAGATGGATGGTTTCGAAATGAACGATGGCATCATCGTTATCGCCGCGACCAACCGCCCAGACGTGCTTGACCCTGCACTGCTACGCCCCGGCCGCTTCGACCGTCAGGTTGTCGTCGGTCTGCCGGACATTCGTGGTCGCGAGCAGATTCTCAAGGTGCATATGCGCAAAGTTCCGCTTGGCGACAGTGTCGAGCCGGCGCTGATCGCTCGCGGTACTCCTGGTTTCTCCGGTGCTGACCTGGCCAATCTAGTTAATGAAGCCTCACTGTTCGCGGCGCGAGCTGGCAAGCGTGTGGTGGAAATGAAGGAATTCGAGCTGGCCAAAGACAAGATCATGATGGGTGCTGAGCGCAAATCGATGGTCATGTCCGAAAAAGAGCGTCTCAACACGGCCTACCATGAAGCGGGCCATGCCATCGTCGGACGCATCGTGCCGGAGCACGATCCAGTTTATAAAGTTTCGATCATTCCTCGGGGCAGAGCGTTGGGCGTCACGATGTTTCTTCCCGAGGAGGATCGCTACAGTCTTTCGAAGCGTGCCTTGATCAGCCAAATCTGCTCATTGTTCGGCGGCCGCATCGCCGAGGAGATGACGCTTGGCTTCGAGGGTGTTACGACCGGGGCGTCTAACGACATTATGCGTGCCACTCAGCTGGCTCGAAACATGGTGACCAAATGGGGCCTGTCCGAGAAGCTCGGCCCGCTGATGTACGCTGAAGAAGAGGGCGAGGTGTTCTTAGGCCGTAGTGCGGGAAGTCAACACACCAATGTTTCCGGCGACACCGCAAAGCTGATTGACCTGGAAGTGCGCAGCATCATCGACCAATGCTACGGCACGGCAAAGCAGATCCTCGCAGACAATCGCGATAAGTTGGATCTGATGGCCGAGACGTTGATGAAATATGAAACCATTGACTCCGAACAGATCGACGACATCATGGCGGGCCGGACCCCGCGTGAGCCTCGTGATTGGCAGGACGGTTCCGGGCCTACCGGGACGCCTGCACAACCTGAGGGCGGCCGCCCGCAGACGCCGATCGGTGGTCCAGCCGGCGAGCACTAAGCCAAGGCCTACTTTTCAATGACCGAAATGTTGCACCCAACCCGGCTGTCCTGTGGCAGCCGGGTTCTTGATTTATCCGTCCCCCATGTCATGGGCATTCTTAACGTTACGCCTGACTCGTTCTCCGATGGCGGCCAGCATGTTGGTGTCGAAGATGCGTTGCGCCATGCCTCGGCGATGGTTGCCGCTGGCGCGACGCTGGTCGACGTGGGAGGGGAGTCGACCCGCCCCGGTGCGCGCGTCGTTTCGCCGATCGAGGAGTTGGAGCGCGTCGCTCCGGTCGTTGATGCGATTGCTCGCGAGCTCGACGTGGTTATCTCAGTCGATACCTCGACACCTGCGGTAATACGCGAATGCGCGCGTCTCGGTGCCGGTCTGATCAATGATGTTCGTTCGCTCTCTCGCGATGGGGCGCTGGATGCCGCTGTCGATAGCGGTCTTCCGGTGTGTCTGATGCATATGCGCGGTGAGCCGGCCGACATGCAGAATGATCCCAGCTACCGGGATGTTACATCCGAGGTAGTTGAGTTCTTACGAGAGCGGATGAGGGTGTGTGCCTCGGCCGGCATTCCGGCAGAACGGATTATGTTGGACCCGGGGTTCGGCTTCGCCAAGAGCCTGTCGCATAATCTCAGCCTGTTCAAGCATATGGACCAGCTTCACGCTTTGGGGCGTCCATTGCTGATAGGCGTTTCGCGAAAGAGCATGATCGGGCAGGCGCTCGAACGCGACGTAGCGCATCGCTTATATGGAAGCCTGGCTCTTGCAGCGCTGGCCGTGACCAAGGGCGCTAGTATCTTACGTGTACACGACGTGGCTGAAACGGTTGATGTGGTTCGAATGATTGCTGCAGTGCAGACGGCAGAATAGGAAGTCACCATGAGCAAAAAGTATTTTGGAACCGATGGCATTCGCGGTCATGTAGGGCAGTTTCCGATCACTCCGGACTTCATGCTCAAGCTTGGATGGGCTGCCGGGATGGCTTTTCGTAAGCACGGCAAGTGCCGCATTCTGATCGGTAAGGACACCCGCATTTCCGGATACATGTTCGAGTCCGCCCTGCAAGCCGGGCTCTCCGCTGCGGGCGCTGATGTGCTGCTACTCGGGCCAATGCCGACCCCGGCGGTCGCATATTTGACACGTACTTTTCACGCTGACGCGGGTATCGTGATCAGTGCATCGCACAATCCGCATCATGATAATGGCATCAAATTCTTTTCCGGGCGTGGCACCAAGCTGCCGGACGAGGTCGAGCTGATGATCGAAGAGTTGCTTGATGCGCCGATGACCGTCGTAGAGTCAGAGCAGCTTGGCAAAGCGTCGCGAATCAACGATGCGGCCGGTCGTTATATCGAGTTTTGCAAGAGCAGTGTGCCGACTAGCACTGACTTCTCGGGTATGAAGGTCGTGCTCGATTGTGCGCATGGTGCGACCTACAAGGTGGCCCCTAGTGTGTTTCGCGAGCTTGGGGCAGACGTGGCGGTTATCGCTGCGCAGCCTGACGGCCTCAATATCAATGCAGGCGTTGGGTCTACCCATGTAGTGCAGCTGCAGAAAGCTGTGGTCGAGTATGGTGCGGATTTCGGTATCGCCTTCGACGGGGATGGCGATCGCGTGATGATGGTCGATCACACGGGTGCACAGGTGGATGGCGACGAACTGCTCTACATCATCGCCACCGACCTACAGGATCGTGGCTACCTGACTGGAGGTGTTGTTGGGACGCTGATGAGCAATCTGGGGCTCGAATTGGCGTTGAAGGCACGCGATATTCCGTTCGTTCGGGCGAAGGTGGGTGACCGGTACGTAATGGCAGAGATGCTTGAGCGTGACTGGGTGCTTGGCGGCGAAAACTCAGGGCACATAGTCTGTGCGCAGCACGTGTCTACCGGCGATGCGATTATCGCTGCGCTTCAGGTTGTGCTGGCATTGAGACGTCGCGGTCAGAGCCTCGCGCAGGAGCGTCTGGCCTGGAAAAAGTGTCCGCAGGTCTTGATCAATGTGCGTTTCGTGGGTGATCGTGACCCTATTTCTCACCCTCAGGTACAGGCAGTCTGCGACAGTGTTACCGAGCGCATGGCGGGACGTGGTCGCGTGCTGTTGCGCAAGTCGGGAACCGAGCCTTTGGTTAGGGTTATGGTCGAGGGCGACGATGAGAAGCAGGTCCGCAGTTATGCCGAAGAACTGGCGAACGTAGTTACGGAAGTTTGTGTGTGATTCCCGCTTGCCAGGTTTGTTTCCGTTGAGTACCATCTGCGCCCACTTTGACCGACGAGGTAAAGCATGCGTCGCCCCTTGGTAGCTGGTAACTGGAAAATGAACGGTACCCGCGCCAGCGTCGCAGAGCTGATCGAGGCGCTCAGCCAGCAGGATATTCCTGCAGCAGTAGAAGTGGTGGTTTTTCCGTCCTTTCTGCATTTGGCTCAAGCTGTAAGTGGCTTGGACGGCGAGATGATTGCCGTCGGCGGCCAAGACTGTGCAGCAGAAGCTGGCTTCGGTGCTTTTACCGGTGAGCAGTCTGCTTCCCAGTTGGCTGATGTTGGTTGCGAATGGGTTCTGGTTGGTCACTCTGAGCGACGCTTGATTTTGGGCGAAAGCGACGAGGTGGTGAGCAAGAAATTCGCCGCGGCGCTGGAGTGTGGAGTGATCCCGGTGTTGTGTCTTGGTGAAACACTGGAGCAGCGCCAGGCGGGCCAGACATTGAAAGTGGTAGAGCGTCAGCTGGCTCGCATAATAGCTGATGTTGGAATTTCAGCCTTCGAGAAGGCGGTTGTGGCTTACGAGCCGGTCTGGGCAATTGGTTCCGGGCTTACGGCGACGCCGCAGCAGGCTCAGGAAGTGCATGCTGCCATTCGAGAGCAGTTGGCGCGTAAAGATCAGCGTATCGCTGAAGGCGTGCGTGTTTTGTACGGCGGCAGTGTGAAGGTGGAAAATGCCGCCGAGCTTTTCGGAATGGCAGATATCGACGGGGGGCTTATCGGTGGCGCCTCTCTGAAAGCGAATGATTTCGGCGCGATTTGTCGTGCCGCAGGGAACTGATCAGATGTTGCAGACTGTTGTGATTGTGGTGCATCTGCTGGTTGCCATTGGTGTGGTATTGCTTGTGCTACTGCAGCAGGGCAAGGGTGCGGATGCTGGTGCGTCTTTCGGTTCGGGTGCTTCGGCAACTGTTTTCGGAAGTCAAGGTTCCTCTACCTTTCTTAGTCGTTTTACTGCTATACTCGCCGGCGTTTTTTTTGTGACAAGTCTGGGGTTGGCGTTCTTTGCAACGCAGCAAGCTGATCAGATGTCGCAAGTTGGCTTGCCGGATCCAGCAGTGCTGGAGGTGCCTGTCAGCAAGCCAGCGGTTGAGGATGTGCCTGTTCTGGAGTCCGCTCCGTCTGCGGATAGCACCGACGAGGTGCCGGAGATACAGAAGCAGTAGCAAAGGTTTTTGCCGAGGTGGTGGAATTGGTAGACACGCTACCTTGAGGTGGTAGTGGCCATAGGCTGTAGGGGTTCGAGTCCCCTCCTCGGTACCAAACAAGTAGGCCCGCAGATGCGGGCTTTCTTGTTTCAGTGTTTTGGTTGACCTGTGATAGGTGCGGTCGTATAATTCGTGCCCAGTTTGACGCGGGGTGGAGCAGTCTGGTAGCTCGTCGGGCTCATAACCCGAAGGTCGTTGGTTCAAATCCAGCCCCCGCAACCAGTTGATGAAGAGCCCCTAAACAAAGGGGCTTTTTATTGGCTTCAAGCCAGGTCGCCGGCATTTACAGGCGATCAATAGGGATGGGCGTTTCGCCCATTTTTCATTTGTACAGCATGCGCGAGGGACTTCGATGTCGAGCAAGCTAGAACAGTTGCAGGCCTTGTTGGCCCCGGTGGTCGAGGCGCTTGGCTATCAGTGCTGGGGTATCGAATTCATTTCCCAGGGTCGGCATTCCTTGTTGAGGATCTACATCGATCATTCCAACGGGATTCTTGTCGATGACTGTGAAAAGGTCAGTCGGCAGCTCAGTGGTGTTCTCGACGTCGAAGATCCGATCAGTTCCGATTACACCCTTGAGGTGTCTTCGCCTGGTATGGATCGGCCACTGTTCACGCTTGAACAGTACGTTGCGCACGTGGGTGAACAGGTAAAAATAAAGCTGCGCTCGCCCTTCGAGGGCCGGCGCAATTTCCAGGGTCTTCTCCGCGGGGTCGAAGAGCAAGATGTGGTGGTGCTGGTGGATGATCACGAGTATCTGTTGCCGATAGACATGATCGACAAGACAAATATTCTTCCACGTTTTGAATAAAGCGCGGATCCCGCGGACCCAATGGATTGCGAAAGGCGAGGCGTACGATGAGCAAAGAAGTACTGCTGGTGGTGGAGTCGGTATCCAACGAAAAAGGCGTACCGGCCGGTGTGATTTTCGAGGCATTGGAGCTGGCTTTGGCCACTGCTACCAAGAAGCGCTTCGAAGACGAAGTTGACCTGCGTGTTGAAATCAATCGGCAGAATGGTAGCTATGAGACCTTCCGCCGTTGGACGATTGTCGAAGAAGAAGAATTCGACGATCCGGCACACCAACTGACCGTCGACATGGAGCAGGCTCTCGAGGCCGGCGCTAAGATTGGAGACGTTCTCGAAGAAAAGATCGAATCCATCGAGTTCGGTCGTATCGCTGCGCAAACTGCCAAGCAAGTCATCGTGCAGAAGGTTCGTGAGGCTGAGCGTGCACAGGTGGTCGAGGCCTATCGCGATCGCCTGGGTGAAATCATCTCCGGTACGGTAAAGAAGGTCACCCGTGACAGTGTCATCGTTGATCTTGGCAATAACGCCGAGGCGTTGCTTGCACGCGAAGATATCATTGCGCGCGAGACCTTTCGTGTCGGCGCTCGAGTGCGAGCGCTGCTTCGTGAAATCCGCACAGAGAACCGCGGGCCGCAGCTGATTCTGTCGCGTACAGCGCCGCAAATGCTTATCGAGTTGTTCCGTATCGAAGTGCCGGAAATCGCCGAAGGGCTTATCGAGGTAATGGGCGCATCGCGCGATCCAGGCTCGCGCGCCAAGATTGCCGTTCGTTCCAAAGACAAGCGCATCGATCCGCAAGGCGCCTGCATTGGCATGCGCGGCTCGCGGGTTCAAGCGGTCTCTGGAGAAATTGGTGGCGAGCGTGTCGACATCGTGCTGTGGGATGAGAATCCGGCGCAGTTCGTCATTAACGCAATGGCCCCAGCGGAAGTCGCTGCCATCATCGTCGACGAAGACGCCCATGCCATGGATATCGCTGTTGGCGAAGACAACCTGGCTCAAGCGATCGGTCGTGGCGGGCAGAACGTGCGCCTCGCCAGCCAGCTGACAGGCTGGACGCTGAACGTGATGACCGAGGCGGATATTCAGACCAAACAACAGGAAGAAACTGGCGACATCCTGCGCAATTTCATCGAAGAGCTGGATGTCGATGAGGAACTCGCGCAAGTACTGGTCGAGGAAGGTTTCACTTCGCTCGAAGAAATCGCCTACGTCCCAATGGAGGAAATGCTCGGCATCGAAGGCTTCGACGAAGATATCGTCAATGAGCTGCGGACCCGCGCCAAGGATCGCCTGCTGACCAAGGCTATCGCAACGGAAGAAAAACTGGCAGACGCCCAGCCGGCCGAGGATTTGCTCGAGCTGGAAGGCATGGACAAGGAACTGGCGGTCGAGTTGGCGATGCGGGGTGTCATTACTCGCGAAGACTTGGCCGAGCAGTCGATTGACGACCTACTCGACATAGACGGCATAAATCAAGAACGTGCCGGCAAGCTGATCATGGCCGCCCGAGCCCACTGGTTCGAGTAAGTAATTTAGCGGCCTGAGGAGAGAGATGCATGACGCAAGTCACGGTGAAAGAACTGGCCCAGGTGGTCGACACACCGGTCGAGCGACTGCTACAGCAGATGCGTGAGGCAGGACTGTCGCACACCAGCGCCGAGCAAGTAGTGACCGATAATGAAAAGCAGGCCCTGTTGGCGCACCTCAAAAGCAGCCACGGTGCCAAAGTGGATGAGCCGCGCAAGATTACCTTGCAGCGCAAAACCACTACCAAGCTGAAGGTCGCTGGCAGCAAGACCATTAGCGTTGAAGTTCGCAAGAAAAAGACCTTCGTCAAGCGCAGCCCCGACGAGATCGAAGCCGAGAAGCAGCGCGAGCTGGAAGAGCAGCGCGCAGTGGAAGAGGCTGCTCGTCAGAAGGAAGCCGAGGAGGCGCGCCTGCGTGCCGAAGAGGAAGCGCGTCGTAAAGCCGAACTCGAAGCCAAGGCAGAAACTCCATCAGCTCCGCAGGCTACCGCAGAGCCGGTAGCTACCGTTGCCGCACCTGTCGCCCCGACCGCTCCGGTCGAGGAGCGCAAGAAGGACGAGCCTCGTCGCGCAGAAAAAACTCGTAGCGATGACGACGAGCGTCGTGACCGCAAGCAGGCCCAGCATCGCCCATCGCTCAAGGCGAAGGCTCCGTTGTCACGTACTGTGCGCAGTGGTGAAGACGATGCCGATGGCTTCCGTCGTGGTGGCCGTGGCAAGTCAAAACTGAAGAAGCGCAACGCACATGGCTTCCAGAGCCCGACCGGCCCGGTCATTCGTGAAGTTGCGATTGGTGAAACCATCACCGTTGGCGATCTTGCGCAGAAGATGTCCGTTAAGGCTGCCGAAGTCATCAAGTTCATGTTCAAGATGGGCACTCCGGTAACTATCAACCAAGTGCTGGATCAGGAAACTGCCCAGCTGATCGCCGAAGAACTGGGTCACAAGGTCCGTCTGGTCAGCGATAACGCATTGGAAGAGCAACTGGCGGAACTGCTGAAGTTCGAAGGCGAGGCCATCACCCGTGCACCGGTAGTGACCGTGATGGGCCACGTCGACCACGGCAAAACCTCCTTGCTCGACTATATTCGTCGCGCCAAGGTTGCTGCTGGCGAAGCTGGCGGAATCACTCAGCATATCGGTGCCTATCACGTTGAAACCGAGCGTGGCATGGTTACCTTCCTCGACACCCCAGGTCACGCTGCGTTTACCGCAATGCGTGCCCGCGGTGCTCAGGCGACCGATATCGTAATTCTGGTCGTTGCGGCGGACGACGGGGTCATGCCGCAGACCATCGAAGCTGTTCAGCATGCGAAGGCCGCCGGTGTTCCGCTGGTCGTTGCTGTGAACAAGATCGACAAGCCGGGAGCTGATCTCGATCGTATCCGCAGCGAGCTGTCCGCACACGACGTCACATCCGAGGAGTGGGGCGGCGACACGCCGTTCGTGCCGGTATCGGCAAAGATGGGTACGGGTGTCGACGATCTGCTCGAAGCCGTTCTACTGCAGGCGGAAATTCTTGAGTTGACTGCAACCCCGTCCGCGCCTGGTCGTGGTGTGGTCGTCGAATCGCGTCTCGATAAGGGCCGCGGCCCGGTGGCTACCGTGCTGGTTCAGGACGGTACGTTGCGTCAGGGCGATATGGTACTGGTCGGTTCGAACTACGGCCGCATCCGCGCCATGCTCGATGAAAATGGCAAGCCGATAAAAGAAGCAGGCCCGTCGATTCCGGTCGAAATCCTCGGTCTGGACGGCACACCGGACGCCGGCGATGAGATGAGCGTGCTGGCTGACGAGAAAAAAGCGCGTGAAGTCGCCCTTTTCCGTCAGGGCAAGTTCCGCGAAGTCAAACTGGCCCGTGCCCACGCTGGCAAGCTGGAAAACATTTTCGAGAACATGGGACAAGAAGAGAAGAAGACGCTCAACATCGTCCTCAAATCCGATGTCCGTGGCTCGCTTGAAGCGTTGCAGGGCTCGCTCGGGGGGCTGGGTAACGACGAGGTACAGGTGCGTGTGATCGGCGGCGGTGTCGGTGGTATTACCGAAAGCGACGCCAACTTGGCGCTGGCCTCCAACGCTGTACTGTTCGGCTTCAACGTTCGTGCCGATGCTGGCGCGCGAAAGATCGTCGAGCAGGAAGGTCTGGATCTGCGTTACTACAACGTGATCTACGACATCATCGAGGACGTTAAGAAAGCTCTCACTGGCATGCTCGGCAGTGACGTGCGCGAGAATATTCTCGGTGTGGCGGAAGTTCGCGATGTGTTCCGGTCGCCCAAGTTCGGTGCTGTGGCTGGCTGCATGGTCGTCGAGGGTATGGTTCACCGCAATCGTCCGATCCGCGTTCTGCGCGACGACGTGGTCATTTTCGAAGGCGAGTTGGAATCCCTGCGCCGCTTCAAGGATGACGTCGCCGAAGTGCGTGCCGGCATGGAATGCGGTATCGCGGTGAAGAGCTACAACGACGTCAAGGCTGGCGACAAGATCGAAGTGTTCGAGAAAGTCGAAGTGGCTCGTTCGCTCTAAACAGCAGCTGCAAGCATCAGGCGGCAAGTTTCAAGAGGCGGCTCCGGTTGCCGATTGAGCTTGCCGTTTGGCTTTGTGGTTGGAAATTTCATAGCTTGCAGCTTGCAGCTTGAGGCGGATCTTATGGCCAAAGAATTCAGCCGTACCCAGCGTATCGGCGACCAGATGCAGCGCGAGCTGGCGCTGTTGATTCAACGTGAAGTCAAGGACCCGCGCCTGGGGCTAGTCACCATTACCGGTGTCGAGGTCAGTCGTGATCTTTCCCATGCCAAGGTGTTCATCACTATCATGGGCAAGGATGACGACGAGGATGCGGTCAGAGGCAATCTTCGGATTCTCAACGATGCCAGCGGTTTTTTAAGGATGCAGCTGGGTAAGGCGATGAAACTACGCACCGTGCCTCAATTGCATTTCAATTACGACGCCAGCGTTCGTCGCGGTGTGGAGCTGACGTCGCTTATCGAGCGTGCCGTCGCGGAAGATCGCAAACACAGCGATGACGGTGGAGAATAACGTTTGGCACAGGTAAAACGCGTTCGCCGCGCAGTCAGCGGCATCATTCTCCTCGATAAGCCCCGCGGTTTTAGCTCCAATGCAGCGTTACAAAAGGTTCGCTGGTTGCTCAACGCCGAGAAAGCCGGCCATACGGGTAGCCTCGATCCGCTGGCTACCGGCGTGCTGCCATTGTGTTTCGGTGAGGCAACCAAGTTTTCTCAGTACCTACTAGACGCCGACAAGGGCTATGAAACATTGGCGCAGCTTGGTGTCACCACTACGACCGCCGATGCGGAAGGCGAGGTGCTCGCACGCAAGCCGGTAACGATCAGCCAGGCGCAGCTCGAAGCAGTACTTCCGCAGTTTCGTGGAGACATCCAGCAGGTGCCGCCGATGTATTCGGCGCTCAAGCGCGATGGCCAACCACTGTACAAGCTGGCGCGTGCAGGAGAGGTGGTGGAGCGCGAGCCGCGTTCTGTTACCATTGCGAGCTTGGATTTGCTTTCGTTGGAAGCGGATCAGGCCCGCTTTGCCGTGGCGTGCAGCAAAGGCACCTATATTCGGACGCTGGTCGAGGATATCGGGCACGAGCTGGGTTGCGGTGCACACGTGGCCGAGCTGCGTCGGACCCAGGCTGGGCCTTTCCACTTGGCTCAGACAGTCAGTCTCGAGGAACTCGAACGAGTACATGCCGAGGGCGGTGCGGACGCGGTCGACGCCTTTCTAAAGCCGATCGATAGCGGGCTCGAGCATTGGCCGCTGCTGCAGCTGTCAGAGCACAGCGCCTTTTATTGGCTGCATGGCCAGCCGGTACGTGCGCCGGAAGCGCCGAAGTTCGGCATGCTGCGGGTACAGGATCATAATGGTCGCTTCATTGGCATCGGTGAAGTGAGTGAAGACGGGCGTATTGCGCCGCGTCGGTTGATTCGGTCGGAATGACCGATACGCAGTGCGCCTCAAAGCGTGCCGCGTTACGAGGATGGCTGTCGGCAGGCACGGTCATTCCTTATTTAAAACACGGGACACGTCCCGGCCTGTTCATATAAGGAGCCCATCATGGCACTTAGCGTTGAAGAAAAATCCCAGATCGTTAACGAGTACAAGCAAGCTGAAGGCGATACCGGTTCTCCGGAAGTGCAGGTTGCCCTGCTGACCGCCAACATCAATAAGCTGCAAGGTCACTTCAAGGCCAACGGTAAGGACCACCACTCCCGTCGTGGCCTGATCCGTATGGTCAACCAGCGTCGTAAGCTGCTGGATTACCTGAAGGGCAAGGACACCACTCGTTACAGCGCCCTGATCGGTCGTCTGGGTCTGCGTCGTTAAGACGTAGCGAGCTTGAAGCCGGGAGCTGGAAGCTTGAAGTTGTATGTCGGAGGAGTTCTCCGCTTCCAGCTTCGGGCTTCCAGCTTTTTGGCTTTTGCAGGAGAGATCGGGTCCGATTCCCGCCGCTCCCGCCGATTTCCCCCAAAGGCAATAGAGAGAAGGAAAACACCGTGAACCCGGTAATCAAGAAATTCCAGTTCGGTCAGTCGACCGTTACCCTCGAGACTGGCCGTATCGCCCGTCAAGCCTCCGGCGCAGTGCTGGTCACCGTTGACGAGGACGTCACCGTATTGGTGGCCGTCACCGGCGCCAAGACAGCAGACCCAAGCAAGGGCTTTTTCCCGCTTTCAGTTCATTATCAGGAAAAGACCTACGCAGCCGGCAAGATCCCTGGCGGCTTCTTCAAGCGCGAAGCGCGTCCATCCGAGAAGGAAACTCTGACCTCGCGACTGATCGATCGCCCGATTCGTCCGCTGTTTCCGGAAGGTTTCCAGAACGAAGTGCAAGTTATCTGCACCGTCGTGTCGACCAGCAAGAAGACCGATCCGGACATCGCTGCGATGATCGGTACCTCCGCTGCGCTGGCCATTTCCGGCATTCCGTTCAACGGTCCGATCGGTGCCGCGCGCGTCGCCTTCCACCCGGAAACCGGCTACCTGCTGAACCCGACTTACGAGCAGCTCAAGGCATCCAGCCTGGACATGGTCGTCGCGGGTACCAAGGACGCCGTGCTGATGGTCGAGTCCGAAGCCAAAGAGCTGACCGAAGACCAGATGCTGGGCGCCGTATTGTTCGCCCATGACGAATTCCAGGCTGTGATCCAGGCTGTAACCGAGCTGGCTGCTGAAGCCGCCAAGCCGACCTGGGACTGGCAACCGAAGGCGGAAAACACGGCTCTGCTCACTGCCATTCGTAGCGAGTTCGGCGAGGCGATTTCCCAGGCCTACACCATTATCATCAAGCAGGATCGCTATGCGCGCCTGGGTGAGCTGCGTGACCAGATCGTCGCCAAATTCTCTGGCCAAGAAGGCCAGCCTTCTGCCGGCGAAGTGAAAGACGCTTTCGGCGAAATCGAATACCGTACCGTGCGCGAGAACATCGTCAACGGCAAGCCGCGTATCGACGGTCGTGATACCCGTACCGTACGTGGCTTGAACATCGAAGTCGGCGTGCTCGACAAGACCCACGGTTCGGCGCTGTTTACCCGTGGCGAAACTCAGGCGCTGGTGGTTGCTACCCTGGGTACTGCGCGTGACGCCCAACTGCTCGACACGCTCGAAGGCGAGAAGAAAGACCCCTTCATGCTGCATTACAACTTCCCGCCGTACTCGGTGGGCGAGTGTGGACGCATGGGCGCTACCGGTCGCCGCGAAATTGGTCATGGCCGTCTGGCCCGTCGCTCCGTTTCTGCCATGCTGCCAAGTGCCGACGAATTCCCATACACCATCCGTGTCGTTTCGGAAATCACCGAGTCCAACGGTTCCAGCTCCATGGCTTCGGTCTGTGGTGCTTCGCTGGCGCTGATGGATGCCGGCGTACCCATGAAGGCACCAGTTGCCGGTATCGCCATGGGTCTGGTCAAAGAAGGCGAGAAGTTCGCCGTATTGACCGACATCCTCGGTGACGAAGATCACCTGGGCGACATGGACTTCAAAGTTGCCGGTACCGCCAAGGGCGTCACCGCGCTGCAGATGGACATCAAGATCCAAGGCATCACCGAAGAGATCATGGAGCAGGCGCTGGAGCAGGCGCTGGAAGCGCGTCTGAACATCCTTGGCCAGATGAATCAGGTCATCGCGCAGTCGCGCACCGAGCTGTCGGCGAACGCACCGACCATGATTGCGATGAAGATCGACCAGGACAAGATCCGCGATGTTATCGGCAAGGGCGGCGCCACTATCCGTAGCATTTGCGAAGAAACCAAAGCCTCGATCGATATCGAAGACGACGGCTCGATCAAGATCTTCGGCGAAACCAAGGAAGCTGCCGAGGCCGCCAAGCAGCGCGTACTGGGCATCACTGCCGAGGCCGAGATCGGTAAGATCTATGTTGGAAAGGTGGAGCGCATCGTCGACTTCGGTGCCTTCGTCAATATCCTGCCGGGCAAGGACGGTCTGGTGCATATTTCGATGCTGAGCGATCAGCGCGTCGAGAAAGTCACCGACGTGCTCAAGGAAGGCCAGGAAGTGAAGGTTCTGGTATTGGACGTCGATAACCGCGGTCGTATCAAGCTATCAATCAAGGATGTGGCAGCTGCCGAAGCCTCCGGCGCCTAAATGCAACGGCGATAGCGATGAAGAAAGGACCCTCCGGGGTCCTTTTTCATTCCTCAGTATTCACGGACCACCCTTTTATGAAAACGGGTGTCGCGCTTGCGGCATCTGGGTTGCAAGTTGCACGCTTCGCTGAGGCCGAACATGCAGTGTGCTAGTGGCTTTCAGCTACTGCTTTTATTAAGTTATTGATTTTAAAGTACATTTTTTGGGTAAAAAATGGCATGGTGCTTGCGATGTTACCTGTGAATCTGCGGTCGGAGTGATGCCGCAGACATTTGAAGAAAACAGGAGTGCCACTATGAATATGATCCAGAACTCTCTTACCGCTGCTGCCGCCGTCGCTGCGCTGAGCTTGCCTATGACAGGCGTTGCGTTCGCTGACACCACGCCAGCGCTGGATAACACTGATACCGTCATGCTGGCCACGAACGACACTATGGATAAGGCTGGCGATGCTGTTTCCGATACCTGGATCACCACCAAGGTGAAGTCGTCCCTGCTGGCCGAAGATGCCACTCCCGGTATGGATATCGAAGTAGAGACCAAAGATGGTGTGGTGTCGCTGTCCGGCACTGTCGCAACTGAGGCCGAGCGTGAAATGGCCGTCAACAAGGCCAAAGCTGTGAAAGGCGTCCGCGACGTTTCTGCGGATGGCCTAAAAACTGTCGACTAATCGAAATCTCCCCATCGCGTAAGCGGTGAGAACGAGCCCCACCTTCGCGTGGGGCTTTTTGTGATTTCAACGACCGCGTTGGCTCTCTATTCGGCGCAAGCGGTTCCCTTCGAACCGTAGGAAATGGTACATGCCGTTGTTCGGCCCGTAGACCCACTCTTCAACCTGCACTTCCTGGCGGAAGCCATATTCATCGACGACTTCCTTGTAGCCGACTAGCGAGGCGCTGGACGGCTCGCCGCATTTGTTTCTGACTTCGGCTGTAGACGCTTCAAGGCTGACCAGGGCGCTGTTACAACGATAAGTCGAGGACGCTTGGGCATTGCAAGCGAACATGAACAGGCTCAGCAGGACGACAGGCAAAGCGGGAGGCATGGAAAATCCTTTTGTTCAGCGAGCGCGGCGCGACTCGATGCGTGTCAGTCGGTTGCCCTCGAAGGTGAGAATGCTGAGCATGCCGTTGTTGGGACCGTAAAGCCATTCCTCTATGACCAATTCCTGCCTGGCCTGGGGACCAAGCGTGTAGCCAATCAGATCGCGCTGAACAGGTGCGCCGCACTTGCGTTCTACTTCGAATGCCCTATCGCCAGTGCTGACCAGTTGGCTGCCGCAGCGTAGCGTATCGGCCTGCGATAGCGAGGCTGAAAGCGCCAAAACGAGTAACAGGGCACGACCGATAAGAGCTGGCATTTCACTCGGTTCCAAGGTGCAAGGGCGTCGGGATTTGTCCGTCCTGTCCGGTATGGCTGATGCCAGTGTCCAGCAGGTATACCCGCGAATCATCCAGGCCTGCCTGTTCGACCAAATATTCTTTGATTGAACTGGCACGGTCGCGGCTCAACCGACGCAGCAGGGCGGTGCTGTCTGCTCGGCTGGCTACCACCGCGTCGCGCATCTTCTCGCTGCGTACCTGCTCGTCGAGCTCGTCCCATTGAGCAGGCGGTTGTTGTCCAAGCCTGCTGCGGTAGATGCCCTCTAGCAATGCGGTTTTCTCCTCCTCGCCGACTTCCAGCTGCGCGGCATCGGCAGGCACCTTGTCGCCACGACGTTGCAGCATTTTGTACCAAGTTTCCTGATATTCGCGTTGCAACCACTGTTCGGCCAGCAGCGGCCCGTCCGCTTGTGGCGAGCTCTGGCCTTCGACTTCAAGGCGTAACACTGGGCGTTCCTGCAGAGCATGGGCCAGGGTGTCAAGGTTGCCGCGCGCCTGCTGATCGAGGTCGCTGCTGCCTGGAGCGAAGAGCACTTGGCTGAGGTCGCCCTGGTCGCCACCCGCGAGCCCGGCAAGAAACTTGAAAGGTGCCTTGACCGCGCGCGCGATGAGGTTGCGCAGTGTCTGCCAGACGATGGGCATGACATCGAATTGGGGGTTGTTGAGGTTGCCCTGTACCGGCAGCTCGATAGAGATCGTGCCCCGACTGTCCTTCAATAGCGCGACGGCCAATCGCACCGGCAGGTCAACTGCCTCGGGGCTGTCGACCTGCTCGCCGAGCTGTAGCTGCTGCAGCACGACTTTATTTTCGGCATTCAGTTGGCCCTGCTGGATGCGGTAATGCAGGTCGAGATCGAGCCGGCCCTTGCGGATGCGGTAACCGGCGAACTTGCTGGAGTAGGGGGAAAGGGTGGTCAGTTCGACTTGCCTGAAGCTGGTAGCGATATCAAGACTCTGCAACGGATCGAAGGGGGTGAGCTCCCCCTTGATGCTCACCGGTGCGTAGCGGTCGACCTTACCTTTGATATCAACCGAAGCTGACAACTGTTCCCGATTGTCGATCGTTCCGATTTCGCCATTGAGCTCCTGCACCGCCGTGATAAACGGCGGGCGCAAACTGAGGTCGGAGAAATTCGCCGATCCGTCGTTGATTGAGATTCCGCCGATGTGGATGGCCATCGGCTCCGTCGGCTCCGTTGCGCCGGGAGTTGCGTCGCTATCGGCGGTTGGCGTCTTGTCCACCAGCAGATCGTTGATGTTGGTGGTGAGGTCTGGATTGATGATGAAGCGTGCATAGGGCTGCGTCAGGTCGATACGCTCTATCTGTAATTGCTGAGGGTGTCGGTAATCGAGCCCGCCGAGCTGCAGACGCTGCCATTTGACGAAGTCGCGGTCGTTGATTGTATCCAGCGTGTGCATCTGGGTGATCTCGGCAGCCCCTCCGAGATTGAACGCCAGCGGTTCGGTGCCGGTCAGTTCGAATTCCAGTTGGCTGGCCAGGAGCCCGCTGCGTAATTCCAGATGCACGAAGGGTGTCAGGTAGGCCTGGGCGATGCGCAGGTCGATATCCTGCGTCTTGATGCTCAGCCTCCCTGTAGCAGGCTTTAGTTGCAGCTGCCCCTCTGCCTGCAGCGAGCCCTGATTGCCAACGGCTGTGTCCAGTTCGAGGCTGAAAGGAGAGGTGCCCAGACTGTCGAAGTCGGACACATCGAGATTCAGCGGACCCAGCTCCAAGGTGACTTCTTCATCTGGCACGCGATCGCTCAGATGCACCTGATAGTCGCGCAGCTGTGCGTCACGCAACAGAACCTGCCAGGCATTACTGTCTGCTGTAGTACCGTCGTCAGACGAGGGTGATTGCGGTGGCTCGGTATTGTCTGTTTCCTGGATCGTCTGGCTCTGGTCATCGGCTGCATCCGGTGAGGATGTGAGCAGCTTCTGCCAGTTCAGCTCGCCGTCGTGCTCACGGGTTGCCCAGGTTTCTAGCTTGCGGCTTCGCAGCTGACCGATTACCACCTGCTGCTTGGCCAGATCCAGCGAAGTCTGGCTGATTTCCAGGTTTTCCAGTTGAACCAGCGGCTGTCCATCGGGGGCGTGGAGTTTAAGTGGCGCCAGTTGCGCATTCAGATCGCTCAGTTGCAGCTCGGTGCGTTCCGCAAGGTCGAGTCGATAGTCGCTGGCGAAACTCAGTTGACCTTCCTGTAGCTGCAGCGGTATCGCGTCATGTGCATATGCCCAGAAGTCCTTCAGCATCAGGTTACTAATTTCTAGCCGACCGGACGACCTGATCGGTGCCAGATTGACCTGTCCTGTCCAGTCCACACGGGCACCGCTGGGGCCGGTGGCGACCAGGACCGCGTCGGCTGCGTCATCCGAACGGGTGGCGAAGTTGAGCAATTCGAAGTTGAGCGAATCGAGCAGAAAATCGATAGGCTCCTCGGGTCGTTGATCGGCGAAGTGGACCGAGCCTTTCACCAACTGAAGCCGGCCGATGCGCAGTGCGAAGGGTTCGTCATCAGTCTCGTCCGGGCTCTCCTCGTCTGTAGCGGGTGGCAGATCGAATAGCTGGGCCAGATTGAGTACGCCGTTCTTGTCGAAGACCACTTCGGTGTGCAGTTGAATCAGTTCTATGTTCTCGATCTGCAGGACGCGACGCCACAGGCTGCTCCATTCCAGGTCGAGATAGAGGCGCTCAAAGCCGAGTTGCTGCTGTTTTTCTTCGCCAAGGCGCAGGTTGAACAGTGTGAGTTCGAGACTGAACGGGTTGAATTCGATCCGCTCCAGCCGTGCCGGTACCGTTGCGTACTGAATCAGCTGCTGATTCACGACACGCTGGGCGACACCGGGCAGTATCAGAAAGCCGAGGAGGCAATAGCAGACCAGAGCGGCCATCAGGCCGATGAGTACGCGCTTCATTCCGTTGGGCATGCGGATCTACTTTCCAGGCGATGGAATGCCTTGGAGTATGGCACGAGACGCGGGTTCCTCTGGCACGCTGGCGTCTACGGCACTTCACAATTGCAGTACGAGGACCTTCAGTGGGGGCTGTCCGTCGGCTGACGGAAAATCCGCTGCGGGTGACAGTGCCTGCCAATGACGTACCGGCCTTCCGGCCTTGGTCGCGCAGCGCAGCACCTGTTCGCGCCAGTCTTCCAGATGGACCTTCGCCAGGTTGTTGCAGCAGATCAGCACGCCACCATCGGCGGTGGCGAGCAGGGCGGGTTTGAGCAGGCTTTGGTAGTCACGTAACAGGTCGACCGTGCCGAATGCGCTTTTCGACCAGGCCGGAGGATCGAGCAGTACTAGGTCGAACTGCTTCGGTGCGAGGCGGGGATACTCAGGAAGCTGACGACCGCGTCGCTGCGGAACCGGCAAGCCCGCCAACTGCCGGATGGCCGGAAAATAGTCCGATTGAACGAACTGCATGGGCGCCAGGTCGGGGTTGAGCGCGCCGTTCTCCCGCCCGACCGCCAGGTTGCTTTCGGCGAAGTCCAGGTTGCAGACCTCGCGCGCACCGCCGGCTGCGGCGCAAAGACCGACGCCGCAGGTATAGGCGAAAAGGTTGAGAACCGACTTGCCGGCGCTGTTGGTCTTGACCCAGCCGCGAACATTGCGCAGATCGAGAAACAGCAGCGGATCCTGGCCGCTGTGACGAGCGCGCACGCGGTAATTGATGCCCCATTCCCGCCCGACCTGATCTTCCAGTGCGGTTGCATCGGCGCGGTACACCGGGTCGTTTCTATCGATGCGCGAATTGCCCTGGGAGCGGTCGTTATAGACGAGAGACAGGTGCCCGCCGAGGCTTGCGCAAACCTGCTCATGCAGGGCCAGCAGCGCGTCACGTTCGAGGGTTTGATGAAAGCTCTGCACCAGTAGCTGCGGGCCGTAACGGTCGACCGTCAGGCCTGGAGCACCTTCCTGGCTGCCGTGGAACAACCGGTAACAGTCGGTAGCCTGGTCGTGTAGTTGAATGAGCAATCCTTCGCGATTGCGGTAGGCGGCGCGCAGAGCCTGTTCGAGAGAGGGCATGCGTGGCGACTCGGAGAAATGGGCGCGCAGTTTATCGGAAAACACCGGCGTTGAGCCTGCGTGATGCTGTCTCAGCGTTCGGGGCGACTCCACCTGCAAAACTTGCCAAGCAGGCTAGCGGCTTGGCAGGCCCATGCGGCGCCGCGCTCGATGTACCGAACCACTGCGCACCGCCCAGCGAAGCACAGGCGCGGTGCGCCTGACCCCGAACCGGATCAATTGGCGCTGGTGCGGTCCCTGCTGTAGCCCAAGCATGGCGCTTGCCCAGTCCGGCAGCAGCTCAACGCCGGCTTGCATCATCAGGGCGCCAAAAGGTCTAGCCAACATGCTGGGCGCCGGGGCGCTGAAAAGTACGCGAATGATCTCCCGGGAGCGCTCGTCACATCGTAGCTGTGGCCGTACTGCCTCCAGGTAGTTCGCGACCTGTTCTCTGGAGCGCGGTACGTTCCGTGCGCCAAGACTTTCGGCAATTAGGGCGACTTCCGCGTAATAGCGATCTTGCTCGTTATCGGGGAGGGCGGGATTTAGGTAACGCAGATGCGCTTTGATAAAGCTGCTGACCTCAGCCACATGCACCCAGGTCAGCAAGTCTGGATCGTAGGCGGCGTAGGGACGACCGTCGGCGGCGTGTCCGGTGACCTTCAGGTGGATCGACCGGACCCGCTCGATCAACCGCTGTGCATCGGCCTGGCTGCCAAATGTCGTTGCCGAGATGAACTGGCCGGTGCGGCGTAGGCGACCAAGCAAGTCTTCGCGAAAGTTCGAGTGATCCCAGACACCTGCCAGTGCCAGCGGGTGCAAGGCTTGCAGCAGTAAGGCGGAAATGCCGCCGACCAGCATCGAAGTGAAGTCGCCATGCACGCCCCAGCAGACCGAGTCCGGGCCGAACAGTCCAGGGTCGCCCGGCGGATTTTCATAATCGATGCCGCCGATGGCCAAGCCGGTGAGGCTGAGCACCTGCGATTCGATACGACGGCGGATAAATTCCATGGCGGCGATAAGCGATGGCTTGAGAAAAACAGGATGTTACCCGAAGCCTTCGTGTTACCGGTCAGCTGTGATGCGATGGGAAGGGCAAGGCGAAAGGAGGGCCGGACAGCGATGGCTACGCTGCCCGGTTACATCAGTCAGATCAGCCGCGATGACGACCGCGGAAGAAATCGATCAAGCCCTGAGTCGAGGCGTCTTCAGCTGGCGGCGCATCGAAGCTGGTCATCTGACCGTAGACGGCCTTGCCCAGATCTTTGCCCAGTTCGACGCCCCATTGATCGAATGAATTGATTCCCCAGATCACGCCCTGCACGAACACCTTGTGCTCGTACAGGGCAATCAGTGCGCCGAGACGTCCCGGACTGATGGTTTCCATGACGACCGTATTGCTCGGACGGTTGCCTGGAATCACCTTGTGCGGTGCGAGGCGCTGGATCTCGGCTTCGCTCATGCCCTTGGCTCGGAGTTCGGCTTCGGCTTCTTCGCGGGTCTTGCCCAGCATCAGTGCCTGACTCTGTGACAGGCAATTGGCGTAGAGCCACTCGTGGTGATCGGCAACCGGGTTGTGACTGACGACCGGCACGATGAAGTCGGCCGGAATCAGCGGGGTGCCCTGGTGCAGCAGTTGATGATAGGCGTGCTGGCCGTTGGCGCCGACGCCGCCCCAGATCACCGGGCCGGTGGTGCAGGAAACCGGCGTGCCGTCCTGGCGGACGCTCTTGCCGTTGGACTCCATGTCCATCTGTTGCAGGTGTTTGACGAAGTTGCGCAGGTAGTGATCGTACGGCAGGAAGGCGTAGCTCTGTGCGCCCCAGAAGTTGTGGTACCAGACGCCGAGCATCGCCAGCAGAACAGGCATGTTGCTTTCGAACGGCTCGTTGAGGAAATGCTGGTCCATGCTGTAGGCACCGGACAGCAGATCCTTGAAATTCGACATGCCGATTGCCAGTGCAATGGGCAGGCCGATCGCTGACCACAGCGAGTAGCGACCGCCAACCCAGTCCCACATCGGGAATATGTTCTTCTCGCGTATACCGAAGTCGACTGCGGCCTGCTTGTTACTGGTCACCGCGATGAAGTGACGGTAAAGCTTCTCCTCGGTGCCGCCCTTGCCCAGGTACCAGGTGCGCGCGGCCTGGGCGTTCTTCAGCGTCTCGAGAGTTCCAAAGGTTTTGCTGGAAATGATGAACAGTGTGGTTTCGACGTTCAGCTTGGCGGTCACCTCGCGGAACTCGCTGCCGTCGATGTTGGCCAAATAATGGGTGCGAACGCCGTGCTGAGTGAAGGGCAGCAATGCTTCGGAGACCAGCTGCGGGCCGAGGAATGAACCGCCGATACCGATGTTCACCACGTCGGTAATGGTTTTGTCGCTAAAACCACGCCACAGGTTGTTGTGGATGCGGGTAACGATGTCCGTCATCTGCGCCAGCGCGGTGTGCACGTCACGGATGATGTTCTCCCCGTCGACGATCACCGATTCGCCCATCGGACGACGCAGCGCAGTATGCAGCACCGGGCGGTTTTCCGAAGCGTTGATCCGTTCGCCCTCGAACATGGCGTGAGCGGCCTGTTCCACACCCGCTTCGCGGGCCAGATTGACTAACAGCGTGCGGGTTTCGGCGGTAATTAGATTCTTAGAGTAATCGAGAAACAGGCCACAGCAGGAAACCGACAGATCATTGAAGCGTGTCGGGTCGGCCTTGAACGCCTCGCGCATGCTGAAATTTTGCATCGTCAGGCGGTGTTCTTCCAAGGTCTTCCAGGACGGCAGACCGGTGGCATCGAGGGGGTGCTGGTAATAGCTCATGGTGGTGCGGCTTCCTTTGCTTGGCGGACTGCCTGCGTATCTGCGCGTCCATGCGACGGCATGGATGCCTACAGCCGTCGGACAGTCATTCGATCAACTGACACGCTGGCCTTCATCCTGAACGAAGTAGATGCGTACCGCTCCATGGGACGAAGCGGCGACGGCACAATCCTGTGCGTTCGAGACTGGTCTGACTTGGAAAAACGCCCGGCGTTCCGAGCGCTCGCCGTCCGTGTTACCAATACTAGCCAGAACACTGGGACCATTGCAGATTTCGCTTGTCAGGGGAAACCCCCAAGACACAAAAAAGCCCGCAGCGTAGGTGACGTTGCGGGCTTTCTGTACAGCTCATTTCGATCAGGCGACCTGTACCGGAATGGCGTTGCTGGTATGGCTGAGATCGCCGTCGGCGCCCATATAAAGAACGTGGGGTTTGAAACTAGCCAGCTCGGCTTCGCTGTAGTGCGCATAAGCGCAGATGATCAATCGATGACCGACGCCGGCCTTGTGGGCTGCCGCGCCGTTGACGGAAATGATCTTCGAACCTTCCTCGCCGCGGATGGCGTAGGTGGTGAAGCGTTCACCGTTGTCCACATTGTAAATTTGGATTTGCTCGTATTCGCGGATGCCGGCCAGGTCCAGCCAGTCACCGTCGATGGCGCAGGAGCCTTCATAATCCAGCACCGAGTGGGTCACCTGGGCGCGGTGCAATTTGGCCTTGAGCATGATGGCGTGCATGGCGGGTTCCTCCGGGTGCGCAAGCGGCGCAGAGTGTGCACGAACCCTCAGATGTGATCAAGACCGAGGGGCGGGCGGGGCAGTGCCGATGGTCGGCGGTTATACGGATGTGGGTCTGATATCAACCAGCAGGTTGTCGATCAGACGGGTCCTGCCGAGGAACGCTGCTACTAGAATGACCAGCTCGCGTGTATCGGCTGTGGCTGGCTGCAGATCCGTCGCGTTACGGATTTCCAGATAGTCGGGACGTAGGCCGGCTGCTTGCAACGTCTGTTGTCCCTTGGCCAGTAGTGCCGGGTAATCGCGGTCCCCGTTGCGAATCGCATCCGCCAGCTGATTCAGCGTGCGGTATAGCGCTGGGGCAGTGGCGCGTTCGTCGGCACTGAGGTAGCCGTTGCGCGAGGACAGCGCCAAGCCGTCTTCGGCACGCATGGTCGGCTCGCCAATGATCTGCACCGGCATGTTCAGATCACGCACCATGGTGCGGATCACTGCCAGCTGCTGGAAATCCTTCTGGCCAAACACGGCGAGATCGGGCAGCACCATATTGAACAGCTTGCTGACTACGGTCGAGACGCCATCGAAGTGCCCTGGACGACTGCCGCCACAGAGCCCCTCGGATACGCCGGGAACTCTGACGATCGTTTGCAGCGCCTGACCATGGGGATACATCTCCTCCACGCTGGGCGCAAACAGCAAGTGGCATCCCGCATCGAAAAGTTTCTCCTGATCTGCCGCAAGCGTGCGCGGGTAACTGGCGAGGTCTTCATTGGGACCGAACTGCAGCGGATTGACGAAGATGCTCGCGACGACGAAGTCGGCGCGCTGGCCCGCTTTCTTTACCAGGGCGATATGACCGGCGTGCAGGTTGCCCATGGTCGGTACAAAGCCGATGCGCTTGTCTTCCCCGCGTGCGCGCGCCACTGCGGCGCGCAGGTCGGCGACGGTTTTTACCACGTTCATGACGAAAACCCGTGTTCGGCGGCCGGGAATTCCACTTTTTTCACTGACTGAACATAAGCTGCGATGGCGGATGTGATGTCGCCGTGTTCCCGCATGAAATTCTTGACGAATTTAGGAGCACGTCCGCTCAGGGACAGACCGAGCATGTCATGCAGTACCAGTACCTGGCCGTCGGTTGAGCTGCCTGCACCGATGCCGATTACCGGCACCGAAACCGCTTGGGTAATGCGTGCCGCAAGTTCACTGGGCACGCATTCAAGCAACAGCATTGCTGCGCCCGCCGCTTCGAGTGCCTTGGCGTCCGCGATCATCTGCAGCGCCTGGGCTTCCTGGCGACCTTGCACCTTGTAGCCACCCAAAACGTTGACTGTCTGCGGGGTGAGGCCCATATGCGCGCAGACCGGAATGCCGCGTTCGGTCAGCAGGCGGATGGAATCGGCCAGCCAGGCTGCGCCTTCGACCTTGATCATGTGCGCGCCGGCTTTCATCAGTGCGGCTGAATTGTTCAACGTCTGCTCGACGGTGGCGTTGGCCATAAAGGGAAGATCCGCGACTATCATCGCGCCACGGTTCCCACGCTTGACGCAGGCGGTGTGATAAGCCATCTCGTCCACTGAAACGGGGAGCGTGCTGTCGTGACCTTGCAGGACCATGCCCAGGGAGTCGCCGATCAGCAACATCTCCACTCCGGCTTCGCAGGCGGTCTTGGCGAAGGTCGCGTCATAGCAGGTGAGCATGACAATCTTCTCGCCTTTCTGCTTGAGGCCTTGCAGGGTAGTCAGGGTTACGTCTGGCATTGATGCCGTCCTCCTAAAGCCTCTGAGATCACGATTGCAGTCGGAGCGTCAGCGATGGGGCGGGCTTGCCCCACTCGATGCGTGCCGGCAGAGGGCGCTTATAGTCCCGATGGCGGCGTGCTAAGTCAATCGTGAGTGTTACCTGCGTTGTTACAACTGTTACCGAGTGGTTACAGCGGCTCGTCCAACCGCTCGAGACCCTCGAATGGGCAGGCTGCGAGCAGATCGACAAGGCGGCGGCCGTCGGCCAGTCGCAACGCTTGAGGTGCCACATCTGCCAGGGGATACAACACGAATGGCCTGGCGTGCAGATGATAATGCGGGACTGTCAGGCGTGGCTCGTCGATGATGCGGTCACCGAACAGCAGGATATCCAGATCCAGCGTTCGTGGTCCCCAGCGCTCGGCTTTGCGTATCCTGCCCTGGGCCAGTTCGATGGCTTGCAGCGCCTCGAGCAACGCCAGCGGTGCCAGCGAAGTATCCAGAGCGGCGACGGCGTTGTTATAGCGCGGTTGGTCCGGTGGTCCGAGCGGGTCACTGACATAAAGAGAGGAAACGGCGGCAATCCGGGTTTCGGGAGTTCTGGCCAATGCGTCGAGTGCTTCGCGCAATTGCTGACGAGGTTCGGCCAGATTACTGCCGAGGCCGATATACACGCGTTCCATCAGTCAGTAGAGGCTGGCGCGTTTTCGCTAGGTCCGCGCTTACGGCGGCTGCTACGACGGCGCTTGCGCGGTGCGCCGGCGCCATCATCCTTGCTGCTGAGGCCGCGAATCATGTTGCGACGCTCGCTATCACTGGCTTCCTGGTAGTCGGTCCACCATTCGCCCAGGTCGTCGGTTTGCTCCCCGGCGCTTTCGCGCAATAGAAGAAAATCGTAGCCAGCGCGAAAGCGTGGGTTTTCCAGCAGTTGATCGGCGCGACGTCCCTGGCGACGTGGCAGGCGTTCTTGCATGTCCCAGATTTCCCGCATCGGCATGGTGAAGCGTTTGGGAATGGCGGTGCGCTGGCATTGTTCCCAAATCAGGTCATGCGCAGCTTCCTGCATGGCCGGAATAGGCGGCAGGCCACGGGCCTGCGCTTCGGCAACGCGTGCCGGTAGTGCTGGCCAGAGCAGGGCGGCAAAGAGAAAGGCGGGGGTGACCGGCTTGCCCTGGGCGATGCGTTGGTCGGTATTGGCCAGGGCATTGCGAATCAGGGTGCCTGCGTATTCCGGATTGTCTTCCAGCGCCTCGGCGCTGGCTGGGAACAGTGGCGCGAAGAGGTCGTAATCCAGCAGCAACTCGAAGGTACGCTCGGCCTTGCCGCTGAGGAACAGCTTGATGATTTCGTCGAACAGGCGGGCTGAAGGCACATCGTTCAGCAGATCGGCCAGATCGGCAATCGGCTCGGCGCTGTGTTTTTCAATGTCGAAGTCCAGCTTCGCGGCGAAGCGGATCGCCCGCAACATGCGCACCGGGTCTTCCAGGTACCGTTGTTCGGGATCGCCGATCAGGCGGATCAGCCTGTTACGGATGTCGTGAACGCCGTGGGTATGGTCGAGAATGCGCTCGGTCGACGGATCGTAATACAAGGCATTGATAGTGAAGTCGCGACGCTGGGCATCGTCTTCCAGCGTGCCATAGACGTTGTCGCGCAGGATGCGGCCGCTTTCGTTACGCGAAGCCAGGTGGCTGGCCTCGTCGTCATCTTCTTCCGGGTGATTGGCGCGGAAGGTGGCGACCTCAATGATCTCTCGGCCGAAATGCACGTGAACCAGCTTGAAGCGGCGACCAATGACTCGGGCATTGCGGAACTCGGCGCGTACCTGTTCGGGCGTGGCGCTGGTGGCAACGTCGTAGTCCTTCGGGTCCAGCTCCAGCAGCAGATCGCGGACGCAACCGCCCACGACGTAGGCCTCGTACCCTGCATGCTGAAGTCGCTCGACGACGCTGACGGCGTGTCGGCTGAGATCGTTGCGATGCAGCGAATGCTGCCGGCTGGACAGTATTTCGGGAGTGCGACGAGGATGCGGGAAGCGGCGCAAGGGAGAACGAAAAGACTGGAACAGCTTTTTCAGCATGGGAGGCACTGTGTGGCGAAATGACAAGGTGGCGAAGGGAATAGCCACGAAACGAGCGTGGATTCTAGCACCGGGAACAGGGATGGTGAACGAAGCGCGGGGAGGTGTCAAAACAACGGCCAAAGCCAGAAAGCACTAGGGGGAGCCGAAGCTCCCCCTTTAAATGATGTCGCGTGCTTTGTTGTTATTAGTATTTCGGGCGTGTTGTTTTTGTTTGATCACCCGTTCCTTTCAGCTATCGCTTCCGGGAATCGCTCCTACGTTGGGAGCAAAGAGCAAACGGATTTCTTTGGTCGCTGATTTGCCATCGATCAAATGATCCAACCAGTTCAGGCTCTGCTTATGCAGTTCTTGTTGTTCTCAGCCTGGTCGTGGGGACAAAACCCCATTTGGCATTTCCTCTCCAAAAGAATCAGTTAGCTACGCCTCCGCCTTCTTGTATTTATTCTGCTAGAGCCGGTACGTCTTGTTCTTATTGTGGGTCTGCTTGTTATTGTTGTTGTGCCAGATAGAAAGCATTTGCCGTGCCAGTTTTAAAAAATGCTTTGTAATCAGTAGCTTGTGTTTTTTATCCGTTGATCTCGCTTGCGCGGACCCGGTTTCCCGTTACCGATAAACCCGGTTTCTGTTACGTGTCGGTGAGGTAGGTAACAACTCGCTACCCGGTGGCGCTCGATTTGCGTCGGGGGATTCCCAGGCGCTGGCGACGTTCCCACAGGCACTTGCGGCTGATGCCCAGCTTGCGGGCGAGCTCGGTCTCGGTCATGTGGTCCTGATGCTCAAGCACGAAATGCTGAAAATAGTCTTCTAGCGACAAATCTTCGGTCGGCTCGTTGCTGGTCGAGACGGCGGAACCCAGCGAAGCACAGGATTCATCGAAATCGTCATCGAGAGCGTCGATCTCAATATCGATGCCCAGTAGCTCGGCGCTAATCTCCGCGCTCTCGCTGAGGATTGCCGCCCGCTCGATGGCATTCTCCAATTCGCGCACATTGCCCGGCCAAGCATAGAGCCGTACAGCCTGCTCGGCCTCGCGAGAAAAATGCAGTTCGTCGCCGCCCATGCGCTCGCACTGTCGCGCCAGAAAGGCCTTGGCGATCTCCAGCACGTCGCCGTCGCGCTCGCGTAGAGGCGGTAGCTTCAATGCAATGACATGCAGCCGGTAATAAAGGTCTTCGCGAAACTGTCCACTCTTGGCCAGCGTCTTCAAGTCGCGGTGGGTCGCGGCGATCAGGCGCACGTCGACCTTTTGCGACTGGGTAGAGCCGACCCGGCGGATCTCACCTTCCTGCAGCACGCGTAACAGCCGCGCCTGTGCTTCCAGGGGGAGTTCGCCGATCTCGTCCAGAAACAATGTTCCGCCATCGGCAGCTTCGACCAAGCCGGCGCGACCTGCGCTGGCGCCGGTGAACGCACCTTTTTCATGGCCGAAGAGCTCGGACTCGATCAGCGTTTCTGGGATCGCGGCGCAATTGACTGAAATCATGGGCGCCCTGGCCCGACGGGAGAGATTGTGCAGGGCGCGAGCGACGAGCTCCTTGCCAGTGCCCGATTCCCCCTGGATCAATACATTAGAGTCGGTCGGTGCGACCTTGCGGATCTTGCCGAACAGGTCCTGCATCGGGCTGCAGCGGCCGATGATGCCGATCTCGCTGTTGCCCGCGTTGCCTTGGGTCGTAGTCCCGGTGGCGGTAGATGTGCCGCGCAATGCGGCAGCTGGTGCGGTGGCTGCCTGTTGCCGATCGTTGAGGATGCGCGCCACGGTCTGCAGCATCTCGTCGTGGTCGAAGGGCTTGGCGATGTAGTCCACAGCGCCCATTTTCATCGAGTCCACCGCCGAGCGCAGGCTGGCATAGCTGGTCATGATCAGCACCGGAGTGCCCTCGGCGAGCTTGATCAGTTCGGTGCCGGGCGCACCGGGCAACCGCAAATCGCTGACGATGAGATCGAAACCCGGAATGCTGAAGCGCTCTTGCGCTTCCTGCACCGAACCGGCTTCGCTGACCTCGTACTGGTTGCGTTCGAGTAGTCGGCGCAGGGCGGAGCGGATGATGGTTTCGTCTTCGACGATCAGAATATGTGACATCAGTACTCTCTCGACGGTCTGGAGGCGGTTACAGGCCGGTGGGGCATGGCGCGGAGCAAAGCTTGTCCCGGGGCGCCAGCGCATGCGGGCTGACCCTTTGTAAGGCTCTGCCTGGCCAATTGCATGCGGTGTCGTTCACGGCCAATAGCAGGCGAAAACGCTGCTCGCCTCGTCAATCAGTGGCATTTGTTGCCTCGACATACCGCGGCAGGGTGATGCGCAAGCGGGTGCCGCGTTGGGTCTCCGGGTCTGCCGGGCTGTCGATATCGATCTGGCCATAATGCTCTTCCACGATCGAATAGACCAGCGCGAGGCCCAGCCCCGTGCCTTCGCCGGGGTCTTTAGTAGTGAAGAAGGGCTCGAACAGACGGTCCTGAATCGACTGCGGGATTCCGCTACCTTCGTCTTCGACGATGAGATATGCGGTCTGCTCGGACACCTCGCTACGCACACGAATCGCACCGCCGGGCTCCGAGGCGTCGCGGGCGTTGGACAGCAGATTGATCAGCACCTGTGCGAGGCGTTGCGGATCGCCTTCAGCAAGATGGTCTGGGTCGCAGAGGTTGAAGAAACGAACCTCGGTGCCGTGCCGGTTGAGTGAGAGTAGGGCGATCGCATCCTGCGTGACCTCGGCCAGACTTACCGGGTACAGATCCTGCTGCCGTCCCCCGGCATGGGCGAAGCTCATCAGCGATTGGACGATCCGCGAGACGCGCTTGGTCTGTTCCACGATCTGGTTGCTGATTTCACTGATTTCACTGTCGGCTTCGCGCTCTTCTCGCAGGTTTTGCGCCAGGCAGGCAATGCCAGTGATCGGGTTGCCGATCTCATGGGCGACTCCGGCGGCCAGCCGGCCGATACTGGCCAGGCGTTCGGAGTGAACCAGGCGGTCTTCCAGTTGCTGGGTTTCGGTGAGGTCTTCGATCAACAGGACCAGGCCGCTGTTACCAGGCGCCAGCGGCTCGGCGATGGCCGCCTTGTGTAGATTCAGGCAGCGGCTGTGGCCATCCAGTTGCAATCGCTGCTTATGTAGATGCTCGTCGCTTTGCTCGATGAAATCCATCAGCAGGCTCTGCCAAGGCTCGGCGATGGTAGGCAGACGCGAACCAACCACTTGCAGTGCTGGAATCTCGGTGAGTTCTTCCAGCGCACGGTTCCACATCAAAATTTCCTGGTCCTTGGCCAGCGAGCAGACGCCCATCGGCAGCTCCTGTAGCGTCTGGCGGTGATAGCGGCGTAGCGCATCGAGTTCTGCGGCAAGGCCGGTCAGGCGCGAGTGGTATTCCTCCAGGCGGCTTTCGATGAAGTGAATGTCTTCGGTGACGTAACCATCCGCGCCGTTCTTGTAAGACAGAAAATTCTCGACGATATCCTGCGCAACGCTCGGGCCCATGAGGCCCGACAGGTTCGCCTCGATGCGGTCGCGCAGCCGGCGCAGGGCATAGGGGCGATGCTCATCGAAGGGTAGCTGTAGGTCTCGCAGGGCCTGTTCCACTTCGCGCTGTGCGGTCTTGGCACCCAGCGGTTTGGCTAGCTGGGTGGCGAATTCCTGCGGCGAGCCGGCTGCCAGTTCGCGTCGTTGTGGTCGGCGCACGTTCTCCACGGCGCAGGCTTCGGCTGCGGCCTGCTCCTCGGCGCTAGTTTCGGTGAACAGCGAGAACAGTGAGAATGCCAGGACGTTGATTGCCAGCGAGGCGATTGCCGCCAAGTGCCAGCTAGTGTCGTCAAGCACGTAGACGACGTTGAGAAACGGGATGTAGAAGCCGTCGAGATTGCCTACCAGCGGCAATAGCATCGTTACGACCCAGACGGCGATTCCCGCCAGCAGTCCGACGATATAGCCACGGCGGTTGGCGGTCGGCCAGTAGAGCACCGAGAGCACACCAGGCAGGAACTGCAGCGTGGCGACGAAGGCAACGATGCCCAGGTTGGACAGGTCCTGTTCCGCCCCCAGCAGGAGGTAGAAACCGTAACCGGCCATGATGATCGCCAGGATCAGGCTGCGTCGGGTCCATTTCAGCCAGCGATAGATGTTGCCTTCGGTAGGCGGCTGATAGAGCGGTAACACCAGGTGGTTGAGTGCCATTCCAGACAACGCCAAGGTACTGACGATGATCAGCCCGCTGGAAGCGGAAAGCCCACCAACGAAGGCCACAAGTGTCAGTGCCTCGCTCTGCGCCGTGATGCCCAGACCGAGGGTGAAGTACTCTGGATTGGTGCTGACGCCGAGCTTGAGGCCCGCCCAGAGAATTAGCGGTACGGCCAGGCTCATCAGCAATAAATACAGTGGCAAACCCCAGCTGGCGCTGACCAGGGCACGCGGGTTGAGGTTTTCGGTGAACGTCATGTGATACATGTGCGGCATGACGATGGCCGAGGCGAAGAACACCAGCAACAGGGTTCGCCAGGGGCCTTCCTGCAGTGGCGTATGCAGTGCCTGCAGCGCTGACTGGTTCTGCAGCAGCCAGATTTCCAACTGATGTGGGCCGCCGAACACGGCATACAGCGCATACAGGCCAATGGCGCCGAAGGTCAGCAGTTTGACTACCGACTCGAAGGCAATGGCGAACACCAGCCCCTCATGTTTCTCCCGCGTAGCGATATGTCGAGCGCCGAAGAGAATGGTGAAAAGCATGATCATCACGCAATAACCCAGCGCCACCCGCTCCTGCAGCGGCTCGAGGGTGAGGATGCCAATGGCGTCGGCCACCGCCTGAATCTGCAACGCCAGTAATGGCAACATGCCGATCAGCATTACGATGGTGGTCAGCGCGCCGCTCCAGGTGCTACGGAAGCGGAAGGCGAACAAATCTGCCAGCGAAGCCAGCTGGTAAGTACGGGTGATGCGCAGGATCGGATAAAGCAGCACTGGCGCCAGCAAAAACGCGCCGCACACGCCGAGGTAGGTGGCTAGAAATCCATAGCCGTACTGATAAGCCAGCCCGACGGTGCCGTAGAACGCCCAGGCACTGGCGTAGACGCCGAGAGACAGGGTGTAGGTCAGCGGATGACGGATCACCCAGCGCGGGATCAGCCCGCGTTCGCTGACCCACGCAACCCCGAACAGCATCAACAGATAGGCGACGCTGATCAGGATCAGATGGCTGAGGCTAAAGCTCGTCTGCATCGCGCTGACTCTGAAGGATGAAGGTCACCACGATGAGGATCAGCCACAACAGGTAGGGCCGGTACCAGGCGCCGTTGGGATCGATCCACCAGTCCATGATCGCGGGGGAAAACAGATAGATCCCCACCACCAGGAGCAGCACCAGTCGGTAAATGTACATGCTGGAACTCGTGTCGGAAGTAGGCGGATGGTAAAGGAAGCGGCGCCAAGCCTATAGCAGGTCCAGGCGCCATGCCACTGCTGGCCACCAGGCATGAGCTCGTCTAGCGCAGTTGCGCCTCGGCCAGCGTACGGCAACGCGGGATACGCTCGGCGTTCCAGCGGGCGGTCGCCCAGGTCAGTATCTCGTCGGGTAATGCGTCGTTCAGTTCGATTGTGGTCGGCTGACCGAGGGCACGCAGCGCTCGAAGCAAGAGCGGAGTGGCCTCGTGCGGTTGCAACGGTGGGGAGCGGTAACGCTTGCCCAGTTTATGACCGTCAGGCTGGATAATCAGCGGGACGTGCAGATAACGCGGTTGTGGTAGGCCGAGCAATTGCTGCACATACAGTTGGCGCGGTGTCGAATCGAGCAGGTCGGCACCGCGCACGATGTCGGTCACTCCCTGCCAGGCGTCATCGAGTACCACCGCCAACTGATAGGCGATAAGCCCGTCGCGACGGCGGATGACGAAGTCACCAACGTCTTGGTCCAGGAGCTGACGGAACTCGCCTTGTACCCGGTCAATGAAGCTGTATTCCCGGTCCGGCACGCGCAAGCGAATGGCGGAGCCCTCTACGTCTCGCCCGGCGTCACGGCAAAATCCGGGATACGGTCCGGCGAAGGGTTGCAGTTGCTTGCGCGAGCAATCGCAGGCATAGGCGTCGCCAGCTTGCCAGAGACGTTCGATTATGGCGTTGTAGAGGTCCAGCCGCTCGCTCTGGCGCACCATCTTTCCATCCCATTCGAAGCCGTAGGCTTCCAGCGCTTGCAAGATGGCGTCTTGCGCACCGGGCATTTCGCGTGGCGGGTCGAGGTCTTCCATACGCAACAGCCAGCGGCCACCGACAGAGCGTGCATCTAGATAAGAGGCGAGCGCCGCGATCAGCGAGCCGAAATGCAGGTATCCGCTTGGGGTGGGCGCGAAGCGACCAACATAAGGCGGCGTATCGGAATTGGATGAGGGCATGGCGGGCCGGCTCGGGTGAAAATCAGCGAGGCGGGATGCTGCGGGCGTGCGAGAGCTGAAATGAAGCGGGGCGCCGAAGCGCCCCGTTCGGGATCAGGAACCGATCTGCTTTTCCTTGATCTCCGCCAGCGTCTTGCAGTCGATGCACAGCGTGGCGGTGGGGCGGGCTTCAAGACGGCGGATGCCGATCTCGACGCCACACGAATCGCACCAGCCGTATTCGTTGTCTTCGATCAGTTGCAGCGTCTCGTCGATCTTCTTGATCAGTTTGCGCTCGCGGTCGCGGGCACGCAGTTCCAGGCTGAATTCTTCTTCCTGGCTGGCACGGTCGGCTGGATCGGGGAAGTTGGCCGCTTCGTCCTGCATGTGATGCACGGTACGATCGACTTCTTCCATCAGTTCCAGCTTCCACTTGTTGAGGATGCCGGTGAAATGAGCGCGCATATTGTCGCTCATGTATTCCTCGCCCTTGGATTCCTTATAGGGCACGAAGGCGCGAATCAATTGGTTGTTAGGTGTCGTTTTGGTAATGGGCATGGATGAACGCCTCTCGCTATGTCCATTGCGCAGGATAGTGAATCCCTCTGCCGGCCCGTGCCGGCCCTGCGGCTGCAAGCGGGCGAACTTACCAGATCGTATCGGGGTGCGCTACTCCCGAATATCACGGTGGCTGCGGTGTCAGAGGGACCTTCGGTAGAATTCACGTTTTGTACTCATCAGGAAGGTCAGATGACCTCGTCATATAGCGCGCGTAGCCGTGCAATCGAACCCTTTCATGTCATGGCATTGCTGGCCCGGGCCAACGAGTTGCAAGCATCGGGACATGATGTCATTCACCTGGAAATCGGCGAGCCGGACTTCACCACCGCCGAGCCCATCGTCGCGGCTGGTCAGGCTGCTCTCGCTGCAGGCCATACCCGCTACACCGCCGCCCGAGGGCTGCCGCAGCTGCGTGAGGCAATTGCCGGTTTCTACGAGCAGCGCTATCAACTGTCTATTGACCCCGAACGCGTACTGATTACTCCCGGTGGATCTGGTGCGCTGCTGCTTGCCAGCAGTTTGCTGGTCGATCCCGGTAAGCACTGGCTACTGGCTGATCCTGGCTATCCCTGTAACCGGCATTTCTTGCGTCTGATCGAAGGTGCCGCCCAGCTGGTGCCGGTTGGCCCCGATGTGCGCTATCAATTAACGGCCGATCTGGTCGAGCGCTATTGGGACAAAGACAGTGTGGGCGCTCTGGTTGCCTCGCCAGCCAACCCCACCGGCACATTGTTGACCCGGGATGAACTGGCGAGCCTTTCTGTAGCGCTGAAGGGCCGTGGCGGACATCTGGTGGTGGACGAGATCTATCACGGCCTGACCTACGGCACCGATGCCGCCAGCGTACTTGAGGTGGATGACGACGCCTTCGTGCTCAACAGTTTTTCCAAGTACTTCGGCATGACCGGCTGGCGCCTCGGCTGGTTGGTGGCTCCAGAAGAGGCGGTGCCGGAATTGGAAAAGCTGGCGCAGAACCTTTACATCAGCGCTCCGACCATGGCGCAGCACGCCGCATTGGCCTGCTTCGAGCCGGCGACGCTGGAAATACTCGAGTCGCGCCGAGCCGAGTTCGCTCGTCGTCGCGATTTTCTGTTGCCGGCCTTGCGTGAGCTCGGTTTCGGCATCGCCGTGGAGCCCGAAGGTGCGTTCTATTTGTACGCCGATATCAGCGCCTTTGGCGGCGATGCCTATGCCTTTTGCCAGCATATGTTGGAAACCCAATTCGTGGCGATTACGCCGGGCCTCGACTTCGGTCGCTACCAAGCTGGGCATCACGTGCGCTTCGCCTATACGCAGGATCTACCCCGGCTGGAGCAGGCGGTCGAGCGCATCGCGCGTGGCTTGCAGAGCTGGAAAGGCTGATGCGCTTTACGATGCCCCTGGAGCGGGGCCGACTGGTCCGGCGTTACAAACGCTTTCTGGCCGATATCGTTACCGAGGCTGGTGAGCACCTGTGCATCCACTGTCCAAACACCGGGTCGATGCTCAATTGCATGGGCGAAGGCGCGCGGGTCTGGTTCCAGCGCAGCAGTGACCCGAAGCGCAAGCTGCCCGGTACCTGGGAGCTGGTCGAAACACCTCAGGGCCGCCTGGCCTGCGTCAACACGGCGAGGGCCAATCGACTCGTCGAAGAAGCGCTGCTGGCGGGTGTGATTGAAGAATTGGCGGGTTTCACCGCGCTCAAGCGGGAGGTGGCCTACGGCGTCGAGAACAGCCGGGTGGACTTCCGCCTGGATTATCCGCACGGCCCGGCATTCGTCGAGGTCAAGAGCGTGACGCTTGGCTTTGGTGATACCGCTGTGGCGGCGTTTCCCGACGCGGTGACCACTCGCGGAGCACGCCATCTGCGCGAACTGGCGGCCTTGGCGCGCGACGGTGTGCAAGCGGTGCAGCTGTATTGCGTGAATCTATCCGGGGTCGAGGCCGTGCGACCGGCGAGCGAGATCGATCCGCTGTATGCCGCCGCATTGCGTGATGCAGTAGAGGCGGGCGTCGAGGTGCTGGCCTATGGTGTCGAGATTTCACCCGAAGAAATCCGCCTGACGCGACGGCTGCCGGTGATTGTTTGAGCGAGCAGGGGCTCATCAGGCCGCACGGAAACAGGTAGGAGCGAGCTTGCTCGCGATCAGGTGTGGCGGATGAATGGATGCCCTTCGGATCGCCAGCAGCTTGCTCCTACGAGGCCGTTCAGCCGCCGCTTGGCGTCACGCGCCAGATCACGTCACCAACGTCATCGGCGACCAGCAGCGCGCCAGTCTTGTCGACGGCGACGCCGACCGGGCGGCCCATGGCTTGCTCTTCCTCATTGAGGAAACCGGTCAGAACGTCTTGCGCATGGCCGTCCGGCTCGCCGTTTTTGAACGGTACGAAAATCACCTTATAGCCGCTTCGGGGTTTGCGGTTCCAAGAACCATGCTGGCCGATGAACGCACCGTTGCGGTAACGCTCCGGCAGCAGCGAGCCTTCGTAAAATGCCAATCCCAGCGAGGCGGTGTGGGCGCCGAGGGCGTAATCGGGGACCAGTGCTTCGGCAACCAGATCCGGTCGCTGCGGTTTGACGCGCTCGTCGACATGCTGGCCGTAATAGCTATAGGGCCAGCCGTAGAAGCCGCCGTCCTCTACCGAGGTCATGTAGTCCGGGACCAGATCGCTGCCGATCTCGTCGCGTTCGTTCACTGTGGTCCAGAGCGCGCCACTGTCGGGCTGCCAGGCCAGCCCGTTGGGGTTGCGCAAGCCCGAAGCGAACAGGCGCAACGTCTTCTTCTGCGGGTCGACTTCGAGGATCGCCGCGCGATTCTCCTCAGCCGCCATGCCGTTTTCGGCGACGTTGCTGTTCGAGCCGCTGGTGACATACAGGCGCGAGCCGTCCTGGCTGGCGATCACGTTCTTGGTCCAGTGATGATTGATCGGCCCAGCGGGCAGGTCGACAACCTTTTCACCCTGGCCCTCGATGCGAGTGGCGCCTTCCTCGTACGGGAAACGCACCAGCGCGTCGGTATTGGCGACATAGAGTTGGTCTCTGACCAGTGCCATGCCGAACGGCGAATTCAGCCCTTCAAGAAAGGCTGTACGCTTTTCCGGCGTCCCATCACCGTCCTTGTCGCGCAGCAGGGTAATGCGGTTGGCGCTTTCGCCGCCGGAGCCGGCGCGTGCCATTACCTTTTTCATGATCCAGCCGCGAATGCCCTTGCCGTCTTCAGGCTTGGGCGGCGCATCGCTTTCGGCGACCAAGACGTCGCCATTGGGCAGCACATAGAGCCAGCGTGGATGATCGAGATCGCGCGCGAACGCCTCGACATGCAAGCCGGGCGCGGCTTGCGGCGCTGCCCCGTCAGGCCAACCGGTAGCTTCGGCGATATTGACGGTTGGGATCAGCGATTTTTCGGGCGCCGGAAGTATAGGGTCCGGCCCGTAACCTGCCTCCACCGGGACTTTGGCGGTAGCGCCGCACCCGGTAAGGCCGAGCACGAGGGACGACGCAGTAATCAGATAGGCATAGTGGCGTAGCATGGGCGACTCCTGCATATGTCTGAATAGGGCGCCGCGCTCGAATCATGGGCCCTGTTCGCGGTCGCGGCCTTGTTTGTCGTCATCCTGCGAAGCCGTGGCGGCGTGTTGTTCCAGTCGCGGCATAAGCAGAAATATCACCAGTGCGAAGAACGTTGTGAGCACGGCCGTGGCTTCGTGGCCGAGCCCTGCAGCGACGCCAATGGCAGCGGTGAGCCAGATGCCTGCGGCTGTGGTCAGGCCTTTGACATCCTGAATAGAATTTCCCTTGAGTATGGTGCCTGCGCCCAAGAAGCCGATGCCGGTGATGATGCCTTGCATTACCCGTGATACATCCGCGAGCGGCATGCCACCTTCCAGCGGCACCAGCACGAACAGCGCGGCGCCCAGCGACACCAGCATGTGCGTTCGTAATCCTGCCGCCTTGCCTTTGTATTCACGCTCGTAACCAAGCACGCCGCCGAGTACCGCGGCTAACAGCAGCCGTACCGACACGCGGATCGCATGCTCGAGGTCGGGAAGGTCGGAAAATTCTGACGCGACGGTGCGGCCCAGTATCTCCCACCATTCCATGATCACCTCCGGCTAGCGCCGCGATTGCGGCTGTCTGGCGTTCGAGTCATGGCGCGCCAGGCGGTTCACTCGACAACCTCGAAGCGCAGCATGCCAATCATCTGTCCGGCCTCGGTCATGACCCTGACACGCCACTTGCCTTGCGCGTCGTCGGGGAAGTTGCGCTTGTGAGTCCAGGCGCGATAACCCGCTTCGCGGCCGCCATTGATGTCCAGCGGAATGCGGTCGACGCGCCGGCCGTTGTGCATCCATTCATGGTAGATGCGTTCCTTCAGGCCGCGCGGTGCGTTGATCGCGGTGAACGCATAGAGCCCATTGGTGCGCAGCTCTGCGCTGGTCAGCTGACGCAGGCGATTGCCAGGTTCGCGCGAGGCATCGTCCATGCTCATGGTCACCGCTACGTCGGTCAGCCACAGGGTCGCTGGTGGCACCCAGGTGCGTCCCATCCAGCCCGCCAGCCCGACGACTATTGCAAGCAGCGGAACCGCGATCAGGCTCTTCCAGTTCCATGTCCGGAGCAACCCGCTGAGACTCGGTAACGCCAGCACCACGGCGATACCCAGCGCCCACAGATAACTCTGCGGCGTCGACAGATGAAAGATGATCGGTAGCGCCGTCAGCAGTACGGCGAACAGAGTCAGCGCGTGGAAGGCCAGATAAATCCAGCGTCGCGGCGCCAACCATTTGTAGTACAGCGGGTCGACCAGCGAGATCAGCGCAGCGACGCCCAGCATCACCGTGAACACGGATTGGCCACTGTTCCAGGTGGTGGTGATGAAGAAGAACGGGATGATGAAGAACAGGCTTTCCTGATGCACCATCTGGGTGACGTAGCGCAACAGCGGTCGTGGCACTTTCCAGCCGAACCAGCGCTCCAGGCTGCGGCGCAGGCTATTTTCCAGCATCAGCCAGAGCCAACTGACCAGCATCACCGCGGCGATGACTTTGGCGAGGCCTGCTTGGCGCTCCACCAGTACGAAGCTGGCGATACCCGAACAGAAGCCGAACAGGGCGACAGTGCCCGGGTAGCGGCGGATTAGGCGCGAGGTCAGATCGCAAAGGGCGGAAAGCCGGGATTTCAGCGGCATATCGAGGTCACGTTGAAGGTTCTCTCCGAAAAGGCGCCAGGCTGCACGCTGGTTGGCATTCGGTGTTTGCCAATTATGCGCTCGGCGGGCAAGGCGGTAGCGTGGTTACGACACGGCCGCAATGGCGTGATCGATGGCGGTGCGTATCTCGCCATAGGAGCGCGCCGTTTCGGGCGTCAGGCGCACCAGCGGCAAGCCGATGGTCTGGCAAAGGTCATCGAGGAAGGCGTTGGCTTCGGTTGCCTGCTCCATCTCGATGGCGCAGAGCAGGTCCAGCGTCTGCCGGTCGCACAGGAGAAAATCGAAACGAGCCGCCGAGATCCGGTTGGATGCCTGGTACCAGGGCGCTCGCCGGGGTATCGCCGTGACCTCGACCACGTCAGCGACACGCACTTTGCTCAGGATCACGTGGTCGTCATCCGCCGCCTGTTGCAACAATACAAACAGTTCCCGTTCGGCCGGTTGAAAGAACGGCCGCTTCAGCTGATAGGGCATGCGCAGGGCGGGATGATTGAATTGCCGCTGCTTGATATAGAAGACCAGGGCGAAGCAGACGAAGGCCACGAGCACCAATCCGAGAAAAGCCGTCATTTCACATCGTCCCGCTCGGCCGGTGGCAGAGCTCGGGTTGCGATAGTGTCGGGTCGGACACGCATGGGCAGCTCCAGATTTTGAACGTCGATATTGGATTCGGTGGCGGAAGGGGAGTTCGCTTTCATACGAGGAGTAGTTATCCCGTTTATCTGTGCGCCGTTCTGTGGATAAGCTTGGGATCAACCGTTGGGGGCCATGCAGTACTAAGGTTTGCATCGTTTGGTTAACGTTTGTTCAACTCTGCATCGCTTCGCTTGTGGGCATAACAACGATCTTGATGCAAGGTGTTATTCGTTGATTTAAAAAGGAATACCCAACGCTGGCGGCGTGCAAAAACAGTTATCCACGATTGCTGTGAAGAGTCCTGTGGATAACGTTCAGCGAACGTTGGGCGAGTCCCATAGGTGTTGGGCTGCGGTCAGTTGTACGATTTTTGTCCACCTGACCGTTCGATATCAATGATGCTTCAGGCCGAAGGGTGGACGCCCCACCGGGTTTCCGTACTGGGTTGCCAATCGTTCAGCATTTGTAGCAGCGCTTGTGGTGACTCGCTGCGCTGAAGCATGCCGCGTTGCTGCGCCCGCACGAAGCCCTCATCCACGAGGTGGTCAAGGAACTGGCTAAGCTTGCTGTAAAACTGATTTACGTCGAGTAGGCCGAGCGGTTTGCTGTGATAACCGAGTTGCCCCCAGGTCCAGACTTCAAACAGTTCCTCCAATGTGCCGAGGCCGCCCGGCAGCGCAATGAACGCATCGGAGAGTTCGGCCATACGCGCCTTGCGGGCGTGCATTCCATCGACCACTTCCAGCCGGGTCAGCCCTGGATGGCCGATTTCCTTGTCTTTCAGGCTCTGCGGAATAATGCCGATCACCTCGCCTCCAGCGGCCATGGTGGCGTCTGCAACGACCCCCATCAGGCCAACCGCTCCGCCGCCGTAAATCAGCCTGATGTCATTCGCCGCCAGGGTCTGGCCAAGCGCGATAGCTGCCTTTTGATAGGCGGGGTTGAGGCCAGTGCTGGCGCCGCAGAATACGCAGATCGATCGCAGGGACATCATCCACTCCGTCAGTTGAATGGTCGAAAGGTTACCTCCCGGCGCGGATTACGGCCAAGCGGATCGGATCAATATTCCAGGTATTCGATGCAGGCACCGCCCGCGGCCAGGGCGTAATTGGCAAATAACATCCGGAACAAATCGAAGCTGGGCATTACGGCACTCCTGCGCTGACTCCTAGATAGGCGACAGGTTATGCCTCCGCTTCGCCTGCGGCTCTTAGCTTGTAGATATGGCAACGATAGCTTTCAGCGGAGATATGAAAATCATCCCCGATTATGGTGCAAAGGTCTGTGGATAACCTCTTGACGCCTTGCCTGGAGCCGCGTCGACGCTGGCGCTTCGGTTAGTGAGCGTTTTTTGAGCAGAGCGAATTAACGCCATAAGTTATTGAAATTTCGGTTAAAAATTGGGGCCTAAAAAATGCCCAGTTCTGGCCAACTGGTTTTAGTTATTCAGTAAAGCTGTGGAATGGTCTGTGTATAACATGGGGAAACGGGACATTAAGGTCCGCTGCGACTGCGTGTCAGGGCGCTGAACGAAAAATAATCACTCGAATCGCCATGACAGTCTGCGCGCTGCCGATCGCGCCGACCCAATCTGGACGGAGCGGGTCATCATCCCGCAGCGTTATGCCGGGGCATTCAGTCGCGGCCCTTTGATTGTGAGCCGGGTTGGCCTCGCCGACACTCGCTGCACCTTATAACAACATCCGCTGGAGGAATTCCAAATGAGTGAAGCCATCCGCTTCGAAGACAAGGTTGTGATCGTGACTGGCGCTGGTGGCGGTCTCGGCCGCGCCCATGCGCTACTGTTCGCCCGTCATGGCGCCAAGGTGGTGGTCAACGATCTCGGTGGTAGCGCTCAGGGCGAAGGCGCCAACAGCTCGGCTGCCGATCGCGTGGTGGAAGAAATCCGCGCAGCTGGCGGCACGGCCGTGGCCAACCACGACTCCGTTACCGATGGCGAGAAGATCGTGCAGCATGCCTTGGACAGCTTCGGCCGCATCGATGTAGTGGTGAACAACGCCGGCATTCTGCGCGACAAGACCTTTCACAAGATGGAAGACGCCGACTGGGATCTGGTCTACCGGGTGCATGTCGAAGGCGCCTACAAAGTCACCCGCGCCGCCTGGCCGCACATGCGTGAGCAGGCGTATGGTCGGGTGATTTTCACGGCTTCCACATCCGGCATTTACGGCAACTTCGGCCAATCGAACTACGGCATGGCCAAGCTTGGTCTCTATGGCCTGACCCGCACCCTGGCGCTGGAAGGCCGCAAGAACAACATCCTGGTCAACGCCATCGCACCTACCGGCGGTACCCGCATGACCGAAGGGCTGATTCCGCCGCAGGTCTTCGAGCAGCTCAAGCCCGAGTTGGTGAGCCCGCTGGTGGTGTTTCTGGCGAGCGAGCAATGTCAGGAAACCTCCGGCCTGTTCGAAGTGGGCGGCGGCTGGATGGGCAAGGTGCGATGGGAGCGTAGCCTAGGCGCCGGTTTCGACCCGAATACGGGCTTCGATGCCGAAGATGTAGCCGCCAACTGGACGAAAATCTGCAACTTCGAAAACGCCTCGCATCCAGCCGACAACATGGAAGCGTTGAAGGAAATGATGGCCAATTTGCAGAAGTACGCCGGCTAAGCTCGGCAAACGCTGCGATAGGGCGTCGGAAACGTCAGTGCGCTCCCGGCGCTGTCGTCGCTGTCTTCGGCAACAGTCCAGGGCCCTGGTCCGCGCCTGGGCCAGGTCCTGCACATGGCCAGGCGCGAACAAGGATGGAAAGTTCATGTGAGATACCCTGCGTGCGCGAGCGCCAGTTAGGCACAGGCCGAGCTGCACAGCGCTGTCTTGGCCAGCCGTAGCCGGCAAATCGCCATTTTCGTGTAAGACCTTGGTCGCAAGCGAGCCTGGTGCGTTGAGTGCGTTCGTCCTGCGGAGTAAACTGCCGCCCCCGTAAGGCTCGTCGACTGGAGTGGACATGCGTAAAGACAAGAAAAAGGTGGTCGGTGAAGAGATCTCCGACGAGTCGATCAAATTGTTTCTTGAGCCTGAGCCTACGGACGATACGCCGCCGGCATTACACAAGTTGATCAAGGCTTATCGCGGTTTGCGCGTCGATGATTTCGAGCGCTTTCTAGGTTTCTTTGTCGAAGCCGGGTACGACCTGAATGCGAAGGATGCCAAGGGGCAGGACTTCGTTGCGCTGATCGCCGATCAACGCCAGGCTGAGCCCTATATTGAGTTGATCCGGGCCGCTCGCAGCTAACGACTACATTCGCATCGGTGAATTGCTGCCGATGCAGGCGACACCGTTTGGACCGGCTGAGCGATTGGCAGCCACACTGGTTTTTCTCGCTGCACGTGTCCCGTAGAGCCCAGGCTTATCGCCCTGCTCCGGGAGCTTCGGAGCGAGAGGGAGGAAGGCCAAAAGCCGTTCTTCCGACAGCGGGCAGACACCATGGGGTGCCTGCCTTCGGGCACAAGCCCGAGCAGCGGTTTAGAAACCCTCCTCCGTTTCTAGTCGCCTGGCTGGTGGTTCTACACGATCGCGTACTGCGGTCGTGACAGTTTAATGCTGTGATTCTGGAGAACGCGTTAATGGCGCAACACGATAGCGAAGCCGTGGATATGGTGCTGGTGGGAGCCGGCATCATGAGTGCGACCCTGGCAGTCCTGCTCAAGGAACTCGATCCCAACATCAAGCTGGAGATCGTCGAACTGCAGGAGTCCGGGGCCGTTGAAAGCTCGAATCCCTGGAACAACGCTGGCACCGGCCACGCCGGGCTCTGTGAACTGAACTACACGCCGGACAACAAGAACGGCCCAATCGACATCAAGAAAGCCGTCACCATCAACACCCAGTTCGAAGTGTCCAAGCAGTTCTGGGCCTATCTGACCGGTCGCGAAGGCTTCGGCAGCCCCAAAGACTTCCTCAATGCCGTGCCGCACCTGAGCTTCGTTCGCGGCGAAAAGAACATCGATTTCCTTAAGCGCCGGTTCGAGGCGTTGAAGGTTCATCACGCCTTCGAAGACATGGTCTACAGCGAAGACCGCGCCACGATGGAAGAGTGGATGCCGCTGATGATGCCGGGCCGCCCCGCCGACGAGCCGATTGCCGCGACTCGCGCCATGAACGGCACCGACGTCAATTTCGGTGAGCTGACCCGACAGATGCTGGTGTACCTGGCAGCCAAGCCGGGCGTGAAGATGTCCTATTTCCAGAAGGTCACCGGCCTTGCGCGCAACGGCAAAGGCTGGCGCGTGGAAATCAAGAACACCCGTGATGGCAGTAGTCGTGAAATCGATGCCGGTTTCGTCTTCCTCGGTGCCGGCGGCGCGGCGTTGCCTCTGCTGCAGATGTCCGATATCGAGGAAGGCAAGGGCTACGGCGGCTTCCCGGTCAGTGGCCAGTGGCTGCGCTGTGACAATCCGGAAATCGTCAAGCAGCACCAGGCCAAGGTCTACAGCCTGGCGGCCGTAGGGGCTCCGCCGATGTCCGTGCCGCATCTGGACACGCGTGTAGTGGATGGCAAGAAGTCGCTGCTGTTCGGACCGTACGCGGGCTTTACCACCAAGTTCCTGAAGCACGGCTCGCCGCTCGATCTGCCGATGTCGATCCGGCCGGGCAACCTCAAGCCGATGCTGGCCGTGGCGCGCGACAACATGGATCTGACCCGCTACCTGATCAAGGAAGTGCGGCAATCCATGAGCGATCGGCTGGAAACCCTGCGCGGCTTCTATCCGGAGGCCAAGGCCGACGACTGGCGCCTGGAAGTGGCCGGTCAGCGCGTGCAAATCATCAAGAAGGATCCGAAAAAAGGCGGCATCCTGCAGTTCGGCACCGAGCTGGTGTCAGCCAAGGACGGGTCCATCGCTGCGTTGTTGGGTGCCTCGCCAGGCGCTTCGGTGACCGTTTCGATCATGCTTGATTTGATCGAGCGCTGCTTTTCTGAGCAGGCGAAGAGCGCGGCGTGGAGCAGCAAGCTCGGCGAAATTTTCCCGGCCCGCGAGAAGGTTCTGGAAACCGACGCAGCGGCCTACCGCGAAGTCGTCGCCGTGGTCGATAAGCGTCTGGGGCTGACTGAGTAAGTCTGGCTTGATTTGCGTTATTGGAAGCCGCGCTGCTTGTCATGAGCCGCGCGGCTTTTTTATGGGTTCAGAATTCCGGCGTTTATCTCAGGCCTGCGTGTCAGTGCAATGAACGGAACGTTGCTGGCGCCGTACGGGTCTTTAGCGCATCACTGTCGGACGGTTGCAGTGCTGGTTATACTGCGCGCCATCCGTCCCTAACCTGGAGAAAACAGCATGCTGCAACGCCTGTTGTTCAGTCTTGTCGCCGTGTCGGCATTGTCTCTCGCCGGCTGTGCGCACAGCCCGCAACAGCTCGACCCGACACCGAAGCTCAACGAAACCATCAACCCGGTCGGCCAGGGGCAGCCGGTGGTTGTGCGGGTAGTGGATGGCCGCCCGTCACCGACGCTCGGCACTCGGGGTGGTCTGTACCCAGAAACCAGCGCGGTAATCGTGCCGAAGGAAAAAATCATCCCCAAACTCCAGGCTCAGGCTGAAGCTGCGGTCCGTCTGCTTGGTTTCACGCCTTCGGCCAACGCCTACAATGCTCCGCAGCTGACCTTGACCCTGGCCGAGCTGAAGTACCAGTCGCCGAAAGAAGGTTTGTACGTGACCGAAGCGAACGTCGGTGCGACCTTCCGCATCGAGGTACAGAATGGTGGCCGTCGCTACACCGGACGCTACGGCGCCTCGCTGAACCAACGCTTCGGCATGGCGCCGAACGAGCAGACCAACACGAAGCTGGTTAGCGAAGTGTTGAGCGATGCGTTAACCCGCGTGTTTCGGGATCAGAGCATCAGTCAGGTGCTGACTCAGTAACGCTTCAGCGCAACGATCTTCCGGCCACGCGCTGGCACTGGGAACCCGCATTTGATGCGGGTTCTTCGTTTCAGGGGCGCAGGCAGCGATTCGTCAGGCATGACGATAACGGGTGCGCCCGCCGCTGGCCTTTCAACCCACCAGTAAGCTCGCACCAGCATTGGAAACAAAACGCCCCGAACCAGTCGGGGCGTTTGCTTTTCATGCGACAAATACCGCAGAGGTCAGCGCACGCCGGAGTTGCGCAGGGCAGCTGGGGTGTACTGGTTGGAATTGGCCTTGTAGTTATAGGTGTAGGGGTTCTTTTCCTCGTTCTTCATGCCCATCACCAGATAACGACCGGAGACCAGGTCATACAGGGTTTCCATGGCGTACAGCGGAACCTGATCATTGTAGATGTACTCGGCATGCGCCTCGGCGACGCGCCAGAGCATGTTGCGACCGTCGTAGTGATCGATGACCGCGGCCTGCCAAGTGTCCTCGTCGATGAAGAAGTGGCGCTTGGCGTAGATGTGGCGCTCACCGGTCTTCAAGGTCGCCTCGACTTCCCACACGCGGTGTAGTTCGTAGCGGGTCAGATCCTGATTGATGTGGCCGGGCTTGATGATGTCGTCGTACTTGAGCTGCGGCGAGTCCAGGCGGTAAGAGTTGTAGGGGATGTACATTTCCTTCTTGCCCACCAGCTTCCAGTCATAGCGATCCGGGGCGCCGTTGAACATGTCCAGGTTGTCGGAGGTACGCAGGCCATCGGCTGCAGTGCCCGGACCATCGTAGGCGACCTGAGGTGCGCGGCGAACACGACGCTGGCCGGCGTTGTAGATCCAGGCCATGCGCGGCTCTTTCACCTGGTCCAAGGTTTCGTGCACCAGCAGGACGTTACCGGCCAGGCGCGACGGGTCTGTGACCTGTTGCTTGAAGTAGAAGAGGATGTTGCCGTGCTTCTCCGGGTCGTAGTCGGTCAGGGTATTGGTGTAAACCACTTCGTCGACGAACTTGACCAGGCTGTAGCTGCCGTTCACCTGCGGCGTGGCCTGTGCCACGACGCGGCGGGCCGAGCCACCGCGATAGCGGGTGACGTGGTTCCAGATCACTTCCAGACCGTCCTGGGGAATCGGGAAGGCTACCGCCGTATCGAAGTTCTCCAGCCCGTTGCCGCCGCGAACCAGCTTGGCCTGGGTCGCGTTCTTCTTCGCCGCGTCATAGATCTGCTGCGGTACGGCAGCGCTGCGGCGGGTTTCGAAGACCGGTAGGCGATAGGTCTCGGGATAACGCTTGAGCATGGCGATCTGGCCAGGGCTCAGGTTGTCCTTGTACTGCTCGAAGTTCTGCGCGGTGATGGTGAACTTGGGCTTGTCGTTCGGGTAAGGATCGCTGACGAAGCCATCAGCGCTGATGGCGGCCGCGTCGGTTGGCAGGCCTCCGGTCCAGGCGGGGATGGTGCCGGCGGCGTTGCCGGCTTTCTCGGCGCCGAGAGGTGTCAGGCTGTCACCTAGCTTGGCTGCGTCCGATTCGGACACCGCAGCCATGGCTCCATTTGCTAGAACGGCGGCCGCCAGCAAAGAGAGAGTGAGTGCCCCCGTTTTCAATATCTTCTTATTCATTGTTCTGTCCTGTTGATCCTGAGTAGCTGATTCCCTACGAGGTGCAACCGTAAGCGCGGCGCTCGAAGGTGGCGACTTCCACGGAAGAAGTAGCGGGCCGGTACAGGCCCGGTAATGGCGTCAAAGAGACGCAGCGATTACAAGTTGCCGTTTGCTCGACTCCGTGGCAGTCCCGTCTGGTTGCTCAAGCCAGGCGCACGCTCTATTTCGGTTGTTCGAGGCGAGGTGAGGGTGAAGCTGCGAGGGACTATAAGTCAACGATCTAGGCACGGCCTATCTGCATAAATGGCGCAAATACCCGGCAAATTGCCATCCCTTGGTTGCGTCTCGCTTGGTCGCATCTCGTTTGGTCGGAAGCCGGCTGAACCGGAGGCTGCGCTTCGGTAGACTTCGCCGTCGCACCCAGGATGCCCTGGGCTTATTTTTCGGCGTGCCGGGGAGGTTCGGTTGTCAATGCAATTCGACGTATCGGGTTTGGCCAGTCTGGCCTTGTTGCTCAATTCAATGGCGCTGCTGATCGCGGTCGGTGGCGCCTGGCTGCTATTGGCGACGCGCTGGCGCCAGCAGCTAGCGGTCAATTCCTCATGCCTGGCCGGGCACAGCGTGCAGGCGGTCGAGCAGACCAGAATGTTGGCGACCCAGCGCATTGACCGTTTCTTCTATTGCTTCGGTTTCAGCAGCCTGGGATTGGCCTGGCTGTTGTCCTCGCTCACCCGGTTGGTATGAGCCGCCAGCCAGGCATCATTTAGAGACTCAGGCCTGCCTTCAGCCGGTGCTGATTACGCACCGGTGTGGCGTATTGCTGGATCAAATAGGGCTGTTGCACGCTTGGACAGGCGGCCAGGCGCTTGCTCCATTCGGCCTCGGCGCGGGCAATTTCCTCAGAGCTGAATAGCTCGGCGAGGCTGGGGATCGACAGCTCCGGATCGCGGCCATCCCAAATTCGGTACGCCAGATAATTCACCGGAAACAGGCGGTAGTCGCACAGGATCTGCTGGTCGATCCTGGCGGCGAGCTGCTTGGCATCCTCTGGAACTTCGGTGATCGGTGTGCCGAAACTCACATGCACGCGACCTTTGTAACCGGTGATTCCAAGCGCGATGCTTGTGTCGTCTTCGCCGGGCGCTTTGGTGTAGGTGCCGGTCGTGGCGCGGATATAAAGCTCGCGAGCCTTGGCTTGATCGCAGGGATCATACTCGTAGCTGATCGACACCGGCGTTGGGCGCAGCTCCGTCAGTACGCTGGCGAACGGCTCGTCTTTGCGGCTCATGTGCAGCATCTTCAGGATCGCCGAATCGGTGCGATCGTCACCGTCTTTGGCGCGGCCTTCAGCCTGGGCGATCCATATCGACTCGCCATCGTTGCGGATCGAGTGGTTGATATAGGCGGAGAGCAGTTGGTAGGCGGCGAGTTTTTCGCGTCGGCCGGTGACCGAGCGGCGCACGATGAAGCTCTTGTTTAGCCGCATCAGGTCACTGACGAAGGGCCGTTGCAGCAGGTTGTCACCGATGGCGATGCGCGGCGTGCGCATCTTCGCCTGGAACACCGCGTAATTGACGAATGCAGGATCCATCACGATATCGCGATGGTTGGCCATGAACAGATAGGCGCAGCCGGGCTGAAGTTTTTCCAATCCGGAATAGGTGATGCCATCGGTGGCGCGCTCGATGGTGCGGTCTACGTACATCTCGATCCGCGCTTGAAGCGTGTCGATCGAATGGATGCTGGCGAACTCGCGGCGCAGTCGTTGCGCTATAAGTGGTTTAAGCATCCAGCCCATCGGGCTGGCCAGTCGCGGAAAGCGAAAGTGCACCAGGATGTCGAGGAACTCCCGGTCGGCGAACAGCCGCGCCATCACGGCAGGGACTTCGGCGTCGGCATAGGGTCGGATGGCTTCGAATTCGTCCATCATGCTCTCTGTAAGGGAAACGACTGAATGACCCCAACTGTCTTGAGGTCGAAACTGGACGGCGATTATAGCGGCAAGTCACGCAGGAGACGCTGATGCTCGAAACACAGGATTACCAATGCCCCTATTGCGGCGAAGTGGTGGAGGCGCTGCTTGATCTGAGTGGCGGCGATCAGCGCTACATCGAAGATTGCGCGGTCTGCTGCCGGCCGATCATTTTCGATCTGCGAACCGATGGCAGCGATTGGCAGCTCGATGTATTGCGGGAGGATGAATGATGCGACGTATTTACGAACCCCGCGATCTGCTCGAGGCCGAGATGCTCTGTGGAATGCTGGAAGCAGAGGGTATCGAGGTATTTCTTACCGGCCGGCATCTGATCGGTGCGCTAGGCGAGTTGCCAGTTGCCGGCCTGCTCGGGCTGATAGTGGCGGATGAGCAGACCGAGCGCGCGCGACAGCTGATCGCTGAGTACAATGGCGCCGAACCGATGCCTGGTGATGAACCCGAAAGCTATCCGGGCGAGCTCATCTGCTAGTTGCTGGCGGAAGATCGCCTACAATCCACGCCGTTGTTTCGGTGCCCACGTTCCTCAGCCCAACGAGTCCTGTTCATGTGTGGCCGCTATGCCCTGTTCCGCTGGAGTCCGGCCTTTGCCGCGCTGCCGGGTTTTCCCGCTGATCAGCAGCCGCACTGGAGTCTGGCGCCGGGAGCATCGGTATTACTGTTACGTCAGCTAGACGACGAGCTGCAGCTCAGCAGTGTGCGCTGGGGTCTGACCCCAGCCTGGTTGACTGACTTCACCCGGACGCCAGCACAGGCGCGTGCGGAAACGCTGGCCGAGCAGCCAATGTTCCGCGACGCCTTCCGTCAGCGCCGTGGCGTGCTACCGGCCAACGGCTTTTATGAATGGCGCGGCACCGCGCGCAAACGGCCATACTGGATGACAGCTGAGGATTCGCTGATGTATTTCGCGGCGATCTGGGAAGCCTACCCGGTACAGGGCCACACTTATTTCAGCGCGGCCGTGGTAACGCTGCCGGCGGCGAATCAGCGGCGGCCGCTGATGCTGGACCAGGCGGCTATGGCCGCCTGGCTCGATCCCCAAACCCCGCTCGAAGTACTTCAGACATTGCTTGTGGCGCGCCAGCCAGCGCTACGCGAGCGGCCGTTGGCGACTATCGTCAACGACCCTAAGCTGGATGCACCAGAATGCCTGACGCCGGTTAACTAGCCGCCTGGCCCCAGACTTCGGGCGGGTTGATCAACGCCGCGGCCGTCCAGCCAGACACCTAAGCCCGGCTGGCCGGTTGCCCGGTAGGCGGGCTCGCTCTAGCATACGGCGCAGAATCCACGGGAGACGCGACATGCTCAAGCCGCATCCATTTACCCTTTTCCTTGCAGCCTCCGTGCTCGCCGGTTGCCAGGCGGTCAATACCACCAGTGGCGGTGCCGTCGGCGTCGACCGCAAGCAGTACATGTTCAGCATGCTGTCGACCGAGCAGGTCAACCAGATGTATGCGCAGTCTTATCAGCAAACTCTGAGCGAGGCGTCGCAAAAAGGTGTGCTTGAGAAAAGTAGTGCGATCACCAAACGCGTCAATGGCATTGCCCAGCGGCTGATTGCCGAAGTGCCGGCGTTCCGTCCGGACGCGGCGCAGTGGAACTGGGAAGTCAACGTCATCGACAGCCCGGAACTGAACGCCAACTGCGGCCCGGGCGGCAAGATCATTTTCTACACCGGGCTTATTGAAAAACTGAACCTGACCGACGACGAGATCGCTGCGGTCATGGGGCACGAAATCGCCCATGCGCTGCGCGAACATGGCCGCGAGGCGATGTCCAAGGCTTACGGCGTGCAAGTGGCGACGCAGATCGGTTCGGCATTCGGCGTCGGCGATGGCAGTTTGCAGTTGGCGAATATGGGCGTCGAATATCTGATGACACTGCCAAACAGCCGCAGTAATGAGAACGAGGCCGATCTGATCGGCCTGGAACTGGCGGCGCGGGCGGGTTACAACCCGAACGCGGCGGTCAGTCTGTGGAAGAAAATGGCGGCGGCGGGCGGTTCCGCACCGCCGGAATTCCTCAGCACGCATCCTTCGTCGAGCAGCCGCACGCAGGCCCTGCAGGAAAATATTCCGAAGGTGATGCCGCTATACCAGAAGAATCGTTGAAGCCTGCCGCTGCGCCGTCCGGTTCAGGTCGGCGGCAGCGGAATCGGGATTGGGCTATCCATACCCAGCTGTTGCCGGGCGCTTTCCAGGTCGAACAGCGTGTTGATTTCTTCGATGTCGCCGCCCGGGTTGAGTGTCCATATCGACATGGCGGCGACCGTGAGGATCTTGCCGCTCGGAGGATGTCCGAAAACCGTTTTCTCCAGGGTGCCGAACAGCGTGCTGGACGTAACGACGCGGTTGCCCTCGCTGAGACACTCGTCCACTACCACTTCCAGATCCGGCATCGCCTGACGGATTTCCCGCACGATCAGGCCGAAGCCAGCGCTGTTGACCGGCTGTGCAATGAATGAACTTTTGTAGCTGAAATAGCGGCTCTGCAATTGTTCGGCCAGCGCCAGTCGGCCCTTGCTCCAGCTCAGGTCGATGTGCTGCTGAACCCGCCGTTTTCGTTCCTCCGGTGACATGCAGCCTGCTCCCCCTGAAATGCCGCCAGAACGCGGTGAATACCCACTCTAACAGCACCGGGAGCGCGGCAATTTGCGCTGCGTATCAGACTGGAAGCATGCCGCTCAAGGTCAGCGCCTGGTAGGCCGCATACAGGGCCAATGCTGCGAAGCAGATGGCTGCGATTCTTCGGATCAGCGTGAGCGGCATGCGATCAGCGGCGAAGTTGCCGGCCAGTACCACCGGTACGTTGGCGAGCAGCATGCCCAGCGTGGTGCCGACAATGACCAGGATGAAATCGGGGTATTGCGCGGCCAGCATGACGGTCGCAACCTGAGTCTTGTCGCCCATTTCCGCGAGGAAGAATGCGATCAGGGTCGCGACGAACGGGCCGAAACGGCGCCCGCGAGAAGCTTCGTCCTCTTCGAGTTTGTCTGGTACCAATGTCCACAATGCCACTGCGGCGAAGGAGGCAGCCAGAATCCAGCTGAGGATGGCGGGCGAGACCAGCGAAGATACCCAGTTGCCGACCGCGCCGGCGGCCGCATGGTTGGCCAGGGTGGCGACGACGATACCCCAGATGATCGGCAGCGGTCGCCGATAGCGGGCCGCCAGCAGCAGAGCGAGAAGCTGGGTTTTGTCACCAATCTCAGCGAGCGCAACGATCAGGGTGGGGATGTAGAACGATTCCAACGGACTTCCTTGCAGGGGCGGGTCGACGAAATCACCATGACACGCATCGCCTGCCCGCCCCGGGTCAGGTATACGTGTCATGGGTCTTGTCAAACCGGGCGTGGCTGCCGAGGCAGGCCGCGCGGGTCGCATGCGCCATGGTCTGTGGACCAAGTATGTTGACGCATGCCAGGCGAGCAGGGCGCTCACCGGAGACTACTCCCCCAGGACGGGCGCGAGTTTGCCCAAGCATGGCGCGTTGTGCAAGTCGGGCCTGTAGTCAATCAGGCGCGTCGCGCCCGGTAGATGCGAAAGCCGTCCGCATTGACGAGGGTTTCGCAGCGACCCAGATGCGCCTCGATCAAAGGTGGATATTTGAGGAAGGCGTTGGCGACCAGGCGTAGCTCACCGCCTGGCCGCAGGTGGCTGGCGGCGCGCTGAAGGAGTGTCTCGCTGGCCTCATAATGGGTATGCACGCCTTGATGGAACGGCGGATTACTGATGATCGCGGCGCAGTCTCCCGGCGCAGCATCGATGCCGTCGCCGGCAATGACCTCTGCATTCAGGCCGTTGGCCGCCAAGGTCATGCGGCTGCTTTCGACGGCAAACGCATCCACATCCAGCAGCACTACGTCGTTATGCGGATAACGCCTTTTCAACGACGCGCCGATGACGCCAGCGCCGCAGCCGAAATCCAGCAGCCTACCCGCCGGCAAATCATCTAGTTGGTCCAACAGCAGTGCGGTACCGCGATCAAGCCGGCCATGACTGAATACGCCCGGTAGGCTGACGATTTGCAACGGGCCGTCCGCCAGTTCCAGACTGAAGCGCTGCGCAAGGAGTTGCAGATCGGGAATAGGCGGGCTGCTCTCCACCTTGACCTGCCAGAGCTGACAATGCCGGGCGCTGTCGAGCTTGCGTGGCTCGCCGAACGGCGCCAGTTGTTTGGCCGCTCGCTCGACGCCGGCGCGCTTTTCCCCGACCAGATACAGCAAACGGCCTGGTAGCCTGGCCGCCAGTGCATTGAGCAGATAGTCGGTCAGCTCGCGGGATTTAGGTAGGAACAGCACAGCGGCATCGAAATCGGCCGCTGACGCCTTTACGCCAAATGCGCAGCGTTCACTGAAGCGGGCTTGCATCGTCTTATATTCGCCGGCGTGCCAACTCCAGCCTGTGGCCCCGCGCAGTTGGCCGAGCAGGTCGTCGGCCGGCAAGCCGGCGAGCAGCACGTCGCCGCTGAAGAGTTCGGCCTGGCGCAGCAATACTTCGCTTCGCGGATCCATCGGTGCCTCCGGGCAAAGCGGGCGAGCTTAGCAGCCTGTCCCTGGCTGCAGAAGTCGCGTCAACCTACTTGGCGCTTCGGCGCGCCGGCGAAAAACGCCTCGGCGTTCTCGCTTAGCTGACCGACGATGCGCTGGCGAGCTTCGCGGCTGCCCCAAGCGCTATGCGGCGTCACGATCAGGCGCGGTACGTCTGCGGCCAGCAGCGGGTTGTCGACGCTCGGTGGCTCGCTAATCAGCACATCGGTGGCGGCGCCGCCCAGATGGCCGTGGCGCAGGGTGTCCGCCAGTGCCTGCTCGTCGATCAGGCCGCCGCGGGCGGTATTGATGATGAAGGCCGATGGCTTCATCAGCTGCAGTTCGCGCGCGCCGATGAGGTTGCGTGTTTGCTCGGTCAGCGGGCAATGCAGGGTCAGTGCGTCGATCTGCGGCAGCAACTCGTCGAGCTCCAGACGATCCGGACGCGGCGGGCGGCCCGGCAGATTGCCAGTCAGCACGCGCATTCCCAGTGCCTCGGCCAGCCGGGCTACGGCGCTACCCAGCTCGCCATGGCCGAGCACGCCGAGGGTCTTGCCGGCCAACTCGACGATGGGAAAGTCCAACAGGCAGAATTGGCCGCTTTCCTGCCAGCGCCCGCGGGCCACGGCGCCTTGGTAATCGGGTAGTCGTGTGGCAAGTGCCAGCAACAACATCAAGGTGTGTTGGGCGACGGTGGCGGTGCCATAGGCCTGGCAATTGCAGACGGCGATGCCGCGCTGCCTGGCTGCCACCAGATCAATGTTGTTGACGCCGGTCGCAGCGACCAGAATCAGCTTCAGATCCGGGCAGGCGGCGAATACTGCATCGTTCAGCGCTATCTTGTTGATGATGGCGACCTGGGCACCTTGCAGCCGCTCGATAATCTGCGCATCGCTGGTCTGCGTGTGACAAATCAGTTCATCGAAGGCTGACTGCAGCGGAGCCAGATCTAGGTCCCCCTGATCGAGCGGGGAGAGGTCGAGGAATACTGCGCGGCGATTGCTCATGGACTTTACTCGTATGATCAGCGGGCGGACGTCCCGCCCCGGAATAGCGGAGTCGATTAGATGTACTGGATGGAATTTCTTACCGTGGCGCTGGTGCATCTGCTTGCCGTGGCCAGCCCCGGTCCGGATTTCGCGGTGGTCGTGCGCGAAAGCGTGACCCGCGGTCAGCGAAGCGGCAGTTGGACGGCCATCGGTGTCGGCAGCGGCATCCTGCTGCACGTGGGTTATTCGTTGCTCGGGATTGGTCTGATCGTCTCGCAGTCGATCGTGCTGTTCAACCTCTTCAAATGGCTGGCGGCCGGTTATCTGTTCTATCTCGGCTTTCAAGCGCTGCGCGCAAAGCCTGTCGCGGTCGGTGACCTGGCTCCGCCCTGCCCGGAGGAGGCACGTTCCGCCAGGCGTGCTTTTACCGTCGGTTTCGTCACTAACGGTTTGAACCCCAAGGCTACGCTATTTTTTCTGTCGTTATTCACCTTGGTTATCGACCCCCATACCCCTCTCGCCGTTCAGGCTGGCTATGGGTTATATCTGGCGTTCGCCACTGGTCTGTGGTTCTGCCTGGTGGCTTGGCTGTTCAGCCGCGAGCGCGTGCGGGCCGGTTTCGCCCGCATGGGGCACTGGTTCGACCGGGTGACCGGCGCGGTGCTGATCGGCCTCGGTGTGCGCCTGGCGGCAAGCGAGATCGCTTAGTGGGTAGTTTGCAAAAACGACCTGTTAGCCCGCAGCTGTAGCTGCGCAGGCAGTTGCAACGTTCTGTTGCACAGCCAGGCTGCGGGCTGAACGGTTGCGATGCAGACTGTCGGAGCTGAAGTTGTTCGGTGGGTGCTGCCGCGACGGTCCGGCGCTTGCCCAGGTTTTAGAGCGCATCTCATAACATCAATAACAAGGAAGCCCCTATGCTGCAGACCCGCGTGATCAAACCCGCCACGAATGCCTACCAATACCCCCTGCTGATCAAAAATCTGCTGCTGTCGGGCCAACGCTACGAGCGCACTCGCGAAATCGTCTACCGCGACCAGCTGCGTTTCGATTACCGCACCCTCAATCAGCGCATCGCGCGGTTGGCCAACGTACTGACGACTGCTGGGGTCAAGGCCGGCGACACCGTGGCGGTGATGGATTGGGACAGCCACCGCTACCTCGAATGCATGTTCGCGATCCCCATGATCGGCGCGGTTGTGCATACCATCAACGTGCGCCTGTCTGCTGAGCAGATTCTCTACACAATGAACCATGCCGAGGATCGCTTCGTTCTCGTCAACAGCGAGTTCGCTCCCCTGTATCAGGCGATTGCTGGTCAGCTCACTACCGTCGACAAGACGTTGTTGATTACCGATGCGCAAGACAAAAGCTGCGAACTGCCCAACTGCGTCGGGGAATATGAAAGCCTGTTGGCCGCCGCGAAGCCGCACTACGATTTCCCCGATTTCGATGAAGATTCGGTTGCCACTACCTTCTACACCACCGGTACGACAGGAGATCCCAAGGGTGTCTACTTCACCCATCGCCAGTTGGTTCTGCATACGCTTGCCGGGGCGATAACCGTCGGCAGCCGTGAAAACCCGCAGCTGATGGCCGCGGGCGATGTCTACATGCCGATCACACCTATGTTCCACGTACACGCTTGGGGCTTGCCGTACGTGGCGACGATGCTGGGACTCAAACAGGTCTATCCGGGACGTTACGACCCGGAATTGTTGATCGACCTATGGCGCCGCGAGAAGGTGACCTTTTCCCACTGCGTACCGACCATCGTGCAAATGCTGCTCAACGCCAAGGCTGCGCAAGGCGTGAATTTCAACGGCTGGAAGATCACTATCGGCGGCAGCGCGCTGACCCGAGGCCTCTACGAATCGGCTCGAGCCTGCGGCATGCAGCTGGTGGCCGCGTACGGCATGTCGGAAACCTGCCCGCTGATTTCCGGAGCCCATATCAATGATGAACTGCGCCAGGCCAGTGAGGACGAGCAGACCAGCTATCGACTCAAGGCCGGTATCCCCGTGGTGCTAGTCGACGCCGCGATCCAGGCGCCGGATGGCAGCTTCCTGCCCGCCGATGGCGCATCCCAGGGCGAACTGGTACTGCGGGCGCCATGGCTGACCCAGGGCTACGCCGGCAATCCGGAAAAGAGCGAAGAACTGTGGGCTGGGGGTTGGCTGCATACCGGTGACGTCGCAACCATCGACGAGATGGGTAATATCGACATTCGTGATCGCATCAAGGATGTGATCAAGACCGGCGGCGAGTGGATTTCCTCCTTGGCACTGGAAGGCCTGATAAGCCGCCACGAGGCCGTGCGCGACGTGGCGGTGGTTGGCGTGCCGGACGAGCGTTGGGGCGAACGCCCGTTCGCCTTGCTGGTACTGGGCGAGGGCAAACAGCTCGATGCACGGACCCTTCAGGGTTTCCTCGAACCTGCCGTGGAGCAGGGCCATATCAACAAGTGGGCGATCCCGCAGCAAATTGCGGTAGTCGCCGATATTCCCAAGACCAGCGTCGGTAAGCTGGACAAGAAACGCATTCGGGTAGACATCGCTCGCTGGATGGAAGAGGGCAGCAGCGCCATCTCGTCGATCTAGGCCACGCCATTGTTCTGACCAGATCCCAGCATGCTGCGGACCTTGTCTTCGAGGGCTGTAATGCTGAAGGGTTTGGTCAGGACCTTGTAATCGTGCAAGACATTGCTGCGGTGCAGTACCGATCCGTCGGCATAGCCAGTGATGAATAGCACGCGTAGCGACGGGCGTTTTTCTCGTGCCGCATCGGCGAGCTGGCGTCCGTTCATGCCGCCGGGCAGGCCAATGTCCGAGATCAACAGGTCCAGGTGCGTATTACTGTCGAGGATACGCAGTCCGTTGGGGCCGTCGGCGGCTTCGAGGGTCTTGAGTCCCATTTCCTGCAACACCTCAGACACCAGCGTGCGTACGTTGGGTTCGTCATCGACCACCAGAACGATCTGGCCTTCGACCGGGGCGGACACCAGGCTCGCCGCGGTCGGGATATCCTCGCTAACAAGCGGGCCGTGGTGGCGCGGCAGGTAAATCCAGACGCTGGTACCTTCGCCCACGGCGCTTTCAATACGCACGCCGCCGCCTGATTGTCTGGCGAAGCCGTAGACCATGGATAACCCGAGCCCTGTGCCTTCACCCAGTGGTTTGGTGGTGAAGAATGGATCGAAGACGTAGCCTAGCTTTTCCGGTGGGATGCCGACGCCAGTATCGCTGACACCAAGTGCCACGTATTCGCCTGGCTGCAGGCCTAGCTCATGGGCGGCTGGCTCGCTCAGCAAGATATTTTCGCTGATCAGCGTCAGGCGGCCGCCGTCCGGCATGGCGTCGCGGGCGTTGATGGTCAGGTTGAGCAGCGCGTTTTCCAGCTGATTTGTGTCGCAGAGCGTAAGCCAGAGGTCGTCGGATAGCCGGCTTGAGTAATCCACCAGCGGGCCGGTAGTGCGCTGCAGTAGCTCCATCATGCCCGCGACCAGGGCATTAATATCGGTGGGACTGGGATCCAATGTTTGTCGGCGCGAGAAGGCCAGCAGGCGATGGGTCAGAGCCGTCGCGCGGGTGGCCGAACTCAGTGCGCTGCCTACGTAGCGCTGCAGATCGTCGACTCGGCCTTGCTGCAGGCGCACCGAGAGCAACTCCAGCGAACCGATCACGCCGGCCAGCAGATTATTGAAATCATGCGCCAGGCCACCGGTGAGCTGACCTACTGCCTCCATCTTCTGCGACTGACGTAATGCTGCCTCGGTCTTGGCACGCGCCGCGACCTCGGCATTGACGCGTTGCTCGAGGGTTTCGTTGAGGCGATGCAGCGCATGTTCGGTACGTTTGTGCTGGGTAATGTCGAGACAGGCACCAACCATGTAAGAAGGCTTGCCGCTGGCATCGGCGAAGGTCTGCCCCTTGTCGAAAATCCAGCGCTCGCTGCCGTCTGGCAGGATCACCCGAAACTGCATCTCGAAGTCGTCGCCGTAGTGTGCGCAGAGTTCGCATTGCTGGACGATGCCTGCCCTGTCGTCGGGATGAACCTTCTCGAGAAAATCGCTGAGCCATCCCGAGGCCATACCTTCCAGCCCGAGCAGCCGCTGCATGGGCAGGTCCATGTCCAGGCGGTTGTTGTGAAGATCCCAATAAAAGGTGCCGGTGCCGGAGGCCAGCAGCGCCGCGTTCAGACGCTCGTCGCTTTCGCGCAGGCGCAGTGCCGCCGACTCCTGCTCCAGCAAGCTGTCCGTGACATCTTCGGCCTGATGAATGATGTGGCTGACCCGGCCGTGCTCGTCGAATACCGGCGAGTTGATGACGTCCCAGTAGCGATTTTCGTAACCGCCGCCAGCTTCGTCCGGGCGACGCAGCGCGTAGCTCACACGCTTGAGTCGCTGCGGTTCGCCAGTGCGCGCCACCTCCGCCAGCGATGTGCGCAACAGGCCGACACCCTGCGCGCCAGAACTGGAGGCGTCTCCACCATCGAAGATTTCGAATAGCGGCTCGCCGATCACGTTTTCGCGACGCGTCATGGTGACTCGCAACCGCTGATCGCTTGCGGCGACCATGGTGTAATCGGCGTCGTTCGCGACCACCAGCACGACGCCTGGCAGAGCGTCGAAAATGCGCTGCATATCCTGTATGTCGATGGCTCAGCTCTCCCCGGCCAAATGCAGGCCCGTGTGTTCTCTATAAGCTAGTAGTTGCCGATTTTCGAAAATAATTCCGATTCATTTCGAAGAGTCGGTTCGGCCAATACGTCCAATCGCTAATTTCCCGGTCCGCTGCCGGGAGGCTGCACCGTCTACGGTGGCCATATTTCAGAGATGACAGCTTTCAGCTTGAGATCATGTTTATTTCAACAGGTTGTTCCGTTGCGACAGGTTCGTCGGTACGTTCCGGTTCAGTGCCCGGCTGGGTGTTAACCTAGCGGCGCATTTTCAGCCTGTGGCGGGTCTCGTTCGGCAGGCTGACGTCTTGGAGATAAAGGAAGTAACCATGAAAAAGCTCAGTAACCTGACTGCACTTGCCGCCACTTTCGCTCTGTTGGCGGGCTGTACCAACAATCCCTATACCGGCGAGCGAGAGGCGGGCAACGCAGGTATCTATGGGGGCATCGGTGCGATCAGCGGCGCTGTAATTGGCGCCGCCACGTCCAGCAAGAAAGACCGTGCCAAGGGCGCCCTGATTGGTGCAGCGGTGGGTGGCGCAGCCGGTGGCGGCTACGGATACTACGTCGATACCCAGGAAGCCAAGCTGCGCCAGACGCTGCAGGGCACTGGCGTTCAGGTTCAGCGCGACGGTGATAACTTGACGCTGATCATGCCGGGCAATATCACGTTCGCGAGCAGCTCGGCGGATATTTCCAGCGGTTTCTACCCGACGCTGAATTCGCTGGTGCAGGTGTTCAAGGAGTTCAACAAGAACGGCATCGACATTATCGGCCATACCGATAGCACCGGCTCGCAACAACTCAATCAGGACCTGTCGAATTGCCGCGCACGCAGCGTCGCCGCCTATCTGGAAGGCAATGGCGTTGCCGCTTCGCGAATCTCGTCCTATGGAGCCGGCTCGAGTCAGCCAATCGCCAGCAACGAAACCGCGTCTGGAAAGGCACAAAACCGCCGTGTAGAAATCAACCTGCGGCCGCTCTAAAAGACTCTTAAAACAGGCGAGGCCCGCAATAGCCTCGCCTGTGCCATTTAAGTGGCGTCATATTTTTATCTTTAATTCGTCTACTATTGAACCTCTCAGCGATACGCGACTCTGAAGCTCGTGACAGCGAGCCATGTAGTGGCACTGAGGAGGTCGAATGGATGATCGCACCGCTCTCCATTCTCGCAAGCCTTGGTTGCCATTGGCGGTGACGTTGGCCTTGATGGTAGGGCTCGGAGGATGGGTCGGCTGGCAATGGCATGTTCAGGAAATGCGGATTCGCGCCGAGCAGGCGCAGCGATTCAACCTGGCTGTCAATGATGTCGAAAACACGCTACGTGAGCGCATGCGCGCCTATGAAATGGTTTTGCGTGGTCTCGCTGGCCTTTTCGTTGGCAGCGATGCTGTCTCGCTGAACGATTGGAACCGTGCCTCGGACCAGCTTCAACTTCAGGACTTCTACCCGGGCATCCAGGCCCTCTCGCTGGCGCGTTACGCGCGCGACGAAAATCTTCAATCCGTTCTCGCCCGGATCCGCGGGGATGACCGTGCCGATTTCCGCATGTATCCACCCGGCAAGCGCGACGAATATCTGATCGCCGAATACATTCACCCGCTCGACTGGCGTAACCGTAGAGTGGTCGGCTTCGACATGTTCAGTGAGGAAACCCGCCGGGAAGCCATCATCGGTGCGCGCAACATCGGCACGCCGATGCTTACCGGGCCCTTGCGCCTCAAGCAGGAAACCGAGCAGAACGCACAGGTCGGCATCCTGTTATTCCTGCCGCTGTACCGAACCGGCGCGCCGACTACGACGCTCGAAGAGCGGCAAAGCGCCTTCGTCGGTACCCTGCACGGCGCGTTCCGGCTGACCGATCTGATGGAGGGCGTGCTGGGTTCGCGCAGCAAGTTGTTCCAGCTGCAACTGTTCGATGCTGCCGCGCCGGATGAACCGCTGCTGGTGGGGCGTGCACCGGTTAGCAGCGATGCGGGCTTTCACCGCACCCGCAATATTTACATGTATGGCCGCAGCTGGCAGCTGGAAGTCGCCAGTACGCCAGAATACGAGGCCATTTTGCGTAGCTCTGGGCGGGCCTTCAGTCTGGCGGCGGCAATGACCGCGGCGGTGCTATTTGCGCTGCTGATAGGCGGCTATCTGTACCTGCGCGAGCGAGCGCTGCGCAGTAGTCAGATTCTCGGGGCGCAGCTTCAAGAGCGCGAAGCACGGTTTCGCCATCTGATCGAGCAATTGCCAGTGGCGACCCTGCTATGCGATTCCCTGGGGCGTATAGAACTGGCGAACCAGAGTGCCGCGTCTCTACTTGGCAGCAGTGCCGATTTGCTTGCGGGCGAACGTCTGCGTCGCTATGTCCCAGGCGCACTGGATGTACCCTCGCACGAGCAGCGGCTCGAGGCCAACCTTCAGGAAAGCCAGGCGCTGCGCGAGGACGGTACGCCGATACCTGTTTCGTTGAGTCTGACCAGTTTCAGTCGGGACGACGGTATTCACCATCTGCTTAATCTGGTCGATCTGCAGCAGCGCAAGCGCGATGAGGAGCGTTTCCGTAATGTGGTCGAAGCGTCACCGAATGCCTTTTTGCTGTTCGACTACGATGGCACGATCATCATGGTCAATCGGCAGACCGAACTGTTGTTCGGTTATAGCCGGCAGGAGCTGCTGGGCCAGTCGGTCGATCTACTGATCCCCGAGTCGATGCGCAAGATCTACTTGGAAGTACGTCACCGTTTCGTTCAAGCGCCGGAAACACGCCGCCTGGGCGATAATCGCGAACTATTCGGCCGCCACCGGGAGGGCCATCTGCTACCCGTTGAAGTTGGCCTATCGCCATTGCGCAGCGGCGAAGAACAGTTGGTACAGGCGGTCGTGATCGATATCGGTCACCGCAAGGCGGCCGAACGACGCTTGCGCGATCAAGCCAACGAGCTGGTCATCGCCAACCGCTACAAATCCGAGTTTCTTGCAAACATGTCCCATGAGCTGCGTACGCCGCTCAATAGCATCCTGATCCTGAGCGATCAGCTCAGGCAGAACGCGGCCAGCAACCTCACCGAGAAGCAGGTCCGGCATGCCGACATCATTCATCGCGCCGGGCACGATCTGCTGCAGTTGATCAACGACGTGCTCGACCTGGCCAAGATCGAGGCTGGCCACATGCAGATCAAGCCGGAGCCGCTGGATCTGGCCGAGCTGTTGGTGGAGGTGACTGCCGGGCTACAGCCCATGGCCGAGCAGAAGGGGCTGACGCTGAGCACGCGGATTGACCCGGATATACCGGTGTCTGTCATCAGCGACCGTGCACGCTTGCAGCAGATCCTGCGCAACCTGATTACCAACGCACTGAAGTTCACCGAGCAAGGCTCCGTGGACATCCGCGTCGCGTGCAAGCCGGCTGAGACTCCAACCGACGACGATGTGCTGCAAATTTTTGTCAGCGATACCGGCATCGGTATCGCTGAGGATCAGCACGAGCGTATCTTTCAAGCCTTCCAGCAGATTGACGGCTCGATCAGCCGGCAGTACGGCGGCACGGGACTTGGCCTTGCGATTGCGCGGCAACTGGCCGAAGTCCTCGGGGGCGGCATCAGCCTCAGAAGCGCGCCGGGTAAAGGCTCTTGTTTTACCGTCGAGCTGCCGCTGAAGCCGGCGACGACTACAGAAGTCCGGACGTTGCGGCCATCCCAGCGCCGTGGCCAAGGGCGTGGTCTATTGATCGTCGAAGACGATGCCGATTTTGCCTCGGTGGTAGCTGAAGTCGGACAGTCCCACGGTTTTTCCAGCGTGATCTGCGGCACCGGTCAGGAGGGGCTGGATGCCCTCGAACGAGACCGTTTCGCTGCGGTAATCCTGGATATTCTGCTTCCGGATATTAGTGGCTGGCAGGTGCATCGGATGTTGCGAGCCGATTCGCGGCATCAGGGCATGCCGGTATACGTCATTTCCTGTGTGCCACAGCCGGATGGATGGTCGGATGACGGTTCACGCTATCTGCTCAAGCCGGTGGCGCAGTCGGAGTTGGAGCGCCTATTCATTGAGCTGGCGCGCGAGGAAGCCAATCCAACATGGTTGCTGCTGGTCGAGACTGATTCCGAGCGGCGCCGGCAACTGCGCGAGCATTTCGAAAGCCTTGGATATCGAGTCACCGATTGTCAGCGCAGCGAGGATGCGCGACTGGCCTATGCGGAGCATCCGTTTACCGTGCTGATCATAGATTTCGACCTTCCCGATGAAGATGGTCTGGATCTTCTCGAGGCGCTCGATCGCCTGCGTTCGCTAAAAGATGTACGCGTTGTATTGAACAGCCGTGAATCGCTCTCGGAGAAGAATCTGGGGCGGCTTCGGCGCTATTCGTCGGTTGCGTTGTCAAAAACAGAGGGACTGGAGCATATGGATGATGCGTTGAAACCCGCCGCAGTCGAATCTGCGGCCCCGTACACAAACGAGGTGGAGCACCCCATGCTGGGGCAGCGCGTGCTGCTGGTAGACCCCGATGTACGGGCCATCTATGCCATCAGCGCGATGCTCGACGAGCAGGGACTGCAGGTGGTTCCGGCCACAACCAGCACTGAGGCGCTCGAACGATTCGATGACGATGCCTTCGATCTGGCATTGGTGGACATGGCACTGCCGAATAATGACGGCGCTGCACTGATCCGCCAGCTGAGAAACGACTATGGTTGTCAGGTGCCGATCGTGGCGTTGGCAGCTGATGCCGATCCGGCCGTTCGCGATCAGAGTATCGCGGCTGGTGCCGACGATTTTTTGTTCAAGCCGATCGATGGCCCCAAATTGGTCGAGTTGTTGCGCCGCTGCCTTGGGCGTGCTGATGACCTTGGTCCATAAAGGAGAAAGCGTGTGACGCATCGTTCATGCCGGGCTGGCGTCCTTGCCGACGCCGCCGAAGTCGGAATCTACCGTGTGCTGAGCAGGGGAGCCGGTTAATGCTGCGGGTACAAGCCAAAGCACAGCCACGTACCCGCACGCTGCTGGTGGTCGATGATCGCGAGGCAAATCTGGTCGCGATGGAAGCCTTGCTGGGTGATGGCGACTGGCAGGTCCATACGGTGAATTCCGGTGAGGCAGCCCTGCAGGCGCTGCTCGATCTGGATGTGGAGCTCGTGTTGCTGGATGTACAGATGCCGGGAATGGATGGCTTCGAAGTCGCGCGACTGATGCGTGGCAGCCCACATACCCGCTATACCCCGATCATCTTCGTCTCGGCCATCGCGCACACCCGCGATTCGGTGTTGCGTGGTTATGCCACGGGTGCGGTGGACTTCATTCTGAAGCCCTTCGATCCGCAGGTGCTCAAGCACAAGATCAATACACTGCTGAGCCACGAGCATAATCGTCGTGATCTGCAACTGCTCACCCAGCAGCTCGACAGTGCTCGGGCGTTCAATGCATCGGTACTGAACAATGCCGCCGAAGGCATTCTTGTGGTGGGCGAAGACGGCTACATCAATTTCGCCAACCCGGCGATCGCGCAAATGCTACATACCAGCGTCGATGCCCTGCAGGGCACCGCGCTGGTCGATCACCTGGCTTCTCCGCAGATGCCCGACGTCTGGCGCGACACCGATTTCTACAAGCATTGGCGCAGCGGTGATACCTATCGCCTGCACGAGGCGCAGCTGAACACCACCCGTGGTACCACGCTGCCAGTGGCCCTGTCGTCATCGCCGTTGCCTCGCCAGCAGCGCTCGATGGTCGTCATCGCGCTGGACATGTCGGTGGTGCGCAATCTCCACGTTCAGTTGGAAACCCAGGCGGTAACCGATTCGCTGACGGGTCTGTTGAATCGTCGAGGCTTCCATCAGGCGCTGGACTCGGCATTGGCTAGGGTCGACCGGAATGGCAAGCGCATGGCCATCCTCTATATCGATCTTGACGGCTTCAAGCGCATCAACGACTCGCTGGGGCATGATGCCGGCGACGAGATTCTCTGCCGCGTGGCTCGGGTGCTGGAAACCTGCATGCGCCCCTACGACATCATCGCGCGCATGGGTGGCGACGAGTTCACTGCGCTGCTGGACTCTCTCGATCATCCAGAGGATGCCGCCAAGGTGGCCGAGAAGCTCATCGAGCTGATTTCGGTTCGGCACATCATCGACGGAACCGAGGTCACCCTTGGCGCCAGCATCGGCATTGCGCATTTCCCCGACAGCGGGCAAAGCGTGGAAGAGCTGCTGCGTTCGGCGGACATGGCCATGTACGAAGCCAAGCGCGCCGGGCGGCAGCAATACCGTTTCTTTTCCAAGGAAATGAACGGCCGTGCCCATGCGCGCCTGATGATGGAAGAAAACCTGCGCAGCACCATCGAGCGCAATGGTTTCGCCCTGGCTTATCAGCCGCAGGTGATCCTCGAGACGGGCGAATTGCGCGGCTTCGAGGCCTTGCTGCGTTGGGATTTTGCCGGCCGCGGCATGGTCGAGCCGAACGTCTTTATCCCATTACTGGAAGAAACCCGGCTTATCGATCGTGTCGGCGAATGGGCGCTGCGCGAAGGCTTGGCGCAATGTCGCGATTGGCGTGAGCGGTTCGGCGAAAAGCTGATCCTGAGCTTTAACGTCAGCCCGGTGCAGTTCGGCCGGGCCGGATTACTCGACGAATTGCGCCGCCTGCTCGACGAATATCAGCTCGACCCCCGTCAGTTGGAGCTGGAGGTCACCGAAGGCGCGCTGATGCAGAATCTTGAACAGAGCTGCGACAAGCTCCGGCAGTTGCGCGAATTGGGTGTGCGGGTAGCGGTGGATGACTTCGGCACAGGCTATTCGTCACTGGCCTACCTGCGACATTTCGATCTGGACACGCTGAAGATCGACAGACTGTTCATCGCCAATATGCTCGATTCGCCGCGCGATGCCGCGGTGGTCAGTACCATCATCGATCTGGGGCGGAACCTTGAGCTCGAAGTCATCGCCGAGGGCGTCGAAACGCTGGCTCAGCGTGATTGGCTGATCACCCATGGTTGCCAGGTGATGCAGGGCTTCCTGGTGGCGCCAGGACTGACGGTCGACGATGCTCTCGCATTTCCCCGCGAAGTCGATTGGCTGCAGCTGGATCACCAAACGGCCGGATGATACCGGCCTGTACGGTCAGCTAGTGGCCTGTACGGCTAGTTGGTTAACTCAAGTTCGGATGGCTGGGGTTCTGAGACAAGGCGCTGCGACAAGTCATAGCTGGCTATGGCGAGGAGCAGCAACGCAGTATCAGAACCTCAGGCGCCGAAGTTGATTAACTGAACTAGCCACACAGGCCACTAAGGCTGGCGGCTCGGCGGAAATTGGCGGTGCAGCGCCTCGAGCGTGTCGTCCTTGTCGCTCCATAGTTCGTTGACCCACTCCTGGAAACTCAGCCGATAGCGCTCGTCCTGATCGTAACTGCGATGCAGGAACTCGGCGGGAATCGGCAGCGAATCGATGCGCATCACCACCTGGCCGATCCGGCCGCAGAGCAGATCCCAGAAACTCGGGTTGCCGTCCGGGTAGTGAATGGTGACGTTGATCAGCGAGGTCAACTGTTCCCCCATGGCGTCAATTACGAAAGCGATGCCGCCGGCCCTGGGTTTTAGCAGGTAGCGATAGGGCGAGGCTTGCTCATCGTGCTTGTCCTGGGTGAAGCGTGTGCCTTCGAGGAAGTTGAATACCGAAACCGGATTAGTCCGGTAGCGCTCGCACGCCTTGCGGGTGGTGGCCAGATCTTCGCCACGTTTTTCCGGATACTTGGTCAGGTAATCCTTGGTGAAGCGCTTCATGAAGGGAAACTCCAGCGCCCACCAGCACAGGCCGATCACCGGCACCCAGATCAGCTCCTGTTTGAGAAAAAATTTCAGAATCGGCATGCGTCGGTTCAGCTGATATTGCAGCATCAGAATGTCGGCCCAGCTCTGATGGTTGCTAGTGACCAGGTAGGAGTGCTGCATGTCGACCTTTTCCAGGCCCTGCACGTCCCATTGCGTGCGCCGCACCTGATCCATCCAGAAGCCGTTCACGGCCATCCATGACTCCGCGATCCAGTGCATGCCGAAGCGCAGCGCGCGCTGAACGCGAGGAATCGGCAGCGCCAGCTTGAGCAGCGAAAGGGCAAAGAGCGGCCAGCACCAGAACAGCGTGTTCAGCGCCAGGGTCAGGCCGGCGAGGGTGCCTCGCAGGGGAGCGGGAAGGAAGCTCAGCATAGGTCGTCTCGTCGATACGGCTGATTCGAGGCGCCAAGGGTAGCGATTGCGCGCCGAACTGCAACTGTCGCTAGTGCCGGTCTAGCGACGTTTTGTATCAAGCAGATAGCAACCGGTAGCAAAACGCAGGGGCGGGCGAACGTAGGGTGGGCCGGGCGGCGCTCCGCTTCAGCCCACCGGGACTTTTCATGCACGTAGGTAGGCCTCAGCCCACCAGAGCTTTTCAGGCGAGTTGGTAGGCTGAAGCCCACCCTACGGGACGCCGCACGGCCCACCCTACGGTACGGGTCCCCATCGCTGGTACGCCCGCCAAGCTTTTGTTTCAAGCTTCAGGCTTGCTCGCCAGCGCTATCGGCCTGTAGGGCGGTGAGGGCAATGGTGAAGACGATGTCGTCCACCAACGCACCGCGGGACAGGTCGTTCACCGGCTTGCGCAGGCCTTGCAGCATCGGACCGACGCTGATCACGTTAGCGCTGCGCTGAACCGCCTTGTAGGTGGTGTTGCCGGTGTTCAGGTCAGGGAAGATGAAAACAGTGGCCTGACCTGCAACCAGGCTGTTCGGCGCTTTTTGTTTGCCGACGCTGGCGACCGAAGCGGCGTCATATTGCAGCGGGCCATCGATTGGCAAGTCGGGCGCGCGCTCCTGGGCGATGCGTGTGGCTTCGGCGACTTTTTCCACCTCGGCGCCGCTACCGGAGGTCCCGGTGGAATAGCTGATCATCGCCACTCTTGGCGTGACGCCAAGGGCGACGGCAGATTCAGCGCTCTGCAACGCGATCTCTGCCAGCTCGGTAGCGCTCGGGTTCGGATTGACCGCGCAATCGCCATAGACCAGTACCTGATCCGGCAGCAGCATGAAGAACACCGAAGAGACCAGGCTGTAGCCAGGCGCGGTCTTGATCAGCTGCAGGGCCGGGCGGATGGTGTTCGCGGTGGTATGTACCGCGCCGGAAACCAGGCCATCCACTTCATCCAGCGCCAGCATCATGGTGCCGAGCACCACGGTGTCCTTGAGCTGTTCACGCGCATCATCTGGGGTGAGGCCTTTCGCCTTGCGCATTTCGCACATGGGTTCGACGTAGTGGTTGATGATCAGCTCGGGGTCGAGGATTTCCAGGCCAGCCGGCAGGTCGATGCCCTGCTCGCGCGCGACTGACTGGACCTCTTCCGGCTTGGCCAGCAGTACGCAACGGGCAATGCCGCGTTCCTGACAAATCGCCGCGGCGCGGATGGTGCGTGGCTCGTTGCCTTCGGGCAAAACGATGCGCTTGTTCGCTTGCTGGGCGCGCTTGACCAATTGATAGCGGAACGCCGGCGGTGACAGGCGCAACTCGCTGCGGGGCACGCTGAGGCGTGTGTGGAGCAATTCGGGTTGCAGATGCTTGGCAATGAAGTCGGTCACCTGGCGCGCGCGCTCGATGTCGTCTACCGGGGTTTCCTTGTTCAAACCGAACAGGCTGGTCGCGGTATCGTAGGAACCGGTCTGCACGGTCATCACCGGTAGGCCGCCGTCGAGAGCCGCCTTACACAGCTCAAGGATGCGTGGGTCCGGGGCGAAGTCGCTGCAAAGCAGCAGGCCGGCGAGCTCGACGCCATTGAGTGAGGCCAGGCTCGCCGCAAGGATGATGTCGTCGCGATCGCCGGGAGTGACGACCAGCACACCCGGTTGCAGCAGCTGCACGGTATTGGGGACGGCTCGGGCGCAAAGCACGATTTTGTTGACGCGGCGCTGCTCAGCGCCGCCGGCGTGAAGCACTTTGGCGTCCAACAGCTGGGCAATGTCGCGGGTACGCAGGGCGTTCAGCTCTTCAGCGAAGGGAATCGCGCCGAGCAGCTGGAAATCCTGGGAGCCAAGGAGTGGCAACTGCTCCTTGAGCCGCTCGACGAATGCTGGCACGCCATCGTTGCTTTTGACCTTATTGAGCACCACCCCAAGCACCTTCGGGTCCTTGGCACCACCGAACAGCTGCGCCTGGATCTCGATACGTTCGGCCATGCGTTTGAGGGTGTCGCCTCCTTGTGCCGAAATCAGGATGATTTCCGCGTCGAGGCTCTTGGCCAGATGGGTATTGATGCGCGAGGTGTGGTTGAACTCACGCGTCGGCACCATGCCTTCGACGATCACTACATCCTTGCCTGCCGCGACTTCCTGATAGCGGCTGATTACATCTTCGAGCAGCAGATCGAGTTCGCCATCGGCCAGTTGTCGCTCCACCTGTTCCAGCGGCAGCGGTTCGGGCGAGGAAATGCCCAGGGTGTTCTCCACCAGCACGCAGGAGCGTTCGCGGTCCTGATCGAGCGCGAACGGCTGGGCGATTGGCTTGAAGAAGCCGACCTTCAGCCCAGCGTGTTCAAGCGCGCTAATCAGGCCGAGGCTGATGGAATTGAGGCCGCCGCCGAAACCACAGGGGGCAAGGAAGAGCGTATGCATAGGGATCTCCGGTCGAGAAGAGGGCGATGGCGTTGCTGAGCGCGAACCCGGCGCCTGAATGGGATTGCCGGATTCGCGCAACGCGCATACGTGACTGCCTGTTGTTCAGGCGTCGAGGTCAGGCGTCGAGCAGCGCGAGCGTGTCCAGGGCGATCTGGCGTTCTTCGTTGGTGGGAACCACCAGTACGCGCGTACTGCCCGCGGCCTGAATCTCGCCACCGACGCCGCGGATACAACGGGAGTTGGCGTCTTCGTCGAGCTTGAAGTTGAACAGCTTGAGGTGCTCCAAGGTACGGCTGCGTACGGCGACCGAGTTCTCGCCGATGCCGCCAGTGAAGATCAGACCGTCGAGCTTCGGCAGGGCGCAAGCCATGCTCGCCAGGGATTTGGCTAAGCGATAGCAGAACACTTCCAGCGCGAGGTTGGCGCCAGCGTGGCCCGCGGCACGGGCGTCCTGAAGGGTGCGCAGATCGTTGGACAGCCCGGAAAGCCCCTTCAGTCCGCTGTCGTGGTTGAGCATGCGATCGATCTGCTCGAGGCTCCAGCCCAGGGTTCGGTTCAAGTAGCTGTGCAGGTTGGGGTCGACGTCGCCGCTGCGCGTACCCATGACCAAGCCTTCCAGCGGTGTCAGGCCCATGCTGGTGTCGCGGCTTTCGCCGTTGACGATGGCGCAGGTGGAGCAACCGTTGCCCAGATGTGCCGTCAGCCAGCAGCTGTCGTTCACCGGTAGGTTGGTCATTTCAGCCGCGCGCTTGCTGACATAGTTATGGCTGGTGCCGTGGAAGCCGTAGCGGCGAACGCTGTGTTCCCTATAGAGAAATCCCGGCACGGCGTAGCGGAACGCGTGCTCGGGCATAGTTTGGTGAAAGGCGGTATCGAATACGCTCACTTGCGGCAGATTGGGGAAAAGAGCGATGGCTGCATCGATGCCGACCAGATTGGCCGGATTGTGCAAAGGAGCCAGCTGAGCGCTGTCGCGGATGGCCTGGAGCACCGCTTCGTCGATCAGGCTGGAGCCCGTGAAATGCTCGCCGCCATGGACCACGCGATGACCGATGCCGTCGAGCTTGCCGCCGGCTGACTCCTGCGCGAGCGGCAACAGTTGCGCCAGTGCGGCGCGATGATCTGCACCGGGGATGTCCAGGCTCTGCTTGGCGTCTCCCAGCTGCCAGTGAAGCACTGCCTCAGGACTGCCGAGACGCTCGGCCAGGCCCTGCAGGGGGAAGGTCGCTTGCGTTTCGTTGACCAACGCGAACTTGATCGACGAGCTGCCGCAGTTAATCACCAGGATGTTTCGAGCCGACATCGGTGCTCCTTGGATGCTAATAATTGTTAAATACATCGCTAGATTGCAGGCGAGAATTCTTTCATAGCTCTCGATGGACCGATGTTCTCCAAAGGTTGTATGCGACACCATCCGAGGAAGCGGCTACGGAGGGTTTGTCAAGACGGCGGATGGTCCCGTTTATCCGGGCTCGGTTCGCAATCGGCGCAGCTCGCGGTTAAACTTTGGCATCACATTCCCCAGCAAAGGTTTTGCCTCATGCAGATTGCCGCTAACAAGGCTGTGTCAATCGACTACACACTCACCAACGACGCCGGTGAGGTGATGGACAGCTCGGCCGGCGGCACACCGCTGGTCTACCTGCACGGTGCTGGCAACATCATTGCGGGTCTGGAAAAAGCGCTTGAAGGCAAGCAGGGCGGTGACGAAGTGAAGGTCGCTATCGAGCCGCAGGATGCTTACGGCGAGTACAGCCCGGAGCTGGTCGCAACGCTCAATCGCGCTATGTTCGAAGGCGTCGACGAGCTGGAAGTCGGCATGCAGTTCCATGCGTCCGGTCCGGACGGCGGCATGCAGATTGTCACCATTCGTGATGTTGAGGGTGACGATGTAATCGTCGACGGCAACCATCCGCTGGCCGGCCAGCGTCTGAACTTCGAAGTTAAAATTGTCGATGTGCGTGACGCTAGCGAAGAAGAAATTGCTCATGGCCACGTCCATGGCGAAGGTGGACATCACCATTGATCCTCTCGCTGCGAGGCGAGTGAGCAGCGACAAGGTCCAATCGAAAGATTGGGCGATGGAAGCGCTTCGGTATGCCGGAGCGCTTTTTTTACCCTCTGGAGAAGAGAGAATGAGCGCCTTCCACGAGTTGATTCTGCCCGGCCTTGCTGGCCAGGAGTTGCCCCTTGCGCCGCTGAAAAATCAGCTGACGCTGGTGGTCAATGTGGCTTCGGAATGCGGACTGACCCCACAGTACGCGGGGCTACAGGTGTTGCATCAACGCTATCAGGATCGTGGCTTTGGTGTGCTTGGAATTCCTTGCAACCAGTTCGCGGCCCAGGAGCCCGGCAGTGACGCAGAGATTCTGCAGTTCTGCAACGAAAACTACGGCATCAGCTTTCCGCTAAGCAGCAAGCTCGAGGTCAACGGCCCGCAACGTCATCCGCTGTACCGTCTGCTGGCAGGCGAAGGGGCGGATTTTCCAGGTGATATCAGCTGGAATTTCGAGAAATTTCTCGTCGACCAGGACGGCCGCGTATTAGCGCGTTTCTCACCAAGAACCGCCCCCGACGATCCGGCCCTGATCCAGGCCATCGAGAACGCACTCGCCTGACGACGTGCGTAATCCCCGTGCAGCGGCGCCCGCCGCTGCACCTGCGCAAGCCCCACGCTGGGCTATCTTTCCGCATTACCATCACCATTGCCCTGATCGTGGCACCGAAATAAGTGCTATTGATGGTGCTGTTCGCACGAGACGACCGGTCATATCCTCGGTTTATGAATAACCGAGCCCGAATCGACAAACGCGAACTGATCTTGGCCAAAGGTGCCCAGGTAATGACCCGTCGTGGCTATCACGGCACTGGTGTGCTGGAAATCGTCCAGGCGGCAGGGATTCCCAAGGGATCTTTCTACCACTACTTCGCCAGCAAAGAAGATTTTGCCCTGCAGGCGCTGGAATACCTTTATCAGCCTAGGCTGTAGCGCTATCAGGCCGCGCTGACCCATTCGCCGTTGAGCCCGCGTGAGCGAATCCTGGCTTATTACGCTCAACTGGTTGCTCATTTTGCTCGTCAGGAATGCCCGGAATATCACTGCTTCATCGGCAGCTTGAGTTTCGAGATGGCTGAGTTATCGCAGCCGATCGGACAACAGGTCGAGACAATTCTGCGACGTTCCGTTGAGGTGCTGGCGGGCTGCATCGAACAGGCTCGTGAAGCCGGTGAGATCGATGCGAATACCGATTGCCAGGCGCTGGCTGAATTTATCGGCAATGCCTGGGAAGGCGCGCTGCTGCGTATGAAAGTGGGGCGCAATGTCGCGCCGCTGGAAGTTTTTCTGACCCAGCTGGAGCGTCTACTGACGCTTCGTTGATTTTTGTGCGGGCGGTGAGAGACCGGTCGCTTTCGTTCTTGATCGAGTTAGCAAGGAGACAACAATGACCGCAGCCGTGAATGCCCTGTTTCAGCCCTTCCAGCTCGGCAGCCTGCAACTGCCGACGCGCGTGGTGATGGCGCCGATGACCCGTTCCTTCTCGCCAAACGGCGTACCGACCGCAGATGTGGTTGAGTATTACCGCCGCCGTGCCGCATCGGGGGTAGGGCTGATCATCACCGAGGGCACCACGGTGGGTCATCGGGCTTCCAACGGCTATCCACAAGTGCCGCGTTTCTACGGCGAAGATGCCCTGGCCGGCTGGAAAGCGGTCGTCGAGGCGGTGCATGCGGCAGGGGGCAAGATCGTTCCGCAGCTCTGGCATGTCGGCAATGTGCGTCGCAAAGGTACCGAGCCAGAGCCGGAAGTGCTGGGCTACGGGCCGATGGAGAAGCTCAAGGATGGGCATGCCGTTGTGCATGGCATGAGCAAGGAAGATATTCAGGACGTCATCGCGGCCTTCGCTCAGGCTGCGGCTGATGCCAAAGCCATCGGGATGGATGGCGTTGAAATCCATGGCGCTCATGGCTATCTGATCGATCAGTTTTTCTGGGAAGGCAGCAATCAGCGCACCGATGAGTACGGCGGCAATCTGGCAAATCGCTCGCGCTTCGCCATCGAATTGATCGAAGCGGTACGTGCGGCGGTGGGTACGGATTTCCCGATCATCTTCCGCTTCTCGCAGTGGAAACAGCAGGATTACACGGCGCGCCTGGTAACCACGCCCGAAGCGCTTGGCGAATTTCTTGCGCCGTTGGCAGCAGCTGGCGTGGACATTTTCCATTGCTCGACACGCCGGTTCTGGGAACCTGAATTCGAAGGCTCGGACCTCAACCTGGCTGGCTGGACCCGCCAGTTGACCGGTAAGCCGACTATCACGGTCGGTAGCGTCGGCCTCGACGGCGAGTTTCTCCAGTTCATGGTCAAAACAGACAAGGTGGCGCAGCCGGCCAATATCGAAGGCCTACTGGAGCGCCTGAACAAGCAGGAGTTCGATCTGGTCGCAGTGGGCCGAGCCCTGATTTGCGACCCGGACTGGGCGCTGAAGGTTCGCGAAGGCCGCATGCAGGAGATCCTGCCGTTCAGTCGGGATGCGCTGAAAACGTTGGCCTGAGTCGGTTATTTGTCTGCGCGGGTCGTTGCATCGTCGCGTGCCGCAACCCGTGCAATCAGTGCCGAATGTGCCGTCCCGGCGCTGATTTACTGCTACTCCGAAGCTCCGGGATAGCCGGACTGTTTGAGCAGAGTTGCCAGATGTACGGCGTTGCGTGCAAGCATCGCATTGGTCTTGGTGACCTTCTCGCTGGGGGCGTCCAGGTCTTTGTAGTCCGTTGAGCCCATAGCCTCGCCGACCCAATACGTACAGCCATTGGCAGGAATGGTGAAGCCCACGTCATTCAGCCCCTGGTACAGGTCGGCTATTACATGGTGGGCGCCGTCCTCATTGCCAACGACCGCGACACAGGCCACTCGGCCGTAGGAAACCATCCGCTGTTGGTCGTCGACTTCACCGAGAAAGGCATCGAGGCGCTCCAGTACACGCTGACAAACGCTCGCCGGATGGCCAAGCCAGATCGGAGTGCCAAGCAGCAAAATGTCAGCGGCTAGGATTTTCTCACGAATCATCGGCCAATCATCCCCAGGACCTTCGTCGGAGGTCACGCCCGGCTTGATGTTGAAGTCCACGGCTCGCAACTGTTCGCAGGCCACGCCGAGCTTTTCCAATTCGCGCTCGGCCTGGCTCAGCAGCAGGCTGCAAGATGATTCGTCTGGGGATGCTTTGAGTGTGCAGTTGATGGCTAGAGCGGAAAGCGTCATTGCAGATCTCCAAGTCTCAAGTGTTCAAATCTAGACACTCGCTTGGGCTGCAGTTCATCCTTTGACGACAGGCGTTAGCTGTCCCTTGCCTCCCTCGCGTACCCAGAACAGCGTCGCGCCGGCCACGGCTGCGGGCATGATCAGGAGGTTCAGGAACGGCACTAGCAACGCTGCGTAAGTCACCGCCCCAAAACTCAGGCTCTTCCAGCGTCTTTGGCGCAGCCAGGCCATCATCTCCGCCCAGCTCATCTTGTTGTTGTCCGCCGGGTAATCAATGTATTGAACCGCCATCATCCAGACACCGAAGAGCAGCCACAGCGGAGGGGCGATGAGATTGAGCGCGGGAATGAACGAAAGGATCAACAGTGCCAGTGCGCGTGGCGCGAAGTACGCAAGTTTGCGTGCTTCACGCCCGATGGTACGTGGCAGCATGGCCAGCAGCTCAGCCCAGCTGAACGGCGGCGAGCTGTCCTCTCCACGCGCCACCGTTTCGACCTTCTCGGCGAGAAAGCCATTGAACGGGGCGGCAATAATGTTCGCGAGCATGGTGAACGTGAAAAACACCATCAGCACGACCATGACCACGAACAATGGCCAAAGGATGTACTCCAGAAACATCAGCCACTCGGGCAGGCTGGGCATGAAAACGTCGACCCAACTGCCGAATTGGCGCAATGCCAGATAGATAAGGCCGCTGAATAAAAGCAGGTTAACCGTCAGCGGCAGGATAACGAACAGCCGCAGCCCTGGGCTCAAGATCAACTTCAGACCTTCGCGCAGGTATTGCGGGCCGGAAAGGGCTGTGATGGGCATGAGGTCGTACTCCGGATGAGTTCGGTCCGGACCTTACCGGCTTTGCACCGACCGGAAAAGCTCGAAAGCGAAGCGATAGCGGCTGGCTATGCAGCCGATCAGATTTACCCAATGGTCGGCGTTGCGTCTGGCCGTCAGACTTTGCTTCGAAACGCCTCTTTGGTTTTCAGGGCCGTCCGCTTTCAAGCCTTCCCCAAGTGCCTGGCCGGCCCTTTTTTATTTCGCCTCTAACTCGATTGGCTTGCGCGTCAACGGCTGCTGATCGAAGCGCACGCCGGGCAATCCGGTTTCCATCAATGCGCGGATGTTGCGGTGATCGTTTCCGCTGGGCGTCGCCAATACCGATTGGTAATGCTCGCCGAAAGCCAGCAGCGCTTCCTCGGTGGTGAAACCCTCCAGCACTGCCATCCCGAGTGTCTTGCACGAGCCTTCGTTCTCTCCGGCGGCATTTTCCACGGTGCCATTGAGAAAGCGGCTTGGCTGGTAATCATAGGCACTGGCGATATAGGCCAGCGTCTCGCTGAAGGCATGATTGCGGTTGCGCAGGCTGGCGCGGAAATCGCGAAGACCGGTCATGGCTTCTGGCCTTTGTCGAAGGCGGCTTGCTGCTCGGAGGTCGCTTCTTTCTGGTAGCGCTTCTTCCACTCGGCGTAGGGCATGCCATAAACCTCTTCGCGTGCCTGGTCGATGCTGACTTCGATGTCCAGATCGTCCGCGGCCGCTTTGTACCATTTCGACAGGCAATTACGGCAAAAGCCCGCCAAATTCATCAGATCGATGTTCTGCGCGTCCGGGCGGCTGCGCAGGTGCTGCACCAGGCGGCGAAAGGCGGCGGCTTCGAGTTCGGTGCGTTCTTGGTCATTCATCTCATGGGCCTCGGCGTTCAGACGTGGGCGGGATCATAACCTTGAGGGATTGGCGGGGCCAGCCGTTGGCGGGAACGCCGATTACGCCAGCAGCGTTTCGATGGTCATCCCGCACACTCGGCTGGACGCCCGCGGCGGTAACCGCGCACTAGGGACCACTGCCGCCTGCGGCAGTGATTTACTGACGCAGCGGCTCAGTCTCGATGCGCGGCGAGGGTGATCGACACCGATTCGGCGAAGCGCAGGGCGTGCGGCTTGTCCACTTCGACCTCGGCATAGCGCACCTCCGGGTGCTGCATGATCAGATCGAGAATTTCCTGGGTAAGCCGCTCGAGGAGCGCGAAACGGTTGTCCTCGACGTGCTGAATGATCGTCTTGGTGATGGTGCGGTAGTTCAGCGCATGCTCAATGTCGTTGTCGCGCACAGCGTTGGCCGCCGGATAGAGCATCGTCAGGTTGATCAACACATCCTGCTTGTTGAGGATTTCCTCTTCCTTGATGCCGATGAAAGTACGTAGTCGCAGGTCTTTGACGCGGATGCGCGCCATTGCGGGTTCCAGTCGGGGCATGTGGTTCCTTCGCATATCAGATCAGATGGCGGCCACCATTGACGGTCAATGTGGTGCCGGTGACATAGGGATTGTCGAGCAGGTAACGCAGGCTCTGGTAGATCACTTCGGCGCCGGGCTCGATGCCCAGCGCAGATTTCGCCAGCGCCCTTCGTCGATAAGTCTCGTCATCGCCGTCATTGAACTGTATCAGGGCCGGAGCGATACCGTTGACCTTGATGGCTGGTGCCAGGCTAGCCGCAAACGACAGGGTAAGGTTATCCAGACCGGCTTTACTAGCCGCATAGGCAATGTGCTTTTTGCTGCCGGTGCGGGTTACGTCGTCCCCGATGTGGATGATGTCGGCCGGGCCGCCGTATCGCAGCAGCTCGGCGCAGTGAAGATTGATTAAATAAGGCGCAAGCATGTGCACTTCGAACATTCGCTGAAACACATCCGCTTCCTCGCCAGGCGTCTCGACGTGCCAATCCGAGGCGTTGTGAACAACGGCGCGCAGCGAGTGGGTCTGTTGTTTCAGCGTGGTGATAAAGGCATAGATGCCCGCTGCGCTGGAAAAGTCGGCCTGCAACGTCACGGCCCCCCGTTCACGTAGCCCGTCGAGGCTTGCCCGCGGTGTGCGGTAGCTGACGATCACTGATTGCCCGTCATCGAGCAGGCGCTCGGCGCAATGCAGGCCTATGCGCTGGCTGGCACCGGTGATCAGAATCGGGGCCGTTGGCTGGGTCATGGTTTTCAATGAGTTTGGCGGTGGTTGGCGTGTCGACCAGCTTACACCAGCGCACTCTGCGTTGTGCCATGGCTCGTGAAAGCCAAGGCGAGACGATTGTTAGGGCTGGTCGGCGCCGTCGGCAAGCATCTCGGTCGGGAGTTCCGGCTGCAGTTCCGGATGGAGGCGCTGATGCTGCTCATAAAGATAGGAGCGGATGCGTTCAGCATCCTTGTCCTGCGGGTACTCGACTTCATATGCGGTCATCCCGCCCTCTGCATCGCGAATCCGATGCGCATCGATCTCGAGCGAATCCTCGCCCGGTAGAGCCAGGTGCAGATGAAGATGGTTAGGGGCCTTCTTCTTCGGTCCGGTATCCACCAGCAGGCCGTTGGGCGACAGCTCATGAACGCTCAGCGCGGTTTCGTCGCCATTGTCGTAGAGCAGCGGCAAGGGCTCGTCCAGATGCAGACGCCAGGCGCGAAGAATCGGCCCGCGCTCATAGATGGTCGGCGGTGCCAGTTGTAGCTGGATCGTGTGAAATTCATCTTCGTTCAACTGCACCGGGAAGGACATGCAGTAATCTTCGAGTTCCGCTTCGAGCGTCAGGTTGGCCTTGGCGGCCAGCTGTAACAGCAAGCCATTGGCGTGCTCACCGCCGTCTACGCGAAAGCCTGCACGCGTTTCGCCCGGCTCGGTCCGAGAGCTGCTGACTAGCTTGTTGATGTACGCCAGCTCGGCGCTGGTGAGTACGGTCTTTTTCGGCATTCTCGATGTCCCTCTCAAGGGGCAGGGTTGCCCGTGCCTTTGTCGCTCCGGTGCGTTCCGATCGCGCTTCTGCCAGATCGCTTGCGACAGTGCTTTCGTCGGCGAGTTCCCTTCGGTGCCCCGGCCTTGCCGCAGGCCTCTGTTGCCAACTGGTTAAAGTGTAGATCTACGCAAGCGGGCCGGATGCGTCGAATACGGCATAATGTTCGGCCTCAATTCGCAGCGGAGTCTTTCATGAAAATCGCCATCCTCTCCGGTACGGTCTACGGAACAGCCGAAGACGTCGCCCGCCATGCCGCCAGCATGTTGAAAGCGGCGGGCTTCGATACCTGGCATGACCCGCGCGCGCAGCTTCCACAGATCATCGAATTCGCTCCGCAGGCTCTGTTGGTGGTAACCGCAACGACCGGCATTGGCGAGTTGCCGGACAACTTCATCCCGCTGTATTCAGCCATTCGCGAACAATTTCCGGCCTGGCAGGGCTTGCCGGGCGGTGTCATCGCGCTGGGCGATGCCAGCTACGGCGATACGTTCTGTGGCGCTGGCGAACAGGTCAGAGAGCTGTATGCCGAACTCGGTGTGCGCGAGGTGCAAGAGATGCTGCGCCTGGATGCCAGCGAAACGGTCACGCCCGAAAGTGACGCCGAGCCTTGGCTGGAACGCTTCGCTGCAGCCCTGCGTGGCTGAGCAAATGTCTTCTGCGGTCATCAAGCTGGCTGGAAAGGCGACTTCCGGCCCGTTTCACGCTCGCTAGACTCAAGGCACCGGAAAACAACAAGAAGAGGTGCCGCGTGACCGCTCTGCATTCGATTCACTCGCTCAAGAACCAAGTCAGCGCCGCCGAATGGCAGGCGCGCGTGGATCTGGCCGCCTGCTATCGGCTGGTCGCGCTGCATGGCTGGGACGACCTGATCTTTACTCACCTCTCGGCGAAGATTCCCGACGCGGACGAGTTTCTGATCAACCCCTACGGGCTGATGTTTCACGAGATCACGGCGTCCAGCCTGGTGAAGATCGATCTGGCCGGCAACAAGCTGATGGATTCACCCTACGACATCAACCCGGCCGGCTACACCATTCATAGCGCGGTACATGAGGTCCGTCACGACGTGGCCTGCGTGATGCACACCCATACCGCGGCAGGCGTGGCGGTGTCGGCACAGAAGCAGGGGCTGTTGCCGATCAGCCAGCAATCGCTATTCGTACTCTCCAGCCTTTCGACCCACGGCTATGAGGGCGTGGCGCTCAACCATGAAGAAAAGGCCCGGCTGCAGGCCGATCTCGGCGAAACCGGCTTCATGCTGCTGCACAATCACGGCCTGATGACCTGCGGTGCGAGCATTGCCGATACCTTCCTGATGATGTTCATCTTCCAGCGCGCCTGTGAGGTGCAAGTGATGGCGCAGACCGGGGGTGCCGAGCTGATCCCGATTCCCGAACAGATTCTCGCCGGAGCCAAAGCCATGGCGGCAGGCGTCACGCGCAGCAAAGGTGGGATGGGTGGTGCGCTGGCCTGGCCCGCGCTGCTGCGCAAACTGGATCAGCAATGCCCCGGTTACGACGCCTGATGGCGGTCCGTCATGCCAGTGCTGCTGCGCTGGGCGAAAGCCTGTAGTTGTGGGTAGAACTCGCGAAAGTCCTGCTGGAGCGGCACGTACAGCCGCTCCAGCTCTGCCACCCCGCCAGCCAGCCCTTCCGGGCGTGACAGCCGGCGACTCATGCCTGCGACTACCTGCTCCATGACCGCAAAATCCCGGTAGCTGCCGAGCCAGTCCTGGGCCGCCATGCGTGGCGCGATCAAGGCCAGCTTGTCGGGTAGCGCAGCTTCGTCACGCAACACTTGATATACCCGCTCGGTGAACTGCTGCAGCGGCTCTTCAGCATAGTCGTGCCAGTGCGCGGCCAGGCAGTGGTCAAAAAACAAGTCGATCAATATCCCGGCGTAGCGCCGCCGCTCGCTGGGAAAACGCTGCTTGGCTTGCAGCACCAGTGGATGGTTATCGGTATAGGCGTCGATCTGCCGGTGCAGACGAATGCCGGCCTCGATGTCGGCGGGCCAGCGACCCTGCAAGGGGCCCTTGACGAAATCGCCATAGAGGCTGCCGAGCAGCTCTCCGGGCCGCGGGCCGCCGAGATGGAGATGTGCGAGATAATTCATTTGGTCAGTCTAGCAGTGCTTCCTTGCGTTCAGCTTGCATCAAGCCGCCGCGCACGTTGGCGCTGCGCTGCCATATAGCGCTTCGGCAATAGCGCTGTGGCAAAGGCGGGCGAGTCGGTTGCGCTCCATGCCTCGGCTTTCGATTGGCTGCAATAGCTGAATCTCCACCACAGCGACATCCGTTGCCAACAATCTGAAGAGGTGCGAAAGCAGATCGTCGTCGCCAATGAACGGTGCGATGGGATCGGCCTGGCCGTCACGCAGATAGCGGATCGCTACGGGCTGGATCGGCGTGCCTGTTTCGATCGCGCAAGCCAGCAGCCTCGAGTGGAAGGTGCGTAAAGCGGCGCCGTTCGTCGTGGTGCCTTCTGGAAAGATCAGCAAATCCCGGCCCTGCTGCAGCTCTGCGACCAATTGCTGAGTGAGCGCGCCGCTGTCGCCACCGCCACGCCGGATGAATTGCGTCCCCGCTTCGGCGGCGAGCCAGCCGAGCAGGGGCCATTTCCGCACTTCGGATTTCGCCAGAAAGCCCATTGGCCGCAGCATCCCGAGCAGCGGGATATCAGTCCAGGACAGGTGATTGGCGAGCCACAGCATTGGCTGGTCGGGACGGTTGCCGGTCAGTCGAACCTCGTACGGCAGGGCGGCCGCCAGCCGCGCGAGGAACCAGCGGCATAGCCGCTGGCGAGATGCAGGTGACGGTCTGAGTCGGAGTAGCGCCTGCAGTTTCAGCGCGCTCGCAAATAGCAGACCGACAGCAATCACCGCACCCAGTCGGATGATCCTCAGATAAAACCGCAGCCTTTTCATCAAACCGCTGCCTTGAAGTGCCTTGCGTAACGCGGACACAGCTCGTCTCGCTTGAGCAGAATGAACACGTCGGCCACTTGGAAATCCGGGTCCCAGCAGGGCTCGCCACAGATCTTCGCCCCAAGGCGCATGTAAGCTTTGAGCAACGCCGGCATTTCCGCGATGACATTGTCTGGCAGCTCCAGCAAGGGCAGCGGATTCTTCGGGCTGGCATGCAGTAGTTCGGTGCACAAATAGCGCTCGCGCAGCCGTTGCATGATTGCTTGCGCCTGGATGCCGCCATCGCGCATGGATATGCTCGCGCAGCCCATCAGATAGCGATAAGCGCCTTGATTCAGCGCCTCGGCCAGCTCCCCCCAGAGCACGGCGATGGTCGCCCCGTTGCGGTAGGCCGGGTGGACGCAGGTACGTCCGATTTCCAGAATCGGTGCGTCCAGCTCCGTCAGGCCGTGGAGGTTGAACTCGTTTTCGCTGTAGAAGCGTCCCAAACGATCTGCCGTCAGGTTGTCGAGCAAGCGCGTAGTGGCGACCAGCTCCCCGTTGTCGAGATCACGCACCCCTATATGGCTGCAGTGAGCGTCGAAATCATCGCAGTCCAGTCCGGCTTCGGCGCCTTGCAGGTGAGCGCCGAATTCACTGCTGAACACCCGGTACCGCAAGCTCTGGGCTTCGTGAAGCGCAACTGGTCCGTGCAGGCGCTCTGCCTGCAGGCGCCGCGTAGTACGAGGAAAAGCGATGGTGGTCATGCTCTGTCTCCTGGTTAGCCTTGGCGGTGGCAATGCATTCGGAGCGCGTGATTGTTATGGTTGGCGTTCCGTCAATCAGTGATGCCGGCTCAGGCTAGGCAGAGGCGGTGTCACCACTGTTACGGATCGGTGATGCTTGGATGACGGCTGCTGCTTTCACCGTAACCGTTCAAAATTCGCAGGAGATTGCTCGATGCCCTGGCAGGAGCTGCTTGGTCCGCTGCAACGCTTACCCCAGCCAACTGCGCTGGACGGCTGGTTCGCCGAGTTACAGTCGCGTGGCACGGACGGCACTGTTGAGCTGGCGATACTTGGCGGGCGCCTGGCTGCGACGCCCGGACTGGCTTTTCTGGCTGGCTATCAGGCCGCGCTGCGCCGGCTCTGGCCCGCTGCGCCCGGTGGTCTCGGCGCGCTGTGCGCTACCGAGAACCGCAAGCTGCGTCCGGCCGATATGCAGACCCGCCTGGACGAGCTGACATTGACTGGCAACAAGGATTTCGTCATCGCCGGCTCGGCCGCGGCGTGGCTGTTGGTACCGGCTCGCGACGAGGCTCCGGGTGATCGGCCTAGGCTGAGCCTCTGCGTGGTCGGCTGTGACGAGCGTGGCGTGCTCATCGAAGAAGGGCCACGGTTGCCGCTGGTACCGGATATTCCACACGGTCGTCTGCGCTTGGAGCGTGCACCTTGTCAACGCCTGGCTGGCGATGGCTGGGATGACTACGTTAAACCTTTCCGCACCTTCGAGGATTTGCACGTGTTGGTGGCGCTTGTCAGCTGGCTCCACGGCATCGGCCTGGAATGCGGTTGGCCGCAACGGCTGCAACTTCTGTTGTTGGGCATCCTGGCCGGTGCGGCTGAAGTGTCCCGGATGCCGCCGATGGAACCTTCCACGCACCTGTTGCTGGCTTCGCTCAATGCACAGTTCGAGGCCACGGCAACAGAGCTGGATGCTGCGCTGATGAGCGGGCCGGAACAATGGAGGCGCTTGTGGCAGCGTGACCGCAACATATTGCAGCTGGCAAGCAGCGCGCAGGCCAAGCGGCTAGCCCAGGCTGCCGCCGTCTTTGCTCTGACACCTGAAGGAGGAGCGCGCTCTGCTTGAGCGCAATGCAAGGGCGATCGACATGGGAACTCTGAGTCGCCGTACGGACCTATAACAAGCGTGTCGCAACGACACTGGCCGGTTCCTCTGCATTTGGTGACTTCCGCTGCCGGCGACACCCCTGAGTATTCACACGGACAAGGAATCCAATGTCTATCAGCTGTATCGATATCCTCGTGCAGAGCGCCGCTTCGCCCGCCCGGAGGCGTCTATGGTGATGCTCGCCGGGGAGGTATTTCCCTGGCGAGACGGCAACCGCTTCCGGTTGCTGATCGACGGCCCTCAGTTTTTTCCGCACATTCTGCAGAGCATCGATGCGGCCGAGCGGCGGGTGGACGTCGAGCTCTATCTGGTGGAAGACGGTCTATGCGCCGATCGCCTGATCGATGCGCTGGTGGCTGCAGTTGGGCGTGGTGTGCGGGTGCGCTGTCTGTTCGATGGTTTCGGTTGTCTGAAGCTGGGGCAGAAGGCACGGGACCGGCTATCCGATGCGGGCGCCGATCTGCGTCAATACAACCCGTTGAAGCTGCGACTGAAGTTTCGCAATCTCCACCGTGACCACCGCAAGCTGATCCTGATCGATGACGTCTGCTGCTTCGTTGGCGGTACCGGGGCAACTGATGAGTTCTGGAATCCCGATAAGCCGGAACAGCATTGGCACGAGGCGATGGTGAAAATCTCCGGCCCGTTGATGGACGATTGGCGTCGCTTGTTCGACGCGCAATGGGCGTTGTGCTTGAAGCGCCGCATCTGGCAACTGCCGTTACCGCAACGGCTGCCGAAGATCCCGGCCAACCCCCAAGCGGGAGAGGGGATGGGGCGGGTCGCTTATTCAGCGGCGCGTCAGCATCGTGACATTCTCCACAGCCTGTTGCGAAACCTGCAGCGAGCGGAGCGTCGGATTTGGCTGGCGACACCTTACTTTCTGCCCACCGGCCGCGTTCGGCGTGAGCTGATGCGCGCGGCGAGACGCGGCGTTGACGTGCAACTGTTGCTGACCAGCCGAAATACCGACCACCCATCGGTTCGCTACGCAGGGCAACGCTACTACCCGCGACTACTGCGCGCTGGCGTGCGGATTCATGAATATCAGCCACACTTCCTTCACCTGAAAATGGTGCTGGTCGATGACTGGGTAAGCGTCGGCTCGTGCAATTTCGATCATTGGAATCTGCGCTGGAACCTAGAAGCCAATCTCGAGGCGATCGACACGCAGTTGAGTGCCTCGGTGGCAGAGAGCTTCGAGCATGATTTTGCCCACAGTCTTGAAGTTGATCTGCAGCAGTGGCACTCGCGTCCACTGCGTCAGCGCATCTATCAGCGCATGTGGGGTCTGCTCGATCGGCTGACGATCAATATTTTCAACCGAAGCGGTTGATCGGCTCTCGCTGAGCTAGCCGCAAATGAATCACCTGACAGGAGAACGTTTCGATGGCTGCGAAGAAGATTCTGATGCTGGTCGGCGATTACGTCGAAGATTACGAAACCATGGTGCCGTTTCAGGCGCTGCAAATGGTCGGTCATACGGTGCATGCCGTCTGCCCAGGTAAGAAAGCAGGCGATACGGTGCGTACCGCGATACATGATTTCGAGGGCGATCAGACCTATAGCGAAAAGCCTGGGCACAACTTTGCGCTGAACTTCGATTTCGACGCCGTGCGCGCCGAAGACTATGACGCGCTGGTGGTGCCTGGCGGACGTTCGCCGGAATATTTGCGGCTGAACGACAAGGTGCTGAGTCTGGTGCGCGCCTTCAACGAAGCGCAGAAGCCCATCGCGGCCGTCTGCCATGGAGCGCAGCTGCTCGCCGCTGCCGATGTGCTCAAAGGGCGCGCCTGCAGCGCTTATCCGGCCTGCGCTCCGGAGGTGAAGCTGGCGGGCGGCGAGTTCGTCGACATCCCGGTCGATCAGGCGCATACCCAGGGCAACCTGGTCACCGCCCCGGCGTGGCCGGCGCATTCCGCCTGGCTGGCGGCGTTTCTGGAGCTGCTCGGTACGCGTATCACGCTGTAATATGCGGGCTGGACGAAGGCCTGGCAATCGCTGGGCCTTTTGTTATCTGCCGTCTTGGGCGGTGTTTCGGATTCAGAGGTCCGCTGTGCGAGAACCCACCAAAGACCCGCTCCATGGAATGACGCTCGAAGCCATACTTGTCGAGCTACAGGCGCAGTACGGCTGGGACGGGCTGGCGCAGCGGGTCGATATTCGCTGCTTCAGGAGCGATCCCAGCATCAAGTCGAGCCTGACGTTTCTGCGCAAGACGCCTTGGGCACGGTCGAAAGTCGAGGCGCTGTTCGTTCAGTTGCGCCGTTCGACACGTCGAGAGTGAGCCGCAAAAAAAAGCCCGGCTCATGCCGGGCTTTTTTGCTGTGCGTCGGTTACTGCACTTCTACCGCGAGGTTCTCTGCAATTTTCTTCTGCCAGATCGCCGGGCCGGTGATGTGTACCGACTCGCCGTTGGTATCCACCGCGACGGTGACCGGCATGTCCTTCACTTCGAACTCGTAGATCGCTTCCATGCCCAGTTCGGCAAAGGCCAGCACCTTGGACTTCTTGATCGCCTGGGCGACTAGATAGGCGGCGCCGCCAACGGCCATCAGATACACGGCCTTGTTGTCCTTGATCGCGTCAATGGCGATCGGGCCGCGCTCGGACTTGCCGATCATGCCCAGTAGGCCAGTGCTTTCGAGGATCTGGCGGGTGAACTTGTCCATGCGGGTGGCGGTGGTCGGACCGGCCGGGCCTACCACTTCGTCACCGACCGGATCGACCGGGCCGACGTAATAGATGAAGCGACCTTTCAGGTCCACCGGCAGCTCTTCGCCCTTGTTCAGCATGTCGACCATGCGCTTGTGCGCGGCGTCGCGGCCGGTGAGCATCTTGCCGTTGAGCAGCACGGTTTCACCCGGCTTCCAGCTCTGCACTTCTTCCGGAGTGATGGTGTCGAGATTGACGCGGCGTGCGCTCGGGCCGGCTTCCCAGACGATCTCCGGGTAGGCGTCCAGTGGCGGTGGAGTGAGTTCGGCAGGGCCGGAACCGTCCAGCACGAAATGCGCATGGCGGGTGGCGGCGCAGTTGGGGATCATGCACACCGGCAGCGAAGCGGCGTGGGTCGGATAGTCCATGATCTTGACGTCGAGCACGGTGGTCAGACCGCCCAGGCCTTGAGCGCCGATGCCCAGCTGGTTGACCTTCTCGAACAACTCCAGACGCATCTCCTCGATGCGGCTCTGCGGGCCGCGGGCCTTGAGCTCATGAATGTCGATGGATTCCATCAGCACTTCCTTGGCCATTACCGCGGCTTTTTCGGCGGTGCCGCCGATGCCGATGCCGAGCATGCCCGGCGGGCACCAGCCGGCGCCCATGGTCGGCACGGTCTTCAATACCCAATCGACGATGGAGTCGGACGGGTTGAGCATGGCCATCTTCGACTTGTTTTCCGAGCCGCCGCCCTTGGCTGCAACGTCTACTTCCACCTTGTCGCCGGGGACGATGGAATAGTGAATGACGGCTGGGGTGTTGTCTTTGGTGTTCTTCCGGGAACCAGCCGGATCGGCGAGGATCGAAGCACGCAGAACGTTTTCCGGCAGGTTGTAGGCGCGGCGAACGCCTTCGTTGATCATATCGTCCAGACCCATGGTGGCGCCGTCCCAGCGCACGTCCATACCCACGCGCACGAATACGGTGACGATACCGGTGTCTTGGCAGATTGGCCGATGGCCGGTGGCACACATCCGCGAGTTGATCAGAATCTGCGCCATGGAATCGCGCGCTGCAGGCGATTCTTCGCGCAGGTACGCCTCGTGCATCGCCTGGATGAAGTCGACGGGGTGGTAATAGGAAATGAACTGCAAAGCGTCGGCAACGCTTTGTATCAGGTCGTCTTGCTTGATCACGGTCATGCAGCGCGTCCTCTTGGCGGGGCGGAGGCGAGGCGCGTCGAGTAAGGCACTCGATGCGCTCAGGTTAGCTCAAGTTAAAAAAGGCGCGGCAGTATAACCCGCCGTGACGCAGGGTACACAGACGGACCAAAGGTGAAGGGATGCACATCAAAACAGGCATGGCGATGCTATCGGATGTCCGCCGCGCTACGGAATCAAGCCGCCGGTGGCGTATTCGTGAACGGCGCACCATGAACCGACTGAATGCGGCAGAACGGTCGCAATTGGGACTGTCGGCGTTTCGCCCGGGCCTTGTCAGTACAGCTTGTAGGCTTTTTCGAATGGCCGGCGTAGAGTGTGTCGGATTGCCACTATGGGATGGATTCCATGCGCGCGTTTCGTGACGAGAGCGAACAGCAGGCGCTTCAGCAACTGGTAACCAAGCGGTTTGGCATGGCCGCCGGGACTTACGGCCTTGCTCTGCTTTTAACCTGGATTACCGTTGCGGGCGGCTTCTATCAGGCATCGATCGACACGGCGGTAGCCGGCTCGGTGATGATCCTGGCGAGCCAGCTAGTGTTCTCCTGGATTTTCTACCGAGGCCACAACCTGCGCTTTCGCGACCCTAGCCTGACGGAGCCTCAGGTACTGGTTGCGCTGGTCTGGCTGACGTTCTTCCTGTTCCATTTCGGTGATCATCGCGGCTCGTTGTTGGTGCTTTACGTGCTGGTGCTGATGTTTGCCGTATTCCTCCCGCCGAAAGTCTTCATCCGCTACGCCCTGCTGGCGCTTTTTAGCTTCGTCGGCATGTCACTGCTCGATGTACAGCTGAATCGGCTGGACGATCCGCAGGCTGCGCTATTGCAGGGCAGCGTGCTGCTGGTAACGCTGATCTGGATGTGCCTGTTCGTCGGTTACGTCTACAGGCTGCGCCAGCGTATGCGGCAACGCCGTTTCGCCCTGCAGGCGCACCAGGAAACCCTGCGGGGGATGATGCGGCAACTGGAGGATTTGGCATCCACCGACGAGCTGACCGGACTGTATAACCGTCGGCATTTCCTTCGTCGAGCCGAAGCGGAGTTAAGCCGCTTGCGTGCTGGGCATCAGTCCGGTCTCGCACTGATCGACCTGGACCATTTCAAACGGGTCAATGACCTTCACGGGCACGCAACGGGTGATCGGGTGTTGCAGGCCTTCGCGTCAGTGGCGCGCTCATGCCTGCGCGATGGCGATATCCTCGCCCGTTATGGCGGCGAAGAATTCGTGCTGCTGATGCCGCACACCGATGCCGAGCAATTCAGTGCTTGTTGCGAGCGTCTGCGCGAAGCCTTCGCCACTGCCCAGCCGTTGGACGTTCAGCTGCAGGCGGGGCATCTCAGTCTGTCGGTAGGGCTGACGCTGATCAATGCCGGCGATGAGCTCGACGATTCCTTGCAGCGGGCCGACGAGGCGCTGTATCGGGCCAAGGGCAATGGGCGCAACCGCTGCGAGGCCAGCTGGACGACCGCCAATGCCTGAACTTACCTGCGGCTCACGAACCTGGACCGTGACCGAGGGTAGCAATCTACTCGATGCGCTCAACGCTGCAGGTCTGAACGTGCCCTATAGCTGCCGCGCAGGCAGCTGCCATGCGTGCCTGGTGCGCTGCTTGCAGGGCGAACCGCTGGACGCCCGTCCCGACGCACTCGATGCCAGCCGGCGCCTGCAAGGTTGGAGGCTGGCTTGTCAGTGCAGCGTGGCCGAAGATCTTTGCGTGGCGGCATTCGATCCGGCGCGAGAGGGATTGGCGGCGCAGATCGACGGGCTCGACTGGCTCGGTGACCAAGTCCTGCGGCTACGGCTGACGCCCGAGCGCCCGTTGCGCTATCGCGCCGGTCAACATGTGTTGCTGTGGAACGCCAGTGGCATTGCCCGACCTTATTCTCTGGCGAGCCTTCCGGGCGTGGATCCTTGGCTCGAGTTCCACCTCGATTGCCGTATGCCCGGTGCGTTCTGCGATGGGGCGCGTGAGTTGGTTGTTGGCGACAGCTTGCGCCTCGGCCCATTGCACGAAGGCGCGTTGCACTACGAGCCCGATTGGCAGACACGTCCGCTATTGTTGCTGGCTGCGGGGACCGGGCTTGCGCCGCTCTGGGGCATCTTGCGTGAAGCCTTGCGCCAAGGACATACCGGGCCGATTCGACTGCTGCACTTCTGTCGGGGCGAGTCCTACTTGCGAGGTCCGCTCGGTGAGCTCGCCGGGTTGCACTGCAATCTGAGTGTCGAGTTGATCGATGGAAAACAGACGCAAAGCCGCCTGCAGTCCCTTCGCGCGACGTCGCGTCAGGAGGTGGCGTTGATCTGCGGGGGGAGCGCTTTCGTCGAAGACTGCGCCAAGCGGATGTTCCTGGCAGGCATACCAAGAGGACAGGTGTCGAGCGATACCTTCGTCATACGGAAAGTCTGATTGCGGATGTAGCAAGCGCTGCATGAGGGGTGTTACTGAAGGGCAGGGTTCAGCTCGTATTGAATGCGTGGCGGCTCCTGGAAGGCATCGGGCCAAAGCTGGCCGATGCCTTCCGGTTTTGCCGCAATCCGTCCGCGATATCAGCTCAGCGAGTCGCCGACACGCAGGATTTTCATGGTGTTGGTGCCGCCAGTCGAATCGTGATAGCTGTCGCCCTTGGTCAGGATGACCCAGTCTCCCGGCTGCACGATGTTGCGCTTGACCAGTTCGTCCACTGCTGCCTGGCTGACCTTGTCCGCCGGCAGCGCGGCTGGGTCGAACGGAACGGTTTGCACGCCGCGGAACAGCGCCACGCGGGCTTGGGCATCGCGGTGCGGGGTAAAGGCAAAGATCGGTACCGAGGAGCGGATGCGCGACATGATCAACGTGGTGTAGCCGCTCTCGGTCAGGCTGATGATCGCTTTCACACCAGGGAAATGGTTGGCGGTGTACATCGCCGCCAGCGCGGTACTCTCGTCGCTGCGCTCGAAACGCTGGCCGAGGCGGTGGCCGGACTTGATGCTGGTCGGATGTTTCTCGGCACCGACGCAGACGCGTGCCATGGCCTTGATCGCTTCCACCGGGTATTCGCCTGCGGCGCTTTCGGCCGACAGCATGACCGCATCGGTGTAGTCCAGAACGGCGTTGGCTACATCGGACACCTCGGCCCGGGTCGGCATCGGGTTCTGGATCATCGACTCCATCATCTGGGTCGCGGTGATGACCACCTTATTGTTGCGGCGTGCATGGAGAATGATCTTTTTCTGAATACCGACCAGCTCGGCGTCGCCAATTTCAACACCCAGGTCACCGCGAGCGACCATTACGCCGTCGCTGGCACGAATCAGGCCGTCGAGCGCTTCGTCATCGGCTACCGCTTCAGCGCGCTCGATCTTGGCGATCAGCCAGGCGCTGGAGCCGGCTTCGTCGCGTAGGCGGCGGGCCAGTTCCATGTCGGCGGCATCGCGCGGGAAGGAAACGGCGAGATAGTCCAGATCCATCTCGGCGGCCAGCTTGATATCGGCCTTGTCCTTGGCGGTCAATGCCGGTGCGGTCAAGCCGCCTCCGCGACGGTTGATGCCCTTGTTATCCGACAGCGGGCCGCCGATCAGCACGGTGCAGTGCAGCTCATCGGCAGTCGTGCTGTCGACGCGCATGACCACGCGGCCATCGTCGAGCAGCAATTCATCACCCACGCTGCAGTCTTTGACCAGATCCGGGTAATCGATACCCACCACATCCTGGGTGCCGGCATCGCGTGGATGGGTGACGGAGAAGCGGAAACTATCGCCTTCGGCCAGCTCGATGCGCTTGTTGGTGAACTTGGCGATGCGGATCTTCGGTCCTTGCAGATCGCCCAGCAGCGCGACGAAACGGCCATGTTTCGCGGCGATGTCCCGTACCAGCTGGGCTCGGGCGCGGTGTTCGTCCGGAGCGCCGTGGGAGAAATTCAGGCGCGCAACATCGAGTCCGGCCACGATCATTTTTTCCAACACTTCCGGAGAGCTGCTGGCTGGGCCCAGGGTGGCGACGATTTTGGTACGGCGCGAGATCATTCAATGCTCCTTTTTCAGAATGGTCGGGAGGCTACTATGCCGTGTGGCTGTAGTCATCGTTGGGGTGCACTACTCTTTGGGCGGGGCTGCGCGCGGGTAGATGGGGTCCGGCTCGCCGTTGAACGGGGCTGCAGTTTTTTTCGCCGTGGTCGATAAGCCAGCATCGGAGGATTTTACCCATGCGCACCCTGTTCATTCTTTTCCTGGCCACCCTCAGCGTAGGCTGCAGCAGCAGAAACGCACTCGATCGGCATCTGGACGATGCCTACAAGCATTACGAAAGCGGCGATTGCGACAGGGTGATGCTGGAGCTCTCCCAGGCCGAACGCCGCAGCCGCCCGCGTGACAATGTTCAGCCGGAAATCTCGCTGCTGCGTGGTCAGTGCCTGGAGCGCCAGGGTCTTTTCGTTGATGCGGCAGAAACTTATCGCTTCATTCAGACGCGCTATCCGGCTAGCGAATACGCCTTTCGCGGTCGCGCCAGGCTGGAGACGTTGCGCCAGTTGGGGCACTATCAGCCGGAGGAGCGGGTGGTCACCCACGCCGCCAAACCCTAAAGCGAAGCTGGTATCGATGGCCGGCCGGGAAGGAACCCATGCGCGTTGTACCGATAATGTTTGTAGCCTTGTTGTCTTCGCCGTTGGTGACCGCCGAGATTTACCGTTGGGTCGATCCGCAGGGAAATGTACATTTCGACGCGCGATCGCGTCCCGGCGCCGAGCAGATCGAGGTCAGGCCGCAAATCGTCGAGCGAGACGAGGCGACCCGCGAGCGTGAGGCACGCACCGAACGGTTTTTCGAGGCCCGCCGGCAAGAGCAGCAGGAAGCCGATCAGGCTGCCAGCGAGCGGCATGCGCAGCGCGACCAGGAGTGCCGTCAGTTGCAAGAGGAGCTGTCGCGCCTTTCCCGGGGTGGGCGTTATTTTCGTGCCGATGCAAAGGGTGAGCGGGTCTACTACAGTGATGAAGAAATAGGGGCGGCGCGGCGGCAGTTGGCCAGTCGTATCAGTCAAAACTGCAGCTGAGTCGCCGGTAACGGTGGCAGCGACCAAACTTGGCGGCAGGCCCGGAACCGATGAACATGTTCAATCAACGCAGCATTGAACGGCACCAGTTGCCGTATTACCTCAATGTATTCAATCGTTTCACTGACAAGCCCTTGGGCTTTATCGGCAATCTGTCAGAGTCGGGTCTGATGCTTATCAGCCCGTATCCGATGATGACGGATGCGCGCTTCGAGATGCGCTTGAAGATACCCGGCCAGCACGGCCAACTGCGGCATATTGACTTCAGCGCGACCTGTCGCTGGTCCCGCGAAGACGTAACGCCTGGCAGCTTCGATTCGGGCTTCGTCCTGCTCTCGCCGCCCAGCGAGATCAGGGACATGATCGACGCGTTGCATCATTACTTCAGCTTTCGGCCCATGCTGCATATTCCACCGGCTCGCCTGCCACGCATGGATGTACCAACCAGCAAGGCGGCCGATCAGGATCGTTGCCTCGGAACCTGAAAGGGGTGATGTCGAAATTTTCACTCGCGTCGCTCAAGCACACTTTCATGCCTCTCTGCGAAGCCTGCGTGCTATAGCACGCCACCTTTTTTCCAGGCCAGATATCGGCTGATTAGCGCCGGCCCAAGTTCGTGCGGCCGCGCATCGAGTACCGGCACGCCATGAGCCAGCAGCCGCTCATGCAGACCGCTGCGCGCGTTCAGATAGTCCAGGGTGCCGCAATAGGCCAGCGCATCCTGGAAGCTGCTGACCGGTTGCTGCCGCAGCCCATCGAGTACCTGCTCGCGCAAGCTCACCACCAAAACTCGATGTCGGCGCGAAAGGCGGCGGACCGCGCCGAGCAGGTCTTCATCGTCCTCGTCGCGCAGGTTACTCAGGATGATTACCAGCGCCCGACGTTTCTGCAGCGCCAGAACATTGCTCGCAGCCAGCGCAAAGTCCGCCGGCTGCCGGGTATTGATCAGGTCATAGACGCCGTTGAGCAGGGCGTTCAACTGTAACTGGCCCTTGGCCGGTGCGAAGAAACGGCGTTGTTCGGTGGCAAATGTGTAGAGTCCCAGAGCATCGCCCTGGCGCAAGGCGACATAACCCAGCAGCAGGCTCGCGTTGAGCGCATGGTCGAAGTGCGAGAGCGTGCCATCCTGGCTGCGCATCCGCCGGCCGCAATCGAGCATCAGCAGGATCTGCTGATCGCGATCATCCTGGTATTCACGGGCGATGGGCATGCGCTTGCGCGCCGTGGCCTTCCAGTCGATCTGCCGTAGGGTGTCGCCTTCGCGGAACTCGCGTAACTGATGAAAATCCAGCCCCAATCCGCGGCGAGGTTGCTGCCGCACGCCCAGGCGGCTTAGCCAGCTGTCCACAGCCATTAGCGGCGCGCCGTGCAATCGAGTGAAGTCGGGGTAAACGCGTGTCTGCGATTCCAGGCGCAGCAGGCGGCGCTCGCGCCATAGCCCAAACGGACTGTACAAGCGGATCTCACATTGACTGAAATGGAAATGTCCGCGGCGTTCCGGGCGCACTCGGTAGCTGAGGTCGCAGTGTTGCCCAGGCAAGAGAATCAAGGATAGGGGCAGGTTCTGGAGCTCCATTCCGGTGGGAGCGTGGTCGAAGATTTCCAGGCGCAAAGGCTGAGTCAGTGAATGTCGAACCTGAAGCTGCACCTCATGCCAGCGGCCCAGTGCCAGGTTGCCGGTCAGGTTGCGTCGCAGACTGGGTGAGGGCAGACGGTGCAAGGACAGCGCGTCGAATGCCGACAGCAGGCCCAGGCACAGCAGCAATCCCCACCAAGCCACGTTTGTTCCGGGCAGGTCGGCATCCAGGGACGACGATATCCCCAGCGGCTGAGCAAGGCCGAGCAATGCAGCCAGCGCGTAGATCAGCCGTCGTGATGGATTCATCGAAGGTCCAACGCGTTGGGCTGGATCACAGTCGCGGCGCCGCAACTTGGTCGAGCAGCTGTTGCAGCAGCTGATCCACCGAAATGCCTTCGATATCCAGTTCGGGCGAGAGCCTGACGCGGTGCCGTAAAACGGCCAGCGCAGACCCTTTTACGTCGTCTGGCGTGACGAACTCACCACCGCGTAACAACGCGCGCGCCCTTGCGCAGCGAACCAGGGCGATAGAGGCACGGGGGCCTGCACCCAGTGCCAGACCCGGCCAGTTGCGTGTCGAGCGAGCCAGGCGCACCGCGTAGTCGAGCACTTGCTCGTCGAGCGGCATGTCACTGGCGATTTTCTGCAACGCCTGGACGTCCTTCGCTTGTAGCAGAACGCGTAGCCCGCTGACATCAAGGATATCGGTGCGAGCCGAGCGCGTGACCTGACGGACCAATTCCAGCTCTTCGTCGACCTGTGGATAGTCCATGCGCAGCATCAGCATGAAGCGGTCCAACTCGGCTTCCGGTAGCGGATAGGTGCCTTCCTGTTCGATGGGGTTTTGCGTGGCCATTACGAGGAAAGGTTGCGGCGCCGCCAGCGCACGTCCTTCGAGCGTGACCTGACGCTCCTGCATGACTTCCAGCAGCGCCGCCTGAGTCTTGGCTGGTGCGCGGTTGATCTCGTCGGCGAGCAGCAGGTTGGTGAACACCGGGCCCTTGCGCAGCTTGAACTGTTCGCTGGCAAGGTCGTAGATGGCGTGGCCGGTGATATCGCTAGGCATCAGGTCGGGGGTGAACTGGATACGTGAAAATTCGCCGCCGAAGCAGCGTGCCAACGCACGCACCAGCAACGTCTTGCCCAAACCCGGAACACCCTCGACCAGCACATGGCCGCCGGCGATCAGCGCGGTGAGCACGCCGTCGACGACGTCCTGTTGACCGATGATGGCCTTGTGCAGCTCCTGGCGCAGCGCTTGTGCCAGTTGGGCGGCGCGCTGTCGTTGAGTGCTTGCGCTGGCAGCGGGGGTAGTGTTGTTCGATTCGCTTGTGGCGTCGCTCATAGGGCATTCCTGAGGCTTTGCAGGCGGGCAACCTGAGTGGTGAATTCGGCGGTGCTGGCAGGCTTTGCGGCGAGTGAGCGTAATGCCTGATCGATTGAGTCGATGGAAAGGCGGCTGAATTTCGCCAGTATCTCGCATTGTTCGGCATGCCCGAGCGTTTCGAAACCGGGATGGCGGCGGCACGCCTGACGCAGTATGTCGCGTTGCAGATTGCTCAGCAGGTAGCGCTGCCCCGCGTGCCGATAGAGAAAATCGGCGCTGCCACGAAGGTGTTCCTGCAACTGTCGGCGGCCGCGGTCGGGTGGAGCGAGAAGCGGTCCCTGGCGTTGAGCCAGATGCCAGGTGGTGAATATCAGCATCAGTAGCAGGGCGACCAGCGCTTCGGGAAAATAACGCAGCAGTTGTTGCAGCAGGCTGTTGTGCTCGGTGCGATAGGCCAGGGTCACGTCGCGGTCCTGGGTGAGATACCAGAGCAGCCACGCATGGTCATACCTGGCGATGTTGTCGTTTTGCCAGATCCAACTATCGGTAAGTGCGGTGACCAGACCGTTGCCGTGCTGTAGCTGCAGCATATGCGTGGCGCCGGCGCTGTTGGCCCAGGCGTGTGCTTTTTTGCCTGCGTCGTAGAGGTGATAGTCGGTATCGAAGGCGAGGTAGGCCGGCGCGTTTTCATTTTCCAGATAGAGCCGGGTCAGCGGCGGATGCTTCTCGGCGCTGGCTATCCGGTCGGCAACGTCTTTGCCGTCGCGGCCCTCGGTAGTTTCGTACTGCTGCAAATTCAAGGTGTCCAATAGCAGGTCACCGCTGCTAGCCGTACGCTCATTCCAAAGGCGCTCGGCGACGAACACCAGGTGACCACCATCTGCGACCCACGCTAGCAAGCGAGCCGATTGGCGTGGCGTCATCTCGCTGCGGTCACCCAGCAATAGCAGGACCTGCGTGTCCGGTTGCAGGTCGACCAACCCCGTAACACTTTCCGTGCGGGTGACCGCTCTGCCCTGGTCAGCAAGGAAATGCTCGGCAGCTAGGTAGGGATTGCTGCGCACCTGCGGCGACGGCCCATGCTCGATGACTTCTTCGTAGGGCGTCGCCTTGTTCATAGCGAACAGCAGCAAAGCGCCGAGCAGCACGGCTGCCAACGCCAGATAGATCGCGCGACGGTAGATCATGCGCGCGCCTCTGTCCCGAACAACTCACGCCACCGAGCGCATAGTTCGGTCTTGGCGGCACTCGGTGGCAAGCGATGCCCATAGGCGAGATTCAGCCAGTGACCGGTGAGCGTTTCGGCATAGCCGACGAGCTCCGGTTGCTCCTGACGCAGCAGTCCGAGCACCTCACCTTCGGTATGGGCGCTCTTCAACGGCAGGTTGCGCTCATGCAACAGTCGACTGAGAAAAGCTCGATAGAGCAATCCGAGGGCTTCGCGTGGCTGTTTATCCCAAAGCCGCTCCACTTCGCCGGGAACGTCCTGTGGAAGGCTTTCGGGCAGCATATCGAGACCGAACAAGATGGCCGGCGCGGGCGGGCGAGGGCTATCGGATGGTCGGTGGAGTCGCCCGACGTAGAGTCTGATCCACTCTCGATAACGCCAGAATACAAACGTGATCAGGCCGAACAGAGTGGCCCAGAGCAGAATCTCTATGCCCGTTGCGACATGGTCGAAGCCGCGTTGCAGGCCGCTGCCGTTAAGCAGTTGTTCTAACAAACGCGCCAGCCAGCCAGCCTCGGAATCGTGCTGTTCCTCGCCAAAACGCCAGCGGGTAACCGTTTCGCGGTTTCTGAATGGTGGTTGATCCAGCAGCTCGGCGATCCGTTCGCTGGCGGCCTGGCTGGTCAATGGCTGGTTGAGTAATCGGCTGCTTTCCGGGCTCGGCTCGGCTGTCTTCTGTTCAGCTTGAGCAATCGGAGGCGCTGCCTGGGCGTCGTCGATCGGTGGGATCAACAGCAGGCTCAGGCCGAGCAAAAGTGCCGGTAGCACGGCTTTCAGCCGTTCCTGCAATCGGCGGAAGCTCAACTCGATATCCCAGGCCTCGAGTACGGTTCGTCGATTGAGATAAAGGCTGAAACCGCTGGCGACATAGATCGGCTCCCAGACCACCAATGCCAGCACGTACAAAAGGTTGGAGAAGTGCTCGAACCAGAGCCAGTCGCCGTCCAGTTTCAGCAGGTCCTGCCACTTCCATTCAGCCAGTAGTTGCGACGGGATCAATACGTAAAGCAATGCCAGAGCGCCCAGCCACAAACCGCTCTCCAGATGGACGCCGGCGATGGTCAGCCAGCGTGCTGCGCTGGTGTCACGTTGTTTCAGGACGACCAGCCGTTGACGCCGCGCGGAGCCGGACAACTCTTCGAGCTGCAGAACCGGCAGGTCGAAACTGCGGGTCAGGCTGAAGCGGCGCCAAGTGATGCTGGAAAACCACTGCGAACGCAGCAGTCCGGGAAGCGCCTGGAAACTGCGGCGCATTGTCGGGATATCACCGAACAACGAGCGGGAGACGATGAAAAGCGGCAGGCGCTCATAGAGTGGCTTGAACCACCAGAACAGCAGCAACGAAAGGCTAGGGTGCTGCCAGAACACCAGACTGAACAGGGCGAATAGCGGCAGGGTCAGCAGCGCCCAACTGAACATCAGCAGTCCGGCCTGTCGCCGAGCCAGTAGGATGCCGAGGTCCAGCGCTTCCCAGGCACTGCGCGGGCGAATCTCCATGCTCGCGTCAGTCAGGCGCATGGGTGTTCCTGCCGCTCAACAAGAAATACAGGCCGACCAGCAGCCACAGTAGCGCACCCACAGCATATTTCACCGGCGCAGAAGGATAGGTCATCGACGACCAGTAGGCCTCGATGAACGCGGCGATCAGCAACAGCACAGTGGCGCCGATTATCAATCGCACCGCCTTGGCTGCTGCCAGCCGTAACGCTTCAGTACGTGTCAGCCGACCTGGCGCAACGAGCGCGGCGCCGAGTTTCAACCCCGCTGCGCCAGCCAAGGTAATGGCTGTCAGCTCGAAGGCACCGTGACCTACGACGAACGACCAGAACGGCTGATGATAGCCAATCCCGGTCAGGTGACCGGCAACCGCACCGATCATCAGTCCGTTGAAAAGCAGGTAGAACAGGCTGCCGACGCCGAATAGCAAGCCGCCAGCAAACGTCTGGAAGGCGATCCCGATGTTGTGCATGACGTAATAGCCGAACATCACCCAATCGTCACCGGAATCTCGTTCGCCGAAGCGACCAAGGCGGCTGGTGTCTGGGTCGTACATCGCTTCCATCTGAGCGACCTGTTCCGGGTCGATCAGGCTGTAGACCAGCTCCGGGTACGCCAGCACCAGCGCGCCCATGCCCAGCAGGCTGGCGTAGAACAGCAGGCTTGCGACTGCCACGTATCGCCATTCATTGCGGACCAGCCTGCCGAAGCCACCCAGGAAAAAGCCGAGCAAACGGCCCGTCAGCGGGCTGCGATGGCGGTACAGCTGTTGATGCCCGCGCTGCACCAACAGCTGCAGGTTATCGATCGAATGGGTGCTGTAACCGCGAGCCTGAGCCAACGCGAGCTGCTGGCAAAGTCGCCGATAGGCCGCCGGAAACTCAGCAATTAAGGTAGATGGGGGCTTTTTGCCGCGCTCGAACGCATCGAGCGTTTCGTCAAACACTTGCCATTCGGCTTGGTGCCGGCTTTCGAATTGGCTCTGTTTCATGCGGGGCCCACCAGGCCGCGGGCGATGCCATTGATATACGCTTGCGCCTGCTCCGGCGGGACCTGCAGCGGCCCCGAGAGGATCGCCGCCAGCTCCTGGCGACGCTCCGGTGACAGGCTCGATTGGCGCTCGGCGAAGCTAATCAGCGCACGTTGTTCGGTCAGTTCCAGCGGGAAGGGCGCGGCGATGGCGTCGACCGCCGGAAGCGTTGGCGCGGGGATGCTCCGCTCGTGATAAACCACCAGTGTGCCGGCGGCTAGATCGCCAAGCCTTTTGAAGGATGGGTGCCAGAGGCAGGAGAGGGCCCCGAGGAAATAGCCGAAAGGGAGCATGTCGATGAAACGCAGCAGGTTGCGCGTCAGCGATGACGCCCAGCCGATCGGTGTGCCGTCATCGTGGACTACCTTCAGCCCCAACCAGTACTTGCCAGGTGTCCTGCCTTGATTGAGGACTTCGAACAGCACCATGTACCACCATTGAACCAGGAACAACAGCAGCGCGCCGACGCCCATCCCGAATTTGCCCAACAGCGCAAAACCCAATCCCAACAGGGCCAGTATGGCACCGCGAATCAGCAGATCCAGGGCAAACGCCAGCGCTCGCGGGACCAACCCAGCCGGACGGAGCAGCAGATCGATACCTTCCGGCGTTTCGACCCGGTGTGTGTTGTCCAGTAGCGCTTCGGATGCTGAGGCGGGAGGCAATGAATTGGCTCGTTTAACGGTATCGGTGAGCCTGCTGCAGCTCATCATGGTTTGGTCAATTGATCGAACGTAGTGCTGGAGCAGCCGGTTTTGGCGGGCATGAAAGCATCGAACGGATCATTCGGCCAGAGCCTATGAAGAATTTTGAGGCGAAATGCTGGCGCCTGCACACGACTGCAGCGCCATTGTGCATAGCGCCTCGCGTCTGACGCAGGCGATGCGGCCAGCAGTTGCTCGGGCGCGCTAGACTGGCGCCAGACGACCGAGAAGGAATCTCCCGTGACATCCAGCATCTTCTGGTACGACTTTGAAACAACCGGTATTTCTCCACGTTGCGATCGGCCTCTTCAGGTCGCCGGGATCCGCACCAACGAGGCATTAGAAGAAATTGGCGAGCCGCTGAATATCTATTGCCGCCTCAGCGATGACATCCTGCCGCATCCGGCGGCATGCCTGGTAACAGGCATAACCCCGGCGACCTTGGCTGAGAAGGGGTTATGCGAAGCCGAATTCATTGGTCGGCTGCATCAGGAATTGGCGCTACCCGGCACCTGCGGCGCGGGTTACAACAGCTTGCGTTTCGATGACGAAGTGCTGCGCTACAGCCTGTATCGCAACTTCTTCGATCCTTATGCCCGCGAGTGGCAAGGCGGCAATAGCCGTTGGGACCTGATTGATCTGGTCCGCACGGCTTATGCGCTGCGGCCGGAAGGGCTGGTCTGGCCGGAGGAAGACGGCCGGGTGACGCTCAAGCTGGAGCGCCTGAGTGTGGCCAATGGACTTGAGCATTTGCAGGCGCACGATGCCTTGTCCGATGTGCGAGCGACCATCGCCCTGGCGCGGTTGATACGTGAGCGCCAACCGAGGCTCTACGACTATTTATACAAGCTGCGCCGGAAGAATGCGGTGATCGAGCAGATCGAACTGTTGAAACCGTTGGTGCATATTTCAGGGCGCTTCTCTGCTGCCCGGCACTACTTGTCGGTGGTACTGCCGCTGGCCTGGCATCCGCGCAACCGTAATGCACTGATTGTTTGCGATCTAAATGCCGAGTGCGCGCCCTTATGGGAAGACACGGCTGAGGATCTTCGTGTACGGCTTTATACGCGTCGTGAAGATCTCGGCGAGAAACTTCCGACTCCGCTGAAACTGGTGCATGTGAATCGCTGCCCGGTGCTTGCGCCAATGAATGTGCTGCGTGATTCCGATATCGATCGCTTGGGGCTGGATCTGGAATGTTGCGAGTTCAGGGCACGCGATCTGCGCAGCCGACGGGCAGACTGGGAAGCGAAGCTCGCCGACATCTATCAGGAAGAGGTTTTCGCAGGTTCGGCTGATCCGGAACAGCAACTTTACGATGGCTTCCTAGGCGAACGAGACCGGCGGCTTTGTGATCAGGTCAGAACTCTTGCGTCGTCGCAAAGTTCGGGCGGCGTGTTCCCGTTTGACGACGCCCGTTTGCCTGAACTGCATTTTCGTTATCGCGCCCGTAATTTCCCAGAGTGCCTGTCGGCAGCGGAGAAACTGCAATGGGACGAATTTTGTCGGCAGCGCTTAACTGCCCCCGAGTTTGGCGCGCCCAATACCTTGGCTCAGTTCGAAACATGCGTTCAGGCACTGCTGGCCTCGGCGAGCCCGGAACAAGCGCAGTTGCTACGGCAGTGGTCCATGCATGCTGACAGCTTGCGTGACCGTTACATTCGCTGACTGCTGCGCCTAATCGGCAGATACAAAAAAGCCATCTGACGCAGCATGCCTTGGCATGAAGCGTCAGATGGCTTTTAGGCGTAGCGCGCCAATTAACCGAGCAGAGTGGCCCAGCCTTCAACCTCATCGGAGCCCCACTGCGCTTTCCATTCTTTCAAGGTCTTGTGATTGCCACCTTTTGTTTCAATCACTTCGCCGTTATGCGGGTTCTTATATTGCTTTACTCGGCGGGCACGTTTGGCCGTAGCTGGCGCTTTGGTTGCGCGCTGTGCCTTGTTGCTTCTGGCGTCCGGATCAAGCAGGGCGATGATATCGCGAAGAGATTTTTGGTATTCGCCCATCAATTCACGCAGTTTGCCTTCGAACTCAAGCTCCTTTTTCAGCTTGTCGTCTGCGGAAAGAGACTTCAGGCGTTCCTGAAGTTCCTTGATAGCTTCTTCAGTGGCGCGGTATTCGTTGATCAGCGACATGTCACATCCTTGGTATAGGTTTGAACGCAAGTGTTGGTAATCATAGACAGCTGCAATGCACAAGTAAATATTCTTTGAATAAAGTTTAACCGCGCTCCTGCCTTTGCTTGATTCTAACGTCGTTCAGTTAGTTCGTTCGGGTTGCGGATAGTACTCGTCAAAAAAAACTAGCGCTTGAACGAGCGCATCGTTGTTATATCTACAGCGGTTTGTCTGCAGTAGAGGTTGTAGCGTCGCGATACCTCTACGGCGCCGTTCGCGTAGTTGACACCGCGCCATGCTCGGCTTTGTCGCAGTGCTAAAAACTCCCCATGTATACCAGGCGAATGAGCCGTTTCCTGTCGTATATCCGGTGCAATGCCACCTAGCCACGAGGTAGCGGGGTGCTGGGCCTGCTCGATAATGTGGCTGCAGTTTTTTTCGCTGCGCTAGAATGCGGGTCTTTTTGTAAGTCGGAGTTACTTTTAATGCGTACATTCAGGCTGGTTATTGCCTGTCCCGATGGCGTTGGCATCGTTGCCAAGGTCAGCAATTTCTTGGCTACTTACAATGGCTGGATCACCGAAGCCAATCACCACTCCGACCATCAGAGCGGCTGGTTCTTCATGCGCCATGAAATTCGCGCCGACTCGCTGCCTTTCGATCTTGAAGGTTTCCGTCAGGCATTTGCTCCTATAGCACGCGAGTTTTCCATGGAATGGCGCATCACCGACTCGGAGCAGCGCAAGCGCGTCGTGTTGATGGCCAGTCGGGAATCGCATTGTCTCGCCGATCTCTTGCACCGTTGGCATAGCGGTGAGTTGGATTGTGAAATTCCTTGCGTTATTTCCAACCACAACGACTTGCGGAGCATGGTCGAGTGGCATGGAATCCCATATTTTCATGTGCCCGTCGAACCGGGGCGCAAGGAGCAAGCGTTTGCCGAGGTGTCGCGTCTGGTGCGAGAACAGCAGGCCGATGTCATTGTGCTTGCGCGTTATATGCAGATTTTGCCGTCCGAGTTGTGCGAAGAGTTCGCTCAACGCGTGATCAACATTCACCACAGCTTCCTGCCTTCGTTCGTCGGGGCCAAACCGTACCACCAAGCCTCGCTGCGGGGCGTCAAGCTGATTGGTGCGACCTGTCATTACGTTACCGAAGAGCTAGACGCCGGCCCGATAATTGAGCAGGACGTGGTGCGCATCAGCCACCGCGACAGTGTCGAAGACATGGTTCGTCTGGGTAAGGATGTGGAAAAGATGGTGCTATCGCGCGGTCTGCGCTATCACTTGCAGGAACGTGTGCTGGTCCATAGCAACAAGACCATGGTTTTCAACTGACCCGTCGTCATCGGCGCGGGAGCGTGTATGACCGATCTACTGAAAAAGGCAGGCGCAACAGCACCACCGATCATTGGTAGCGGGTGTACGCAACGCTACGATCCCGAACACCTTGGGCCGGAACTCGGCACGGACTTTCCTGGTGCCGAAGCGCTGTGGAAGCGTCACCAACCCGATGCCGAAGTGGCTGTTGATGACGTTGCGTCCACTGTCCCGGCTAGCGATTGAGCAAAAGCATCGGCGCGGCAGCGCTAGCACTGCCGCGCTCATCCGCAGCTTCCCGTTCTGGAGACGGCCAGATGGAACACAACGATTGCTTGGTGTTGGGCGCTGATGCTGCAGGCGACCCCAATATGCATCCGCTACGCCTGGCCAACCGTCACGGTTTGATCGCTGGCGCGACGGGTACTGGCAAGACCGTTACCCTGCAACGGCTCGCAGAGCAGTTCAGCGATGCCGGTATTGCAGTATTTGCGGCAGATATCAAAGGCGACTTGTGTGGGCTGGGCGCTGCCGGGGTTCCGCAAGGAAAGATCGCCGAGCGTATCTCTAGCATGCCCTGGCTCAAGCATCAGCCGCAGGCCTATCCCGTTACCTTATGGGACGTGCATGGCGTGAGCGGACATCCGTTGCGTACCACCTTGACCGAGATGGGGCCGCTCTTGCTAGGCAACTTGCTCGAACTGACGGATAGCCAGCAAGCGGCTCTCTATGCCGCGTTCAAGGTGGCCGATCGCGAGGCGCTACTGCTTCTGGACCTGAAGGATCTCAAAGCACTACTCGCCCACCTCAAGCAGAACCCCGAGGTGCTAGGTGATGACGCCGCCTTGCTGACCGGTGCCTCGTCCCAAGCGCTGTTACGGCGGCTGGCGACGCTGGAACAGCAGGGCGCCGAGGCGCTGTTCGGCGAACCGGCATTGGCGCTGGAAGATGTGCTGCAGTCGGATCACGACGGGCGTGGCCGGATTCATCTGCTCGATGCCAGTCAGCTCGTGCATCAGGCACCCAAGGTGTATGCGACGTTCCTGTTGTGGTTGCTGGCAGAGTTGTTCGAACAACTACCCGAGCGCGGCGATGCGGATCGTCCGTTGCTGGCGCTGTTCTTCGACGAGGCACACCTGCTGTTCAACGATACCCCGAGAGCTTTGCAAGACCGGTTGGTGCAGGTCGTTCGGTTGATACGCTCGAAAGGCGTTGGCGTCTATTTCGTCACCCAGTCGCCGGCAGATTTGCCGGATGAAGTGTTAGCTCAGTTGGGCTTGCGCATTCAACACGGCCTACGGGCCTATACGATCAAGGAGCAGAAAGCCTTGCGTGCCGTGGCAGAAGGGTTTCGAGCCAATCCTGCATTCTCTGCGCTGGACTCGCTGGTCGATCTTGGAATCGGCGAAGCCCTGGTTGGCGGGCTCGAGGACAAGGGCACGCCTGCCATGGTGCAACGCGTGGCTATCGCGCCGCCTCAGTCGCGTGTGGGGCCGCTCGATGATCATGAAAGACGTGCGCTGATTGCCAGTTCACCGTTGCGTACTCGCTACGATAAAGCGATCGATCGCGAATCCGCCTACGAAATATTGCTCAACCGGGCGAAACAGGCGACAAATGCCGAGCCGCAGGCGAAAGCGGCGACGCAGAAAGATAATGCAGGTGATGCTTTCGGCGATCTCGCCGGGCGAGTGTTCAAAAGCGCTGTGCGTCAGGCGGCCAACCAGCTAGGCCGGCAATTGGTACGAGGATTGATGGGCTCGCTATTTGGCGGAAAACGCTGACCGGGGCGGCAATGCTGCCTGGGCCACTCGTCCGCCCGTTGTGCCTGTCATGGCAGCACGGTACTTAGAGGTTGTTTTTATTTGACTGAGAAGGCTGTTGCGACAGCTCTTTTTCAATCTTTTGTAATTCTTCTTTGAAAACCTGATCGTGAATAGTTGGCTTTTTGCGCCAAGGCTTGCGTTCAGGATCGGGTTGCGCAGCGTAGGTGGTTATCTCGCCTCCGTATACGGCCTGGAAGCGGTTGGCCTGTCGTTCCAGTTCGGCGCGTAGTTCTTCTTTTGTCACTTCTTGATCTGTCCTTTTCGATAGTTCGAATATACCTGCAAGCACAGGTTGAGGCGCCGCAAGCAGCAGATCGGCACGTGCGATGCAACTCGGCGGCTGGTTATTTAATGGACTGGCTGGCTCTATTGCAAGCGGATGGCGAAAAACAAGTGTAAGCGAAATTAGTATGTGCCGCATGCAGTACGGGCGTCTAGGTTGGTGCTGGCGGAGCATCGACTAATTGCGTGCTCGGTTACACCGAAGGATTGAATTAGTGATTTCGCGAGCCGCGTCTCCCTTGATTGCTGTCTCCCATTCCGACGCTGAGCAGCAACCGATATAACCCGATAGAGCCTGCGCTGGTCAGCCGATTAATTCGGATCGTCCCAGATATAAAAAAACCGCGCCTGATCCTCGGCGCGGTTGTTTATATCTCAGACAATCACCGTGCTGATTGGCTCGCCACGTTATCGTGGGCGCGTCCGTACACATCGTCTAATCGCTCGATGTCATCTTCACCGAGATAGCTGCCTGACTGTACTTCGATGATCTCTAGCGGAATCTTGCCGGGGTTGGCCAGCCGGTGAATGGACGTCACCGGAATGTAGGTCGATTGGTTCTCGGTCAGCAGGAAGGTCTTGTCATTGCAGGTAACCTGGGCGGTGCCGGATACGACGATCCAATGTTCAGCGCGGTGATGGTGCATTTGCAGTGACAATTGCGCGCCCGGGTTGACGCATATCCGCTTGACCTGGAAGCGACCGCCCATATCGACCGAGTCATACCAGCCCCAAGGGCGATACACGGCGCAATGATTGACCGTTTCGGAGCGCTTCATGGCGTCGAGCTTGTTCACCAGCTTCTTGACATCTTGGACTTTGTCCTTGTGCGCGATCATCGTCGCGTCCTTGGTCTCGACCACAACGATATTGTCCAGACCGACCACGGTCACCAGCTTGCCGTTGCCATGAACAAGGCAGTTGCGGCTGTCTTCGACAATCACGTCGCCTTTGGTCACGTTGCCATTTTCGTCTTTTTCCAGCACGTCGTATAGCGAAGACCAGGAGCCAACATCGCTCCAGCCTGCCGACATGGGCACTACGCACGCCAGTGCGGTTTTTTCCATTACTGCGTAATCGATCGAGTCGTCAGGGCAGCAGGCGAAGGTCTCTGGATCGATCAGTACTTCGTCACCATTTTTGGCGCTGCGCTCCAGCGCGGCTCCGCAGGTGTCGTAAATGTCCGGATCATGTTTCTTCAGTTCTTCTAGGAATACACTGGCGCGGAACAGAAACATGCCGCTATTCCAATAGTAATCACCCGACTCAACATACTGTTGAGCACGCGCTTCGTCAGGTTTCTCGACGAAATTGGTGACACGGTTTACGCCTTCCGGCAGGCCATTGCGCTCGTTGTGATCGCACTTGATATAGCCGTAACCGGTCTCAGGACTGGTTGCGGGAATGCCAAACAGTACCATCTCGCCGTTTTCCGCAGCGTTGGTGGCCAAGGCCAGCGAACGCTGGAACGCTTTATGGTCCTCGATCACATGGTCCGCTGGCAGGACCAGCAGCAACTCGTCACGGCCATCCTCGAGCAGTTTCATCGCCGCAATGGCGATCGCAGGCGCGGTGTTGCGACCGAATGGCTCGAGCATAAGGCCTTGAATGCCCAGCTTGCGTGCCGCCAGCTGCTCTTTGACGATAAAGCGGTGTTCTTTATTGCATACCAGCAGGGGCGGCTGCATGCCTTCGAAGGCGAGACGCTCGATAGTCTGCTGGAACAGCGTCTGTTCAGCCGTCAGTGCGAGGAACTGCTTGGGGAACGCTTTGCGTGAAAGAGGCCAGAGCCGAGAGCCGCTGCCGCCTGAGAGGATGACCGGAATCATGTTGTTTCTCCTGAATCGTTGAGAAGGGGAGTTCTTCTTGTCCATTTAGGTGGCGTAGAGGTTTGTGCTCGCCATGCGCTTCTTGGTCGGGCCTCCAGGATGCCGCGCGCCGTCAAGCTGTGTTTTCTCACGAGAAAACTACCGTCGGAACGAACTGCGCGCTCCGAGCCTGAATATGGGACTGTTGCCTGGTTGTTGATCGCAGCCGGATTTGAAATAGCGGTGTCGAGCGCCGCTCCAGAGTGAGAGGCGACATGCCCTCTATCGGTCTGACGTAAACGGGCCTGCACTGTCTTCGGGCGGACGCTGCCTGATTGGCACCGGTGCGCTTGGCACAGTGCGGTCATTACCGGCACTGCTTTGGTTCGGCCGATCTGACCTCGGCTAGTCGCGCCTGGTGATCCTGAAAGATAGCCATGGCTGACGTTTTGAAAGCATTGTTCTGAATTCCGCTGCACGTTCATGTGCGACGTCCCTTTCCATCTGGAATTGTCGGTACGCGCTTATGATTGTCGGTGCCTTCGGATAGTTCCCTGGTGGACGGCCGCTGATCGGAGAGTTTTTTGAGGTCGTAGGACGGGAGCTGTCAGGCGGCGTGGTAGACGTAACTGTGACCCCAATAGCAGCGACGAATGGCGCCTGCGTCGGTGCTGTGCGTAGCGAGAAAAGACGCCCGCCTCTGCTTGCCATTCGAGCGAGGCGGCAATCCTTTAAGTTTGAGTGTCACGCAGGAACACTAGGTGATCGGTCGATGAATCATCCGGGCTGTAGCGGTAGCCGTCGTAAGCGAAATTCTTTAGCTGTTCGGGCTGCTCGATGCGTTCCTTGATAACGTAGCGGCTCATCAGGCCGCGCGCTTTCTTGGCGTAGAAGCTAATGATTTTGTACTGACCGTTTTTCAGGTCCTTGAAGTCGACGTCGATCACTCGGGCATTCAGGGCCTTGCGTTTGACCGCGCCGAAGTATTCATTCGAGGCAAGGTTGAGTAATACATCGTCGCCCTGTGACGCCAGCGCTTCGTTAAGCCAGCCACTGATGCGTTCGCCCCAGAATGCATAGAGATCCTTGCCACGTGCATTGGCTAGTTTGGTTCCCATTTCCAGCCGGTAGGGCTGCATCAGGTCGAGCGGGCGCAGGATGCCGTAAAGCCCGGACAACATTCGCAGATGTTTCTGAGCGAAATCGAAGTCCTGCTCGGAAAAATCGCTGGCGTTCAATCCGGTATAGACGTCTCCCTTGAACGCGAGTAGCGCCTGCTTGGCATTGTCCGGCGTGAATTCCGCTATCCAGCCGCCGAAACGAGCGACGTTCAGGGCGGCGAGCTTGTCCGAAAGGTGCATCAGTTCGCTGACCTGCTGGGGTGAAAGGTCGCGCAGTTGATCGATCAGTTGCTGGGCGTGGTCCAGATGTTCGGGTTGGGTGAAGCGTTTGGTCGTCGGTGGGGTGTCGTAATCCAGGGTCTTGGCCGGCGAAATCACCATCAGCATGTATCGGTCTCCTTTGAAGGGCGCTGATTTTAGGCTTATAGCTGGGTAAGGCTCCACCTATGGCCCCGATTAACCGAGAGGTTGACCTTGCCCCGGTGTTAAGGAACAAGCTTGTCCCCTCGAAGAGGAGCGCTTATGACCGCTTGCAATCATTCAAACTGGGAACCTTCCCATGATTATCGTCCGCTCGAGCAAGGAGCCGAGCGGCAAACCTGGGCGGTGGTGGCGCTGACCGGGGTGACCATGGTGGCTGAGATATTCGCCGGCTACCTGTTCAACTCCATGGCGCTTCTGGCCGATGGCTGGCACATGGCATCGCATATGGTGGCTATCGGTATGGCGGCGATTGCCTATCTTCTGGCTCGCCGCTACGCCCACGATCGGCGCTTCGCATTCGGAACCTGGAAAATCGAGGTATTGGCGGGCTTTGCCAGCGCGGTGTTGCTGGTAGTGGTGGCGCTGATGATGATCGGCGAGTCGCTGTCGCGCTTCTGGTCACCTGCGCAAATTGGCTTCGACGAAGCGTTATGGGTGGCGATTATCGGATTGTCGGTGAATCTACTATCGGCTTGGCTGCTGCGTGATCACCACGGCCATCACCACGGCCATCACCACCATCATGCTCACCACGATCACGATCACGATCACGATCACGATCACGATCACGACCACGAGAGCTCCGCAGGGCCAGGGCGAGATCTCAATCGCCATGCCGCCTTCATTCACGTGCTGACCGACGGGTTGACCTCGGTTGCGGCCATTTTCGCCTTGCTGGGAGGCAAATACTTCGGCTGGAACTGGCTGGACCCTCTGATGGGCATCATCGGTGCGATCGTCATTCTCGTATGGGCCAAGGGCCTGCTGCGCGATACCGCGAAGGCATTATTGGACCGGGAAATGGACGATCCGCTGGTGCAGCGCGTTCGAGAGCAGCTGGAAGCAGTGCCGGACACAGACGTAATCGATCTGCATCTATGGCGAGTCGGTCGAGCGCAATACAGCTGTATCGTCAGTATTGTCACCCACCAAGCGCATTCGGCGGATCGCTACAAGGCCGAGCTGAAAGGGTTTTCAGAGCTGGTGCACGTGACGGCGGAGGTGAATCAGTGCGGGGAAAACGCGCGGGCTGATTACTGAGCCTAGCTGCCCATCGGAAGCCAGCCAAGCGTTTTTCGTCGTTCCGATAAAAAAACGTCGTCTGGTAGAAAAAGACTTTTTACTGTCATCCATTTTGCGGTATTACCTTTCATCAAGACCGCCGAAACCTGCACTCACAGGTGGCGGCCTCTGGGTGGCCCCAGGCCCCTGCTACCCAAGTCCGCTCACCTTGCGCACGGTGGTTTTCTCTACGGCGGAGTGCATTCGGCTCTCCGTCGTCCGGCTCCGAAAAGGTGATCGCGTATGGATGACTACGGCAGACCCCGCGCAACTCAGCCCACCCTCTACGTTCTTGATACTAACGTTCTGATTCACGATCCCAATGCGTTGTTGAATTTTCAGGAGCATCAGGTCGCCATCCCAATGACCGTGCTCGAAGAGCTTGATCAACTCAAGACCGGCAAGCACAGCGTGGCGGCTGAGTGCCGTCAAGCCATTCGCTTGATCGACAAGGTGCTCGGCGATGCGACCCCCGAAGAAGTCGAGCTGGGCGTACCGATCCAGCGAGAGAAGAGCGGGCCCTGTGGCAGCCTGTCGATTCTGATGAGCAAAGGCGCCGACTCCAGCGCGCTTCCAGAAGATCTCAACGACAACAAGATCATCAATCAGGTCGTGGATCTGCAGCGGCGCAGCGCTGGCGTTCCGGTGGTGTTGGTTACCAACGACATCAATATGCGTTTGAAGGCGCGCGCCTGCGGCGTTGCCTCGGAGGATTACCACACCGACAAGCTGGTGGACGACGTTGGCCAGCTATCGCGCGGCTATCACAGCCTGAGCGGGTCGTTCTGGGATCGTGTCAGCAAGGTCGACACACACCAAGGTCACGGCCGGACCTGGCATCGGGTCCAACTGATCGACAATCTGCCTGCCGTGCACATCAATGAGTTCATCCTCGACGAGCAAGGCTTTGTCGGCTGGATCAAGGGCATCAAGGCCGACGAGTTGCTCTTGCTCGATATGCACCAGGAACCATTGTTGCATCAGGAGGCATGGGGGCTGCGCCCTCGCGATATCCATCAGGCCTTGGCGCTGTTCGCCTTGCTTGATCCAGATATTCATCTGGTCAATCTGTCGGGTGCCGCAGGATCCGGCAAGACCATCCTGGCCTTGGCCGCGGCCATCGAACAGACCGTGGTGAGCAAACGTTACCGGCGAATCATTGCGACACGCAGCGTGCAGGGGCTGGATGAGGACATTGGTTTTCTGCCTGGTACCGAGGCGGAAAAGATGGAGCCTTGGCTCGGCGCAATCACCGATAACCTCGAAGCGTTGCATATGGATGACGAGAGCACCCACGGCAGCGTCGATTACATTCTGCAAAAAGTGCCGCTCCAGTTCAAATCCCTCAACTACATCCGCGGCCGCAGCTTTCAGCAGAGCTTGATACTGATCGATGAATGTCAGAACCTCACGCCGCATCAGATGAAAACCATCATCACACGGGCAGGGAGCGGATCGAAGGTGGTTTGCCTGGGTAATCTGGCGCAAATCGACACGCCATATTTGTCTGCCACCAGCTCGGGATTGACCTATCTCACGGAGCGCTTCAAAGACTTCCCGCATGGCATGCACATCACCTTGCAAGGCGTGCCTCGTTCGGTACTTGCCGAATACGCCGAGGCCCACATGTAAGCCAGCGCGTGCCGCCCGACGGCGCCGGCAGCGGAGGGTGCGGTGCGGCATATTGTGTATACAATGTGCCGCATCGATATTCGGAGTCGCCTGCTTATGCTTACTCACCTCGATTCCCAAGGGCGCGCCAATATGGTCGACGTCACCGCCAAGGCCGTTACGGCACGTGAAGCGGTGGCGGAGGCGAAAGTGCGTATGCGTCCTGAAACTCTGCAAATGATCCAGCAGGGCGGCCACCCCAAGGGTGATGTATTCGCAGTTGCCCGCATCGCTGGTATCCAGGCGGCAAAGAAGACTCATGAGCTGATTCCCCTTTGTCATCCGCTGCTGCTGACCAGTATCAAGGTCGAACTGCAACCGGAAGGGGGCGACTGCGTGCGGATAGAGGCACGCTGCAAACTGGCCGGTCAGACCGGCGTGGAGATGGAAGCGCTGACTGCCGCGAGCATCGCCGCTTTGACCCTCTATGACATGTGCAAGGCCGTCGATAAGGGTATGGTCGTGGAGAGTGTCCGACTGCTGGAAAAGCTAGGCGGAAAAAGCGGACATTGGCAGGTGCAGGCATGATTCAGGTGCAGTACTTCGCGCGCTATCGTGAGGCGTTTGGCCTCGATACCGAGCAGCTGGAATGGGATTCGTCACTTCGGCAGGTCGACGATCTCAGGCGGCGACTGCTGGCGCGAGGTAACGAATGGACTGTACTGGGCGAACAGAACCTGATGTGCGCGCGCAATCAGGAATTGTGCGGGCTCGACGAGCCGCTGGTCGATGGCGATGAAGTAGCATTCTTTCCCACCGTGACTGGAGGCTGAGCATGAATGTGCGGGTACAGCAGGCGCCGTTCGATCCAGGTGCAGAGCTCAACGCGTTGCACGCAGCCAACCTTGGCATCGGCGCGGTAACCGGCTTTGTCGGCTACGTTCGTGATTTCAACGATGGGCATGACGTCGCCGGGATGTTTCTCGAGCACGCACCGGGAATGACGGAGAAGGCGCTGCAGAAAATCGTCGAGGAGGCCACCGTGCGTTGGCCCTTGCTGCGCCTGGAAATTCTGCACCGAGTCGGTCGGCTCGAGCCCGGTGAGCCGATCGTCTTCGTCGGCGCCGCCAGCGCACACCGTGAGGCTGCATTCGATGGTTGCCGGTTCGTCATGGATTATTTGAAAACCCGCGCGCCGTTCTGGAAGAAGGAAGATACCCCGTCAGGACCGCGCTGGGTCGAAGGTCGCTGTAGCGACCAAGCCGCTGCGGAGCGGTGGCGTCAGGGATAGCAAGCCAGCCGAAGGTGATCTGCAGCTTTAGAACAACGTGAAAGCATCGTAGCGAGTTTCCTCTATTCTGCTCTCTGTCATTGACGCCTGCGCCCATCAGCGAGAAGCGAGCTCGGGAGATCAGCAGTACCATCAGGTACGGGCGAAAAAAGGCGAAGCCGCTGCCGGCTTCGCCTTTTTGTTTAAGTATTTGCTCCAAAGCTGCTCAGCGCTTGGCCGGGACCGCAGCCAGCAGTTCGGCGGGAGGCATCTCGCAACTAATCTTGCGCCCCAGAAGTGCTTCGATCGCCGGCAGGGCAAAGGCATCATCTTCCCCGGCAAAGCTGATCGAAGTGCCGCTGGCGCCGGCCCGGCCGGTGCGGCCGATGCGATGCACGTAGTCGTCCGGCACTTCTGGCAGAGTGAAGTTGATCACGTGGCTGATGCCATCGACATGAATGCCGCGGCCTGCCACATCGGTCGCCACCATTACGCGAATCTTGCCTTCGCGGAAGCCTTCCAATGCACGAATGCGCTTGTGTTGCGGGACGTCACCGGACATCTGGACGGCGCTTATACCGTCGCGAGTGAGGCGCTCCTCAATGCGGCGCACCTCGTCCTTGCGATTGGCGAATACCATCACCCGGGTCCAGTCATTCTGGGTGATGAGGTTGTACAACAGCTTGTACTTATCGCTTCCCGCTACGGCGTAGACATGTTGCTCGACGGTGTCGCTCGCAACATTCACCGCTTCGATTTCGACGATTGCCGGGTCCGTTGTCCACTGCTTGGCCAGATTCATCACGTCTTCAGTGAACGTAGCGGAGAACAGCAGAGTTTGGCGTTCGCTCTTGGGTGGGGTCTGGCGGATGATTTGGCGGACCTGCGGAATGAAACCCATGTCGAGCATGCGATCCGCTTCGTCGAGAACCAGAACCTCAACCATATCCAAGTGCACTTCGCCGCGCTGATTGAAGTCCAGCAGGCGCCCCGGTGTAGCCACGAGAATGTCGCAATAGCGGGATTCCAGAGCTTTGAGCTGTTTGTCGAAATCCATGCCACCGACGAAGCTCATCACGCTCAGCCCGGTGTACTTGGTCAGAGCTAGCGCATCGTTGGCGATCTGCACGACCAGTTCCCGCGTCGGTGCGATGATCAGCGCGCGCGGCTCGCCCATGTAGCGATCGCCGGGTGGTGGGGTCTGTAACAGCTGGGTGATGGTGGAAATCAAAAAGGCTGCAGTCTTGCCGGTGCCGGTCTGGGCGCGGCCGATCGCATCTCGACCCTTGAGGGTAAACCCCAACACCTGGGCCTGGATCGGTGTGCAGTAAGGGAATCCAAGATCATGGACGGCGTGCATCAGCTCCGGAGCGAGCTTGAAATCATGAAAACGTGTCTTGCCTTCGGCGGGCTCGACCTTGAAGTCTTCCAGTTTCCACGCAGGTGCAGGCGGTGCGGCGGGCTTGCGTGCACGTTCAGGGCGCGGCTTGGTTGCTACCGCTGAAGCATCGGAACGCGCAGGGCGAGGGTTATCGGTGCTTTTCGAGGTGTTGCTGATGGGCTGGGCGGCGGGTAGCTCGGCCTGGCCTTTGCCAAAAATTTTTTTGAGTGCTTCGAGCACGGGCTTCTCGTCTGTGTCTATAAAGGTTTGCCCGCCAGTGTAATGCAAGAAGCAGATACGGCGAAGATTTGCTCGGAACTGGCATCGAACTTGGGCTGGTCATGCTATCGGCGCGGTTGTAGGTCAGCCGCAAACGCGGTTTCGCCCCCGCTTCTTGGCCTGATAAAGCGCTTGGTCGGCGATGTGAATTAGCGTTCTCAGGTCGTCCTTCGGTTGCATCGGCGCGACACCGACGGAAATCGTCACGCCAGGCAGAACCCCTATAGGTGAGCGGAACGATTTTATATCTTCGAGGCTCTGGCGCAGGCGTTCGCCAATGTTGCGAGCATCTTCGAGTGACATGTCGGGAAGCAAAATCACGAACTCCTCGCCGCCGTAGCGCACCAGGCTGTCTGCTGGACGCAGCAGCTTGCTGAGCGTGTCGACGACAAGGCACAACGCATGGTCGCCGGCCAGATGGCCATGTCTATCGTTGTAATCCTTGAAGCGATCGACATCGAGCATAAGGATCGATAGCGGTTGTCCGCTGAAGGCGCAGCGGGTGCTCTCGCGCGTGTAGATATGTTCGAGCCAACGGCGATTGAAGGAGCCGGTTAGGGTGTCGACGTTGGCGTTCTGCTCGCTGTTAATGATCAGCCGATCACTCAGGCGAACACGTTGGCAAAGCAGTTCGGCAAGGTTCTGCATCAGCTTGGGGGACCGGGTAAGCAGTGGCATCGAGCGACGATGCAGACGCAGCAGTACCGAAGGCACGAGCGAGACGACGTAGGCCGACGGCGGCAGATTGTCCATGAAGCTGATTTCGCCGGCACAATCGCCTGGGCCGATGGCGCGTACCTGATGGCTTTCGAGCGAATCCAGGTGAACGGCCAGCTCGCCGTCGAGGACCAGATAAAGATAGTGATTGTGTTCGAGTGGTGAAAGCAGGACCTCGCCAGCCCCGACCAGGCACGGTTCGAAGAACTCCTGCAGCAGCCGCAGGCACGGCTCGTCCACATGATCTAGCAGTCGTGCCTGTTTCAGGTGCTGCATTTCGGCCCGCCATTCGGCAAGCTTCATGACTGCAACATCCGGCTGGATGGCGTCTTTGTCATGGTTATCGCTAGCGCCCCGTAACTACTGGCTGGTCGGCTTCGTCTGACCGCAATGAGCGCTACAACTGCAGGCGCATCAAGTTTTTTCTGCCCATGCCAAGCGTAGCTTTATTTGGCCATCCGGACAGGCGCGCAGCGTCACAAATTTCTTAGCGGAATGAGCCGCTGTTCAAGCGCAGTTAACCCAGCCGGGCTTTTAGCCAATCGCCGATATCGCGAATCTCGTCCGGTACCACCTCATGGCCCATCGGATAATCCTTCCAGGCCGCTTGTACCTGGTTCTGTACCAGGCATTCATAGGCGGCGCGCCCCATTGAGGGCAGTACGACGTCATCCCTCGAACCGTGCAGACAAAGCACCGGCAGACCGGCTTGCAGCGGCGACAACCCCAGAGCGGCGTTGAAAGTCGGCGCATAGGTAGATAACGCCAGAACTCCGCCCAGCGGGCCGGACCAGCGCAGGAACGCGGTGTGATAAACCACCGCGCCGCCTTGGGAAAAGCCGGCGAGGAAGATGCGCTTGGGATCGATGCCACCGTCGCGCTGCGCTTCGATCAGCTCGATCACACTCTGCGTCGATTGCTCGAGCTGCGCCTGATCAATCGCTCGAGCAGGACTCATGGCCAGGATGTCGTACCAGCTCGGCATCGCCCAGCCGCCATTGATGGTTACTGCCCGGGTGGGTGCCTGGGGGAGCACGAAGCGGGTCGCCAACAGACGCTGCTGCAGCATTTCGGCCACGGGCAGGAAGTCGTAGCGATCAGCGCCGAGGCCATGCAGCCAGATAACACAGGAATCGGCAGTTGTTGCGGGTTCGATGATTAGAGGGTCGCTCATGTCGGGCTCCATTCGGGCGGCTCGCGCCATGTTTGGGCGAGCGCAGAAAAAAGTGCAGCAATATGCGGCGAGATTACCTGCTCATAGCCTTGCTATGAAGCGCGCCGCGGCTCCAGAAGGCGCTGTTGCGATCTGGTACGCCACTTGCTTTGCCGCTGGTACCTAATGCGCCGATGTCGTCGGCACTGTCGCAGATAAGCGCATCGGGAGAAGTTGCCGATAACCAATCGGCGGCTAGACTCAGGTCAGGCTCTTCTGTCATGTCGGTTGATGCGTGTCGATTGGCAACCTGTGATGCAGGTAGAAGACCCCGACCCCGTAAGAATAAAAGCAAACTGGAGGTTTCGATGATAAGGGCAAAATCCACACTGGCCGTGCTTAGTGCCGCGACACTTTTGGGCGCCAGCGGCTTGGCTCAGGCAGGGGCGACTCTGGATGCGGTCAAGAGCAAAGGTTTCGTGCAGTGCGGCGTCAGCGACGGGCTGCCGGGCTTCTCCTACACCGATGCCAAGGGCGAATACAAGGGAATCGATGTGGATGTATGCCGCGCGGTAGCGGCTGCGGTATTTGGTGATGCCAGTAAAGTCAAGTTCAGCCCGCTGACGGCCAAGGAGCGTTTCACCGCGCTGCAATCTGGTGAAATCGATGTGCTTTCGCGAAATACCACCTGGACCAGCTCTCGTGACTCGGCGATGGGACTTAACTTTACCGGCGTGACCTATTACGACGGCCAGGGATTTCTTGTAAATAAGGAACTCGGCGTATCCAGTGCCAAAGAACTCGACGGTGCGACCGTATGCATCCAGGCCGGTACCACTACCGAGCTGAACCTCTCCGACTACTTCCGCGCCAATAGTCTCAAGTACACCCCAATCACCTACGACACGTCCGATGAAAGCGCCAAGTCGCTGGAGTCCGGCCGTTGCGACGTGCTCACTTCCGATCAGTCCCAGCTGTACGCTCAGCGCATCAAGCTAGCCAAGCCGGACGCCTATATCGTGCTGCCGGAAGTCATCTCCAAGGAACCGCTCGGCCCTGCGGTGCGTCAGGGGGACGAAGAGTGGTTCGATATCGTGCGCTGGTCGCTGCTGGCCATGATCAACGCCGAGGAGCTGGGGATAACCGCGGCTAATGTCGAAGAAAAAGCCAAAACTACTAAGAATCCCGACGTTGCGCGTTTGCTCGGCACCGAGGGTGAATATGGTAAGGATCTGAAGCTGCCGAAGGATTGGGCGGTGCAAATCGTCAAGCAGGTCGGCAATTATGGCGAAGTGTTCGAGCGCAACATTGGCTCCGGCAGCGACCTTAAGATCGAGCGCGGTCTGAATGCGCTCTGGACCAATGGAGGCCTGCAGTACGCACCGCCGGTGCGCTGATCGAGCCGGGCCAGCGAGCGCTGGCCTTGTTTCAAGGATGAGCGCTGCCGGTGCCCTTGCACCGGCGCGTCGTATGAGGTTTCTTAATGCGAACCATCGCCAAAACGGGAGCAGCGCGCGGCTCGCTGCTCACGGATCCGCAGGCGCGCGCCTGGTTGTTTCAGATTGTCGCGGTAATAACGGTAGTAGGGATCGGCTGGTTTCTGTTCTACAACACCCAAACCAACCTCGCCCACCGAGGCATCACCTCGGGCTTCGGCTTTCTCGACAATGCCGCCGGCTTCGGCATCTCCCAACATCTGATCGACTACAGCGAAAGCGATTCCTATGGACGGGTGTTCTGGGTCGGCTTGCTTAACACGCTGTTAGTTAGTGTCATCGGCATCGTTCTGGCGACCATCATCGGATTCGTACTCGGTGTGGCGCGACTATCGCCTAACTGGCTGATCCGTCAAATCGCTACGGTCTATATCGAGACCTTCCGCAACATCCCGCCGCTGCTGCAGATCTTCTTCGTGTACTTCGCCGTGATTGGCCCTTTGCCCGGCCCAAGGGACAGTCTGAGCTTGTGGGACGTTATCTTCGTCAACAACCGCGGGGTGCAGATGCCTTCACCCAGCGCGGGAGAAGGCTTCTGGCCGTTCTGGGGCGCGATGTTCGTGGCGCTGGTAGCCATCGTCATGCTAAATCGCTGGGCCCGCGCGCGACGCCACGCTACCGGGCAGACCTTTCCAGTGTTCTGGGCCAGTCTGGCGCTGTTTATCGGGATTCCAGGGCTCTGCTCACTGCTGCTTGGCGCGCCGTTTCTGTGGGAAATTCCGGAGCTGCAACGCTTCAACATCCGTGGCGGTTGGGTGGTAATACCGGAGCTGGTGTCGATTGTGCTGGCGCTGTCCATCTATACCGCGGCCTTTATCGGCGAAACCGTACGCGCCGGGATTCAGTCGGTCAGCCACGGGCAGACCGAAGCCGCCGCTTCGCTGGGCCTTCGTCCGGGGCGTGTATTGCGACTGGTCATCATCCCCCAGGCAATGCGCGTGATCATCCCGCCGCTGACCAGCCAATACCTCAATCTTGCGAAAAATTCTTCGCTGGCGGCTGCCATCGGCTATCCGGATATGGTGTCGCTATTCGCCGGTACGGTGCTCAATCAGACCGGTCAGGCCATTGAAACCATGGCCATCACCATGAGCGTGTATCTGGCGATCAGCATCAGCATTTCGCTGCTGATGAATGGGTACAACAAGCGCATTGCGCTGATCGAGCGGTAAGGACGAGCGCATGACGACCCATACTTTCAAACCGGACCTGCCGGCACCTTCCACCAACATCGGTGTGGTCGGCTGGATGCGGGCTAATCTGTTCTCCAGTTGGATCAATACGCTACTCACCTTGGTGGGGCTTTATCTGATCTGGTTGATCGTACCGCCGATCCTCGATTGGGCCATCATCAAGGCCGACTGGACCGGCGAGACACGAGCCGACTGTACGCGTGAAGGTGCATGCTGGGTCTTCGTCCAGACGCGCTTCAGCCAGTTCATGTACGGTTTCTATCCATCAGAGTTGCGCTGGCGCGTGGATGCGACAGCCTGGCTCGCCGTCATCGGCGCCGCGCCGCTATTCCTCCGACAAATGCGGAACAAGGCGCGTTACGGCATAGGCTTACTGCTGCTCTATCCGTTGCTCGCCTACTGGCTGCTGCATGGTGGCTTCCTGGGCCTGGAAATGGTCCCGACCAGCCGCTGGGGCGGGTTGATGCTGACCATCGTCATCGCTGCTGTTGGCATCGCCGGAGCCTTGCCGATGGGCATTCTGCTGGCGCTCGGCCGTCGCTCGGACATGCCTGCGATTCGCGTGCTGTGCGTGACTTTCATCGAGTTTTGGCGCGGCGTGCCACTCATCACCGTGCTGTTCATGTCATCGGTCATGTTGCCGCTATTTCTGCCCGAAGAAATGAACCTCGACAAGCTGATGCGGGCCATGGTGATGGTGATTTTCTTCGAGGCCGCATATATCGCCGAAGTGGTGCGCGGCGGGCTACAGGCGATACCCAAGGGCCAGTACGAGGCGGCCGCCGCGATGGGGCTGGGCTATTGGCGCAGCATGATCCTGGTGATCCTGCCGCAAGCACTGAAGATGGTCATTCCCGGCATCGTCAATACGTTTATCGCCCTGTTCAAAGACACCAGTCTGGTGATCATCATCGGCCTGTTCGACTTTCTCAACAGCATCAAGCGCGCCACCGCCGACCCTGCCTGGCTGGGCATGTCGACCGAGGGCTATGTATTCGCCGCGCTGGTCTACTGGATTTTCTGTTTTGGCATGTCGCGCTATTCCATGCATCTGGAACGCAAGCTCGACACCGGTCACCGGAATTAGGAGAGGCACATGAACGATACATCTCTGCAACCCAAACAGCCTGAACGGGCCGGCGAGCCGGTCATCCAGATGCACGGTGTGCATAAATGGTTCGGGCAGTTTCACGTGCTCAAGGACATCAACCTGAATGTCACCCAGGGCGAGCGCATCGTGCTATGCGGGCCATCCGGCTCAGGCAAGTCCACCACCATTCGATGCCTCAATCGGCTTGAAGAGCATCAGCAAGGCCGCATCGTAATCAACGGTGTCGAGTTGACCAACGACCTCAAGCAGATCGAGGCGATCCGCAGCGAAGTCGGCATGGTCTTCCAGCATTTCAACTTATTCCCGCATCTCACCGTGCTACAGAACTGCACCCTGGCACCGATGTGGGTGCGCAAGCTGCCGCGGCGTCAGGCTGAGGAAATTGCCATGCACTATCTGGAGCGTGTGCGCATACCGGAACAAGCCGATAAGTATCCGGGGCAGCTCTCGGGTGGTCAGCAGCAGCGTGTCGCGATTGCTCGTGCGCTGTGCATGAAGCCGAAAATCATGCTGTTCGACGAGCCCACCTCGGCGCTGGACCCGGAAATGGTCAAGGAAGTGCTGGACACCATGGTCGGCCTCGCCGAAAGCGGCATGACCATGCTTTGCGTGACCCACGAAATGGGCTTCGCCCGTACCGTCGCCGATCGAGTGATCTTCATGGACAAGGGTGAGATCGTAGAGGAAGCCGACCCAGAGACCTTCTTCACCAATCCGAACAACGAGCGGACCAAGCTGTTTTTGAGTCAGATACTGCATTAGGGCGGCAGGCCACAGGCTTCAGGGCATAGGGTGGGCCGGGCGGCGCTCCGCTTCAGCCCACCGGCAGGGCTACGGTGCGGGGCGGACGTTTCGCGCCAGCTGTTACCTGAATCGCTTCAGCTTCCAGCTGCCCCTTGCCCTCCGTCATGAGCTAGAATACGCGCCCCCGACTGCTCCCCTCCGAGGCTGTTCCGACGATGTTGATCCTGCGCGGCGCTCCCGCTCTTTCCGCCTTCCGTCACGGTAAGCTCCTGGCACAATTGACCGAGAAGGTCCCCGCTGTCAGCGGGCTGTACGCCGAGTTTGCTCATTTCGCCGAAGTATCCGGCGCGCTTGGCGCGGATGAGCAGCAAGTATTGGCTCGACTGCTGAAGTACGGTCCAAGCGTCCCGGTTGAGGAGCCAGCCGGTCGCCTGTTCCTGGTCGTGCCGCGCTTCGGCACCATTTCTCCATGGTCGAGCAAGGCCAGCGATATTGCCCGTAACTGCGGCCTGGACAAGATCCAGCGGCTCGAGCGGGGCATCGCCTATCACGTCGCGGGAAGCTTTTCCGAGGCTGAAGCAGCGCAAATCTCCGCGGTTCTGCATGACCGCATGACTCAATTGGTGCTCGAGCAGTTCGAGGACGCGGCGAACCTGTTCAGCCATGCCCAGCCCAAGCCGCTCAGCGCCGTCGATGTGCTGGCTGGCGGTCGCGCTGCGCTGGAGAAAGCCAACGTTGAGCTAGGCCTGGCACTGGCGGACGATGAAATCGAGTATCTGGTGGACAGCTTCACCACTTTGGGGCGTAACCCGCACGACATCGAATTGATGATGTTCGCTCAGGCCAATTCCGAACATTGCCGTCACAAGATTTTCAACGCCAGCTGGGATATCGATGGTGAGAGCCAGGAAAAGTCCCTGTTCGGCATGATCAAGAACACGTTCCAGCTGCACGGTGAAGGCGTGTTGTCCGCTTATAAGGACAACGCTGCGGTGATTGTCGGCAATGTGGCGGGGCGCTTTTACCCGAACGCTGAAACCGGTGAATACGCGGCGAATCAGGAACCCGTGCACATCCTGATGAAGGTCGAAACCCACAACCATCCTACGGCCATTGCGCCGTTCCCCGGCGCAGCTACCGGTTCCGGCGGCGAGATCCGCGACGAGGGTGCAACCGGCCGTGGCGCCAAGCCCAAGGCCGGCCTTACTGGTTTCACTGTTTCCAACCTGAATATCCCCGGCTTCGAGCAACCTTGGGAAGTGCCTTACGGCAAGCCTGAGCGCATCGTTACGCCGCTCGACATCATGATTGAAGGCCCACTGGGCGGTGCGGCCTTCAATAACGAATTCGGTCGGCCGGCGCTAAACGGTTATTTCCGTACCTTCGAGCAGACCATCGACACGCCGCATGGCGCCGAAGTGCGCGGCTACCACAAGCCGATCATGCTTGCTGGCGGCATGGGCAACATTCGTGAAGATCATGTGCAGAAGGCTGAAATATCGGTTGGCGGCAAGCTGATCGTATTGGGCGGCCCGGCAATGCTGATCGGTCTTGGTGGCGGCGCGGCATCGTCCATGGCCACCGGCAGCAGCTCAGCGGATTTGGATTTCGCCTCGGTGCAGCGTGACAACCCCGAGATGGAGCGCCGCTGCCAGGAAGTCATCGACCGCTGCTGGCAGCTGGGCGAAAACAATCCGATCAAGTTCATCCATGACGTCGGTGCGGGTGGCCTATCCAATGCTTTCCCGGAGCTGGTCAACGATGGCGGTCGCGGTGGCCGCTTCGAGCTGCGCAACGTCCCTAACGACGAGCCGGGCATGGCACCGCTGGAGATCTGGTGTAACGAGTCCCAGGAGCGCTACGTGCTCTCGGTGGATGCCGCCGATCTCGAACGTTTCGAGGCGATCTGCAAGCGCGAGCGCTGCCCCTTCGCGGTTGTTGGCGAGGCGACCGCTGAGCCGCACCTGACTGTTTCCGACAGTCATTTCGGAAATAATCCAGTCGACATGCCGCTCAACGTGCTGCTCGGCAAGGCGCCGCGCATGCACCGCAGTGCCGTCCGCGAAGCCGAGCTGGGCGATGACTTCGTTGCAGATCAGGTCGATCTGGGCGAGGCGGTCACTCGTGTCCTGCATCATCCGGCGGTAGCCAGCAAAAGCTTTTTGATCACCATCGGCGATCGCAGCATCACCGGCATGGTTGCCCGCGATCAGATGGTCGGTCCGTGGCAGGTTCCGGTGGCCGATTGCGCGGTGACCGCTACCAGTTATGACGTCTACACCGGCGAAGCGATGGCCATGGGCGAGCGCACGCCGCTGGCGTTGCTCGATGCCCCCGCCTCGGGACGCATGGCGATCGGCGAGACGCTGACGAACCTTGCTGCCGCACGTATCGAGAAGATTTCTGACATCAAACTGTCTGCCAACTGGATGGCTGCTGCTGGCCACCCAGGCGAAGACGCGCGCCTGTACGACACGGTCAAGGCCGTCGGTATGGAGCTGTGCCCGGAGTTGGGCATCACCATCCCGGTGGGCAAGGACTCGATGTCGATGAAGACCCGCTGGACCGACGAGGACGTCGAGAAGAGCGTGACGTCGCCGTTGTCGCTGGTCGTGTCCGGCTTTGCCCCAGTGGCCGATATTCGCGAGACCCTGACGCCGCAGCTGCGGCTGGACAAGGGCGAGACCGACCTGATTCTTGTGGATCTCGGTCGCGGCCAGAACCGTATGGGTGGTTCGATCCTGGCTCAGGTTTACGGACAGATCGGTCGCCAGGCGCCGGATGTGGACGACGCCGAAGACCTGCAGGCGTTCTTTGCGGTCATTCAAGGTCTGAATGCCGATGGTTTGCTGCTGGCCTATCACGACCGTTCCGATGGCGGTCTGCTGACCACCGCGCTGGAGATGGCGTTTGCTGGTCACTGCGGCCTCAACCTCAGCCTTGATGCTCTGGTAGAGAGCACCGCGGAAATTTCCGCTGTGCTGTTCAACGAGGAATTGGGCGCACTGATTCAGGTCCGCCAGGGCGACACCGAAGTGGTTCTGGCGCAGTTCAGCGCCGCCGGTCTGGCTGACTGCGTCGCCGTGGTCGGTCAGCCGATCAACAACGGCCACGTGGCGATCAAGTTCGACGGCGCCGACGTGTTTAGCGGCGACCGTCGTTTGCTACAGCGTCAGTGGTCCGAAACCAGCTACCAGATCCAGCGTCTGCGTGACAATGTCGATTGTGCCGATCAGGAATTCGATGCGCTGCTCGAGGAAGACAACCCGGGCCTCAGCGTGAATCTAGGGTTTGACGTCAACGAGAATATCGCGGCGCCGTATATCAAGCGTGGCGTAAGGCCCGAGGTAGCGATTCTGCGCGAGCAGGGCGTCAACGGTCAGACCGAAATGGCTGCTGCGTTCGACCGCGCTGGTTTCGCTGCCGTCGACGTGCACATGAGCGACATCCTGTCGGGGCGCATCAGTCTCGATCGGTTCAAGGGGCTGGTTGCCTGTGGTGGCTTCTCCTATGGCGACGTGCTCGGCGCAGGTGAAGGTTGGGCCAAGTCGATTCTGTTCAATGGCCGCGCCCGTGAAGACTTCAGCGCCTTCTTCGAGCGCAAGGACAGCTTCGCGCTGGGCGTTTGCAACGGCTGTCAGATGCTTTCGAACTTGCATGAACTGGTACCTGGCAGCGAGTCCTGGCCGCACTTCGTGCGTAACCGTTCCGAGCAGTTCGAGGCGCGCGTAGCCATGGTTCAGGTGCAGGATTCGCCATCGATCTTTCTTCAGGGTATGGCCGGCTCGCGTCTGCCCATCGCCATTGCGCATGGGGAAGGGCACGCGGAGTTCGAGAGCGAAGAGGCGTTACTCGAAGCCGATCTATCCGGCACCGTGGCGCTGCGTTATATCGATAATTACGGCAAGGTCACCGAACGTTATCCGGCCAACCCGGGCGGTTCGCCGCGCGGCATTACAGGTCTCACCACCCGCGACGGTCGTGTAACCATCATGATGCCGCACCCGGAGCGCGTCTTCCGCGCGGTGACCAACTCCTGGCGCCCGGATGAATGGCGCGAAGATGGTGGCTGGATGCGCATGTTCCGCAATGCTCGGGTCTGGGTCGACTGACCCGGTATCTGGAAGAAGGAAAGCTCGGAAGCGTGCAGGCGCTCCGGGCTTTTTTCTTAACTGTGATCCGGGTCCAGCGTAGCGGCTGAACCAAGCACTTAGGGCTGCGTCTGATGTAGATAGGCCGGCCGAAGAAGCCGGTCCGGCCATTGCAAGCTGTTTGCTATTCGCGGGGAGTTGCTCCGCTGATAGTTCTTTTCGGAGATGTTGATGTACAAGCTGTGTTTCTATGTTCCGGAAAGTCATCTGGACGCAGTTAAGAAGGCGGTTTTTACAGCGGGCGCCGGACGTATCGGTGCATATGACAGCTGTTGCTGGCAGGTTCTTGGGCACGGACAGTATCGGCCGCTCGAAGGCAGTCAGCCGTTTCTCGGCCAGCACGGCCAGTTACAGTCGGTATCGGAATGGAAGGTCGAATTGGTGGTGGCTGACGAGCTGATTCACGACAGCGTCAAGGCGCTCAAGCGAGCGCATCCGTACGAGACGCCTGCTTTCGAGGTGTGGCGGCTCTCTGACATGCAATTCTGATTGATGTTGAGCGAAAACCCCGCGCCGCCGCCGCGACTCGGGGTTTTTCATTGTGCCGACGAGTGCAAGATCAAACGCTGACGTTCAGGCGCACTTCGATATTCCCGCGAGTGGCATTGGAATAAGGACATACCTTGTGTGCGGCTTCGGTGAGCTGTTCGGCGGTTGCCTGGTCCAGGCCAGGCAGACTGACATTCAGCTCAACTTCGAGCCCAAACCCACCGGGAATCTGGCCGATGCCAACCTTGCCGTTGACCGCAGTATCGGCGGGCAACTGTTGCTTCAGCTGGCTGGCGGTGAACTTGAGCGCGCCGATAAAGCATGCCGAATATCCCGCGGCAAACAGTTGCTCAGGATTGGTGCCATCGCCGCCCTGGCCGCCCAGTTCACGAGGGGTTGAAAGCTTTACGTCTAGCAGCCCGTCGGAAGATACAGCACGTCCGTCACGGCCTCCGGTAGCAGTTGCAGTAGCGGTATAAAGAGCCTCGATGGTTTGCATGGTTCACTTCCTTCATTGAGTATTGGGCAATTAACTTATCGCGATAATATTTATCGCGCAAGTTAAATCCAAGGCCGCATGACAAATGCCATTTGCCTTCTGAGAAACGTGCAGGTTGTGGACGCTGTCCGCTCGCGATCAGGTTGTTTTTAGCAAGGCGCTGCGAAGGGAGACGAGCTGGTTGCGCAGGGCCAGAAGCGCTTCGGGCGATTGGCCGGTGCACTCAACCATGCAGGAAGGAAAATCTTTGGCGCGCTGCTTGAGGGCACGCCCGGCATCGGTAAGGTGAAGTTCGACCACGCGTTCATCAGTATTGCTGCGGGTCCGGCTGATCAGTCCTTCAGCTTCCAGGCGCTTAAGCAGCGGCGTCAGCGAGCCGGGCTCGGTCAGCAAGCGGGCGCTGATTTCACTGACGGTCAGGCCATCGCGCTCCCACAATACGAGCATCGCCAGATACTGCGGATACGTCAGGCCGATGCTCTGCAGCAACGGTTTGTAGGTCTTGGTCATTTGCAGCGAGGCGGAATAGAGCGCAAAGCACAGCTGATTATCCAGCTGCAATTGCTCATCGGAGAAAGTCGTCGTCATGGCTGACCGAGTGGTAGAAAGTGGGTTCACGTTAACGCGTGTCTTTGCTTCCTGCCAAGCTCGGTTTACTGGCTAGTGGCCTGTGCGGTTAGTTGGTAGTCGATTGACTAATTGGCACTAGGGCCGAATCTCAATCAAAGTACCGTCCTGTACCAGATTCCAGATCTCGCGCATGTCGTCGTTCTTCAGTGCGATGCAGCCTTCGGTCCAGTCGAGGGTATGGAAGAACCATTCCGGATACTCTTCATCGAGGGGGGTGCCGTGGAGCATGATCATGCTGCCTGGTCGTAAGCCTTCACTGCTGGCTCGGGTGAGATCTTTAGCGTTCGGGTAGGAGATGTGCATCGCCAGGTTGTATTTGTCCGAGCTCTTGCGCCAATCGATCCAATAGAGCCCCTCGGGCGTGCGTTGATCGCCTTCGCGCTGCTTGGGCCCCGGCTGCTTACCCAGCGAGACGCGATAGCTCTTCATCGTGACGCCTCGGCTGATCAGGTGCAGCTTGCGCTCGGATTTGACTACCAGAACCTTGTCGATGAAGGACTCATCGAACGTTGGCGCTGAGGTGGCATGGGATAGGGCGGCAAATGTGAAGCAGAAAATCGCTAACAGCCAGCGCATTGGAGCTTTCCTGAATCCTTACAGCATCAAACCTGTTTACGCGCCACCCGCATTGCTTCGATGGCTTCGTTGCGCACCGGGAAGGTCTGCTGCACCCGGTCGGCGAAGAAGTATTCTAGGGTACGGCCTACGGTCGGAAAAGCGAGTGCCGACCAAGGGATTTCGGTCTGCCGAAAAAGCTTGACCTCAAGGCTCTCGATGCCGGCGCAGAATTGCTCATCGACCAGCTCGGCGCGAAAGAACATGTAGACCTGGTTGATATACGGCAGATCGAACACGGTATAGAGCTGCAGGTCCGTGACCTTGGCGCAGGCTTCTTCCAGCGTCTCTCGCTCCGCTGCTTGTTGTACGGTCTCGCCGTTTTCCATGAAGCCAGCCGGCAATGTCCAGTATCCGCGTCGTGGCTCGATTGCGCGTCGGCAGAGCAGCACATGGTCTTCCCAGACGGGCAAGCAACCGGCGACGATCCGCGGATTTTGGTAGTGGATCGTATTGCATGATTCACAGACAAAACGGGCTCTGTTGTCGCCTTCGGGGATCAATTCCAGTATCGAGCCACCGCATTGGCTGCAGAATTTCATCGCGATTCCTTCGTATGATGGGCCGATCGCTCTACCTGCATTTTGACCCGATGACAGGTTAGTGCTGAGAGCGACGTCGGGACAAAAAGTTTTCCATGGCGGGCGATGGCTGATACAGGCGCGGGCCGTCTCCGTTGAAGATGCATGCGCCGGGTTTTAGCTTTGCCCGTCTTGGGCGCCTCGGCGATTCATGCCATGATGCCAGTCAAAGACAGAAAGAGAAGTTTCATGCTGGACAAGATTCTCCAACGGGTGCGCGACTACTCCCCGCATCTTCTGGAGCCGGAAGCCCGGATGCCCGAGGCGGCGGTATTGATGCCGATTACCCGTGGTGACTCGCCGGAGCTGGTGTTGACTCTTCGTGCCAGTGGTTTATCCACACACGGCGGGGAGGTGGCGTTTCCGGGCGGTCGCCGTGATCCGGAAGACCGCGACCTGATCGACACAGCCCTGCGCGAGGCTGAGGAGGAGGTTGGTCTGGCACCGGGGATCGTGGAAATCATCGGGCCTCTCAGTAGCCTTGTGTCCCGCCATGGCATTCATGTCACCCCTTACGTCGGGATCGTGCCGGACTACGTCGAGTATCGTGCGAATGATGCCGAAATAGCCTCGGTCTTTTCCGTACCCTTGGATTTCTTCTGTCAGGGGCAGCGCGAGGTCACCCACCGAATTGATTATCAGGGCGGCGCCTGGTACGTCCCGTCTTACCGTTATGGCGAATACAAAATCTGGGGGCTGACGGCCATCATGATCGTCGAGCTGGTAAACCTGGTGTACGACGCCGGAATCGAGCTGCGCCAACCTCCCGCTTCCTTTGTCGATCTTAGCCAGAAGAGGTCATGACCGTGAAATATCGTCTGGGTGATTCCCGCGTTGAAGCCCATTCACAAAGCTGGGTGGCCCCGAACGCCACATTGGTCGGCAAGATTCGCCTGGATGCCGGTGCCAGCGTCTGGTTTGGCGCCGTGCTGCGTGGCGACAATGAGCTGATCCATATCGGTGAGAACAGCAATGTGCAGGACGGGAGCGTCATGCATACCGATATGGGTCACCCGCTAACGCTCGGCACTGGCGTTACTGTTGGTCATAACGCGATGCTGCACGGTTGCACCGTAGGCGACTACAGCCTTGTCGGTATCAATGCGGTGATTCTCAACGGGGCGAAGATCGGCAAGTACTGCATCATCGGCGCAAACGCGCTGATCGCCGAAGGCAAGGAAATCCCTGATGGCTCACTGGTTGTAGGCTCGCCGGGCAAGGTGGTTCGCGAGCTGACCGAGCAGCAGAAGAAGATGCTCGAAGCCAGCGCTGCGCATTACGTGCACAACGCCCAGCGTTACGCCCGTGATCTGTCGGAACAAGACGATTGAGCGCTCAGGAAAAGCCTGTCGCCTCTCCTTGCGTAAGTATCTGCGCATTGGATGAAGATGATATCTGCACCGGCTGCCAGCGCAGTGTAGACGAGATCCTCCGCTGGAGTCGCATGGACAATGCCGAGCGGCGCGACGTGCTGCAGCGCTGCCACGAGCGAGCGCGGGCGAGTGGTCTGCTGCTCTAACGCCGATGCGCAACGCATCGTCTGCGGCTTTGAATACGGTCAAATAACGAGGAATACCATGCCCCGAATAGGCACTCCGCTGTCTGCCAGCGCTACTCGCGTGCTGCTCTGTGGTTCCGGTGAGCTTGGCAAAGAGCTGGTCATCGAGCTTCAACGTCTAGGCGTCGAAGTCATTGCGGTGGACCGTTACGCCAATGCACCAGCCATGCAGGTCGCCCACCGTCATCATGTGATCGACATGCTCGATGGCGCGGCGCTGCGGACGATCATCGAGCAGGAACGGCCGCATTTCATCGTGCCGGAAATCGAAGCGATTGCTACCGCGACGCTGGTCGAATTGGAGGGCGAAGGTTATACGGTAATCCCGACCGCAAGGGCCGCACAGCTGACCATGAATCGTGAAGGCATACGCCGGCTGGCTGCCGAAGAGCTTGGGCTTCCCACATCGCCTTATCGTTTCGCGGACTCGCTGGACGAATGTCTTGCGGCCGTTTCAGTCCTTGGCTTTCCGTGCCTGATCAAGCCCGTCATGAGTTCATCCGGCAAGGGCCAGTCGGTTCTTCGCAGCGAAGCCGATATTGCACGCGCCTGGGAGTACGCCCAAGCTGGAGGCCGCGCTGGGAAGGGGCGAGTGATCGTCGAGGGGTTCATCGATTTCGATTATGAAATCACTCTGCTGACCGTCCGTCATGCGGGCGGAACCACGTTCTGCCAGCCCGTCGGGCATCGTCAGGAGAAAGGTGATTATCAGGAGTCCTGGCAGCCGCAGCCGATGACTTCCGGCGCGATGGCCGAGGCCGAGCGGATTGCTCTGGCCGTAACCGGTGCTCTGGACGGACGCGGCATCTTCGGTGTCGAACTGTTCGTTAAAGATGATCAGGTGTGGTTCTGCGAGGTTTCGCCACGGCCACACGATACCGGTCTAGTGACGCTGATCTCTCAGGATCTGTCCGAGTTCGCCTTGCATGCGCGGGCGATTCTCGGTTTGCCAATCCCGGCAATTCGGCAGTTCGGCCCGTCCGCTTCGGCCGTGGTACTGGTGGAAGGCGAATCCGCACAAGTGAGCTTCGGTAATCTGGCAGCGGCCATGGCCGAGCCGGATACCTCGTTGCGGCTGTTCGGCAAGCCGGGTGTCAGTGGGCAGCGGCGAATGGGTGTCGCCTTGGCCCGTGATGAGTCGATTGAGGCGGCGCGCGCCAAGGCGCTGCGAGCCGCGTCGGCGATCGATACGCAATTTTAGATATAAGCGGGTCTGAGTGGCGCGGCTATTGCGCGTCGTTCGATGGTGCTGGGGTGCTCTCGATGACCCAGGCGCGCACGCTTTTTACGCGGTTGTCGGCCGCCTGCAGAATCTCCAGGCGGTACTGGTTGATCTGCAGGCAAATACCGCTGTCTGGAATGTGCTCCAGTGCCTCTGTTATCAATCCATTGAGGGTCTTGGGGCCGTCGCAGGGCAGCTGCCAGCCGAGTGCGCGGTTCACTTCACGCAGGTAGGCGGCGCCATCGATCACCTGGGTACCGTCCTCCTGCGGGTGTATGTCTGGACTGCGCAAGGCGTCCTGATTGCTGAACTCGCCGACGATCTCTTCAAGTATGTCTTCCAGTGTGACGATACCGAGCACATCGCCGTATTCGTCGACGACGATGCCGATGCGGCGTTTCTGCTTCTGGAAATTCAGCAGTTGTGTCGACAAAGGCGTGCTTTCGGGTACGAAGTAAGGCTCGTTGCAGGCTTCCAGCAGGTTTTCCCGTGTCAATTGATCGTGGCTGAGCAGGCGCGCTATTTGGCGCATGTGCACGATGCCTTCGATCTGGTTGATATCCTTGCGAAACACCGGAAGGCGGGTATGCGGCGTAGTGCGCAACTGGGTCACTATGGTTTCCAGGTCGTCCTCGAGATCGATGCCGGTGACCTCATTGCGCGGGATCATGATGTCGTCGACGGTCACCCGCTCCAGATCGAGAATGCCGAGCAGCATGCTCTGTCGATTCAGCGGCAGATCGCTGCCGGATTCGCGAACCACGCTGCGCAACTCTTCGGTGGACAAGCTGTCGGTGCCCTTCTTTGACGGATCCACGCCGAGCAGCTTGAGTAGCCCGTTACTAATCCAGCCGAGCAGTGCGACCAGCGGGTACATCACCTTCTGCAGCACCAGTAACGGCAGGCTGACCGGATAGGCGATCGCCTCGGGGCGCAGTGCCGCCAGCGTCTTGGGTGTTATCTCACCGAAGATTAGCAAGATGATCGTCAGGCCAATCGTAGCAATGGCGATCCCTGCCTCGCCCCAAAGCTGCATCGCCAGGACCGTCGCGATCGACGAGGCGAGAATATTGACGAAATTGTTACCTACCAGAATGGTGCCGAGCAGGCGATCAGGCCTGGAAAGCAGGTCGATGGCTCGTTTGGCTCCGCGGTGACCTTCTTTGGCCTGGTGGCGAAGACGGTAGCGGTTGAGGCTGAGCATTCCGGTTTCGGAGCTGGAGAAGAACGCCGAGCACAGAAGCAGGAAGACCAGCAAACCGACCAAAAAGCCGGGGTGTAGATTTTCCACTTGGTTGCCTTAGATATGCAGGATGAATTCGCGGACCAGCTTGCTGCCGAAGTAGGCCAGCATCAGCAGGCAGAAGCCCGCAAGCGTCCAGCGGATGGCCTTGTAGCCGCGCCAGCCAAGCTGGTGGCGCCCCCACAGCAGCAGGCCGAAGACTACCCAGGCAATGACCGATAGCAACGTCTTGTGCACCAGATGCTGGGCGAACAGGTTGTCGAGAAACAGCCAGCCGGAGATCAGCGAGGCCGAAAGCAGCAGCCAGCCGGCCAGCAGGAAGCCGAACAGCAGGCTTTCCATGGTCTGCAAAGGCGGGAAATTCTTGATCAGGCCGGACGGGTGCTTGTGCCTGAGATGGTGGTCCTGCAATAAAAGAAGCAGCGATTGAAATACCGCAATCGTGAGCATCCCATAGGCAAGGATGGAAAACAGGATGTGAGCCAGAATTCCCGGCTGCTCGCTGATGGCGGGCACAGTGCCGGACGGGGCGAACTGGGCGAAAAGTACTGTCAGGCAGCCCAGTGGGAAAAGCAATAGCAGCAGATTCTCGACCGGCATTCGATACAGCGCGAGCAGGATCAAAAGGATCACTGCCGCGGCTATCAGGCTCGATGCAGTAAAGAAATCCAGATGCAGGCCGCTCGGCGAGAGCAGTTGAATAAACAGACTCACTCCGTGCGCAATCAGCGCCAGTGCGCCTAATGCGAGAAGCAGACGTTTATCCGGCACGGTACGTTGTGCCAGGCGCAGGCCTTGATATCCGGTGACGCCAGCGTAAAGACAGGCAGCAGCCAGGCTCGGTAGCAAAGGGTGCATAGGTCCGTTAACAGGCTTGAAAGGCGCTGAGTGTGGCACAAACACCTGGCGTGCAAAAGCGTGCGAATGCAGGGGTTGGCTGCCGTTGTTTATTGATTGTTGTTGCCGGATCGGTAGGGCTCCTTGCGTGTCGCCGACGCCTTGCGGTGCATTTAACCGGAGTTGGTTCGGCAGTCACGATCAAAAGCATTGATGCGGGGTACCGGCATAGGGGTCGCAGCTTCTATAATCGGTGCCTTAACCACATCCAGCGTGGAAACGGCACATGTTTGAAAACCTAACCGATCGCCTCTCGCAAACGCTTCGCCACGTCACAGGCAAGGCCAAGCTGACCGAAGACAACGTCAAAGACACCCTGCGTGAAGTGCGCATGGCGCTGCTCGAAGCGGACGTCGCGCTGCCAGTGGTCAAGGATTTCGTCGCCAAGGTCAAGGATCGGGCCGTCGGTACGGAGGTTTCCAAGAGCCTGACACCTGGTCAGGCTTTCGTGAAAATCGTTCGCGCCGAGCTGGAAGAGCTAATGGGCGCGGCAAACGAAGACCTTGCCTTGAGCGTGGTGCCGCCGGCCGTGGTATTGATGGCCGGCCTGCAGGGTGCGGGCAAGACCACAACGGTTGGAAAGCTGGCGCGCTTCCTTAGGGAGCGCAAGAAGAAATCGGTGTTGGTGGTTTCTGCGGACGTTTATCGCCCGGCGGCAATCAAACAGCTGGAAACGCTGGCTGCGGAAGTGGGAGTGACCTTCTTCCCCTCGGATATCAGCCAGAAACCGGTCGAGATCGCTCAGGCGGCAATTCGCGAAGCCAAACTCAAATATATAGATGTGGTACTGGTCGATACCGCCGGGCGCCTGGCCATTGATGCCGAGATGATGGCGGAGATCCAGGCCGTTCACGCGGCGATCAATCCGGCCGAGACACTGTTCGTGGTTGATGCCATGACTGGTCAGGACGCCGCCAACACCGCGAAAGCTTTCGGGGAGGCGCTGCCGCTGACTGGCGTGGTGCTTACCAAGGTTGACGGTGATGCGCGCGGTGGTGCGGCCTTGTCAGTGCGGCATATTACCGGCAAGCCGATCAAGTTCCTCGGCATGGGCGAAAAGAGCGACGCGCTCGAACCCTTCCACCCGGATCGGATTGCCTCGCGCATTCTTGGCATGGGCGACGTCCTCAGCTTGATCGAGCAGGCCGAGCAAACCCTGGACCGGGAAAAAGCTGAGAAGCTCACCAAGAAACTAAAAAAGGGTAAAGGCTTCGATCTCGAGGACTTCCGCGATCAGCTTCAGCAAATGAAGAACATGGGCGGTCTTGGTGGGTTGATGGACAAGCTGCCTGCGATCGGAGGCATGAATCTGTCGCAGATGGGCAGCGCGCAAGGAGCAGCTGAGAAACAGTTCAAACAGATGGAAGCGATCATCAACTCGATGACGCCCGTCGAGCGGCGCAATCCGGACATCATCAGCGGTTCCCGCAAGCGTCGCATAGCCATGGGGTCTGGCACACAGGTGCAGGATATCGGCCGGCTTATCAAGCAACATAAACAGATGCAGAAGATGATGAAAAAGGTCAGCGGCAAAGGCGGCATGGCGAAGATGATGCGCGGCATGGGCGGCATGCTCCCGGGTGGCGGCGGGATGCCCAAATTCTGATTCCTCGCGTTGCGGGCGGCTCTTCGCCAAGCGCCCGCCGAAGTGGAATAGGCCTGCTGCCAAGGCCTGTGGTTGTTTTTGAAAAAGCCATTTGCAAAAGTCCGGATAATCCTTAGAATATGCGGCCTTTCGGGCCTTGGGCCCTGCATTCAGATTTGCTGTACCGACTACAGGAACGATGTTCACATGGTAACTATTCGTCTCGCCCGTGGCGGCTCCAAGAAGCGCCCTTTCTACCACCTGACCGTGACCAACAGCCGCAACCCGCGCGATGGTCGCTTCGTTGAGCGTATCGGTTTCTTCAATCCGGTCGCCTCGGGTGCGGAAGTGAAGCTCTCTGTAAATCAGGAGCGTGCCACTTATTGGCTGAGCCAGGGCGCACAGCCGTCTGAGCGCGTTGCTCAGCTGCTGAAGGAAGCTGCCAAGGCTGCTGCCTGAAACACATGAACGCAACGTCAGACCCGGCCGAAGACCTGATCGTCATCGGCAAGATCGTTTCGGTGCATGGCGTGCGTGGTGACGTAAAGGTCTATTCCTTTACCGATCCGATCGATAATCTGCTGGACTATCGTCGCTGGACGCTGAGGCGAGGCGAGGAGGTCAAGCAGGTTGAGCTGGTCAAGGGCCGCCTGCAGGGCAAGATCCTGGTGGCTACGCTGAAAGGGTTGAGTGATCGCGAAGAGGCACGTACTTACGCCGATTTCGACATCTGCATACCCCGAAGCGGACTCCCTGCCTTGACCGGTGACGAGTATTACTGGTTCCAACTTCAGGGCCTGACGGTCATCAACCAGCTCGGGCAAGTGCTCGGTAGGGTAGACCATCTGCTGGAGACAGGGGCCAACGATGTCCTGGTGGTCAAACCGTTCGACGGTAGCCTGGATGATCGTGAACGTCTGTTGCCTTATACCGACCCCTGTGTCTTGAAGGTCGATCTGGGGGCAGGCGAGATGCATGTTGAATGGGATGCGGATTTCTGACCGACATGCCCAGTCTTCGTGTCGAAGTGATCAGTCTGTTTCCGGACATGTTCGCTGCTATCCGTGACTACGGTATTACCAGTCGCGCGGTGAAGCAGGGGTTGCTCCGGCTACAGTGTTGGAATCCGCGAGCTTATACCGAAGATCGCCACCAGACGGTGGATGATCGACCTTTCGGTGGAGGTCCCGGCATGGTGATGAAGATCAAGCCGCTGGAAGCTGCTCTTGCTGATGCCAGAGAAGCTGCAGGCGACAAGGCGAAAGTTATCTATCTCTCGCCACAGGGGCGCCAGCTTAAACAGGCTGATGTCCGCGACCTGGCGAAAGAGGAGGCACTCATCCTCATCGCGGGTCGTTACGAAGGTATCGACGAGCGCTTTATTGAAGCGCATGTCGACGAGGAATGGTCGATCGGCGACTACGTATTGTCCGGTGGTGAGTTGCCGGCGATGGTGCTGATCGATGCAGTGACCCGGTTGCTCCCTGGAGCCCTGGGCCATGCTGATTCTGCCGAGGAGGATTCGTTTACCGACGGCCTACTCGACTGCCCGCACTACACGCGACCGGAAGTGTATGCGGATAAACGTGTTCCTGAGGTGTTGCTCAGCGGCAATCATGAACACATCCGGCGCTGGCGCTTGCAGCAGTCCCTCGGGAGGACCTGGGAGCGCCGCGCTGATCTTCTGGATAGCCGCTCGCTTTCTGGGGAAGAACAAAAGCTGCTGAAGGAATACATCCATCAGCGGGACGATAGTTAACGTATCGATGGCACGCCAGACGGCTTGTCTCAGGAGCACACAGCATGACCAACAAGATTATCCAGGCGCTCGAAGCCGAGCAGATGACCAAAGAATTGCCTCCGTTCGCCCCCGGTGACACCGTTGTCGTCCAGGTGAAGGTAAAGGAAGGTGAGCGTGAGCGTCTGCAGGCCTTCGAAGGCGTCGTTATCGGTAAGCGTAACCGCGGCCTGAACAGCGCATTCACCGTTCGTAAGATTTCTAACGGCGTTGGCGTTGAGCGTACCTTCCAGTACTACAGCCCGATGGTCGACAGCCTCAGCGTCAAGCGCCGTGGTGATGTTCGCAAAGCCAAGCTGTACTACCTCCGCGCGCTTTCCGGCAAGGCAGCCCGCATCAAGGAAAAGCTTTCCTGAGGAAGGCTTTCTTGTGGAAAAAGCAGCCTACGGGCTGCTTTTTTTTGCGCTCAGTTTCGGCTGAATGCAATGCATCGCAACTTAATGATTGCTGCCGGTGTGGCGGCGTGAAAACAAACAGGCTCATAGCACGGCAGTGGTCGATTCCTGCGGGTTCGATCGTCGAACTGGCCGTCGCGTGGTTCGCGTCGGTAATACCAGTCTCAAGGTGGATGTCAAAGCCTGTGTGGCGGCCGCGAGCTCGCTATCAGGCCCGCTTCAGCTTCGTTGCAGGGGTGACGATAATCGACCCGTGCACAGTTGCCGCACGTTGATGATTGATTCTGGCGGAACTGACGCGGCCTATGGAACACTAGCGCGCTTCCATCTGCCGACAATCCATCATGCCCGCACTTGACGACCCGGTAATCGACCGCTTCCTCGATGCCCTTTGGCTCGAGAAGGGATTATCGGATAACACGCGCGAGGCCTATCGCAGCGACCTGGCATTGTTTAACGGCTGGCTCGACGCGCGCGGCTTACGCTTGGTCGATGCAGGGCGCGAGATGATCCTGGACCATCTCGCCTGGCGTCTGGCTAGCAACTACAAGGCCCGCTCTACTGCGCGGCTGCTTTCTGGGTTGCGTGGCTTCTACCGGTTCCTCCTGCGCGAAGGTTCGATCTCGGTTGACCCTACGCTACGGGTCGATCTGCCGCAGCTCGGGCGTCCGCTGCCCAAGGCGTTGTCCGAGGCCGATGTCGAGGCCCTGTTGGCCGCTCCTGATATCGGCGAGTCGCTGGGAATGCGCGATCGCGCGATGCTGGAAGTTCTTTATGCGTCTGGCCTGCGTGTGACTGAGCTGGTCAGTCTCAGCCTGGAGCAGATCAATCCTCGCCAGGGTGTGCTGCGTACCTTCGGCAAGGGCAATAAAGAGCGTTTGGTGCCGCTGGGCGAGGAGGCTATGCACTGGCTGACGCGCTATCTGCGCGATGCTCGCGGGAACCTCCTTGCCGGTAAGGTCAGCGATGTGGTCTTTCCCAGCCAGCGTGGCGACCAGATGACGCGCCAGACGTTCTGGCATCGAATCAAACTGCACGCCAAGGTCGCTGGGATAGCGGTATCGATCTCACCGCATACGCTGCGTCATGCGTTCGCCACGCATCTGCTCAACCACGGCGCTGATCTTCGCACCGTGCAGATGCTGCTCGGCCATAGTGATTTATCCACCACCCAGATATACACACACATCGCTCGCGCGCGCCTGCAGGACCTGCATGCGCAGCACCACCCGCGTGGCTGAGCGATGAGCGCTGGTAAGGTGCGTCGCAGGCCGCAAGTCAGCGAGCGAAGCCCTGGCGTCGTGCGCCGGATGGCAGTGCCTATGTTAATCTGCGCCTCTTTCCTCGATCGAAGTCGCCAGGAGATTCCATGCGCGTGATTCGTTTTTTTGCTGCCGCGACCATCGGTCTGGCCAGCTCCGTTGTCCTGGCTGCGGACGCCGACAAGGCGATCCGTGACTCGCTGCATTCCATTCAGCCTGACATGCCGATCGAAGCGATTTCCGAAAGCCCCATGGACGGCGTTTACCAGGTGCAGCTTAAGGGCGGGCGTCAACTCTACGCCAGCGCTGACGGGCAGTTTCTGATCCAGGGTTACATGTTCCAATTCAAGGACGGTCAGGCGATCAACCTGACCGAGCAGGCCCAGAGTCGTTCGGTTGCCAAGACGATCGAGGCCATTCCTACCAGCGAGATGGTGGTATTCGCCCCCGAGAAACCGAAGACACATATCACGGTATTTACCGATACCGATTGCGGCTATTGCCAGAAGCTGCACAGTGAAGTGCCTGAGCTGAATCGTTTGGGTGTCGAGGTTCGCTATATGGCTTTTCCAAGGCAGGGTATGGGTAGCCACGGCGCCAATACGCTGGCTAGCGTTTGGTGCGCCAAGGATCGTCAGGCTGCGATGAACAAGGCCAAGGCGCGCGAGGAAGTGTCTACCGCCAGCTGCGACAATCCCGTGGCCGAGCAGTACGAGCTGGGTCAGTTGCTCGGTGTTCAAGGCACCCCGGCAATCATTCTCGCTGACGGTCAGATCATCCCCGGTTACCAGCCTGCACCACAGCTTGCTGCGCTCGCGCTGAAGGCGAAGTGATCCTGGGGAGGGCGCCTTCAGTCTGAAAGACGCCCTCCTGTTTGACGCTGCCTGAACTGTTCCGCCCCTCGCGTTCAAAGCCTGAAGGCATACCAAGGAGGCGCGAAGATGAAGCTCGAAGGTTCCTGTCACTGCAAGGCCGTGCGTTTTTCGCTCGAGTCGGCCGAACCTTATCCATTCATGCGGTGCTATTGCACCATCTGCCGCAAGACGGCTGGGGCGGGCGGCTATGCGATCAATTTGGGTGGTGATCATCGAACGTTGACCGTCGAAGGGCGCGAGCATCTGAGCATCTATCAGGCGAAAATGGTTGATGCGCAAACGGGCGCAACCACCACCAGCGATGGCCAGCGTCATTTCTGCAAGCATTGTGGCAGTGCGCTCTGGTTGTGGGATCCGAACTGGCCGGATCTGGTTCACCCTCACGCATCCGCTATCGATACAGATTTGCCGAGTCCTCCTGAGTCGACCCATCTGATGCTGGCTTCGAAAGCCTCATGGGTCGAACCGCAGATTGGCCCTGACGATCGCTGTTTCGATGAGTACCCGGACGAGTCGCTCGCACAATGGCATCAGCGCCTGGGACTGCGAGACCATTCCGGGTAGCGGCGAGGCGCGGCCGCATCCCGCCGATTTGACTAAATCCCGCGCGCTTCGTAATGTGCGACTCTTTTGTTCGGCCGCTGTACTCGGCCGTTCGCTGGCAATGGGGAGTGCAGCTTGAAACCGGTCAAAGTTGGCATCTGTGGGCTGGGAACCGTCGGTAGCGGTACCTTCAATGTGCTTGAGCGCAACGCTGCCGAGATTGCTCGCCGGGCCGGACGTGGAATCGAGGTTGCGCAGATTGCTGCACGCCGCCCGAACCCCAAATGCGACACCGGTGACACCCCGATTACCGCTGATATTTTCGACGTGGCAAACAACCCCGAAATCGACATCGTCGTCGAGCTGATCGGCGGTTACACCCTGGCCCGTGAGTTGGTCCTCAAGGCCATCGAAAACGGCAAACATGTAGTTACCGCGAACAAGGCTTTGATCGCGGTGCACGGTAACGAAATCTTCGCCAGGGCTCGTGAGAAAGGTGTCATCGTCGCGTTCGAAGCCTCGGTTGCCGGCGGCATCCCGGTGATCAAGGCGATTCGTGAAGGCTTGGCGGGTAATCAGATCAACTGGCTGGCCGGCATCATCAACGGGACCGGTAACTTCATCCTCACCGAAATGCGCGAGAAGGGCCGCACCTTCGAAGACGTGCTCGCAGAAGCGCAGGAGCTGGGTTACGCCGAGGCCGATCCGACCTTCGACGTCGAGGGCATCGACGCCGCCCATAAGCTGACCATCCTCGCTTCTATCGCCTTTGGCGTGCCCCTGCAATTCGAAAAGGCTTACACCGAAGGCATATCGCGCTTGACCACCGCCGACGTCAATTACGCCGAGGCCCTGGGTTATCGCATCAAGCATTTAGGAGTTGCGCGCAGCACAGCCTGTGGAATCGAATTGCGCGTGCACCCGACGCTCATTCCGGCCGATCGCTTGATTGCTAACGTCAACGGCGTCATGAATGCGGTAATGGTCAATGGCGACGCCGTCGGCTCCACGTTGTACTACGGCGCCGGCGCCGGTATGGAGCCGACCGCTTCGGCCGTAGTGGCTGACCTGGTCGACGTGGCTCGCGCGCTCACCACCGACCCGAACAATCGCGTCCCGCATCTGGCGTTCCAGCCCGACTCGCTCTCGGCACACCCGATCCTTCCGATCAGCGCCTGCGAAAGTGCCTATTATTTGCGCATTCAGGCCAAGGATCATCCTGGCGTTCTGGCTCAAGTCGCGACCATTCTTTCCGAGCGCGGGATCAACATCGAGTCGATCATGCAGAAGGAAGCCGAGGAACACGATGGCTTGGTGCCGATGATTCTGGTTACCCACCGGGTTCTGGAAAAGCGCATCGACGACGCTATTGCGGCCCTAGAGCAGCTCGAAGGAGTCAGTGGCGACGTTGTGCGGATTCGTGTGGAACAGCTGAATTAATTGGAGCTGGAAGCCGGAAGCTGAAAGCCAAAGTAAATCTTAGGCTTCAAGCTTCGGGCTTCAGGCTCAAACCTAAGGTTAAAAAAATGCGCTACATCAGTACCCGTGGCCAGGCGCCCGCCCTGAATTTTGAAGACGTGCTGCTCGCCGGGCTGGCCAGCGACGGCGGCCTCTACGTACCGGAAAACCTGCCACGCTTCACTGTCGAGGAAATCGCATCGTGGTCGGGTCTGTCGTATCACGAACTGGCATTCAAGGTGATGCGGCCGTTCGTGACCGGCAGTATCCCGGACGCCGATTTCAAGCAGATTCTCGAAGAGACCTACGGTGTTTTCGCGCATAACGCAGTCGCGCCCCTGCGTCAGCTGAACGGCAACGAGTGGGTCCTGGAGCTGTTTCATGGCCCGACCCTGGCGTTCAAGGATTTCGCCCTGCAGTTGCTCGGCCGCCTGCTCGATTACGTGCTGGCGAAGCGTGGCGAGCGCGTGGTCATCATTGGTGCGACCTCAGGCGATACCGGCTCGGCGGCGATCGAAGGCTGTCGCCGCTGCGACAACGTCGATATCTTCATTCTTCACCCGCACAACCGTGTTTCTGAAGTGCAGCGTCGTCAGATGACGACTATTTTCGGCGACAACATCCATAACATCGCAATCGAAGGCAACTTCGATGATTGCCAAGAGATGGTCAAGGATAGCTTCGCCGACCAGGGCTTCCTCAAAGGCACTCGTCTGGTAGCAGTGAACTCGATCAACTGGGCACGGATCATGGCCCAGATCGTTTACTACTTCCATGCGGCGCTGCAGCTAGGTGGTCCGGCACGCTCAGTGGCGTTCTCTGTTCCGACAGGTAATTTCGGCGACATCTTTGCCGGTTATCTGGCGCGCAATATGGGGCTGCCGATCAGTCAACTGGTGGTCGCGACCAACCGCAACGACATCCTGCATCGTTTCATGAGTGGCAACCGCTACGACAAGGACACCCTGCATCCTTCGCTGTCGCCCTCCATGGATATCATGGTGTCGTCCAACTTCGAGCGCCTGCTGTTCGATCTGCACGGTCGCAACGGCGCGGCGGTGGGCGAGCTGATGAGTTTCTTCAAGGCTACCGGCAAGCTGTCGGTCGAAGAGGAACGCTGGACCGAGGCCCGCAAGCTGTTCGATTCGCTGGCCGTGGACGACGAACAGACTTGCAAGACCATCGCCCAGGTATTCGATACGACCGGCGAGCTGCTCGATCCACATACCGCCATCGGTGTCTACGCCGCGCGCGAATGCCGCCGCAGCCTGTCAACGCCGATGGTGACACTGGGCACCGCACATCCGGTGAAATTCCCCGATGCGGTCGAGAAGGCTGGTGTTGGCAAAGCGCTTGAGCTTCCGAGCCATCTTGCCGATTTGTTCGAGCGGCCGGAGCGCTGTACGGTGCTGGCGAACGATCTCAAGACCATGCAAGCCTTTGTCGGCGAGCACGGCAATCGCGGCAAGCCGCTGTAACTTGCCGCTAACCAATCCGGATGGAATGCGCTTGGTGTCGGTGATGAGCTAAGCGCAAGCCGGTCGGCTCTTATCGAAAACGCTGTGCTTCACCGGAGTGTCGTCGCTTGCCTTGCTCGGCTGCCCTCTTCCAACGGCGAAGCGATGGTCTGACGTTACAACGCCTGAGCTCAGAAACTCCACAGCGACCATCAGTCCGCGACGATTACTCCCGCTAGATTGACCGCTTCCAGCTTGTGGCTGAGGTGTCCTCTGAGGATGCTGCCCAAGCGCATCCCGTCACGATCCCGTAGTGCATCGATCATTTCCTCGTGGTCGTTCACCGCTTTGCGCCAAAAGTCTTCGTTCATTTCCATCGTGTAGCGGATCCTCTTCACCCGCTGGCTGAGGTTGTTGTACATCTCCAGCAGGATCGGGTTTCCAGAAGCCAGCAAAATCCTTTCATGTATCTGCTGGTTGGCTTGGAAATATGCCTGCAGGTCCTTGCGCTCGTAGTAGTCGATCATTTTTTGGTGAAGCTCGCAGAGGGCTGCCAGCTCTTCGTCGTTCAGGCGACAGCAGGCGGCTTCGCCGGCCAGCCCTTCCAAGGCCGCCATGACATCGTAGGTATGTTTCACATCGCTCAGAGACAGGCGGCTCACGCGCGCTCCCCGATTCGGCAGAATTTCTACCAATCCTTCTGAGGTAAGAACCTTCAGTGCCTCGCGAAGCGGCGTTCTGGAAATGCCGAACGTCTCGCAAAGCTGTTTCTCTGAAATCTTTTCGCCTGCTACCAGCGAGCCGTGCTCAATTAATTCACGAATTCGGTTTGCAGCTTCCTGATACAGAATCTTGTGTTGGATTTTTTCCAAGGGAGCTTATTCCTGATAAGGCACACCGTTAGCTGCATCACGTCCATTGTTGATATCAGTGAAAGGTCTGCTAGCGTTTTGAATTAAGAATACAAAATAGGCGAAAAGTGCGACAGAAGATAAAAGTGGAACACAAAAGGTAGCGTGCATATGCCAGGTCAGAACTTGGCTCCGTGCCGTTGCCTCAGTACTCGTTTTGATCAGTTCGCCTGGCTCTGCCGGGCCCATCAAAGGAAATAACATGGCTGGCAAGGTTTATCGTTCGAGCGTAGTCATATCACGAGCAAAAGCCCGGCAAATCATCGATGCTGCGTTCGCGGAGGCTAGAGCCAAGGAGATGGAACCGCTGACCCTATTCGTTATGGATGCGGGCGGCAACCTCATCGCGGCCGAACGCGAAGATGGCTGTGCCCCGTTGCGCTTTCCGGTTGCCAGGGGCAAAGCCTTCGCCGCGCTGGGTAACGGCGTATCCAGCCGCACGGTCGGCGAGCGAAACGAATCGCGTCCGGCTTTTCTGGCCTCTGTGGCAGCGGCGTCAGGCGGGCACTTCGTGCCCGTACCGGGCGGCGTACTGATTCTCTCGAACAATGACGAAGTGATCGGCGCCGTCGGGGCTAGCGGCGCATCCTCCGATGAGGACGAGCAAGTAGCCATCCTGGGTATAGAAGCGGCGGGGTTACGGGCCGGTATCGTTCCAGCCTGACGCCCATCTCCAGCGCTAATGGCGGCCGGCGCTGCTGGTCGCCTCTCAATGCTCCGGCTCTTCATGACCATGATCGCTTTCGGCTGGTCAGGTATGGGCGCTCAATTCATTTGCGGCCCGTTATGTTCTAACGTCTGCGCCGCTAATAATTCTTCCTGAACCAATCCTAGCCAGGACCGACGAGCCCTTTGCCGACTTCCTGCGCTCCGCCTTGTCCGGCGTAAGGGATGCTCATGGCTGTTTTTCTTACCTCATTTCTGGCGTACCGCAAAAAGCTGGTCTAACGTCTGAATCGGGTTATGAATAATGAATTCATTTTTGTTCCCAGCGTGCGTAGCCGGTTTAGCCGCCGCCGGCCTTGCAGTTAGAGCGATGGGTCCGTCCTGACTGTAAAGATGGTTCTGCGGTACGCCTCAATAAAAACAAGAGTGGAGGTCAGCATGAAAATATTGAAAACAGCTTTGATTGCATCCCTGTTCGGTCTAGCCACATCAGCAGTCCAGGCCGCCGAACTCCAGATCAAATTCGGCCACGTGGGCGGACCGGGATCCCTGTTCGAAATCACAGCCAATAAATTCGCCGAGACCGTTAACGAAAAGCTCAAGGGCAAGGCCAAGGTCGTGACCTACGGCTCCAGCCAGCTGGGCAGCGATTCTCAGATGCTCAACAAGCTCAAGCTGGGTTCGCTGGATCTGGCTCTGCCATCGACGGTGATGAGCAGCGTGGCGCCGGAGTTCTCCTTGTTCGAAATGCCGTACCTGATCACCGATCGCGAGCATATGAAGCGTGTTCGAGACGAGCTGGTGCGCGACGTGATGTACAAGACCGCCGAAGACAAGGGGTACCGGATCATTGGCGTGTGGGAAAACGGCTTCCGGCAAATCACCAACAACACCCGGCCAATCGTCGTGCCGGAGGATCTCGAAGGGCTCAAGCTGCGCACTCCCAACGGCATATGGCGTGTCGAGATGTTCAAGAGCTACGGCGCCAGCCCGGCTCCGATGGCGCTCTCCGAAGCCTTTGTCGCGCTGCAGACTGGCGCCATGGACGGTCAGGAAAACCCCTTGGTGCAGATTTATTCCCAGCGCTTTCACGAGGTGCAGAAATACCTCTCCATGTCCAACCACGTCTATACCCCTGCGTTCGTTCTCGCTGGTGCCAGTTGGAAGCGTTTTCCAGAGGATGTGAGGAAGGTGCTGAGCGACGCTGCTGTAGAAGCAGAGGCCTATGCGCTGGAACAAGGGGCGCAGCTCGATGAAAGCCTCGTCAAGAAAATGGAGGAGGCAGGCATGGAAGTGAACAAGGTTGATCAACAAGCCTTCATCGACGGATCCAAGGCCATCTACGCGAAATTCGCTGAAGAAGTCGAAGGTGGGCAGGAAATGCTCGACGAGGTTGAACAGCTTCGCCAGATGTAACCGACTTCGTGGCTGCAGACCGCATTCTGACTTACGCCTGAGCACGCGGTGCTCAGGTCGACCGGAGAGAGCTGATGGATTCCTTTACCGCTTTCAGAAAGGGTTTTTCCAAACTTCTGGAAATCATCGTAGTGGCCAACGTAGTTGCTTTGACGTTGGTCGTTACAGTCGGCTTCGCATCGCGGCTGGCCGGTTCGCCGTTCAGCTGGTACGACGAGGTGGCGTCCGTCGGCCTGGCCTGGCTCACCTATTACGGCGCGGCGTTGGCCGCGGCGAAGGGCGCCCACATCGGTTGCCCTAGCGTAATCAATTACTTCTCTCCAGCGCTGCGCTTGCCAATCGCTCTGGTCGCGGAGGCGATCACGATCGGCTTCTTCGTGCTGCTGGCCTATACCGGCATGCAGGTCGTGCTCATCCTGGAAGGCTCCTCACTGGTCAGCCTCACCAACGTCTCGCTGCAGTTGACGCAATCGGTGCTGCCGATCGGATCGGTACTTTTCATCATCGCCGAGATCTTGCGATTGCCTGAGGTGATCAAGAGCGCGAAAGGCGATGGGTTCGTCGATCACGAACTGGAAGAAGTGGGCGTCAAGCCGGTGAAGGCATGACCGGGACATTTCAGAGCGAGCGCTTGCTACGGCCGCTCGGGAGAATAACAAGATGATAATCCTTTACATGTTTCTGGGGCTGATAGCCCTCATCCTGATCAATGTCCCTGTCGCCATATCGCTAGGCATCGTCGGTGCGGTTGCAATCTTTTCCAGCTATGGGGCGCTGGCCCTTCCCAACATCGGAATGGTGATGTACGACGGGACGACCAGCTTTCCGCTTATTGCCATCCCGCTTTTCATTCTCGCTGGCGCGATCATGAATGCCTCGAGCATTTCCCGGCGGCTGATCGATCTGGCCTCGGCGATGCTCGGGTTCATCAAGGGTGGGTTGTCGATGGTGACCATCGGTGCCTCGATCTTCTTCGCGGAGATTTCCGGTTCGGCGGTGGCGGGCGTATCGGCTATCGGCAGCATCATGATCCCGGCGATGACCCAGAAGGGGTATTCCAAGGAATTCGCGGCGGCATTGTCATCCTCGGCAGCCAGCCTGGCGATCATCCTGCCACCATCGATTCCGATGATTCTCTACGCCGTGATGTCTGGAGAGTCGGTGGTGAAGATGTTCGTCGCCGGCATCTTTCCAGGCTTGCTCGGTGCCATGGGGCTGGCTGGTATGTGCTATTACCTGGCCAGGAAGAACAACTTTCCATCCGAAGGGGCCTTCCAGACCAAGCGGTTGTGGGAAGCGTTCAAGGGAGCAATCTGGGCGCTGTCGATTCCGGTGATCATCCTTGGCGGGATCTTTGGCGGAATCGTCACGGCGACCGAAGGAGCGGCGCTAGCGGTGGTGGTGGCGATCTTCATCAGTGCCTTTGTCTATCGCGAGTTCACGCTGCGCACGTTCTACAAGGCGTGCCTCGATGCCGGCGTGCAGACTGCGGTAGTGATGCTGCTGGTGGCGAGCTCCGCCGTGGTTGGCCTCTACCTGACTGAAACGCAACTGCCGCAGCAGCTCGCCAGCTCCATCAGCGAGTGGACCAGCAACAAGTACGTGATCCTGGCGCTGCTTAACATCATCTTCCTGATTCTCGGCGTCTTCCTGCATTCGGCGGCCGCGATCATCTTGGTCGTTCCAATCGTTCTGCCGCTGGTGCTAGCGGTAGGCATCGATCCGATTCATTTCGGTCTGATCGTCACGCTCAACCTGGCCATTGGTCAGCAAACTCCGCCGGTTGCCAGCGTGCTGATCGCGTCCTGTTCGATCGCCAAGTCCGATATCTGGGCCACCACCCGTACCAATCTGTGGTTCCTTGGGGTGCTCTTCGCGATTCTGCTGATCAACACCTACATCCCGGCCATTGCCATGGTTCTGGTGAATTTCGTTTACGGCGCGTGAGCGGCATCGAGCAAGAGGAGACGAAGATGAGTGATATGTCTCAAGGGCAGGTCGACTGTCGCATCGAGCAGGGCGTCGCCTGGGTTGGCTTCAACCGGCCGGATAGCCGCAATGCGATGACCTGGACCATGTACGACTCGCTGGAGCGCTTGTGCAGCGAGCTGGAGGCCGATCCCGCGGTCGTAGCGGTGGTGTTTCACGGTTGTGGTGGCAAGGCCTTCGTTGCTGGCACTGACATCAAGCAATTCGCTGATTTCGAAGGCGGTGAAGCGGGCGTGAACTATGAGCGGCGCATCGACAGCGTGATAGCGGGGCTGGAAAACCTGCACAAGCCGACCATCGCGATGCTCGAGGGATTCTGTGTCGGTGGCGGCGCGGCCATCGCGCTGGCCTGCGACTTCCGCTATTGCACGCCGTCGTTGAAGTTTGGCGTGCCGATCGCCGAGACACTTGGCAACTGCCTCTCGGTGACAAACGTGTCCCGCCTCATGGATCTGCTCGGCGTACCGCGGACGAAGGAAGTACTGATGGCAGCAAAACTGATCGAGGCGCCCGAGGCTCTATCGGCAGGCCTGGTCAGCGCAGTGTTCGAGCCCAGCGCTATCCGTCAGGAGGTCAGTCGCAAAGCGCAGGCGTTTGCCGGTCGAGCGCCGCTGACCGTGCTAGCCACCAAAGAGGTAATCAACCGGGTGCTGGAGCACCGTCGTACTTCTGCAGACGCCAGCGATGACTGGATACGGACCTGTTATGGCAGCCGCGATTTCAAGGCCGCCGTCGACAAGTTCGTCAGCAAGACCTCGTTCGAATGGACCGGTGAGTAACGTCTCGCCGATCCCAGTGCTGGAGAGCCAAGCATGCTTCCGCTAAGCAACGTAAAAATTCTGGATATCTCGCAAATCATGGCGGGCCCTTACTGCACAATGGTGCTGGGCGACCTCGGAGCCGAGGTCATCAAGGTGGAAAAATCCAATGGTGGTGATGACAGCCGGCAAATGGGTCCCTATGTAAACGGCGAGTCCACATGTTTTTTCCAGATCAACCGAAACAAGAAGAGCATTTCGCTGAATCTGAAGGATCAACGGGCCAGGGATATTTTCTATCGACTGGCCGCTGATGCCGACGTCATCGTCGAGAATTACCGGCCGGGCGTGACGCAATCGCTGGAGATCGACTACGAGACGATCCGTGCAATCAATCCAGGGATTATCTATTGCTCGATCTCCGGCTATGGCCAGACCGGCCCTTACAGCAATAAGGGTGGCTTCGACCTCGTCGCCCAAGGCATGAGCGGCCTGATGTCGATGACTGGCGAACCCGGCAAGCGTCCGCTGAAGACCGGCATCGCCGTCTACGACATCGGGGCTGGGCTCACCGCGATCTATTCGATTCTCGCCGCTTACATCCACAAGCAAAACACCGGGGAAGGGCAGCACATCGATATCGCCATCACCGAGTGCGGGCTGCCGTGGTTCGCCTGGGAAGCGGCGGCGTATTTCGCCAACGGTACCGTGCCGCAGCCCACGGGATCGCGTCACCGTATCTCGGCGCCGTATCAGGCCGTCAGGACTCAGGACGGCTACCTGATGCTCGGCTGCGCCAATCAGCGAACCTGGGAGCGTCTCTGTCGCGACGTGATTGCGCGTGAGGATCTGCTTGGCGACGAGCGCTTCGTCACTAACAGCGACCGTGCTCGCAACGTCGAAACGCTCGAAAACATCCTCGAAGAGATTCTGTCCCAGCAGCCCATGAAGCACTGGCTCGATCTGTGCGACACGGCCGGGGTACCGGCAGGGCCGATCAACGACTTCGCCCAGGCCATGCACGACGAACACTATTTGGCGCGCGGCATGGTTCAGGAAGTCAGACATCCGGTGATAGGCAGCATGAAGACGATCGGCTTTCCCGCCAAGTTCTCCCGAACGCCTTTGGAAATCCGTCGACCGGCTCCGTTGTTCGCCGAGCACACCGATGAGGTGCTGCACGGAATCGGCATGACCGATGAGGATATCGGCAGTCTGCGAAGTGAGGGCTGCATCCGCTGATAGAAAATCTATTTTTCGTTAGTTATGAATTCAAAACTCAAAATACAAAAATAAGATTTGGAGAATCGCCATGTTGAAGCTCGATTTTCATCCGTCCGGCCGTCATTTTCTGCAGATCCCCGGACCTTCGCCGGTTCCGGACCGCATCTTGCGGGCTATGAGCCTGCCCACTATTGATCATCGTGGACCGGAGTTCGGTGCCCTGGGTCGCGAGCTGCTGAGCAAGATCCGTCAGGTGTTCCAGACCCAGCAGCCCGTGGTGATCTACCCCGCATCCGGTACCGGGGCGTGGGAGGCGGCGTTGGTCAATACGCTGTCGGCTGGCGACCGAGTATTGATGTTCGAAACCGGTCACTTCGCCACGCTGTGGGAAAAGATGGCCCGGCGTCTGGGGTTGGAACCTGAGTTCCTCGGGCTACCGGGTTACGAAGGCTGGCGCCGTGGCGTGCAGGCCGACATGATCGAGCGGCGCCTGAAAGAGGACAGCAGCCACACCATCAAGGCTGTCTGCGTGGTGCACAACGAGACGTCCACCGGCGTTACCAGCGACATCGCGGCAGTGCGTCGTGCCATCGATGCGGCCAAGCATCCGGCGCTGTTGCTGGTAGATACCATTTCCGGCCTGGCCTGCGCTGATTATCAGCACGACGCCTGGGGCGTGGACGTCACTATCTCCGGCTCGCAGAAGGGCCTGATGCTGCCGCCTGGCATCAGCTTCAACGCGGTATCTGAGAAGGCAATCGAGGTCAGCCGCAGCGCGCAGCTGCCGAAGAGCTTCTGGGCCTGGGACGAAATACTCGAACTAAACCGCAGCGGCTACTGGCCATACACACCCAACACCAACCTGTTGTACGGGCTGAACGAAGCGCTCGACATGCTGCTGCAAGAGGGGCTCGATCATGTCTTTGCACGCCACCAGCGTTGGGCTGCCGGCGTGCGTACGGCCGTCGCGTGCTGGGGGCTGGAGGTGCAGTGTCAAGATGCGAGCGTCTTCTCACCGGTGCTGACCGGTGTGGTAATGCCGGAAGGCATCGATGCCGACGAGGTTCGCAGCCTGATCTACCGCCGTTTCGACCTTTCGTTGGGCACCGGGCTGGGCAAGGCGAGGGGCAAGATGTTCCGCATCGGGCACCTGGGTGATTGCAACGATCTCACCCTGATCGCCACCCTCGGCGGTTGCGAGGCCGGCCTCAAGATGTCCGGTGTTTCGCTCAAGGGGAGCGGTGTACTTGCCGCACTGGATTACTTCGCAGCGAACCCGCTGGACTACGCGCGTTGACATCCCCCTTTGACGGCAGACATGGGAGGTCCTGATGACTTCGTTTACCGAACCCAGAATACCGGCGAGCAAGGTGTCGTCAGAACGTGCTTCGGCGCTGGCAGCGCGGCTACAGCGCGAAATTGCCGGCGAGGTAATGTTCGATTCGGCGTCACGTGGCCGCTACGCAACTGACGCTTCGATCTATCAGATCACGCCGGTCGGTGTGGTAATCCCGCGTCACCAGCATGACCTGCAGGTAGCACTGGATATCGCCCGAGATGCCAAGGTTCCGCTGCTGGCGCGCGGTGGCGGCACCAGCCAGTGCGGCCAGACCGTGGGTGACGCGCTGATCGTCGATACCAGCCGCTGGCTGAATCAGATCGTCGAGTTCGACCCAGACAACCTGACGGTAGTGGTCGAGCCGGGCGTAGTGCTCGATGACCTGAACCGCTGGCTCAAGCCGCACGGGCTGTGGTTTCCGGTGGACGTGTCGACGTCTGCCCAGTGCACCCTGGGTGGTATGGCAGGCAACAATTCCTGCGGCTCGCGTTCAATTCGCTACGGCAACATGGTGCACAACGTCTTGGGCATCGATGCGTTGCTGGCCGATGGCAGCGAAGCGCGCTTCGGTCTGCTCCATGAGCTGGCACCGGGTGACCGGGTACGCCAGATCGCCCGCGAGGTGCAGCGTATCGCCGAGCGCGAACATGCCAATATCCGTGAGCACTACCCGAAGGTGCTGCGCCGCGTGGGCGGCTACAACCTCGACCTGTTCGATTGCCAGAACCCGCTCCCCTACGACTCGGGCGGCCAAGTCAACCTGGCCCACCTGCTGATCGGTTCGGAAGGTACGCTCGCGGTCACCCGGCGGATCAAGCTCAAGCTGGCGCCGCTGCCCCAGCACAAGGTGCTGGCGGTGGTGAATTTCCCGACCTTCTATCAGGCCATGGACCTGACCCAGCACATCGTCACGCTCGACCCGACGGCGGTCGAACTGGTCGACCGCACGATGATCGATCTGTCGATGGAGAATCCGTCCTTCAAGCCGGTGATCGAGAAGGCGCTGATTGGCTATCCCGAGGCATTGCTGCTGGTCGAGTTCGCGGGCGAGGAAGTCGCCGCCCTGCATGAGCAACTCGACAGGCTGAGCGAGCTGATGGCCGATCTCGGCCTGCCCGGTAGCGTGGTCAAGATGACCGAGTCTGCAGAGCAGACAGCACTGTGGAACGTACGCAAGGCCGGCCTGAACATCATGATGAGCATGAAAGGCGACGGCAAACCGGTGTCCTTCATCGAAGACTGCGCGGTGCCGCTGGAGCATCTGGCCGAATACACCGCCAAGCTCACCGAGGTGTTTCACAAGCACGGCACTGAAGGCACCTGGTATGCCCACGCCAGCGTTGGCACCCTGCACGTACGGCCGATTCTCGACATGCGCCGTGATGGCGCGCAAAAGATGCGCGCCATCGCCGAAGAGGCGTCCGCGCTAGTCCGTGCTTACAAGGGGGCGTTTTCTGGCGAGCATGGGGATGGCCTGTGCCGCGGAGAGTGGGTGGCATGGCAGTTCGGCCCGCAACTCAATGCGGCATTCAAGGAGATCAAGCAGCTATTCGATCCGGAAAACCTGCTCAATCCGGGCAAGATCGTCGATACCCCGCGCATGGACGATCACAGCTACTTCCGTTTCCCCAAGACCTATCAGCCGATTCCGGTAACGCCGGTGCTGGATTGGTCGGAATGGAACGTGTTGCGCGATCCGTTGACCGGCAAGCAGAGCGCGCCCGGCAGTGGCGCCGATCCCACCGGCGGGCTGATCGGCGCCGTCGAGATGTGCAACAACAATGGCCACTGTCGCAAGTTCGATGCCGGCACCATGTGCCCCAGCTTCCGGGCGACGCGCGACGAGCAGCACCTGACCCGCGGCCGTGCCAACACGCTACGGCTGGCACTATCCGGGCAGCTAGGCCCCGATGGATTGGGCAGCGAAGACGTCAAGGCCGCGCTCGACCTGTGTGTCTCCTGCAAGGGTTGCAAGCGGGAATGCCCGACTGGCGTCGACATGGCAAAGATGAAAATCGAGGCGCGTGCGGCCTGGGCGAAAAATCATCCGATGCCGCTACGTGAGCGGATGGTGGCGGAGATGCCGCGCTACGCGCCATATGCGCGCCATCTGGCCGGTGTGACAGGCCTCGTCGAGCGCGTGCCGCTGCTGTCGCAATGGGTCAAGCGCACATTGGGACTGGCCGGGCAGCGTGCGCTGCCGCGCTTCGCAGGCAACTTTCTGGCGACCGCGCCAGCAAGCCGTTCGACACATACGCGGGAGGTCCTGCTGTTCGTCGACACCTTCAACAACTACATGGAACCGGAGAATGCGCGAGCGGCCTGTCGCGTACTCGAGGCGGCCGGGTATCGGGTCCATTTCAATCAGGCGCCATCAGAGCGACCGTTGTGCTGCGGGCGCACTTACCTGGCATCGGGTCAGGTCGACAAGGCCAAGGCGGAAGCCCGGCGGACGCTCGACCACCTGCTGCCGTTCGTCGAGCGCGGCGTGAGCATCGTCGGGCTTGAGCCTTCGTGTTTGCTGACCATGCGCGACGAGTTTCTGCGCTACGGTTACGGCGAGCAGGCCAAGGCGTTGTCGAAGGCGTCCTTCCTGTTCGAGGAGTTTCTGGTCAGGGAGCAGGCTGCAGGCAATCTGCAGCTCAAGCTCAGGGCGCTGGAAGCACCACGGGCGCTATTGCACGGTCATTGTCATCAAAAGGCATTCGACGCGCTGCGGCCGGTGGAACAGGTGCTGCGCTGGATACCCGATCTAGAGGTCAGAACGGTCGAAACCTCATGCTGTGGCATGGCTGGAAGCTTCGGCTACGAGCGCGAACACTACGATGCTTCGATGCAGATAGCCGAGCTAGCGCTGCTACCTGCGGTGCGTAAAGCCGAAGCCGAAGATCTGGTGGTCGCCGACGGTACCAGTTGCCGCCACCAGATCCACGATGGGGCTCAGCGTGAGGCTTTGCACGTGGCCAGGGTTCTGGAGCGGGCTTTGGCCTGATGTGTCGAGGCCGGCGATCCCACGCGAAAACGACGCGGGTTCGCTGGCGCCGCCGCTGTGGGCCGGCCGATTGTCGCCTGGGCGATCATCGAATGGTCCGGCGGCTCACTCGTCGAACTCTTCCCAGCCGCCCATTTCCTTCCAGCGATTGACGATGCCGCAAAACAGTTCGGCCGTCTTCTCGGTGTCGTAGCGGGCTGAATGCGCTTCGCGTCCGTCGAAATCAATACCCGCCGCCTGGCAGGCCTTGGCCAGAACGGTCTGGCCGTAGGCGAGGCCGGCGAGGGTAGCGGTGTCGAAGCTGGAAAAAGGATGGAAGGGGTTGCGCTTGATGTCGCAGCGCGCCATGGCCGCGTTGAGGAAACCGAGATCGAAGCTGCTGTTGTGGCCGACCAGAATGGCGCGCTTGCAGCCTGCCGACTTAACCGCTTTGCGCACACTGCGGATAATCTCGTTCAGCGCCTGCGACTCGGGGACGGCCATACGCAGCGGGTGGTCCAGCTTGATGCCGGTGAATTCCAGCGCCGCTGCCTCGATATTGGCGCCCGCGAAGGGTTCCACCCGGAAGAACAGCGTTTCCTGTGGATAGAGCAGACCCTGTTCATCCATGCCGATGGTCACAGCGGCGATTTCAAGCAGCGCGTCGGTGGCACAGTTGAAGCCGCCACATTCGACGTCCACGACCACCGGTAAAAAGCCACGGAAGCGCCTTGCCATGGGCGATCGCGGCTTGCCGGCGAGATTGCCTTCGAGCTCATCGTCGAACTGCTCGTCGCTCATGCGCTTGTCTCCAGCCGCCATTGCAGGGTTTCGCCCGCGCGCAGGGGCACCACGTTATGCTCGCCGAACGGCAGGTTGGCCGGCACGTTCCAGGGTTCGCGTACCAGCGTGATTTGCTCGGTGTTGCGTGGCAGACCATAAAAGTCGGCACCGAAGTGGCTGGCGAAGGCTTCCAGGCGATCCAGCGCATTGCGCTGTTCGAAGGCCTCGGCATACAGCTCTATCGCCGCGTACGCGGTGTAACAACCGGCGCAGCCACAGGCGTTCTCCTTGGCGTGCTGGGCATGGGGTGCCGAGTCGGTGCCGAGGAAGAACTTCCGGTTACCGCTGGTCGCTGCATCGAGCAGGGCTTCCTGGTGGGTGTTGCGCTTGAGGATCGGCAAGCAGAAGAAGTGCGGACGAATGCCGCCAACCAGCATGTGATTGCGGTTGTAAAGCAGATGGTGGGCCGTGATCGTCGCACCGACGTTGCTGCTGGCCGCCTCGACGAACTGCACTGCATCGCGAGTGGTGATGTGCTCGAACACCACCTTGAGGGTTGGGAAACGCTCGGTCACTCGGCTCAGTTGCTCGTCGATGAAGTACTTCTCGCGATCGAAGATATCGATCTCCGAACGGGTCACTTCACCGTGCACCAGTAGCGGAAGACCGACTTCGGCCATGGTTTCCAGTACCGGAAAAATATTGTCGATGCGGGTCACGCCAGATGCGGAATTGGTGGTTGCACCGGCCGGATAGAGCTTGGCCGCGTAAACATAACCGCTGGCCTTGGCTGCGCGTATGTCGTCGGGCTGCGTGCCATCGGTGAGATAGAGCACCATCAGCGGCTCGAAGCTGTTCGCGTCCGGCCTGGCGGAGAGAATGCGCTGACGGTAAGCGTCTGCCTCTGCGGCGTTGCGTACCGGCGGGACCAGGTTCGGCATGATGATCGCGCGGGCGAACTGGCGAGCAGCATCCGCCACGGTATGCGGCAGCGCTGCGCCGTCGCGCAGATGAATGTGCCAATCGTCGGGGCGCAGTAGAGTCAGTCGGTCGAACATGCAGGTTTCCAGGCGGGTAAAACGTGCACGAATGCTACCGTAAACGGGGGAAAAAATCGCCGCAGACGGGACGTCAGGGTCCGAAAGAGCCTCTCCGAGGGGCGACCAGGCGTGCTAAACGGATGGCGCGCCTGTTCAAGTTTCCGCTGCCAGCACCGATACCCCGGTTGAATGTTGTTTACCGTGGAGCCTTACGTGCGCCTGCGCCTCTTTGTTCTTGCTTGTCTACTGACTTCGCCGGCCGATGCCATCACGTTCCAGACACGTCTGGAACGGGTGCAGTGGCAGGTCGATGGCGACCAGTTCGAATGCCGGCTGGTACAACCGGTGGCCGGCTTCGGCAGGGGCGAGTTCGTTCGGCGCGCTGGTGAGCAGGCCATCTTTCGCTTGCAGTCGCCTGATCGCTGGCTGGGCAATGGCTCGGCGACTCTGCTGGCAGCGGCTGCGCCTTGGCAGCCGGAGCGTAGCGATATCAACTTGGGCATGGTCTCGGTAGTCGGTGGCGATATCCCGTTCAATAGCTCGCAATTACAGGCCGGGCGGCTGCTGAGCGGTCTGCTCGACGGGCGCAGCCCCGTGGTGCGTCATCACACGTTGCACGGTGGTGAAGCGCTCGAAGTGCGTCTGCTGCCGGCGCGCTTTGGCAAGGCGTACGAGGAGTTTCGCGCCTGCACGGCGAAGCTGCTGCCAGTGAATTTCGATCAAATTCGCCAGTCCCAGATCGGCTTTCCCAGCAGTGATGTGACGCTCGATGCGCTGGGCCAAGCCAAACTCGATATCATCGTGCAATTTCTCAAGGCCGACCCGAGCGTCAATCACATCCAGCTCGACGGCCATTCCGACAATAGCGGCAACCGACTCACCAATCGCGACCTGTCCCGCCGCCGCGCGCTGGCGGTGGAAGAGTATCTAGTCGCCAACGGCGTGCCAAAGGAGCAAATCACGCTGCGCTTTCATGGCGAGCGCTATCCACTGGTCCCGAATAACGGCGAAACCAATCGAGCAAAGAATCGCCGGGTCACCCTGCGTCTCGATCGTGCCCCTGCGAGCACCACAGCCGCCGCCGGGAATGTCGCCCCGTCGTCTTGAGGCCGAGCGATGCTTACGCCCCTGTAAAACAAACGTCGCGACCAGTAGAATCCCCGCTTTCCTTACAATCCCGGGAGTGGATGGCAATGGCCGACGTAAAGAAGGTAGTCCTGGCGTATTCCGGTGGCCTGGACACCTCGGTGATCCTCAAGTGGCTACAAGACACCTATAACTGCGAAGTGGTGACCTTCACCGCCGACCTCGGTCAGGGTGAAGAAGTCGAGCCAGCACGCGCCAAGGCCAAGGCCATGGGTGTCGAGGAAATTTACATCGACGACCTGCGCGAAGAATTCGTCCGCGATTTCGTCTTCCCGATGTTCCGCGCCAACACCGTTTACGAAGGCGAATACCTGCTGGGTACTTCCATCGCCCGCCCGCTGATCGCCAAGCGCCTGATCGAGATTGCCAACGAGACCGGTGCCGACGCCATCTCCCACGGCGCGACCGGCAAAGGCAACGATCAGGTCCGTTTCGAGCTGGGTGCCTATGCGTTGAAGCCGGGCGTCAAGGTCATTGCGCCCTGGCGTGAATGGGATCTGCTGTCGCGCGAGAAGCTGATGGACTACGCCGAGAAGCACGCCATCCCGATCGAGCGCCACGGCAAGAAGAAGTCGCCGTATTCCATGGATGCCAACCTGCTGCACATCTCCTATGAAGGCGGCGTGCTGGAAGACACCTGGACCGAGCATGAAGAAGACATGTGGCGCTGGACGAAGTCACCGGAAGCCGCACCGGACACCCCGACCTATATCGAGCTGACCTACCGCAAGGGCGATATCGTCGCCATCGACGGCAAGGACATGACGCCCGCTGAAGTGCTGACCTACCTGAACAAGATTGGCGGCGAGAACGGTATCGGTCGTCTGGATATCGTCGAGAACCGCTACGTCGGCATGAAGTCGCGCGGCTGCTACGAAACCCCCGGCGGCACCATCATGCTCAAGGGCCATCGCGCCATCGAGTCGATCACCCTGGACCGTGAAGTCGCGCATCTGAAAGACGAGCTGATGCCCAAGTACGCCAGCCTGATCTACAACGGCTACTGGTGGAGTCCTGAGCGCAGCATGCTGCAGCAAATGATCGATGCCTCGCAGGTCAATGTGAACGGTGTGGTACGTCTGAAGCTCTATAAAGGCAATGTCATCGTTACCGGCCGTAAGTCCGACGATTCGTTGTTCGATGCCAATATCGCTACATTCGAAGACGATGCCGGCGCCTACGATCAGGCTGACGCGGGCGGCTTCATCAAGCTCAACGCACTGCGCATGCGCATTGCCGCGAACAAGGGCCGGACGCAGTTCTAAAACAACAGCTGCGCCGCGTCCGACCATAACCCCGGCCATGTGTCGGGGTTATGCTTTCTGCACAGACACGAGCCTGGCCGAATGAGGAGAAACACACCATGAGACTGCTGCATACCATGCTGCGCGTAGGCGATATGGATAGATCCATTGCCTTCTATACCGAAGTGCTGGGCATGACGCTGCTACGCCGCAAGGATTATCCGGAAGGCAAGTTCACCTTAGCGTTTGTCGGCTACGGCGACGAAGCGCATAACAGCGTGCTGGAGCTGACCCATAACTGGGGCGTCGAGAAGTATGATCTGGGCGATGGCTACGGCCATATCGCGCTGGAGGTGGAAGATGTCTACAAGGCCTGCGAAGACATTCGCAGCCGTGGCGGCAAGATCACCCGCGAGCCAGGACCAATGAAGCACGGCACCAGCATCCTGGCGTTCATTGAGGACCCGGACGGATACAAGGTTGAATTGCTGTCACCGTCACGTCGGGACTGAAGGTCCGAGCGCAAAAAAGCCCCATTTACGGGGCTTTTTCAGTCAGAGGTCAAAGTCGAACTCGTTGAGTTGCTTCTGCAAACGACGCTCTTCAAGCAAATTGTCGATAATGCGGCGCTTGGTCAGGTTGGTTTTGGCCACTTCAACCGGAGCTTCTGCAGTATCGTCTTCGTCCTCGGCGACGAAGTCATCTTCAATCTGGATATCTTCTTTCTCGGACACTTATCTACTCCACGGCTAAGGCGCGCTGTTGGCGCACCTTATAGCGACAAAAGAGAAAGTCGTAAAAAAGATTTTTTCAATCAGCCGATAGGTTTTTGCTCCGGTCAATCAATCGTCGGAAGTCTTGTGCTTGTACTCGCAGAGGTCCTCGATCCGACAGCTGCCACATTGAGGCTTACGCGCCTTGCAGACGTAGCGGCCATGCAGGATCAGCCAGTGATGGGCGTCGAGCAGGTAATCCTTCGGGACGAACTTGATCAGTCGTCGCTCGACCTCCAGCACGTTCTTGCCTGGCGCGATATTGGTGCGGTTGGCGACCCGGAATATATGCGTGTCGACTGCCATGGTGAACTGCCGAAAGGCCGTGTTCAGTACGACATTGGCGGTCTTGCGGCCTACGCCTGGCAGGGCTTCGAGATCTTCGCGGTTGTCCGGTACCTGGCTGCCGTGCTTCTCGATCAGGATGCGGCAGGTTTCGAGCACGTTCTTGGCCTTGCTCGGGTAGAGACCGATGGCCTTGATGTAGCTGCACAGGCCGTCGTAGCCGAGTGCATAGATGGCTGCCGGTGTATTGGCGACCGGGTAGAGCTTGGCGGTTGCCTTGTTGACGCCAACATCTGTGGCCTGGGCGGACAGGATCACTGCGATCAACAGCTCGAACGGCGTGCTGTATGCCAGCTCGGTCTTCGGTTCGGGATTGTCTTCGTGGAAACGGCGAAAGATTTCCAGTCGTTTTGCAGCATTCATTACAGCGTTCCATCCAGCATCATTCGATCACTCCGGTGACGCGAACGCGACGGCTTTGTACCGGCGCGTCCGGCTGTATCGCCTTGGCGCGCTCTGCGAGGTTCTCGTCGATACGGTTTTTCAGCGCAATCAACAGGCCGAGTACGATGAATGCACCGGGCGGCAGGATTGCCAGCAGAAACCCCTTGTAGTCGCTGAACAGGGTCAGCTGCCAGTCCGCGGCGACTGGGCCGAACAGCAGATGCATATTGGCGAACAGTGCGCCGGTGCCGACCAGTTCGCGGACGCCACCCAGCACCACAAGCACCAGCGCGAAACCCAGCCCCATCAGCAGGCCATCGAAGCCTGCAATCAGCGGGTTGTGCTTGGCGGCAAAGCCATCGGCACGGCCAAGGATCACGCAATTGGTGGTGATCAGCGGGATAAAGATGCCGAGAATCTGATACAGCTCATAGGTGTAGGCCTGCATCAGCAGCTCGATGCAGGTCGTCAGCGCGGCGATGATCATCACAAAAGCCGGCAGGCGCACGGCGGTGTTGACCACGCCGCGCACCAGCGACACGCCGATGTTCGAGCAGATCAGGACCAGCGCGGTGGCCAGACCGAGACCGAGGGCGTTGACCGCCGAGTTGCTGACCCCGAGCAGCGGGCAGAGCCCTAGCAACTGGACCAGTGCCGGGTTGTTTTTCCACAGGCCGTTGATGCTCAGTTCTCGGTAGCTGGGATTGCTCATGGTGTATTGCCTTTCTGCTCGGGCTGCGGGTCGGTGACCTGCAACTCGTCACGGGTCGCGGCGGCGCCTGCGCGCGAATGGGTTGTCGTTTCGGCAGGCTCCGCTGCGTTTTCCAGCGCATCTTCGGGCGCTATCGGTCTAGTTGACGCGCCGAGCAGCTCGGCCTTATGCGCGTCGAAATATTTCAGGGCTCGGTGCACCGCGCCGACAACGGCGCGGGGAGTGATGGTGGCGCCAGCGAACTGGTCGAAGTCACCGCCATCCTTCTTCACTGCCCAGTCGGACTCGTCGGGATTGCCGAGTGACCGGTTCTCGAAGCTGCGAATCCACGAACTCTTCGCCAGCTCGATTTTGTCGCCAAGCCCGGGTGTCTCGCGATGACCCACTACACGCACGCCGGCAACTCGTCCGTCCGTATGTACGCCGACGAGCAAATGTATCGCGCCGCTGTATCCATCCGGCGCGATGGCTTGGAGAATCACTGCGCTGGGCTTGCCATTCTTGATCGCGACATAAGCGGGCAACGGTCCCTTGGTCCCCAGCAGGGGATCATGCACAGCGACGCTGTTGTCGAGGAGCTGGTTGTCGTAGCTGTCTCTGGGCAGGATTTCGTTCAGGGCACGCAGCTGTGCTGCGCGTTCCGACGCCTGGATGCGTTCGGCGGTGAATTGCTGCAGTAGCGTCACCGCGCCCACGGTCACCACGGCGAACAGACCTAACACCAGGCTGTTCTTGAGCATTGAGCGGCTGAGTTCAGGAAGGATCATGTCATTCGCCCAGCTTGAAGCCGCGCTCGGCCTTGCGATGGCCGTAGGTGCGCGGGCGGGTGTAGTAGTCGATGGTCGGCGCGCACAGGTTCATCAACAGCACGGCGAACGCGACGGCGTCCGGATAGCCGCCCCAAGCGCGAATCACATAGACCAGAATGCCGACGCCGGCTCCGAAGATCAGGCGCCCCTGGTTGCTGGTTGCGCCGCTCACCGGGTCGGTGACGATGAAAAACGCGCCAAGCATGGTTGCGCCGCTAAGCAAATGAAACAAGGGAGAGCCGTGGCTATCGGAGCCAGAACCGTTCCAGAACAACAGGCTCATCAGGGCCAGCGCCGCGAGCATGCTCACCGGTGCGTGCCAGCTGAACAGCCGCTTGTGCAATAGAAACAGGCCGCCGGCAAGGAACGCCAGATTGACCACTTCTGAACCGATGCCACCGAAGTGACCAAAGGCCGGGCTGGCCCAGAGCTCGTCGATCGTCAGGCTCTTGTTCACTTTGAGTACATCGAGTGCGGTGGCCTGTGACCAGCCGTCTGGTAGCGAGGCGATGCCAAGGATGTGCTGCAGACCGTCGACCAGCCCGACGCTGTGCGGGATTGGCCAGGTTGTCATCTCGATCGGGAACGAAACCAGCACCACCACGTAACCGATCATCGCTGGGTTGAAAGGATTCTGCCCAAGACCGCCATAGAGCTGCTTGCCAAAAACGATGGCGCTGCCGGTGGCAATCAGCGTCAGCCACCAGGGTGAATAAGGAGGGAGCGCCAGCGCCAGCAGCACGGCGGTAACCAGCGCGCTGCCGTCACGCAGGAAGAACTGCACGGGGCGTTGACGCAGCTTCAAGACCAGCGCCTCGCAGCCGAGCGCCACGACAGTGGCCCAGATCAGGTTGATTAGAGTGCCTGCACCGTATAGCCAGATCAGTGCGAGCACGCCCGGCAGGGTAGCGGCCAATACCAGCAGCATGACCCGCTGGGTGCGGTTGCTGCCTTTGGTATGCGGTGAGGTGATGCGGGGCAGGGCCATTGGCTCTCCGGTCAAATGCTGTGCGGGGGACGGTGTAGCGTCTGTCGCCCTCGGATAGCTACGCTGACGGCGCAGCTATTTACGAATCAGTGTGTTCTTGCAGCTTGCGCTCGGCTTCGCTCAGGCGTGTCCGCGCGGCCTCGATGGCGCTGGTTTCGCTGTCTGTATCGCGTTCAAGCTTACGCAAATCGGCGCGGGCGAAGGCGACGTCGGTTTTGAGCGTGCGGGTCAGGTCATTCACAGGGCGCTTGTCGTTGCGAATCAGCTCAGGAAGGGGTTTGCCGGAATTCGCCTCTGCGTCATGCAATGCTTGCTCGGCGCTGGCCAGGCCATCACGCAGTTTGCTCAGCTCGGCTTCTTCGGCACCAGCCTTCTCGGCTTTTTTGAGTTCGGCGCGCTTCATAGCCAGTTCGATCTTGGCTTTCTTCAGGGCCTCATCGCCGGCTGTCTTGGTGGCAGGCGCCGAAGTGTTTGCGGTTGTCAAAGCAAGCGCTTTTTCAGCCTCGGCCAGCTGCGACTGAAGGCGGCTCAGCTCGGAATTTTGTTCTGCATCGCGGTTTTCGAGCTTCTCAAGCTTGCGAGCCTGGACGCGAAGCATGGCGGCTTCGATCTTCGCTTTTTTCGCGGCGTCGTTGGTGGCCAGGGTGGGTGCTGTAGCAGTTTCGGCCGGCGGCGCGGCTGCATTGGCGTCATCCAACGCCTTCTGTGCGCTCATAGCAACGATGCGCAACTCGGCGACCTGTGCCTCCAGCTCCGCGGTCGCATGCACGGCGAGCTGCTTTTCGGCTTTCTTCAGTGCGACCTGCGCCATGCTGGCTTCGATCTTGAGTTTCTTTTGCTGCTCGGACAGGCCGGCTTTCTGTGCCTGAACGCGGGCGACCGGGTCGTCCTGGCTGGGCACAGAACTGGTTTCCGCTTGAGCCGCCTTGGCGCGTGCAGCGCGCTCGGCGCGGGCTTTGCGATCGGCTTCCTTTTGCTCTTCGGCCCGCCGCAAGCGCTCCTGGCGCAGTTCGAACCGTTGTTTGGAGTGCTCGGCCTTTTGCTGCTTCTGCTCCAGCGCACGAATCTCGCCCTTGGCCGAGCGGTAATACTGCACCAGCGGAATGCTCGACGGGCAGACATAGGCGCAGGCGCCGCACTCGATGCAATCGAACAGGTTATAAGCCCTGAGTTGTTCATGCTCCTGCCCCAAGGCGAAGAAATGCAGTTGCTGGGGCAGCAGGTTCGCCGGACAGACCTCGGCGCACTCGCCACAGCGAATGCATGGCAGGGCGGGCGGCGGTGGCGGCAGCTCGGTCAGGGTGCTAGCAAGCAGGCAATTGGTGGTCTTGACCAGCGGCACGTCTGTCGATGGCAGGGTGAAGCCCATCATCGGACCGCCCATGATCAGGCGATTGAGCTTGCTGCTGTCCAGTTCCGCGAAGGCCAATAGCTCGGCCACCGGCGTACCGATCAGAGCCTCTACGTTCATCGGCCGCCCCAGCGCTTCGCCGGTCAGGGTGGTAATTCGGGAAATCAAGGGTTTGCCGAGCAGGACTGCGTCATGAATGGCGACACAGGTCCCGACGTTCTGGCAGAGCATGCCTATATCGGCAGGCAGACCGCCGCTGGGGACCTCCTCGCCGGTAAGTATCTGAATGAGCTGCTTCTCACCGCCGGATGGGTACTTGGTCGGGAAAGATTTCACCAAGTAAGGACGCCCGCCGACCGCCGCCTGCACGGCAGCGATGGCCTCGGGCTTGTTGTCTTCGATGCCGATCAGCACCTGCTCCGGCTGGATCAGATGCGCAAGGATTTCGATACCGGCCACCAGCTCGGCGGCCTTTTCGCGCATCAGCAAGTCATCGGCAGTGATGTAGGGCTCGCATTCGGTGCCGTTGATGATGAGTGTGCGGATCTTCTGGCTCGACGGGGCACTCAGCTTGACCGCTGCGGGGAGGCCCGCGCCGCCCAAGCCGCTAATACCGGCCTGGCGGATGATTTCCAGCAGTTCGGCAGGCGGCAGTTGAGCGTATTCGGCATGCGGTTGCCGCTCGACCCATTCGTCCTGACCATCGCTGTCGATGACGATGGCGGCACTCAGCATCCCCGATACATGCGGGTAGGGTTGCGGCCCGATGAAACTGACTGTGCCGGAGGTTGGTGCGTGAACCGGCGCGCTAACGAATCCATTGGCCTCTGCGATTCGCTGCCCCTTGAGTACACGCTCACCGAGCATCACGCACGGCTCGGCCGGCGTACCCAAGTGCTGGGCGAGTGGTACGACCAACTGTGCGGGCAATGGCATCTGTTGAATCGGCGTGCGGTTGGACAGAGCCTTGCGCTCAGGCGGATGAATGCCGCCGTGAATGTCCCAGACGTTCAATGAGGTCATGCAGCCTGCTCCCGGTCGCTGGCAATCAGTTGGCCTGGTGTCAGCGGTTGGTCCCACTTCCAGCTCTGCAGGTTGCCTCCAACCTCGATCATGTCGATGCAATCCACCGGGCAGGGCTCGACGCATAGGTCGCAACCGGTGCATTCGGAGACGATGACTGTGTGCATCTGCTTCGCCGCCCCGACGATCGCATCGACCGGGCAGGCCTGAATACACTTGGTGCAGCCAATGCACTCGGCCTCACGGATATAAGCGACGCGGGGCGGGACTTCACCTTCGACGGCATCGAGCGGCTCGGGCTCGACGTCGAGCAGGTCGGCCAGCGCCTGGATCGTCGACTCGCCGCCCGGTGGGCATTTGTTGATCTTGTCGCCGCCGGCAATCGCTTCGGCGTAAGGCTTACAGCCCGGATAGCCACACTGCCCGCACTGGGTCTGTGGTAACAAAGCGTTGATCTGTTCAGCAATCGGATCGCCCTCGACACGAAAGCGCACGGCGGCAAAGCCGAGAATCGCGCCGCATACCAGGCACAGCGCGAGCAAGGCGAGCACCGCAATCATGACCAGGCTCATAGCTTGATCAACCCAGAGAAGCCCATGAACGCCAGCGACATCAAACCGGCGGTGATCATGCCAATCGCCGCGCCCTGAAAGGATTTGGGCACGTCGGCAATCGCGATGCGCTCACGCATGGCGGCGAAAAGCACCAGCACCAGGGAAAAACCGACACCTGCGGCGAAGCCGTTCGCCGTGGCGGTAAGGAAGGTAAATTCCGACTTGTTGGCGTTAAGCAGGGCGACGCCCAAGACGATGCAGTTGGTAGTAATCAATGGCAGAAAAATGCCGAGCACGCGGTACAGCAGCGGGCTGGTCTTGTTCACTACCATTTCGGTGAACTGCACCACGACGGCAATTACTAGAATGAAGCTGATGGTGCGCAGAAATTCGAGATCCAGCGGCTTGAGCACGTATTGCTGAACCAGGTAACTGCACATCGCTGCGAGGGTCAAGACGAAGGTCGTCGCCAGCGACAGGCCGATAGCGGTCTCGATCTTCTTCGATACGCCCATGAATGGGCACAGACCGAGAAACTGCACCAGCACGAAGTTGTTGACCAGAATGGCGCTAACCATGATCAGGGCGAGTTCGGTCATCGCGAGGTTCCTGAGGTGCTCTGCATGAGCCCGAGCTAAAAGGCCGCTATTATCGGGAAGCGACGGTGGCCATACAAGCCGCGGGTGCCTGAGGTATGCCGCACGGGACGAGGCGGGGCGCTGACATATGTGGAAATGCACCGACTGTCCGCTCGATCGTCAGGTGGCTATTTGCTGTGGTCTTATGGGGTGAGGTCGCAGCTTTCAGGCAGAGCGGCTGTTGGAGGTGCTCGATGAAGATTCGAATCTTGGTTTTGTTGCTTGGCCTAGGGCTGGGCACCCAGACGTACGCCGACTCGCGCGGCGGCGTATGGTTCTACCAACCGGATGGCGGTAGTTATCGCGTCGACAGTCGTTCGTATCAGTACGACCCGCGAAGCCCATATCCGCAGCATCGGCAATATCAACAAAACCTGCCACCGCGCTATCAGGGTCAGTTGCCACCGCAGTATTACGACCGGCACCGTGGATCTGACCGGCAACGCTGGGACAATGACCGCCGCCGAGCGATTAATCAGCTACAGGGCTCGAACAACGGCCGGCGTTCGGGGTTCGATCGTCCTCATCGTTGGAATCACGATGATCGGAATTTCGGGCGGCCGCCGCTGGTTCGTGACGGCCGCGATTACCGGATGCATCAGCATCGCGACTTCAATAACCGAGGCTATCGTCATTAAGATCGGCAGCGTCATTCTGAGCGAAACGTGATCTACCGGTTTCTCCAACGCGGGTCGCGCTTTTCCAGAAATGCATTGACGCCTTCGAGCGTGTCGTCAGCCTCGAATAGATCGACGAAGGCTTCGCGTTCTTTCGCAGCAAGGGTGGCTGGGCCGCGGGTGTGCATCGAGTCGATGAGCGGTTTGATCGCGCGCACCGCGACCGGACTCTGACGAGCCACACGCGAGGCTAACAACAATGCATGTCCGCGGGCTTCGCCGGGCTCTACGATCTGTTCTATCAAACCGATACGTAACGCAGTATCTGCAGTAATTCGCTCGCCGCAGAGGATTATCCGCTTGGCCCAACCCTCGCCCACCAGCCAGGCGAGCGCCTGGGTGCCGCCCGCGCATGGCAGCAGGCCGACCGACGCTTCAGGCAGGCCCATTTGTGCCTGTTGTTCGGCGATGCGGATATCGCAGGCCAACGCACACTCGAGCCCGCCGCCGAGCGCGAAGCCGTTGATAGCCGCTATCGATACGCCGCGAAACTCACGCAGTGCTTCGAACGCTTCGCCGAAGCGCCTCGCCATCTCCTGCGCGCGGGTGCGGTCGCCATCGGCGAAGAGTTTGAGGTCGGCCCCCGCGCTGAAGAATTTTTCGCCCTGGCCGCTGATTACTAACGCGTAAACCTCGTCATCATGGTTCAGATGATCGACGACTTGCTTGAGACCAATGAGCGACTCACGGTCCCAGGTGTTGGCGGGCGGATGGTTGATCGTGATTAGCGCGGTATGTCCGTGCTTTTCCACTGTCAGCTTATGGGTCAGGTCGAAGACCCCGGACTTGTAAGGTTCAACTGCAGTAGTGCTCATGGTCATCTTCCTCGTCGGGGGTCAAATGCGTACTTGTCTGCATCAGATTCGCGAATGGCCTGTGCGTTTCAGGCGCTCATGGCATCTGCGCGATACGCTAGTTCAGTGGCGGTGCCTTGGCTGGTATGCGAATGCGGCGTTGGGCGGGGGAGGAGGCGATTGGCGCGGTGATATGGATGCTTCCATATTCCGCGTGCAGGGGAGTCGGACCGGCGAAACGTTAGGGTGGCACTGGGTTGTCCAGTGCCACCCTGTCTGCGGCTTATTGCAGTGCCAGTGTCTGGCCGGCTGTACGGCGCTCGGCCTGCCATTCGGCATGGGTCGGCGCGGCTTGCTCACCGGTCAGTCGATGGACGATTTCGAAGTAGTCCTGCTTGAAGCGGTCCTTGAGCACTTCCTCACGTGGCTTGACCTTGACGGCGTATACCGTCTGCACGTTCTGGTGGTCGAAGGCGCGCCATTCCTGTTCGTCTTTAAGCAGGCTGTAGCGATGGCCTTCGAGCGCCGCGATGATCTGTTCGCTATCCAGACTGCGGGCGCGGGTCGCTGCATCGGCCCACTGATAGACGATGCTGTACGCCGATGCAGCCGAGCTGGACGGGTGAGTTTGGTAGCGTTCGTCGTAATTCTCGACGAACTTCTGCCCGGCAGCCGAGCCTTCCAGCTCCGGTACCCGCCAAGTCCACGGTTCGGTGCCCAGCACGCCGCGCATAATGTCTGGGCCTGCGGTTTCGACCATGCTCAACGTCAGATTGGGTACAGCGATCTGCATCCTCTTGTTTAAGCCCAGGTCATCGGCGATCCGCATCGCTCGTACCAAGTCTTCGCCGAACAGTACCAGCGCTAAAACTTCGGCATCGCTATTGGCCGCCTGGGTCAACGCTTCGCGGTAATCCGAGAGACGTGCTCCGGGAAATGCTGTTTTGAGGCCAGGATGCTTGCTCTTGTCCTGTGTACCGGTTGCCTGGCGCAGCGAGCTTTCGCTGGTATGGCCCCAGGTGTAATCGGAGGTGATATAGAAATAGCGCTTGTTCGGCAGGTTCTTGTTCAAATACTGGCCCAGCACCTGCGCGCTCATCCAGGCATTGTTGCATTCGCGAAACATGTAACGATGACCGTCCTTGCCGGTCGTGTCGTTGGAATAGGTAAGGGTGCCGAAGTAAAGCAAGCCGCGCTCTTTGGCACGTTTGCCGGCCGCGATGGCGACCGCGCTCGAGACGCCGCCAAACAGCATAGCGGCCCCTTCGTCAGCCAGCTTGTCGACGTTGGCCACGGCCTTCTCCGGTCGCGATGCAGAGTTGCGGCTGGAAAGTTTCAATGGCCGGCCCAGCACGCCGCCTTTAGCGTTGATTTCGTCGATGGCCAGCAATGCGCCGCGCATCTGCGAAAGGCCTTCTTCCTTGTAACTGCCGGTACGGGGATAGTTGAGACCGAGGGTAATCGGGTCGGCAGCTTCAGCAGCAAGACAGAAACCCAACCCCAGAGCTAAGAGGGTAGTCCGTTTCATCGCAGGATCCTTGTTGTATTTTTTTGTTGGCGAGACGCTTTTTTACCGTGCCCTGCGGCTATTCGTCACCCGTTAATTAGTCGTAGGCAAAGGCCTTATGTACAGGCGTGCGGCGTACGACATTTTTGAGAGAATTGTCGGCTGCAGTTGGGACAAGAAGCAGAGGGTTGCGTGGGGCCACGCATTGACTCGTCGGTTTCCTTTCCTTAGGGTCGGCGACTCGGCGGACCAGGAAAGCGCTATGACACAAGATGACCGCGTCAAACTCGAAGCCAGCTGGAAGGCGGCCTTGCAAGAAGAGTTCGAGCAGCCATACATGAAGGAGTTGGGCGCATTTCTGCGGCGCGAGAAAGCGGCAGGGAAAGTCATCTATCCGCCGGGGCCGCTGATTTTCAATGCGCTGAATTCGACACCGCTGGAGCAGGTCCGGGTGGTCATTCTCGGGCAAGACCCCTATCACGGCCCCGGGCAGGCGCACGGGTTATGCTTTTCGGTGCAGCCGGGTGTGGCGCCACCGCCGTCGCTACAAAACATCTTCAAGGAGCTAAAACGCGACCTGAATCTGGCTATTCCTCGCCATGGCTATCTGCAGCATTGGGCAGATCAGGGCGTGCTGATGCTCAATACGTCGCTCACTGTGGAACAAGGGGCGGCGGGATCACATGCGAAGATGGGCTGGCAACGCCTGACCGACAGAATCATCGAAGTGGTGAGCGAGCAACGGCCAAACGTGGTGTTCATGCTCTGGGGCGCGCATGCGCAGAGTAAGGCCAAACTGATCGATCCGACCAGGCATCTACTGCTTAAATCGGTACATCCGTCGCCTCTGTCGGCGCATAGAGGTTTTATTGGTAATGGTCATTTCAGTCGGGCTAATCAGTTTTTGAAGCAGCAAGGCCTGGCACCGATCGGCTGGGAGTTGCCGGCCGAAGTTTGACACCTGGCGCCAGGTGCCGCCGCCTTATTGCTGTTTCCCGCCGTGCTTGGAAGCAAGCTCTTTGGCATGCTGCAGATGCTGCTCAAGCTCCTGCAAAGTCGATTCGGCAAACTGCTTGAGCTCGGCATTCTCGCCATTCTGCGCATATTCGCGATACAGCTCGATAGTCTGCTCGTGAGCGACAACCTGGTTATTAGCATAGGCTTCGTCGAAATTCTCGCCGTCACGCAGCTTTAGAATCATGGCCTTGGCCTTGTCCATCAACATGGCTTCGTCAGACATCTCAAGATCGTCATGCTGCCCGGCCAGTTCGGCAAGTTTCTGATTCGACTTGGTGTGGTCATCGATCATTTTCTGGGCGAATGTCTTGACGTCCTCGGAGGTGCCTTTATCCAGCGCAAGCTTGGCAGTTTCGATTTCCGCCATGCCCTTCGCGGAGGCCTCGTCAACGAAGTTCTCACCTTCGGCTGCCAGCGCAAAGTTCGCGGCTACACCAAATAACAATGCAGCGGTACCCGATAAAAATGCTTTGGTTGTGCGAGTCATCTTGTTCTCCTTCATCTAACCGGCAAGCTTGTGCGGCGCCGAAGGCATGGCCCTGGGTGCACTAGCGAGATGCGGCAGGAACGCCGTCTATTTTTTTGTGACTGGAGCGCGCAATAGCGGTTCCATGCACCCGGCGAGCGGTCGAGAAGGGGGGAGGCGAGCGGGTGCTGAGCGGGCACCCGCGAAGGGTTTATTGCAGCATGCTCATGGCCGCGTCCATGGCCGCCGACAGGTCTTCGTCTTCCTGCATTAGGGAGTTCGGATCGATCCCTAGTTTGGCGAACGCGGGAATCTGATTCCAATCCAGCTGCGTATAGGGGTGCGATGTACCGCTGTAGCTCTGCAGGGTCGCCACTTGGACGATATCCACGTAGTCGGCCTTGTCCGACACGCGAGAAAAATTAAGGTGCTGGCCAGGAACCGTGGCGATCGGGTCTGGAAATTCCCAGGTACGCAAAATTTTCTCGCCGATGACTGGATGGATCCGGTCGATCACATGGTTGAGGCTGATTGAATCGCTTAGCAACGCACTGTGTTCTTCGGCGTAGGTCAGGATCGGCAGTATACCGATTTGATGCACGAGCCCGGCCAGTGTCGCCTGATCAGCGGGAAGGCGCGTGAAGTTGCGGCAAAGAACATGGCTGATAGCGGCAATCTCGGTGCTTTTGTTCCAAACTTCACGCATTTTACGGTCCACCACGTCGGTGGTGGCCTGGAACATCTGCTCCATGGCGAGGCCGGTTGCCAGGTTCGAGGTGTAGTTGATGCCAAGACGGCTGATCGCCATCTGCAGATCGTTGATTTCCCGATTGGTACGCAGTAAAGGGCTGTTGACGACCTTGATGATGCGAGCGGTAAGGGCGGTGTCGTTGCCGATCACCTTGGCTAGCATCGGAATGCTCACGTCTGGATCTTCCGCTGCCTCGCGGACACGTAGTGCTACTTCCGGAAGTGTCGGCAAAACCAGTTCGTCGTTTTCGATTGCCTGCATCAATTCATGCTGGACTTTATCGGCAAGGGTGCTCATGTCTTTCCTTATTAATGATTCTGTGTTGGGCGTGGCTAGCGCTGGATTTCTTGGGCCGCGTCTAGCATGTATGGCAGGTCGAGCAAGGTCAGCGGCAGACCATCCGGTGAGCCGAGGAATATACGACCGTCGGCCGCGGCGTCCTCCTGCAGCACGGCAAGCAGTTCCAATGCGCCGTCGACGCTTGCCGCGAGGACCACTTCGCCCACGCTGGAGCCGTGAACGGGTGAATACAGCTCTAGCCCTGGAGCGGGCAATTCCGCCTCGGCATTTTCAGCGGCAAGGCGATGCAGGCGGCGCTTCAGTTTGCCGAGATACTGCATCCGCGCAACGATTTCCTGGCCGGTATAGCAGCCTTTTTTGAAGCTGACGCCACCCAGCGCCTGAAGGTTGATCATCTGCGGAATGAACAGGTCCCGGGTACCGGTGACGACCTGTCCGATCCCCGCGCGAATCTGTGCCATTAGCCAATGTTCAAGCGGTGCTTCGGGAAGCTGAGCGCTGAGCCGCAAGCGGATGGTTTCGGCGTCTACTGCACGGACCCAGAGCTCGGCACGACCATCCGGAAGGCGGATGGCGATCAGTCCGTGCGCGGTGACCATCCTGTCGGCTTCTGGCGGAAGATCCAGGCCGAGGTTGACCAGAACGCCATCGCCTGCATTGAGCCCGAAGCGGACCCATTCGGTGCTCTCGTCATACAGTTTGGATTTTGAAAATGCCGCATATTTGGTCAGGTCCGCGAGTTGCGTTTGCACCAGTTCGCGTTCCATCGCCAACAGATAACCGTCGGCTTCCGGCAGGATACGGAAGCTCGACTGCATACGCCCTTTGGGGGTGCAACGTGCACCGAGGCTCGAATGCTGAGCGTCGAGGTAATTGAGGTTGCAGGTCAGTTGTCCCTGCAGGAACTTGCTGGCGTCCGGGCCGCGTACGGCCAGAACGCCCTCATGCGACAGGACGCAGAAAAAAGCAGTGTCGGTCATGACTGGTCGCCGTGAAAATTCCGGACAGGCATCATAGCAGGGCGTTGGCAAAACACAGCGTGCGCCAAGTGCCACTCTGCTCTGGCTTGCTGACAGACGTGCCGGCCCGCTGCGCCACCGTTATAATGTCGGGCTTCAACTCAGGAGCATGTCATGGTCGAACAATCCGAACTCAATCGCCTGTTCTGGCAAAGCCGCCGTGGCATGCTCGAGCTGGACGTCTTGTTGGTGCCCTTCGTTAAAGAGGTGTACCCGCAACTGGATGAAGAAGACCAGCGCCGCTACCGCAAGTTGTTGAGCTGCGAGGACCAGGACATGTTTGGCTGGTTCATGGAGCGCTCCGAGCCCGATGACGAAGATCTGCGCTACATCGTTCGGATGATTCTCGATCGTGTCCAGCCCAAGTAACCAGACATTCGAATGCCGCTGGCAGGCTTCGAGCCTGTTGTTGGCACTCTATGTGACGGTGCTGCTAGTGGCCATCGTTACCCTGTTGGCGCTGCCAATCCCGTTCTGGTTTCAATCTCTCAGTTTGCTGCTTTGCCTGCTGCATGCTGGCTGGGCGATACCTTCTCGCATCCTGCTTTCCCGCGATTCGTCCTGGCTCGGCTTGCGCCAGGATCAGCAGGGTTGGTCGCTATGGAGTCGGCGTGCTGGCTGGCAACCCGTCCAGCTGCGCCCTGACAGTCTCGCGTTGCCGCTGGCTGTAGTGCTGCGCTTCAAGGTGCCAGGCGAATGGCTCGTTCGTGGGATCTGCATTCCCAGAGGCTCGATGCCGCCCGAACAGCATCGGCGCCTACGGGTCAGGTTGAAGTTCAGTCGACGTAGGTGGGCGGCACCAGAATAGTATCCACCGCGTCGGGCAACTGCTCAGGGTAATCCAGGGTGTAGTGCAGCCCTCGGCTTTCCTTGCGCTGCATCGCTGAACGGATCATCAGCTCCGCTACCATGGCTAGATTCCGCAGCTCGATCAGGTCGCGGCTGACTTTGTAATTGCTATAGAACTCGTCGATCTCACCAAGCAGCAAGCGCACCCGATGCTGTGCGCGCATGAGTCGCTTGTTGGTTCGGACGATGCCGACGTAATCCCACATGAACCGTCGCAGCTCATCCCAGTTATGAGCAATGATCACGTCCTCGTCCGAATCGGTGACCTGACTGGCGTCCCAGGTCGGCAGGTTGCCTGGCGCTTCTATATCCGGCAGCTCGCTGAGCATATGTTGGGCGGCTGATTGGGCATAGACGAAGCATTCCAGCAGCGAGTTGCTGGCCATGCGGTTGGCGCCGTGCAACCCGGTAAAACTGGTTTCGCCAATTGCGTAGAGCCCTGGTATATCGGTCCTTCCGGACTGATCGACGACAACGCCGCCACAGGTGTAGTGAGCTGCGGGTACTACTGGAATCGGCTCGCGTGTGATGTCGATGCCGAACTCCAGGCATCGCTCGTAGACCGTGGGAAAATGGCTCTTGATGAATTCCGTAGGCTTGTGGCTGATGTCCAGATAAACGCAATCGACACCTAGTCGCTTCATCTCATGGTCTATCGCTCTGGCAACGATATCTCGCGGAGCCAGCTCAGCACGAGCATCGAAGCGCGGCATGAAACGTTCGCCATCAGGCAACTTGAGCAAGGCGCCTTCGCCGCGTAATGCCTCGGTGATAAGGAAGCTCTTTGCCTTAGGGTGGTAAAGGCAGGTGGGGTGGAACTGGTTGAACTCCAGATTGCCGACCCGGCAGCCCGCGCGCCAGGCAATGGCGATGCCGTCGCCGCACGCGCCGTCCGGGTTACTAGTGTAGAGATACACCTTGGCGGCTCCGCCGGTCGCTAGAACGACGAATTTCGCTTGAAATGTATCCACTTCGCCAGTGCCTCGGTTCAGCACGTAAGCGCCAAGGCAGCGCTTGCCGCTCAAGCCTAGCTTGCGCTCGGTGATCAGATCGACGGCGACGCGCTGGTGCAACAGATCGATATTACGTCGGTCCTGAGCGCGTGCAAGCAGCGTATTGAAGATCGCTGCGCCGGTGGCATCGGCTGCGTGGATGATGCGGCGGTGGCTATGCCCGCCTTCACGTGTCAGGTGATACTCGAAGCTGCCATCCTCCCGATCCGCTTCATCCTTGGTGAAGGGAACGCCTTGTTCGATCAACCATTGAATGGCTTCGCGACTGTGTTCGACCGTGAAGCGCACGGCTTCTTCCTTGCACAGCCCGCCGCCCGCGATGAGTGTGTCGACGACATGGGATTCAACCGTGTCGGTGGTGTCCAGCACTGCAGCGACGCCGCCTTGAGCCCAGTACGTCGATCCGTTGGCCAGGTCACCTTTGCTCAGTACCGCGACGCGGAGGTCGGTCGGTAGGTTGAGTGCCAGCGTCAAGCCCGCGGCGCCACTGCCGATGACAAGAACGTCGTACTGATAATGTTGGCTCATTTCGGATCTCGCGTTGAAGATGACCCTAGTATATAGAGTGCTTCCCCCTGCAAAATAGCAGCCCATGTCTTATGTGGCTGATGCCTTGGAACTTTTTTTGCAAGTCCGTCTCTATACACAGTTGTGGATGCAAGCCGGCTGGCCATCAATGCGTGGGCGGCTGGTTTTTGCTGTGGATACCAGTAGAACGTTGTCGAAACGATCTGTTTTGCGGCGTTGCTTGCCAGTGCCGTCAGGTGTGTTGCAGGAAAGCTTGCTTGGAGGGGGAGAACTTTTGTGTAAAGCCCGGGTCTATTCTGGCAGGTCAGCTCGCTGGCGAGCGCAGCACTCCTTCCAGGTCATGGAGGAGTGTTTATGCTAACCCAGGAGCAGGACCAGCAACTGGTCGAACGAGTTCAGCGGGGAGACAAAAGGGCTTTTGATCTGTTGGTACTAAAGTATCAGCATAAGATTCTTGGGTTGATCGTACGCTTCGTACATGATTCTCACGAAGCTCAGGATGTTGCGCAGGAGGCCTTTATCAAAGCCTATCGTGCGCTGGCGAATTTTCGCGGGGACAGCGCCTTCTATACCTGGCTGTACCGCATCGCCATCAACACGGCGAAAAATCATTTGGTGGCCCGAGGACGGCGGCCGCCTGACAGCGATGTCAGTTCCGAAGATGCGGAGTTCTATGAAGGTGATCACGCCCTCAAGGACATCGAGTCGCCGGAGCGCGCGCTTCTAAGGGACGAAATAGAAGACACAGTTCATAGAACTATCCAGCAACTACCAGAAGATTTGCGTACGGCTCTAACACTGCGTGAATTTGATGGTCTTAGTTATGAAGACATTGCAAACGTCATGCAGTGTCCGGTGGGTACGGTCCGCTCACGGATATTCCGGGCGCGGGAAGCCATCGATAAAGCATTGCAACCCTTGTTGCATGAATCCTGAGACAGCGGCGACAGCCAAGAGAGGAACCGCCATGAGTCGTGAAGCCCTGCATGAATCGCTGTCCGCGGTGATGGATAACGAAGCGGACGAGTTGGAATTACGTCGAGTGCTTGCTGCAGACGGCGACACCGAAATGCGATCGACTTGGTCGCGTTATCAAATTGCTCGTGCCGCAATGCACAAGGAGTTGGTCGAGCCTCGTCTGGATATTGCTTCGGCGGTGTCGGCTGCCTTGGCTGACGAGCCTGTCATTACTGCGATTAAGCCACAGCGTTTTGCTTGGCGTAACATGGGGCGTCTGGCCGTTGCAGCTTCGGTTACCGTAGCGGTGCTAGCTGGTGTGCGCCTGTACAATCAGAGCGAAGTCGCTGGTCCGCAGGTAGCGCAGCAGGCCGCTCAGCCTAGCATTGCGGTGCCGCAGGCCAATCAAGGGCCAGCTGTGTTGGCTGGCTATAGTGAAAATGCTGGTGCGCCGGAAGCTCAGACGGCGAGTGCCCAGGTGCCCGTCGAAGGGTGGCATGAACAGCGTTTGCCGGCGTACGTCCGCCAGCACGCACAGCAGGCCGCTTTCGGTAGTGGCTCTGAAAGCGCGCTGCCTTATGCTCGTGCTGCCAGCATGGAAGATCGTTAAGGAACAACATGCGTGTAATACCGCTGTGTGTGGTACTCGGAGGCTGGCTATCAATGCCGGCCTTTGCTGCTGATGCTGAAGACTGGATGCAACGTCTTGCGGCGGCTGAAAAAAAACAGAGCTACCTCGGCACCTTCGTGTATGAGCGCAACGGTAGTTTTTCCAGCCATGCCGTCTGGCAGTTTGTAGATGATCAGAAGCTGCGCGAGCGTTTGCTGCAACTGGACGGTCCGCCAGCAGAGGTTTCGTTGGTTGATGGCAAGGTTCAGTGCGCGAGTGAGGATTTAGCATCTCAAGTCCGAGATGCCCAGTCTCGGCGTCACCAGCAGTTCGATCCGAACGTACTTTCCAAGTGGTACGACTTTCAGGTCATTGGTGAGTCGCGAGTTGCCGGGCGACCCACCGTAGCACTGGCTATTCGGCCGAAGGATCAGCACCGTTACGGTTTCGAACTGCACTTAGATCGCGAAACGGCATTGCCGCTCAAGTCCCTGCTGCTCGATGAGAACGGCCAACTGCTCGAGCGCTTCCAGTTCACCCATTTCTCTCCAGATTCAGTTCAGCTCACCGATGTCCAGGCTGGGTCGGCATGCAAGCCTGTTTCATTGAATGCGGAGCGTGAATCGAAAGTACCGAAATGGCACTCTGACTGGCTTCCGATGGGTTTCCAGTTGCTCGACTCGAACGTTCGCCCCAGTCCAGCTTCCGACGAGTCGGTGGCTTGGCTCTCTTATGGTGACGGACTCGCTCGTTTTTCGGTGTTCCTGGAGCCGCTACGCGGGGCTGTAGTTGAAGATGCACGCAGCCAGATGGGACCAACGGTGGCGGTGTCCAAGCGCATTTCCACAGCCGGCGGTGATGTCATGGTGACGGTCGTTGGCGAGATTCCACTGGGTACCGCTGAGCGAGTCGCGCTGTCGATGCGGTCCGGGGCCGAACAGGCGTCGCGATGATTGAAGAGCCTGGGCGCGTGATCGCTGTAGAGCCTGGGGCTGTTTGGGTTGAGACGCAACGTAACAGTACCTGTTCAGGCTGTTCCGCCAAGAACGGTTGTGGCCAAGGGCTGATGGACCGTCTTGGCGTTCGCGAGCGACGCGAGCTGATATGCGCGGTATCCAATCTTCAGCTTCGTGTGGGTGATTTGGTCGTCATCGGTATCCGTGAGGACGTGTTGCTGCGTGGCGCCATTCTTGTTTATCTCTTCCCGCTGGTTGTGCTGTTTACTTCGGCGCTTATTGCTACGAAGCTTTCGGTAGCAGAGCCATACGTGATACTTGCCGGGCTTGGGGGATTCCTGTTTTCGTGGCTGGTCGTGCGTAAGCGCAGCCAGCAAACTGCAGGCGATCCAAATTTGCAGCCAGTTGTGTTGCGCGCATTGCCGGTGGGCTCTGCGGCAGGTGGCCGGGTGGGTTTGTTTTCATCAAGGGAGAATGATTTTGAAGGTTCAACGGAATAGCTGCTTTGCTCTTGTCGCTGCACTGTATTTTCTAGGGCAGGTCGCGGTGGCTAATGCGCAGTTACCCGATTTCACGCCCCTGGTTGAAAGCGCCTCGCCTGCAGTAGTCAATATCAGCACCAAGCAAAAAGTGCAGACTCGTGCTGCCAGCCCGCACATGCCGGATCTCGAAGGACTGCCCCCAATCTTTCGAGAGTTCTTTGAACATGGCATTCCGGAAATGCCGGGCCAGGATCAGCGGCGCGAGGCGCAGTCGCTAGGCTCCGGCTTTATCATTTCGGCCGATGGTTATGTGTTGACCAATAACCATGTTGTTGCCGATGCAGACGAAATAATTGTTCGATTGCCGGATCGCAGTGAACTGGAAGCAACACTGGTCGGTGCTGATCCTCGTACCGACGTGGCATTGCTAAAAATCGAAGCTACCGGTTTGCCGACGGTTAGGCTGGGAACGTCCAGTGCATTGAAGGTCGGTGAGTGGGTACTGGCAATTGGTTCGCCGTTCGGCTTCGACCACACCGTAACGGCGGGTATTGTCAGTGCGACCGGGCGCAACCTTCCAAACGAAAGTTATGTTCCCTTCATTCAAACCGATGTCGCGATCAATCCCGGTAATTCGGGCGGGCCGCTGTTTAATCTGCAGGGCGAAGTGATCGGCATCAACTCGCAGATATTTACACGGTCGGGCGGTTTTATGGGCCTGTCGTTTGCTATTCCAATCGATGTCGCCTTAGACGTTTCAGATCAGTTACGAACTGACGGCAAAGTGAGTCGTGGCTGGCTGGGTGTGGTCATCCAGGAGGTCAATCGGGACTTGGCCGAATCGTTCGGGCTTGAGCGCCCGGCGGGCGCTCTGGTCGCTCAAGTGATGGACGGTGGCCCCGCAGCTCAGGGCGGTTTGCGCGTGGGCGACGTGATCCTCAGTGTCAATGACAATGCCATTGATATGTCTGCCGACTTGCCGCATTTGATCGGTACGATCAAGCCGAACACCAAGGCTAAGCTTGGCATCGTTCGCGATGGCGACCGCGAGACGTTGACCGTCACGATCGGCGCATTGCCGGAAGAGGGCGAGGAATTAGCGGCAACAGGCGATCGCGCAGAAAAAAGCAGCAATCGGCTGGGCGTCAAGGTGTCGGAATTAACTGCCGAGCAAAAGCGCAGCCTGGACTTGCCTGGTGGCGTGGTAATCACCGAGGTATTGAGTGGTCCGGCCGCGATGATCGGTCTGCGTCCGGGTGATGTAATTACACATTTAAACAATCAGGCTATCGATTCTGCTTCGACCTTTGGCCGCGTTGCGGAGCAGCTGCCGAAGAATCGGTCGGTTTCCATGCGGGTACTGCGTCAAGGGCGAGCGAGCTTCATCACGTTCAAGCTTGCGGAGTAAATGATTGGGTAAAGAGAAGAGGCCTCCGGGCCTCTTTTTTTGTTCTGAAGGATTGTTTTCGCTGGCTTGGTTCACGGACCTGCTGGGTTGGGTTCTGAGGCGGCGTGGCGCTGAATAGACCGATCAGGTACACTCTGCGGCTATTTTCGGCGGGCAGTCAGCTCGCGGCATATTCGAGTGTTTAGCTGTGAGCGACCTGAGTCATATCCGCAATTTCTCCATCATCGCGCACATCGATCATGGCAAGTCGACCCTGGCTGACCGTTTCATCCAGATGTGTGGTGGTCTGACCGAGCGTGAAATGAACGCGCAGGTGCTGGATTCGATGGATCTCGAGCGTGAAAGAGGCATCACCATCAAGGCGCATAGCGTCACGCTGTACTACAAAGCTAGGGACGGCAAAACCTACCAGCTAAATTTCATTGACACCCCGGGGCACGTGGATTTCACCTATGAGGTGAGCCGTTCGTTGGCGGCCTGTGAAGGTGCGCTGTTGGTCGTCGATGCAGGTCAGGGAGTCGAAGCTCAATCGGTTGCCAACTGCTATACGGCGATCGAACAGGGCCTGGAAGTGATGCCTGTCTTGAACAAGATGGACTTGCCCCAGGCCGACCCCGACAAAGTAAAGGACGAAATCGAGCACATCATTGGTATAGATGCTACCGATGCCGTCGCTTGCAGTGCCAAGAGCGGCATGGGTGTGGACGATGTCTTGGAGCGCCTGGTGGAAGTCATTCCGCCGCCAACGGGCGAAATTGATGCGCCGTTGCAGGCGCTGATCATCGATTCCTGGTTCGACAATTATCTGGGCGTTGTCTCGCTCGTGCGGGTCCGTCATGGTCGGATCAAGAAGGGCGACAAGGTTCTGGTCAAGTCCACCGGGAAGATGCATCAGGTCGACAGCGTCGGCGTATTCAACCCGAAACACACCAGTACGGCCGATCTCAAGGCTGGCGAAGTAGGCTTCATCATCGCTGGCATAAAAGACATCCATGGTGCGCCGGTGGGTGACACGCTGACGCTCTCCAATACACCGGACGTCGAGATGCTGCCCGGCTTCAAGCGGGTCAAGCCGCAGGTCTATGCCGGCTTGTTTCCGGTCAGCTCCGACGACTTCGAAGATTTCCGTGAAGCGCTGCAGAAGCTCACGCTAAACGATGCCGCCCTGCAATACGAGCCTGAAAGCTCCGACGCGCTGGGCTTCGGTTTCCGCATCGGTTTCCTTGGCATGCTGCACATGGAAATCATCCAGGAACGGCTCGAGCGGGAATACGATCTCGACTTGATAACGACCGCGCCAACGGTGGTCTATGAGCTTGCGCTGAAGAATGGCGACACGCTGTACGTTGACAGTCCGTCCAAGCTTCCCGACTTGTCCTCTATCGAAGATATGCGAGAGCCCATTGTGCGGGCCAACATTCTGGTGCCGCAGGAGCACCTAGGCAGCGTTATCACGCTGTGTATCGAGAAGCGTGGCGTGCAGAGGGATTTGCAGTTTCTAGGAACACAGGTGCAGGTGCGTTATGACTTGCCCATGAGCGAAGTGGTTCTGGATTTCTTTGATCGGCTGAAATCGGTTAGCCGTGGTTACGCCTCTCTGGATTACAGCTTCGAATGCTTCCAATCGGCCAACCTGACCCGCCTGGACATTCTGATCAACGGCGACAAGGTCGATGCGCTGGCGCTTATCGTGCATCGCGACAATGCGCATTACAAAGGCCGCATGCTGGTCGAGAAAATGAAGGAGCTCATTCCCCGGCAGATGTTCGACGTGGCGATCCAGGCGGCCATTGGTGGCCAGATCGTTGCGCGAAGTACTGTAAAGGCGTTGCGCAAGAATGTCCTGGCCAAGTGTTACGGCGGTGACGTAAGCCGCAAGCGCAAGTTGTTGGAAAAGCAAAAGGCCGGCAAGAAGCGCATGAAGCAGGTCGGCAACGTTGAAATCCCGCAAGAAGCTTTCCTCGCGGTGCTGAAGGTAGATAGCTGATATGTCGATCAATTTCCCGCTGTTGCTGGTAATTGCCGTTGCGGTATGCGGTTTTCTAACGCTTATCGATATGGTGTTTTTCGCACCTCGCCGCCGGGCTGCAATAGCCAACTATGAAGGCCGCACTGGCGGCGAGCCTGATCAATCGACGCTAGATGCGCTGAACAAAGAACCGGTTCTGATCGAGTACGGCAAATCTTTCTTTCCTGTGCTGGCTATCGTGCTGGTGTTGCGCTCGTTTCTTATCGAGCCGTTTCAGATTCCGTCCGGTTCGATGATCCCGACACTCGAGGTGGGTGATTTTATCCTGGTCAATAAGTTCGCCTATGGCATCCGTCTGCCGGTAGTCGATATGAAGATCATCGACGTCAGCGATCCGCAGCGCGGCGATGTAATGGTGTTTCGTTATCCGAGCGACCCGAATATCAATTACATCAAGCGCGTCATTGGCCTTCCGGGTGATGTGATTCGCTATAGCAGCAATAAGCGTCTGAGCATAAATGGCAAGCCGGTTCCCGAAATGCTCATTGGCGAGGAGCCGGGCAGCTTGGGTAGTGCCAAGCTGTATCAGGAAAAGCTGGGCGAAGTGGAGCACCTGATTCGCAAGGAAATGGGCCGTTATCGAGTCGAACCTGACCGCGAGTGGCGCGTCCCGGAAGGTCACTACTTCATGATGGGCGACAACCGCGATAACTCCAATGACAGTCGCTACTGGCACGATGCGGCGATTCCCGCCGACCTGGCTGGCATGGTTCCGGACCGCAACATCGTCGGCAAAGCGTTTGCCATATGGATGAGCTGGCCAGATCCGAAATTCAGCAACCTGCCAAACTTTTCGCGAGTCGGGCTGATTCACTGAGTCTGTGAATCAGGGCCCGGTTCTCCTGGCCCGGCTCGCTATATTTAAGCAACCCGATCGGTGGGTAACGTACGACATAGAGGTCGACATGAGTTTTGCTCGTTCGCAAAAAGGGCTGTCCATGCTGAGCTGGATCATGGTGCTTGCGCTGGTGGCGTTCTTTGCCAGTACTGCATTCAAGATGCTGCCGCACTACTTTGATTATATGTCCATGGACAAGATCATCAGCGCAGTGGAAAGTGACCAGGCCACGGAGGTCCGCACGGTGCGTGACTTCTATAGCCATGTGCGCAAGGGAATGGATGTGAATGGCATTCGCGACCTTGATCTCGAAGAGGCGATGAAGGTCGTGATTGAAAACAATGAGTTCAAGGTCAACCTGAACTACGAAAAACGCGAGCCCCTGATCCGAAACCTCGATCTGGTGGCGAACTTCGATAAAGAATATCGCCTAAGGATGCCGTGAGCACTTCGTTAGCCCGTCTCGAGCGCAAGCTCGGATATCAATTCAAGGATCAGGAGCTGATGCTTCTGGCCCTGACGCATCGCAGCTATGCCGGACGCAACAATGAGCGTTTGGAGTTTCTCGGTGATGCCATTCTCAACTTCATCGCCGGCGAGGCGCTGTTCACCCACTTTCCGCAAGCCAAGGAAGGGCAGCTGTCCCGTCTGCGTTCACGCCTGGTCAAGGGCGAGACCCTGGCGGTGCTCGCTCGCGGTTTTGAGCTCGGCGAATACTTGCGCCTCGGCTCGGGTGAGCTGAAGAGCGGCGGTTTCCGTCGCGAATCCATTCTCGCCGACACACTTGAGGCACTGATCGGCGCCATTTATCTGGACGCTGGCATGGAGGCCGCACGCGACCGCGTGCTCGCCTGGCTCGCCAACGAACTGGAAGGACTGACGCTGGTCGACACCAATAAGGATCCGAAAACCCGTTTGCAGGAATTTCTCCAATCGCGTGCCTGCGAGCTGCCGAAATATGAAGTGGTCGCCATTCAGGGGGATCCGCACTGCCGAACGTTCTTCGTTGAGTGCCAGGTGTCGCTGCTCAACGAGAAAACGCAAGGGCAGGGTGCCAGCCGGCGTATTGCCGAACAGGTTGCCGCTGCCTCGGCACTGATCGCCTTGGGCGTGGAGAATGGTAATGACTGATGTGCGTATGGAAGACGATGCCGTAAGCCGCTGTGGTTATGTGGCAATTGTCGGCCGTCCCAATGTTGGCAAGTCGACGTTGCTCAACCACGTCCTCGGACAGAAGCTCGCGATTACATCACGCAAGCCTCAGACCACGCGCCACAACATGCTTGGGATAAAGACCGAAGGTGCCGTCCAGGCCGTCTACGTCGATACGCCCGGTCTGCACAAGAACGGCGAGACCGCCCTCAATCGCTATATGAACCGCACCGCGTCCTCGGCATTGAAGGATGTCGATGTGGTGATTTTCGTTGTCGATCGCACGCGCTGGACCGATGAGGACCAATTAGTGCTCGAACGCGTGCAATACGTTGAAGGCCCGGTGATCGTCGCGGTGAACAAGACCGATCGCGTCGAGGACAAGGGTGAGCTATTGCCGCATTTCGAGTGGCTGGCGCAGCAATTGCCAAAAGCCGAGATCGTGCCGATATCAGCCCAACACGGGCAGAATCTCGATGTATTCGAGAAACTAGTGGCCTCGCATCTGCCCGAAGGCGAGCATTTCTTCCCGGAAGATCAGATCACTGATCGCAGCAGCCGCTTCTTGGCAGCCGAGCTGGTACGGGAAAAGATCATGCGGCAGCTCGGTGCCGAAGTGCCCTACCAAATCACGGTCGAGATCGAGGATTTCAAGCAGCAAGGGCATGTGCTGCATATCCACGCGTTGATCTTGGTCGAGCGCGACGGGCAGAAAAAAATCATCATCGGCGACAAGGGTGAGCGCATTAAGCGCATCGGTCAGGAAGCGCGCAAAGACATGGAAGTGTTGTTCGATTCCAAGGTCATGCTCAACCTTTGGGTGAAGGTGAAGAGCGGCTGGTCCGACGACGAGCGTGCTTTGCACTCGCTGGGATACAGCTGAATAAAGCAGCGACAAGCTCCAAGAAGCTCAAGCTCAAGCTCAAGCTCAAGCTGAGCGAAGCTTTAAGCTTTGACATCCAGTCTCCAGTCTGAATCCCATGACCAGCCAAACCGCTTTCGTCCTGCACAGTCGCCCCTATCGCGAGAGCAGCGCCCTGGTGGATTTCTTTACACCGCAGGGGCGGCTGCGGGCGGTGTTGCGCGGTGCGCGAGGCAAGGCGGGTACTCTGGCTCGGCCTTTCGTACCGCTCGAGGTTGAGTTTCGTGGGCGTGGCGAGCTGAAGAGTGTGGGGCGGTTGGAAAGTGCCGGCCTGGCTTTCTGGCTCGACGGCAACGCGCTGTTCAGCGGCATGTATCTAAACGAACTACTGATCCGCCTGCTTCCTGCTGAAGATGCCCATCCCGCCATGTTCGAACACTACGCCGCGACTTTGCCGGCGCTGGCGGCCAAGCGCCCGCTGGAGCCAATTCTGCGCTCGTTCGAGTGGCGACTGTTGACTGAGCTCGGCTATGGTTTCGCCTTGGATAAGGATATCGCTGGCCAGCCGATTGCCAGCGATGGGCTCTATCGCCTGTTGCCCGATGCCGGGTTGGAACCGGTGGGTCAGTTTCAGCCGGGGCTGTTCAACGGCGCGGAACTGCTTGCAATGGCCGAAGTTGACTGGAGCTTGCCAGGGGCGCTGGCGGCAGCGAAACGATTGATGCGCCAGGCGCTGGCGCCACACCTAGGTGGCCGACCGTTGGTCAGCCGCGAACTGTTCATGAACATGAAGGAGGCCCCACGTGACTGAAGCCAATCGAATCCTGCTCGGCGTCAACGTCGATCACGTCGCCACCCTGCGCCAGGCGCGCGGCACGCGCTATCCCGACCCGGTCAAAGCCGCGCTGGATGCCGAAGAGGCGGGTGCAGACGGCATCACAGTCCACCTGCGTGAAGATCGCCGGCATATTCAGGAACGCGATGTGCTGATGATGAAAGACGCCCTGCAGACGAGGATGAACTTCGAGATGGGCGTCACTGAGGCGATGTTGACTTTCGCCGAGCAATTACGCCCGGAGCATGTTTGCCTTGTGCCAGAGACGCGTCAGGAGCTCACTACCGAAGGCGGACTCGACGTGGCTGGTCAGGAGTCTCGTATTCGGGATGCGGTCGATCGGCTGGCCGCCTGTGGCGCAGAAGTTTCGTTGTTCATCGACGCCGATCCGCGCCAGATCGAAGCTGCCGCACGTATCGGCGCTCCGGCCATCGAGTTGCATACCGGGCGCTATGCCGATGCGCATAGCGTGGCCGAACGTGCCAGTGAGCTGGCGCGGATTCGTGAAGGCGTCGAGTCAGGCCTTGGCCACGGGTTGATTGTCAATGCAGGCCATGGGCTGCATTACCACAATGCCGAGGCGATCGCCGCGATCCGTGGGGTCAACGAGCTGAACATCGGGCACGCCATCGTCGCCCACGCGCTGTTTGTTGGCTTCAAGCAGGCCGTCAAGGAAATGAAGCACCTCATTCTGGCCGCGGCAGCTCGCGGCTGACAAGCGTGGCGATCTGTTCACGGCGGGTCGCCTAGCTAGCGTCTGAACAGGTTCAACAGAATCGTCAACACCACGCTCAGGATCACCATCGAGCTGATCGGAATGAAGGTCCTACTGCGTTCCGATTCGATGCGGATATCGCCCGGCAGCTTGCCGAACCAACTCAGTAGCCCCGGCGCGTAGTGAAGGGCAACGCCGAGTAGGAGTAGTACCACACCTGCATATATCAGCCATTTCGCCATTCCGCCTCCCGATCAATTCATCTCAGGCCTCGCCATCCGGCTCGTCAGTGGTAGGCGGCAAAGGCTGCCACGACATGTCGTGAAAGCACCTCTACCGGCTCGCTGCGCTCCGCGGCGCATAGCAGCTTGATCTGATACTCGCCGAGTGATGGCAGGCTGGCGCCTTCCTCCAGCCGCTTCAGCGGAGGCCTGACCAGGCTCAGCGGATACGGCGCAACTGCAAGATCGGCGATCATCGCCGCTTCCTGACCGGCACACTGCTCGCTGGAGTAGGCGATGCGATACGAGCGATCAGCTCGGTCGAGCGCGTCCAGCGCCTGGCGCCGCCAAGCGCAATCAGCACTGGCCAGAGCCAGCGGCAATGGGTTGCGCTCCACCGCGACACCGCCCGTCCTACCGGCCCAGACCAGCGGCTCGCTGTGAATGACCTCACCGCGTGAATCGTCCTGGCCGAGATTGCCGACGCTCACCAGAGCCACATCCAGCTCGCCAGTGTCGATGCGCTGGATCATATCGATGCTACGTCCCACCGATACATTCACTTCGACTCCCGGATGAGTCCGTGCGAATAGTGATAGCAGGCCAGGCAGGATGTGCGTGCCGATGTCTGCCGGCGTGCCAAAGCGAACCCGCCCATTCAGTCGCGGCGCGATGAATGCGCTGACCGTTTCCTCATTAAGTTTGAGCAGCCTGCGCGCATAGCCCAGCAATCGTTCGCCTTCTGCAGTAAGGGCGATGCGTCGGGCCTCCCTGATGAATAGCGTGCAGCCGAGCATGGTTTCCAGGCGTTTGATTTGCATGCTGACGGCTGAGGTAGTGCGAAATATCTGCCCGGCCGCGCGCGTGAAGCTGCCGCTTTCGGCGATGGAAACGAATGTTCGCAGTACGTCGATTTCCAGCAAAGGCATGGCGGACTGAGGAAATTCTTCGGGCATACCGGGCATGGGTTCGCCTTCAATTTTTCTGAATCGAGAGTTCTATTGTAGTCGTTTGTCTGAATCGTCAAGGGCGCTCAACCTGATGCTGTCGACACGCGAGTTGCAGTCGACAGGCATCGGGTGCGCCTGTGCACCCTCTGAATAGTAGGAGGTTGCGATGCGAAATTCCGAACGGCGGCAGCAATGCCGCGTGGCTGCGGATCGGCGTGGGCCGGCCATGCCGGACGTGTATCTACCGGCGATGTGGCCGGTAGGGCTCCAGCAGATCATCGCCGACTGGTACAAGGCGTGGCGCAAGCGATGCTTGTATCGGCAACTGCTGGCCCTGAGTGATCGTCAGCTTCGCAGTCGCGATCTGAGCAGGCCGAGGCTTCGCGAAAGGGCTGCGCTGCCGTTGCGGCAGATTGTCGCTGAGCAGCGCAGGCGGCGCTGTCATGAACGGGTAGCTTAGGGCTTGCGAGCGATCAGCACGGCGCGCATCGGTGCTGGCATTCCTTCGACGGTTTTGCTGTGGTCCAGCGGATCGAGGAAGTCAGGTAGCGACTGATAACGCATCCACTCAGTGCTGCGCTGCTCTTCGACGCTGGTAACGCTGACGTCGGCGCAATGCACGTCGACGAAGCCCGCGCGGCGCAGCCAGCACTCCAAGGCGGCGACCGAGGGCAGGAACCAGACGTTGCGCATCTGCGCGTAGCGGTCTTCCGGGACCAGCGCGGTGTGCTCGTTGCCTTCGACCACCAGGGTTTCCAGCACCAGCTCGCCGCCCTTGATCAGGCAGTCCTTCAGGTCTAGCAGATGGTCGATGGGCGAACGCCGGTGGTAGAGCACACCCATGGAAAACACCGTGTCGAAGCCTTCAAGTTTCTCCGGCAGCTCCTCCAGCGCCATCGGCAGGTGCCAGACCGGCAGTTCTTCGAGGTAGCGCTTCATCGCATGGAACTGGCAGAAAAACAGCCAGTTCGGGTCGACGCCCACCACCGAGTCAGCGCCAGCGCCGAACATGCGCCACATGTAGTAGCCGTTGCCGCAGCCGACATCGAGGATGCGCTTGCCGGCAAGATCAAGATGCGGCGCGACGCGATCCCACTTCCAGTCCGAACGCCACTCGGTATCGACGTGAACACCGAACACGTCGAATGGCCCCTTGCGCCAGGGCGACAGGCCAAACAGCGCGTCATGGGTAACGGCACGCGTGGCCTCATCGCAATTCGCCTCAAGACGGAAGGCATCGCGCAGCTCGACGACACTAGGCTGGATATTCGGCAGCGCATCGACTGCACGACGCCAGCGCGGCAAATCCCCGTGACCGATGGCGAGCTTGGCGTCGAGTTGCTGTTGCAGGCCATTGGCCCAAGCGGCCAGCGGGGTACCGGCCAGACGCCAGGCGAGAGAAGTCAGATCAAGGTTCATGGCAGGGCGATCAAGGAGGCGAAATTCAGGCATTGGAACCAGGGCACAACCTTGGAAAAACCGGCGCCCAGCAAGCGCTGGCGGTGGGTTTCAAGGCTGTCGGGCTTCATCACGTTTTCGATGGCGCTGCGTTTCTGGGCGATTTCCAGTTCGCTGTAGCCATTGGCGCGCTTGAAGGCAATATGCAGGTCAGTGAGCAATTCCTGCTCCTGTTCGTCCTCGAAGCGCAGTTTCTCCGACAGGATCAACGCGCCTCCCGGCACCAGCGCCTGGCGGATCTTGCCGAGCAGGACTGGCCGCTGTTCGCGCGGAATGAACTGCAAGGTAAAGTTAAGCGCAACCAGAGAGGACGGCTGGAAGTCGAGCGCGAGGACATCCGCCTCGATCACCTCGGCCGGCAACAACTCCTGAAACATCGAGTCCTGCGCATGTAGATATTCGCGACAACGCTCGACCATCGCGGCGGAATTATCTACGGCGATCACCTGGCAGTTATCGGTTTTAACGTGCCGACGCAGCGCCTGGGTCACTGCACCCAGCGAACAGCCCAGATCATAGAGGCGAGTATTCGACTGAGCGAATTGCGCAGCCAACACGCCGATGTTCTCGACGATGGCGGGGTAGCCCGGTACCGAGCGCTTGATCATGTCGGGAAACACCCGCACCACGTCTTCGTTGAACGCAAAGTCCTGGGGTTGGGCGAGAGGATGAGCAAAAAGGCGGTCTGGATCGTGGGTCACGGCGGCGTCTGGGCAGGCTGAAAAACAGGGGCTGCATTGTAGCGGAAAGCCGCTCGGATAGCCGTTCGCAAGCGGACGGTCGGCGCAGGCGCTTTGTATTCGCGATTACTGGACTTCGATACGGCAGTCGAACAGACCGGTCGGCTCCGCGTCGGTTTCCCACGGGCGCTGATAGGTGAGAAATAGACGGCCGCTACCGGTATCGGCCGCCTCGAATCGCCATGTCGAGACACCGTCGCCGCCGATCATGCCGTTCTCCGGCGAAGTGAACACTTCCGGGCCGAGGCTCTCTAGTTGCTCGGCTGAGGCGTCGCGAAGATTCCAGCGATAACCGGTAGCCGGATTGCTGGGCAGGCTAAGGATCAACGTCTGGCCGGGCTGCAATGACAGCGGGCAGGCAGCATCGTCGTTCAGCGCGACGCTACTGGGCGGGGTGTTGGCGCAGCCGGCAACCAGGAGCAGGGAAGCGAACGGCAGCAGGCGGGGCAGAACAGAGTGCATGGGGCGACCGGCTCAAGAAGGAAAAGAAATGCTCGGGTGTTGGGGTAAAACCTTAAGACCCTGGCAGCCGATCGTAAAGGCATCAGTATGATTGTCAGGGTTGTTCGTGCTGCTATCGGGTTCTGCACGTAAACGAGCGGGCCGCGCTACGCAAGTCGCGGCCCGTTGAGTTCACCGGATCAGAACAGCACCTTCACCACATCGCTGAAGCGCTTGGCGAAATGCATCGTCAGGCCTTCTTTCAAGTAGTCCGGCAGCTCCTCGAAGTCACCCCGGTTCAGCTCGGGGATGATCAGTTCGTAGAGCTTCAGGCGCCGGGCCGCGATCACCTTTTCACGCAGGCCACCGATGGGCAGGACCAGGCCGGTCAGGGTCAGCTCGCCGGTCATCGCCACGCCTTTCTTCGGTGCCTGGTTGCGTGCCAGCGATAGCAGCGCGCTGGCCATGCTGATGCCAGCGCTGGGACCGTCTTTCGGCGTCGCGCCTTCCGGCACATGCATATGCACGAAGGCTTGATCGAAGAATTTCGGGTCGCCTTTGAATTCTTTCAGATGCGCGTTCACGTAGCTGAAGGCGATTTCGGCCGACTCCTTCATCACCTCGCCCAGCTTGCCGGTGAGTTTGAAGCCGCGGTTGAGCGTATGGATGCGCGTCGCCTCGATCGGCAGGGTGGCGCCGCCCATGCTGTTCCACGCGAGCCCGGTAACCACGCCGACGCCGTTGAGCAATTGCTCTGGATGCCAGAACGCCATGCCCAGGTAGCTCTCGATGTCCTTCGGGCCGATCTTGATCTTGCTATCGGGTTCGACCAGCAACTTGACCACGGCCTTGCGTACCAGCTTGCCGAGCTGCTTATCCAGCTGCCGCACCCCGGCTTCCCGTGCATAACCCTCGATCAAGCCGCGCAACGCGCTGTCGCTGATCGACAGGCGATTCTTCGGTACACCGGCCCGCTCCAGCTGCCGCGGCCATAGGTGGCGCTTGGCGATGGCGAGCTTCTCTTCGGTGATGTAACCGGATAGGCGAATGATCTCCATACGATCGAGCAGCGGCCCGGGGATCGAATAAAGGCTGTTAGCCGTGCAGACGAACAGCACTTTGGAAAGGTCGAGGCGCAAATCAAGGTAGTGATCCAGGAAGCCAACGTTCTGCTCCGGGTCGAGGGTTTCCAGTAGCGCCGAGGCCGGATCGCCCTGATGGCTGTTGCCCAGTTTGTCGACCTCGTCGAGCATGATCACCGGGTTCATCACCTCGACTTCCTTCAAGGCTTGCACCACTTTGCCGGGCAACGCGCCGATGTAGGTGCGCCGATGGCCCTTGATCTCCGCCTCGTCACGCATGCCGCCGACGCTGAATCGGTAGAACGGACGTCCCAGGGATTCCGCGATAGATTTGCCGATACTGGTTTTGCCCACGCCTGGCGGGCCGACCAGCAACACGATGGAACCGGCGATCTCGCCGCGAAACGCGCCTACCGCGAGAAACTCGATGATGCGGCTCTTGATGTCGTCGAGCCCGGCGTGATGCTCGTTGAGTATCTTTCGCGCCCGTGCGAGGTCCAGCTTGTCCTCGCTGTACAGGCCCCAAGGCATCGAAGTGGCCCAATCCAGATAGTTGCGGGTCACCGCGTATTCCGGCGAGCCGGTTTCCAGCACCGAGAGCTTCTGCAGTTCGTCGTCGATACGTTTTTGTGCCGCGGGCGGTACCACCTTGCCCTCCAGGCGCGAGCGGAACTCATCGGCGTCGGCGCTGCGGTCGTCCTTGGTGATGCCCAGCTCCTGCTGGATGATCTTCAATTGTTCCTTTAGGAAGAACTCACGCTGGCGTTCGCCAATCTTGCGATTAACCTCGCCGGTGAGCTCCTTTTGCAGCTTCGCGACTTCGACTTCCTTGCGCAGCAGCGGTAGGACTTTCTCCATACGCTTGAGCACTGGAACTGTGTCCAGCACTTCCTGCAATTCCAGGCCTGGCGCGGTGGTCAGGGCGGCGGCAAAGTCGGTCAGCGGCGACGGTGCGTTCGGGCTGAAGCGATTGAGGTAGTTCTTCAACTCTTCGCTGTATAGCGGATTGAGCGGCAGCAGCTCCTTGATCGCATTGATCAGCGCCATGCCGTAGGCCTTCACCTCGTCGCGCGGATCTTCGTCGCTCTGCGGGTAATCCACCTCCACCAGATACGGCGGCTTACGTCGTAACCAGCCACGGACCCGCACGCGCGCCATGCCTTGGGCGACGAACTGCAACTTGCCGCCCTCCTTGGATGCGTGATGCACGCGAACCATGGTGCCGTGTTCGGGCAGGCTGTCGGGATCGAAACTGGCTGCATCCTGTACCGGCGTGTCCATATAGAACAGCGCAAGGCGCTGGTGCGGTGTCTTCGATACCCGCTCCAGGGTTTCGGCCCAAGGCTCCTCGTTGACGATAACCGGCAGCACCTGAGCGGGAAAGAAAGGCCGGTTGTGCACCGGGATGACGTAAAGCTTGTCCGGCAGTTCCTGATCCGGCAGCACCAGGCCGGTAGAAGAAATGTCCTGCTCGAATTCCTGATTGCTGTCGTCGTTCATGCGGCACCTGTTTCGATTACATGTTCCTTAGATGGGTCTCGGGCAAATGATTTCAATCCAATCGATCCCGGTGCCGTTTCCGCGCCTGTAAAAACTACGCCCGCTCCGGTAGAGTGCCGCGACACGTTAGGTACCCCGCCATGCTCAACGCCCGTCTCCTTCGCCTCGATGATCAGGCCCACGAACATGCCCACGACTACCATCAATTGGTGCTGTCGCTGGCCGGCAGCGCGGAATTCGAAGTGGACGGCTCGGGCGGGGAGGTCTGTCGCATGCGTGCTTGTCTGGTGCCGGGCCATGCCGAGCATGAGTTTGCTGGCAAGGGCGACAACCGCATGCTGATCATCGATCTCGACGAGCAAGACGTGAGTAATGATGATCCGCGCTTATTGGCCCAGTTGTTCGAGACGCCACGCTATCCCGCACTGGATGCCGATTTTCATAATCTGCTCAATTACGCTGGCGCCGAGCTTGCGCGCTACGGTAGCGATCCGCTGCTGGCGCGTGCGCTGGGTGGCGTGCTGCTGCGGGCGCTGCATTTGCGTGTATTCGGAGAGTCAACGCGGCGGCCGACCGGTGCGCTGGATATCTCCCGTCTCGATGCTCACATCGAAAGCAATCTGGCGCGACGGATCACCGTTGCCGAGCTGGCACAGGTGGTCTGTCTGAGCCCCAGCCACTTCCACGCGCAGTTCAAGGACAGCGTCGGCCTCACACCCCATCAATACTTGCTTAAAAGCCGCCTTGATCGAGCCAGCCGTTTATTACGGGAAAGTCCGTTGCCGCTGGTAAGAATTGCCGAAGAGTGTGGCTTTTCCAGCCAGAGTGCATTGACCACCGCCACACGACGTTATCTCGGACTGACGCCCAAAAGATTGCGCAGCAGCGACGAAACGACTGAGCCGAAAGCGCACCGATAAGGTGCGTTTGTCGTTATTAAGTCATTAGTTCGCATCGGCCTAGCGAACTTTCATGACGGCGTCTGACAGTCCGAAAACCCCGTAGCTTTCTGCAAAACTTCCATAGTTTTGCGCAACAACGCAAAACCCTCCCGCCGTAGATTCGCCTACCCGTTCGGCGAGCCGCTGCGCAAATTCGCGCGCGAGCATCCGCCAAACCAGATCCAGGCACAACAACACTCCATGAGAGGAGCGGCGCGATGTTCAAAGCCGGTCAAGTCTTGCAGGGCGATTTCGCCAACCTGAAAGCCGCCGAATTCTTCCCCGCCATCAGCGCCAACTACAGCGTTGACGAGGCGGCCTATCTGAATGAACTGCTGCAACTGGCCGATCCCGGCGAAGCGGGCATCGACGCCATTCGCCGTGAAGCCCGCAGCCTGATCGAAGCCGTGCGCGGTCGTGATAACGCCGTCGATACGCTCGATGCGCTGCTGCGTCAGTACAGCCTGGATACCCACGAAGGGCTGATGCTGATGTGCCTGGCCGAAGCGCTGTTGCGCGTGCCGGATTCGGCCACCGCCGACGCGCTGATCCGCGACAAGCTCAACGCCGCCGAGTGGGAACGCCACCTTGGCCAGAGCGACAACGTGCTGGTCAACTTCGCTGCCTGGGGCCTGGTAATGACCGGCAAGGTGGTCGACCCGGAAAACGCCGATGGCCGCCCGAAGAATGTCATCGGCCGTCTGGTCAAACGCTCCGGTGAGCCGGTGATCCGCGCCGCGATGAACCAAGCGATGAAGCTGATGGGCAAGCAGTTCGTGCTGGGTCGCACCATTTCCGAAGCGTTGAAAAACGGCCGTCCGGAACGCGAGAAGGGCTACACCTATTCCTTCGACATGCTCGGCGAAGCGGCACTGACCGTCGAGGATGCGCGCAAATACATGGCTGACTACCGTCAGGCCGTGGAAACCGTCGGGGCCGAGCCGCAGGTCGGTCCGGGCCCGCGCCCGTCGGTGTCGATCAAGCTGTCCGCGCTGCACCCACGCTATGAAGTTGCCCAGCGTGAGCGCGTGCTTACCGAGCTGTTCGCCAGCGTCCGCGAACTGGCGATCCTGGCGCGCAAACTCAATGTCGGCATTACCATCGACGCTGAAGAGGCCGATCGTCTCGAGCTGTCGTTGGAGCTCTATGAAAAGCTGATGCGCGACCCGGCCATCGCCGGCTGGGGCGAGTTCGGTCTGGTGATCCAGGCTTATTCCAAGCGCTGCCTGCCGGTGCTGGTCTGGCTGACGCTGCTCGGCAAGGAACTGGGCGCACGGATTCCGCTGCGTCTGGTCAAGGGCGCCTACTGGGACAGCGAGATCAAGCAGTGCCAGGTTCAGGGGCTGGACGGCTATCCGGTCTACACCCGCAAGGAAGGCACGGACACTTCCTACCTGGCTTGCGCCCGCTATCTGCTGTCCGAGCACACGCGCGGCGTGATCTACCCGCAGTTCGCCAGCCACAACGCGCACACCGTCAGCTGCATCCTAGCGATGGTCGGCGAGTTGAAGACGCCGCGTGAGTTCGAATTCCAGCGCCTGCACGGCATGGGCGACGCGCTCTACGACACAGTGATCGAGAAGTACCGCAAGAACGTGCGCATCTACGCGCCTGTCGGTGCTCACAAGGACCTGCTGCCTTACCTGGTGCGTCGTCTGCTGGAAAACGGCGCCAACTCGTCGTTCGTCCACCAACTGGTCGACCCGCGTGTGCCGGTGGAGACGCTGATCGACCACCCGGTGACCCAGCTGCGCCAGTTCAAGACCCTCGGCAACCATCGCATCCCGCTTCCGCCGGCGCTGTACGGCAACCGGACCAACTCGCAAGGCATCAACATGAACATCCAGACTCAGTGGAACGAACTGTCCAGCGCCTACCAGACCTTCCTCGACTGCCAGTGGCAGGCTGCGCCCGTCATCGCTGGCCATAAGCTGACTGGCGCGCCGCACAAGGTGCATTGCCCGTACGAACTCAGCCAGGAAGTGGGCACCGCCCAGTTCGCCACCGTCGACCAGGCCAAGCAGGCCATCGATGGGCTGGCCGCTTTCTGGCCGCGCTGGAACGCTACGCCGATCGAGCAGCGCGCACAGATTCTTGAACGCCTGGGCGACCTGCTTGAAGCCAACCGCGCCGAACTGATGGCCATGTGCACGCTGGAAGCCGGCAAGACTCTGCAGGACGGCATCGACGAAGTCCGCGAAGCCGTCGACTTCTGCCGTTACTACGCGCTGCAGGCTCGCCTGAAGCTTGGCCGCGAAGAGCTCAAGGGCCCGACCGGCGAGCGCAACGAACTGTTCCACGAAGGCCGTGGTGTGTTCGTCTGCATCAGCCCCTGGAACTTCCCGTTGGCGATCTACCTCGGGCAGATCACTGCCGCTCTGGTCGCCGGCAACACCGTACTGGCCAAACCGGCCGAGCAGACCAGCCTGATCGCTGCCCGTGCACTGGAACTGATGTTCGAAGCCGGCCTGCCGAAGGAGGCCATCGCCTTCCTGCCAGGCGACGGAGCCACGTTGGGCGGCGTGTTCTGTCGTGATCCGCGTGTGGTGGGCGTGTGCTTCACCGGTTCCACCGACACGGCGCGCATCATCAACCGCCAGCTGGCCGAGAAGGAGGGCGCTATCGCCACCCTGATCGCCGAAACCGGTGGCCAGAACGCGATGATCGTCGATTCCACCGCGCTGCCCGAGCAGGTGGTCAAGGATGCCGTCGGTTCGGCCTTCACCAGTGCCGGCCAGCGTTGCTCGGCCCTGCGCGTGCTCTACGTGCAGCGCGACATCGCCGACCGCGTGATCGAGCTGATCAAAGGCGCCATGGCCGAGCTGAAAGTAGGCCCGACCTACTTGCGCGAGAACGATCTGGGTCCAGTGATCGATGCCGAAGCCCGTGACGGTCTGCTGGCCCACATTCAGCAGCTCAAGGCGGAGGGCAAGTTGATTGCCGAAGCCAAGCTGCCAGGCAGCCTCAACGGTCACTTCATAGCGCCGGTCGCGTTCGAGATCGGTGGGATCCACGAGCTGAAGAAGGAGCAGTTCGGTCCCGTGCTGCACGTGGTCCGTTTCGATGCGGCGGATCTGGAAAAGGTCGTCGCCGACATCAATGCCACCGGCTACGGCCTGACCCTCGGCGTGCACAGCCGTAACGAGGAAACCGCGGCGCGCATCGAAGCCCTGGCGCGGGTCGGCAACCTCTACGTCAACCGTAATCAGGTTGGTGCAGTGGTCGGCGTGCAGCCATTCGGTGGATGTGGGCTGTCCGGTACTGGCCCGAAAGCGGGCGGCCCGAGCTACCTGCTGCGCTTCGTCAACGAGCGCACCACTTCAACTAACACCACAGCCGTCGGCGGTAACGCGTCCCTGCTTTCGCTGGTCGACGACTGATCCTCGACTTGGCAAAACCAGCCGGCGGTCCTGTTCAGGGACCGTCGGTGAAGTAGAACAACCAGAACAGTTGGCGGGTCGCTCTTCCGCCACTGACGGGCCCGATTGGGTCCGTCGCCGGTGATGGCACGAACCGCCATCGCCCTCTGCCAGGTGGGATCGGGAATACCCTCGCGCCCATCAGCAACAACTAACGAGGGAAAAAGATGAGCATCAGTACACCCACTCTGATCACGTTCGTGATCTACATCGGCGCCATGCTGTTGATTGGCTTCGTCGCCTATCGCGCCACAAAGAACTTCGACGACTACATCCTGGGGGGACGTAGTCTGGGCAGTTTCGTCACCGCATTGTCGGCAGGCGCTTCGGATATGAGCGGCTGGCTGTTGATGGGCTTGCCGGGCGCGATTTTCGTCGCAGGCCTGTCGGAAAGCTGGATTGCCATCGGACTCATTGCCGGCGCGTGGCTCAACTGGCTCTTCGTTGCTGGCCGTCTTCGCGTACACACCGAACGCAACAAGAATGCGCTAACGCTACCCGACTACTTCTCACACCGCTTCGAAGACGAAAGTCGTCTGCTGCGCATCTTCTCGGCGCTGGTTGTCCTGGTGTTCTTCACTATCTACTGCGCCTCCGGTGTGGTCGCTGGCGCGCGCCTGTTCGAGAGCAGCTTCGGCGTGCCGTACGATCTGGCGCTGTGGATCGGCGCTGCAGCAACCATCCTCTACGTGTTCATTGGTGGCTTCCTGGCGGTCAGCTGGACTGACACCGTGCAGGCCACGCTGATGATCTTCGCACTGCTGATCACGCCGGTGTTCGTCATCCTCGCGTTAGGCGACATGGGTGCGGCGATGGACACCATCGCCACGCAGAACCCAGCCGCCTTCGACATGTTCAGCGGGCTGTCCTTCGTCGCCATCATTTCGTTGCTGGCGTGGGGCCTGGGCTACTTCGGCCAGCCGCACATTCTGGTGCGCTTCATGGCGGCCGATTCGGTGAAGACCATCCCCAACGCCCGCCGCATCGGCATGGCCTGGATGATTCTGACCCTTGCGGGTGCCGTGGCGGTGGGCTTCTTCGGTATCGCCTATTTCGCCGGGCATCCGGAACTGGCCGGCCCGGTCAGCGAGAACGGCGAGCGTGTGTTCATGGAGCTGGTGATGATTCTGTTCAACCCCTGGGTTGCCGGCGTCATCCTCTCCGGCGTACTGGCCGCAGTGATGAGTACCCTCAGCGCGCAGCTACTTGTCAGCTCCAGCGCCCTGACGCAGGACTTCTACAAGGCCATGCTGCGCAAGAACGCTTCGCAGACCGAGCTGGTCTGGGTCGGCCGCGCGATGGTGCTGCTGATCGCCTTCATCGCCCTGGGCATCGCCTCCAACCCGGACAGCAAGGTGCTGGGCCTGGTGTCCTACGCCTGGGCCGGCTTCGGTGCTGCTTTCGGTCCGGTGGTGTTGATCTCGCTGCTATGGAAGCACATGACCCGCAACGGCGCGCTGGCCGGCATGGTCGTGGGCGCCGTCACCGTAGTGGTGTGGAAGGAGTTCATCGGCATGGGGTTGTACGAGATCATCCCGGGCTTCATCCTCGCCAGCATCGCTATCGTGGTCTTCAGCAAGATCGGCCAAGGCGCCTCGCCCAGCATGATCAAGCGTTTTGAAGACGCAGAAAACGAATACCACGGCCGCTGATTAACCGGCTGCCGTAACAAAGGAACCCCGCTGTCGATTACTCCGGCAGCGGGGTTTCTTTTTTCTATGAACTGCCGAGCGTTGGTCGGCTTCGGTTCAGTTCGTTCAGTCGTCGGCAATTAGATTCTCGCGATCATCCTTGGCACCTGCGGCAATCAGATGCTCGGCCTGGTCTTCAGGAACGTGCACGCTGGCGCTGTCGATATGTGCAACCGACATGCGCGCCGCCGGATCGGTGCTGACGCGAACATCCATGACCGCGCTGCGGTAGGTAGTGCCCTGGACGGTGGTGGAGCAGGTGCCGGTAGCGGTATCGATGCTGACGGTCATGGCAGACCTCCTGGTTTCGCTGTCAATGGAGCCCGTGCTGCGGATGCGGGCGGCTGTTACTTGTCAGACCGCCGCTGGAGCGATCGGTTTGCGCGGGGGTAGCGCAATGGTCGGTTTGAGAAGTAAAAAAATCGCTGATCAGGCAGTGGCAATAGGCTGGCCTGATCCTTCAACGCGCTGGTTGAGAATCTGCAGGATGCGGTGGTCGCCGAGGCTGTGCCGCTCGCCTGCTGGTGCGCCTTGCGTCCATGCGTGGGCAGGTGATCGATCGCTAGCGATTGCTCGCTGTGCCATCGGTCCTCAGGGCTGATCACCCAGCGAGTTGTACTTCTTCTGATGAGAACTGTCTGGTCACGAGCGAAGAGGACGTCGAGACGCTATGCTTTCCTACTGACTCGACCATCCATTGCCAGCGCTGCGCCACAAGCGTTCGCGTTTCGCCAGTGGCGGCGGAGCAATGCCTGCGCAGCACAAGGAAAAATTCAAATGAATGTGAGCACCCCGACTCTGATCACTTTCGTGATCTACATCGCGGCCATGATTCTCATCGGCTTCACCGCCTACCGCGCCACCAAGAACTTCGATGACTATATCCTCGGCGGGCGCAGCCTCGGCAGCTTCGTCACGGCGTTGTCGGCGGGCGCTTCGGACATGAGTGGCTGGCTGCTGATGGGCTTGCCGGGCGCGATCTTCGTAGCAGGCTTGTCGGAGAGCTGGATCGCCATCGGACTGATTGCCGGCGCCTGGCTCAACTGGATCTTCGTTGCTGGCCGTCTGCGTGTGCACACCGAGCACAACCACAACGCGCTGACACTGCCGGACTACTTCTCGCATCGCTTCGAGGATACCAGCCGGCTGCTTCGGATCTTCTCGGCGCTGGTGATTCTGGTGTTCTTCACCATCTATTGCGCCTCCGGCGTGGTGGCTGGGGCCCGCCTGTTCGAATCGACCTTCGGCATGGAATACAGCACCGCGCTTTGGGTTGGCGCAGCGGCGACCATCCTTTATGTCTTCATCGGCGGCTTCCTGGCGGTGAGCTGGACTGACACCGTACAGGCCACGCTGATGATCTTCGCGCTGCTAATCACGCCGCTATTCGTCATTCTGTCCCTCGGTGACATGGGCGCGGCGATGGACACCATCGCCGCGCAAGATCCTTCGAATTTCGACATGTTCAAGGGCCTGTCCTTCATCGCGATCATTTCACTGCTCGGCTGGGGCCTGGGCTACTTCGGCCAACCGCACATCTTGGTGCGCTTCATGGCCGCCGATTCGGTGAAGACCATCCCAAATGCGCGCCGCATCGGCATGGCCTGGATGATTCTGACGCTGGCCGGCGCAGTGGCGGTGGGTTTTCTCGGCATAGCCTACTTTGCGAATAACCCCGGCCAAGCCGGCCCCGTAACCGAGAACGGTGAGCGGGTGTTCATGGAGCTGGTTAAGATCCTGTTCAATCCCTGGGTGGCTGGGATCATCCTTTCCGGCGTCTTGGCGGCGGTGATGAGCACTCTCAGCGCACAGCTGCTGGTCAGCTCCAGTGCCTTGACGCAGGATTTCTACAAGGCGTTCTTGCGCAAAGGCGCTTCGCAGACCGAGCTGGTCTGGGTCGGCCGCGGCATGGTTCTGCTGATCGCCCTGATCGCCATCGGCATCGCATCCAACCCGGACAGCAAGGTACTTGGATTGGTGTCCTATGCCTGGGCCGGCTTCGGTGCCGCCTTTGGCCCGGTGGTACTGATTTCGCTGGTATGGAAGCGCATGACCCGCAACGGCGCGCTGGTGGGCATGCTGGTCGGTGCGATTACCGTGGTGGTATGGAAAGAGTTCATCGGCCTCGGGCTGTACGAAATCATTCCAGGCTTCATCCTTGCGAGCCTCGCCATCTATATCGTGAGCTTAATGGGCAAGGAGCCGGCACCGTCCATTCAGCAACGTTTCGAGATTGCCGATGCGGAGTATCGCGCGGGTTAGGTGATACGTGTCACGGCGTCACTGTGCTATGCGACCGATAGCACCTGCGAGCAGGGCGGGCGCGATTGTGGCAAGCGGCCCGTGCCAGGCGATCCTCTCTGACAATCTGCCGCGGAGTCCCAACCAGTGCCGTTTCGTCGATAAAAACCCCGTCAGGCGAAGCGGGCACGGTTGACAAACATGTGCATCGAAACGGTTTTTCTTGGCGATAAAAAACGCCCGACTGACGCATCGCTCAGGTCAGGTAGAACGCGTGCAAGGTTGTTTTACTCGCAATCGCTCTTCCCTTATGCTCCGTTGCGCTAACGAGACCGCACAGTCGGGCCCGAATGTGATTCATTCTTGTCGGCCCGCTTAGTTTCTCACGTTCGCCTCGTTGCCCTGGAGGGGGCCGCGATCGTTTTGTCGGGTGCCCGTATTGCCTTGGACGTATGCTGGCTGATGCCCCCTCAAAGTCCCGAAATTGCGGAGTAATGGAATGCCGGATCCGTTGCAGGTTCTCATTCTCGAGGATAGCCCGATCGATGCGGAGCTGGAGCTTCATGAGCTTCGCCGCGCGGGCTTCGAGCCTACCTGGACGCGGGTGCAGACAGAGGCTGAATTCATCGCCCAGCTCAGGCCCGATCTGGATCTGATCATTGCCGATTATCAGCTGCCTCAATTTACTGGCGTTCGAGCGCTGGCCTGCTTGCGCAAGGCGCAACTCAGCGTGCCGTTCATCATCGTGTCGGGTGCGATCGGCGAAGAGCTGGCGGTTGAACTGATGCGCGAGGGCGCCACCGATTATCTGCTCAAGGATCGCCTCGCTCGTCTTGGCGCCGCCGTGCGGCGGGCGCTTGATCAACGTCGCGATCGGCAGATCCGGGCGGAGGCTGAACGCGAGCGGGAGCGCTTGGCCGAAAAAGTTATCTATCAGGCTCGGACCTTCGATACGCTCCTTTCCGCCGTCCCCGATCTGCTCATTCTGATCAATGCGGATCGCCGTCTGAGCTACGCCAATCGGGCCGCACTGGATGCCTGGGGCGTGACTTTAGAAGGCATCGTCGGTAAGCGCATCGAAGAGTTGGAATTATGCGCCGACGCCACTGCGCGGCTGAGTGCCGCATTGGATGAAGCGTTGCTCGGCAGGACGGTGCGTAATGAGGGTGCTTTTTTGCCGCCTAGCGAAGCCGCCTTGCTCTACGAATACATCGTCAGCCCCGTGACCGACGGCGAGGGCATCGTGATCGCGGTTGCCTGCGCCGGGCGCGACATGACCGAGCGCGCTGCGGCTGAAGCGCGGATTCGCGGCGAACGTGAAATGCGCGAGCTGTTCATCTCAACGCTTTCGCACGACATGCGCACGCCCATGACGGCGGTGAAACTGAGCGCCGAACTGCTGATGCGCAAGAACCAAGGCGATGAAACCAGCGCAAAGTTGCACAGCCGCATCATCGAGAATATTGATCGAGTCGATGACATGATCCAGACCCTGCTTGATGCCGATCTGGTGCGAGCGGGTGGGCGCCTGTCGTTGAACATGCAGACATGCGGTTTGCGTCGCACTGCGCAAATAGTGATCGAGGAGCTGTCCGCCCTGTATGGCGATCGCTACCGGCTGTTCGCTCCGGCCGAGGTGGAGGGCCTTTGGGATTGCCGCCTGGTTCGCCGCATCCTCGAGAACTTGCTCAGCAATGCCGTGAAGCACGGCGACCCAGCCGCGCCCGTCTCGCTCAATATCCAGACCGAAGGCTGCGACGCGATTCTCAGTGTGCACAATCAAGGTGCGCCGATTCCGTCGGAAGATCATGCCATTCTCTTCGAACCGTTCCGCCGGGCCTCGTCCGAGCGCAACAGCAACCTCGCCGGTTGGGGACTAGGGCTGTCCATGGTGAGAGCAGGTGCCGAGGCGCATGGCGGTAGCGTGAGCGTTTCAAGCAGCCGCGCGGAAGGCACCACTTTCTCGGTCCGCCTGCCAACGTCCGTCTGATGCGCTGGCGATCGTCATTCAATCAACGGGCAGCCCTGCTCGTATTCGTCCAAAGGAAGGCCCCCGTTGCGTAGTTCAGGCAATCCAGCATTATTGATCATGACCATGATCGCACCGTTCGCGCTTTGGGCAGCGCATGCTGACGCTGCCCAAAGCGCGCGCCTGCCAGATCTTTCCATCGAGGCTTTGGCGGAGATGGACGTGACCTCGGCCTCGAGACGGCCGGAGCCGCTATCCGGTACCGCCGCCGCGATCTTCGTAATCACCGTCGAGGACATCCGGCGTTCCGGCGCCACCAGCATCCCTGAAGCCTTGCGGCTGGTTCCAGGGTTGCACGTGGCGCGCATCGACAGTCGTCGCTGGGCCATTAGCAGTCGCGGCTTCAATGGCGAGTTTGCCAACAAGCTGTTGGTCATGATTGATGGCCGTAGCGTCTACACACCGGTGCATGCAGGGGTTAACTGGGATTCACAGGATGTGCTCCTGGCCGATATCGAGCGTATCGAAGTGATCCGCGGGCCTGGCGCTGCCCAGTGGGGTGCCAATGCCGTTAACGGCGTTATCAATATCATCACCAAGTCCTCTCACGATACTCATGGCGGTATTGCGTCGCTGACGATGGGCAACGAGCTACAAACCAGCGCCGTGCGCTGGGGCGATGCGTTGGGCGAGACCGGCAGTTACCGCGCCTATGCCAAACAGCTCCGCCGCGATGATTCGCCACGGGCCACTGGCGATGCGGGCGATGAGTGGAGCCAGGAACGAGTGGGCTTCAGAAGTGACTGGGCACCACAGGCCAACGCGTTCACGCTGCAAGGCGACCTCTATCAGGGTGAAGTGGGGCGGCTGTTTCCGGCGGTGTCGTCGCCGACTCCGCCTTATAACCAGCCTAAGCTCATTGAGAGCGACACCCGGGGTGGCAACGTGCTGGGGCGCTGGACGAATACCCAATCGGCTGACAGTGAAACCTCGCTGCAAACCTATTTTGACTGGTACCAGGCGCGGCCATTGCAGATCGAGGAGGAGGTGTACACCTTCGATCTGGATTTTCAGCATCACCTGCGCCTGAACGATACGCACCAGCTCGTGTGGGGCGGAGGCTACCGGCACATTCGCGATTCATTCGCGCGGAGCTACACCATCTCGTTCGATCCGGACAGGCAGACCAGTGACATTTTCAGCGCCTTCGCGCAGGACACCATGGCGCTGACCGATACGCTGGCGTTTACGCTCGGGACGAAGGTCGAGCACAACGATTACACGGGCTTCGAGTTTCAACCCTCGGCTCAGCTGAGCTGGACGCCGAACGAGCAGAACACCCTGTGGGGCTCGGTGTCCCGGGCGGTTCACACCCCCAGCCGGGCGGACAACGATGTCCGTGTGCAGGTCATTAGTCCGACCGCTCCGATTCGGGTGGTGATCTCTGGTAGCGACTCGGTCGACGCTGAGGAGGTGACAGCCTACGAGCTCGGCTACCGCGTATCGCCGACGGCCGGTTTGTTTTTCGATCTCACGCTGTTCGTCAACGATTACCGAGAGTTGCTGGGTACCCGCACTGGCATGCCCTATGTGGGAGACGATGGCCGTCTGGTGGTTCCGGCGAGCTTCGCCAATGGCGTGGATGGCCGGGCCTGGGGGACGGAGCTGGCGGCGCGTTGGCAAGTGTTGCCGGCCTGGCGCCTCGACCTTGCCTACAGCTCGCTGAAGATCGATCTCGACGCTGCGCCCGAAGTAGCGGGCTCGGATGCATCGGAGAATGCTGCACCGCAGCAGCAGTTCAGCCTTTTCTCCCGCTACGACCTGGGCGAGCACTGGAACCTGGACGCTGTCGTTCGGCATGTCGACCGGCTTGAGGCGTCAGGCCTCCCGGCTTATACCGAGCTCGACGCCCATGTCGCTTGGTCACCCGTGCCGGAATGGAGCCTCAGCCTGGTCGGACAGAACCTGCTGGACGCGCAGCACCCGGAGTTTGTCGACATCGGTGCCGAAGTGGAGCGCGCCCTGTACGTGCGCGCGACTCACAGGTTCTAGTCGCATGCCTTGTTCATTCTTTCAGCGTGATCGTAATCCATCGCTACGGGCTCGCCCGTTCGCGCTGGGTGCCCTGGCTGTGTTGATGTGGGCGTCGCTCAATGGCTTGGCGTTTGCGGCTGCAGACGAGTACGACATCAAGGCCGCGTTTCTGCTGAATTTTGCCGACTACGTCGAATGGCCGGCTGGTTCAGGCCCCAGGTCCGACGCGCCGGTACGCATCTGCCTGGTGGGTGTCGATCCCTTTGGCGCTCGGATCGATCGATTGCTGGCGGCGCGCTCTACGGCCAAGCGGGCGCTGATCCTGCACCGCATCGATCTGCCTACAGCGGCACAGGGCTGTCATATCGCTTTCGTCAATCCGCCCCAACCGAGCATGGCCAAGGGCTACCTGCAAAGGCTTCCCGCTGGGGCAATACTGACGGTCGGCGAGGGTGCGGCGTTTGCCGATGACGGCATGATTGCGCTTCACATGGTGCAGGGGCGGGTCCGGCTGATCATCAATCTTGCCCAAGCGCGGCGCGAGCAGATTCAGCTTAGTTCGCGCTTGCTTTCTCTCGCTCAGGTGAGGGAATGATCATGGCTGGTTTTTTGCGCAACCTGCCGATCGGCACGAAGATCATCGCGGCGATTCTGCTCGCCAGTACCCTGTCGCTGATGGGGGCCGCGGTGGTCATCATTGGCTACGAAGCCAATACCGCGCGTGATCGCATGTCGGCTGAACTCCTCGGCCTGGCCAGGCTGTTGGCGGTCAATACAGAGGCCGCGTTGCGTTTTAACGACGAGGCGGCGGCGGCCGAAAACCTTAACTCGCTGGTGGCGCAGCCGCATATCGTCAGCGCGGCGGTTTATTCAAGCGACGGCTCGCTGTTTGCCGAATACCGTGCTTCGCCTCTCTTCGAGGTTCCTGAGCAGGCGCCGACACCCGGTGAGCGTTTCAGTAGCCAACAGCTCGAGTTGGTTTATCCCATCGGGCCACAAGACGACCCTGCGGGTGTCGTTTACCTGAAGACCGATCTGGCGCCACTGACTGCATTCATCAAACGGTACGCGTTAATCGTCGTCGGCATGTTCGGCGCAGTCTGGCTCTGCGCTGCGCTGTTGGCAGCTTTATTACAACGGGTCATTACCGCGCCGATTCTGCGCATCGTCGAGGTGGCGCGGGCAGTCACCGATCGCTCCGATTACAGCCTGCGTGCCGACAAGCAAGGCACCGATGAGATTGGCGACCTGTCTGACGCGCTGAACCAAATGCTGGCGCAGATCCAGACGCAGCATCAGCAGTTGGAAAAGACCTATTCGGACCTGGGCGTCAAGCACGACAGCTTGCTCAGCGAGATGAGCGAACGGCGCAAGGCCGACGAGGCTCTGCGTGCACTCAACGCCGAACTTGAATCGCGCGTGGCCGCACGCACGGCTCAGCTCGAGGAGAGTAACCATGAGCTGGAGAGCTTCAGCTACTCCGTCTCGCACGACCTGCGTGCGCCGTTGCGCGGTATGGATGGTTTCAGCCGGATCTTACTTGAGGAATACGGGCCCCGACTCGATGCGGAGGGGCTGCGGCTGATCGGGGTGATCCGCCAGAATTGCGCAAGCATGGGCCGGCTGATCGACGACCTGCTCGCTTTCTCGCGGCTGGGACGCAAACAGCTGAGCAAAACGAAGGTCGATATGGAAGACCTCGTCGCCGACGTGATTGCCCAGCTGGCCGCAGTGCCAGGCGAAGACTTGCCATCGATCGAACGGGGGCCATTGCCTACCGTCGCCTGTGACCCATCGCTGGTTCGACAGGTTTGGACCAATCTCATCGCTAATGCCGTTAAATTCAGCAAAGGCCGGAACACTCCGCAAATCCGGATATGGGCTGAACAGCGGGGCCGCGAGCAAGTTTTTGTCGTTGCTGACAACGGCGTGGGCTTTGATATGGATTACTACGAAAAACTGTTTGCCGTGTTCCAACGCCTCCATGGCAACGATGAATTCCCCGGCACAGGCGTGGGTCTGGCAACGGTCAAGCGGATCGTTGTCCGCCACGGCGGCCAAGTTTGGGCTCAGGCCAAGCCCGACCAAGGGGCGACTTTCTATTTCAGCCTGCCAGAAGGGAACGATGATGGCCATGTCTAACGACATTCGGATACTGTTGATCGAAGACAGTGCCACCGATGGGGAACTGACCATTCGCGCGCTCGGCAAGCACGGCCTGGCCGAGCGCGTCACCTGGCTCCGCGACGGCGCGCAGGCGTTGGACTATCTGTACAGGGCCGGCGCTTATGCCGAACGCGCCGAAATCCCGCGCCTGCTGATTCTGCTCGATCTCAAACTACCGAAGGTCGGAGGCCTGCGCTTGCTCGAACGCCTCAAGGCCGACCCGGACAAGGCGAGCATTCCTATCATCGTACTCACCTCGTCTGCCGAAGATCGCGACCTCCAAGAGGCCTACAGGTTGGGCGTCAATAGCTACCTGGTCAAACCATTGGAATATCAGGCATTTATGGATGTGGTGAGTCACGCCGGCTGGTATTGGGTTCTGAACAACCGGTTACCCTAGCGGCGGTTACAACACCGACTGTGCTGGTCATGCGGTTTTTAAAACTGCGCATGACTGCTGCGCTTTTGGTCTATGTGCAAATATCGTTGGTTGATTCTTGCATCGTTGCAGGAATCTGTAGGGGCGAGCTTGCTCGCTAATTCCTGGCTAGCGCGGTGTCAGGCAAGACACCATTGACTGCGTCGGTGGTAGCAACCACGGTCGGCTAACGTCAGCCCGTCGCACTTTGCTGCCTGGCATCAGCTACGTGCGTTAGCCAAATCTTTCGAACAGCTCAGCTATCTCACCACCCAAGGCGCTAGCCTGCCGGCAGGCTGCGTTCGAAGCTGGCCCGCGGGGTAAAATTTCCGACGAAAGGCTGCTACTGGAAAGAAACAAGCCATACCTCGACATAGAGCGGGCGCGACGGTGTCGTGGGACACGGAGCCGCTCGCCGGACTTCCTGCGCCGCGTTGCACCCCGGTCGGCTTGCGAACATTCGTCTAGCCTGGCAAGTCGTAGGCAGTTGCCACGCTGATATGAGTGACATGTAGCGTCTTCGCTCAGCAATCTGGCGCAAAGCTCGCATCGCTAGAACAAAAACAATAATTCAGGAGACTTCCCATGCTTCCAAGCAAGTTGGCTTCAGCCTGTGCACGTGCCGTTGTCGGCGTAATGCTAGTTGGTACGATCGGAATTGCCGCTGATGTTCAGGCTCGGTCAAAACCCATCAAACCACCGGTATCGCACAGCGAATCACGTGAGCAGGATTCGCGCATCTTTGTTCCGATCGTATCGCCGCTGGCGGCATTTCCGGGGCTGCCAAGTGAGCGTTGGACCGGCATCTATCAAGGCTCGTCCTACCAAATAGAAGTTCCGCCGAACTGGAACGGCATGCTGATCATGTACGCGCACGGCTACCGAGGCACAGGACCGGAACTCACCGTCGGGCCACCACCGATCCGTCCATGGCTGTTACAACAGGGCTACGCCTGGGCCGCTTCCAGTTACAGCAAGAATTATTACGATGTGCGCGCCGGCGTCGAAGATACCAATGCCCTGGCGCTGGCCTTCAGCAGCCTGACCGGCAAGCCGCAGCCGTCCAAGACCTATATCACCGGACATTCAATGGGCGGCCACGTCGCGGCAGCGGCAGTAGAGGCCGAGACATACGCTACCGCCAACAACCCGATGCGCTACAGCGGCTCGGTGCCCATGTGCGGTGTCACTGGCGATGTCTATGAGTTCGAGTACCTGATGAATTTCACCCTGGCCGCGCAGCACCTGGCTGGACTGGGGCCAACCACGTTTCCGGCGACCGATTTCCAGGCAAAGCTGCCGCAGATCATCGGCGCCCTCTGGAATACTTACCCGACCGTGCCGTCGGCTCAAGGGCTCAAGCTCGAAGGCATCGTGCGCGAACTCAGCGGCGGCGAGCGCCCCATCTTCGCCGAAGGCTTCCGCACAAGCCTGCAGAGTGTGGTGCTCGGTACAGGCGGTCGAGATGGTTCGGTTGACGGGATACTCGCCGACTCGCTCACCGGCAATCTCGCCACGCGCTACCAGTTCGATACGCGCAAGGCGATGTCCCGTGAAGAGCGCGAGTTCAACGATTCGATTATCCGTGTGATCGGCCATCCGCCAGCCAACAGCATCCGCCCGGACGGCCTGCGCTGGATTCCAGTAGTAAACGGCCAGTTCAACGTCCCGGTGGTCAGCATCCACACGCTCGGTGACCTCTATGTGCCGTTCATCCATGAGCAGATCTACCGCCGCAACGCTGTAGCCAACGGCAACGGCGACCTGCTGGTACAACGTGCCATCCGCGCTCCCAGCCACTGCGACTTCAGCTACCAGGAACAGGTCGAAGCGATGGCAGCGATGCTGCAATGGGAACAGCAGGGCATCAAACCGGCCGGCGACGACGTCATAAACCCACGTGTCGTCGCAGATCCCGCCTATGGTTGCCGGTTCACGCGTAACGAAGGTGTTCCAACGCGTGCATTGCTGCCGGCTTGTCCTGAGAGTTGATGCAATAGCGTCTTGAACGAAAAAAGCCCTGCTTGTGCAGGGCTTTTTATATCTGAAATCTTTCTCAGGCGTTCCCCTGCGACGATCCACCGTGCAGGCTCGAGTTGCCCCAGCTCCGGAGAGCATTCTGCTTGATGCTCGATATTTTCCAATCGCCCTGTATGTCATCGAAGAGGAATTCATAACTTCCACACGAGTGGAAGAAATCCTCGCCTGAGCCGGCAGAGTCAAAACGAAGAATCAGATAGTTGCATCGCGCACTGACAGTACGCTCATCTGCACGCGCGATAAGAAGGTTGGAAAAGCTATGGTGCTTGGCCAACTTATCAATCGCATTCTGCCGGCGGCTAACGAAGTCTTGGCCACTCATCGTCGTGGGCTGCTCCCGACCCGAGGACGAGTAATCAATCGCCACCTGAGGCGCAAGGCATTCGACCATGGCAGGCCAGTCCCGTTGATCAAAGGAAAGGAAAAACTGACAGAGCAGGTCATTGATCTGCAAGAAGATGGTCGTATCTATGGCTTTCAAAAATATGCTCCGGTGGATAGCTAATATTCAATAACTCAGCACTGCACAGCTAGTGCGGGGACAATGAACGGATAAGCGAGTCAGCTCGGTCTGTCACGTTATTTGACCTATGCCGCTCCAGCGAGAGCTGCGGGCGCAGCAACTCATGTGCAAGCGTATATGTGAGCATCCGCACCGGCATGTTCAAACCGGACGAATCCAAGTTCGCCAAAGGTGTCGTCTGTGAACTGCCGTACCGACAACACCCGCTACATCACTCGCGCTGCTATCGCCGGGCTGGAGTTTATCTAATGAAGGCTTTCCTTCAGCGAGGTTGTATTGCTGATGGGCCTGTGCCAGCGCGGGGTCATGGGAGATCAGCGCCCAGTGGGTACGCAATGCCCTCAGGCTGGGCCGCGTACCCACTGGGGTATACAGCTTCGACTCATTGCGGATCGTTTTACTGTTGGAGAACGCTGGTTATGTTGCCGCTACCGTTCTGAACGACGCTCGCTGAATTACTGCCAAGCGATTGAGCTTGCGTCAGGAAAGCCTGGTTGCCGTGACCCGTTTGGCTGATGAGCGCTTCATGGGCGTGAAATTCTTGGCGGGCTTCTATCTGGTTATAAGACCCAACCTGAACGATTTCCAGGCTGTTGTTGTTTCCAGCCTGCGAAGTTACCACCGTGTTGTAATCGCCTTCTGAGTATCCGGTTAAGCTACTGTTCTGCCCGGCCAGGTAGGCGTCAAGCTCGTTTCCTGTGCCGCGTTGTATATAGTCCAGCGAGCTGTAGCCGTCACCAGCTTCGATCTGCGCGATGTTGGCGATACCAATCTGCTGTAGAAATACATCGGCGGCAGGGTAGCGTCCGGAGAACTGCTGTATGTTCGCCTGGTTGGCGATGCCGTTCTGTTCGACCACAGCGAAACCACCACCAATGCCGGTGCTTACCTGTTCCAGCTGCACTAGGTTAGCCGTACCGGTCTGCTGAATTTCTGCAGTGCTGAAGCCGGACTGGTCCACTTGGACGATGTTGCCTTGACCGATCGACACCACGTCAAGCTGGTTGCCTACCCAGGACTGCCTGGCATTGAGTTGGTTGCCAGTACCCTCCTGATGGATAGTCGCAGTAACGGCAAGCTCGTCACGAGACTCATGCTGTTCGAGCGTGGCGCTATTTGCATTCCCTGTCTGATAGATATACGCGCTTGCCATCCCGGGCCGGCTTCCATTCACCTGATAAATTTCGGCGGTATTCAGCGCTCCTACTTGCTCGATGCTTGCCTGACCACCCTCGCTGCTGGTGCCAGATTGGTTAGTGAGTGCGCCGTTCTCCGTGCCGTTCTGCAGGATGAAGGACCGCTGCATGACGCCGCTCTGCGTCTGTTCTGCGCTGTTATCAATGCCGTTCTGTTCTACCTCAGCCACATGTTCGTTGGCTAATACGCTGCCGCTTACCGCGAATAAAAGCGCTGCAGTTAAAGGAGTGATTTTAGACATTGGAATCTCCTGTTCGCATTGGATTAGCTCCGTACATCACAGGCGAAGCAAGGAGAGTGTTGTCGGTCCGTTCAGGTTGCGGTATAGGTCAAAAGAGCCAAACGGTGGCTGACGGGGATTAGCTCCTTTCCTCGTGCATGCCGGCCTTTTTTGCAGTGATCATGTATTTGCCACAGTTCCCAGCTGCGGTTTCGTCTATGGCATGTAGTTGTTGGCAGCCGCGCATGCGGGCTGGTATCGGCTGCCCGTCTGCTTGAAGACGACCTCGGCAATTTTCGGCGTTCGCGGTAGATCAGGGCCACGTTTGTAGTTTTGGCACACTCTGTTGAAGTCGATCTGGTCGTTTACGACTGCCCACTTGAACTGTCCGCCGACGCGCTGCTTGTTATAGCTCGCTCTCCTAGCCCCAATTGCTTAGGTGGGTCTGACGGCTTACGGAGCGCGTCTGCCTACTGCTGGATGAATTCGCAGCGTAGTAGCGAGCCGGGGGATGGCTGCATTTTGTTTACGGTGGGGCGGGGCGTGCAGTTGTCGTCGCTGGGAACAATACCGACGCGAACTCACGGGGCCTGCCAAAGCGATGGTATCTGGAGCGGGCGAAGGGAATCGAACCCTCGTCATGAGCTTGGGAAGCTCAGGTAATGCCATTATACGACGCCCGCGCAGGCAGCCTTTGTACCAGAAGGGCGGGGCGAGTTGAAGCTTATGAAGTGGTTTTCCCCGTTGTTTCAGATCTGCTCGATTTCCTCTGGAGTCAGGCTGCGGTATTGGCCGGGGGCGAGGGTGGGATCGAGCTGCAGTGGGCCCATGCGTTCGCGGTGCAGGCTGGTGACCTTGTTATTGAAGTGGCCGAACATGCGTTTGACCTGATGGTAGCGGCCTTCATGTAGGGTCAGGCGTGCCTGATGCGAGCCGAGCGGTTCGAGCTCGGCGGGCAGGGTGGTGAGGTTCTCGAAGCGAAAGTAGAGGCCTTGGGCGAAGCGGTCGATGCAAATCGGGTCAATCGGATCTTCGGTTTCTACCCGGTAGGTCTTGCCGAGCAGGCTTTCGGGTTGGGTCAGACGGCGCGACCAGAGGCCGTCGTTGGTGATGATCATCAGCCCGGTGGTGTTGAAGTCCAGCCTCCCGGCGATGTGCAGCTCGTCCTTATCGGGCTCGTTTAGCAGATCCAGCACCGTGGGGTGTTGCGGATCGGCGGTGGCGCTGACGCAGCCGGCCGGTTTGTTCAGCATAAAGAAGCGAGCGGGCTTGCCTGCCTGCAACACGCAGCCGTCCAGCTCGATACGGTCGAAGATGCGGACGTCATGGGTGCCGTTACAGACCGTCTTTCCATTTACCGAGGCACGGCCCGAGGCCAGCAGCAGGCGCGCCTGGCGATGGCTGCAGTGGGGTAGGTTGGCGAGAAAGCGATCGAGGCGCATCAGGGTTTTGCGGGCAACTCGCCGCGAGCGCAGCGCGGGCAGATGCAGGCTTTATTCAGCGCGTCGTCCGGTATCCGTTCACGGACCTCGGGGGCTATCTCGGCGCTAAAGCACCAGCACGGCTGAGTTGCGGTAGCCGGGTTGGACAGGCTGCATTGATTCGATTGGCCGCAAACTGGGCATTTACTGGGATCGGGTGTCTGATTCATTACCGCCTCCGGGGAATGTCAGCAGCTCGCTGTGGTGAGACGGTCAGTGGGGAATCGAAGCGGGAGCCCTGCGTTGCGCCGGGCTCCCGTGCTGTTACGTCGTTACTTAACGCGCTGACCAGGTTTAGCGCCGCTGTCGGGGCTGAGCAGGTAGATCTCTTCACCGCCAGGGCCGGCGGCCAGCACCATGCCTTCGGAAATGCCGAACTTCATCTTGCGCGCGGCCAGGTTAGCGACGTACAGGGTCAGGCGGCCTTCGAGCTTGCTCGGGTCTGGGTAGGCGCTCTTGATGCCGGAAAAAACGTTGCGCTTGGCGTCGCCGATATCCAGGGTCAGGCGCAGCAGCTTGTCGGCACCTTCGACGAACTCGCATTTCTCGATCAGCGCGATGCGCAGGTCAACCGCGGCAAAGGCGTCGAAGGCGATTTCGGCGGCGATCGGCTCCTTGGTCAGTTCGCCATTGCCTTGGGCTGGCGTAGCGGTTTCAGCAGAGGCGAGGTCTTCCTTGGATGATTCAATCATGGCTTCGATTTTGGCAGGCTCGATACGGGTCAATAGCGGGGTGAAGGCGTTTAGCTGATGGTTGCTTAGCAGCGTCTGAAGGTCAGTCCAGCCCAGCGGCTCGACGTTCAGGAAGCGCTCGGCGTCGGCGGCCAGGTTTGGCAGCACTGGCTTAAGGAAGATCACCAGCTGGCGGAACAGGTTGATGCCGGTGGCGCAGATTGCCTGGACTTCATCCTGCATGCCGTCCTGCTTGTTCAGTGCCCAGGGCGCCTTGTCGGCGATCCAGGCATTGGCGCGGTCGGCCAGCGCCATGATCTCGCGCATGGCGCGGGCGAAATCACGGTTCTCGTAGGCGTCAGCTATAGAAGGTGCAGCGGTTTGGAAGGCGTCGGTCAGTTCCGGCGCGGCGTTGCGGTCGACCATCAAGCCGCCGTTGCCCTTGTGGATAAACCCGGCGCAACGGCTGGCGATGTTGACCACTTTGCCGACGAGGTCGGAGTTGACCTTTTGCACGAAATCTTCGAGGTTCAGGTCCAGGTCGTCCACGCCGCGGCCCAGTTTGGCCGCGTAGTAGTAGCGCAGGTATTCCGGGTTCAGGTGATCGAGGTAGGTGCGCGCCTTGATAAAGGTGCCGCGCGACTTGGACATCTTCTGCCCGTTCACCGTCAGGTAGCCGTGCACGGCGACGGCGGTGGGCTTGCGGTAGCCGGCGCCTTCGAGCATGGCAGGCCAGAACAGGGTGTGGAAGTTGATGATGTCCTTGCCGATGAAGTGGTATAGCTCGGCGCTGGAATCCGTTTTCCAGAACGTGTCGAAGTCCAGTTCCGGGCGGCGCGAGCAGAGGTTCTTGAAACTGGCCATGTAGCCGATGGGCGCATCCAGCCAGACGTAGAAATACTTGCCGGGCTCGTCGGGGATTTCGAAGCCGAAGTAGGGCGCGTCACGGGAGATGTCCCATTCGTGCAGGCCGCCGTCGAGCCATTCGGCGATTTTATTGGCGACCGAGTCCTGCAGACTGCCGCTGCGGGTCCACTGTTTGAGCATCGCCTCGAAGTCGGGCAGCTTGAAGAAGAAGTGCTTGGAGTCGCGCAGCACCGGCGTGGCGCCGGAGATGGCCGAGCGTGGATTCTTGAGTTCGGTGGGCTCGTAGGTGGCGCCGCACTTTTCGCAGTTGTCGCCGTACTGGTCCTCGGCCGCGCACTTCGGGCAGGTGCCCTTGATGAAGCGGTCGGCGAGGAACATACCCTTTTCGGGGTCGAAATATTGGGTGACCGAGCGCGTGGCGATGTGGCCTGCGTCGCGCAGCTTGGTGTAGATCAGGCTCGAAAGCTCGCGGTTTTCTTCCGAGTGGGTCGAGTGAAAATTGTCGAAGTCGACCAGGAAGTCGGCGAAGTCGGCGCTGTGTTCGGCCTGCACATTGGCGATCAGCTGCTCGGGCGTGATGCCTTCCTTTTCGGCGCGCAGCATGATGGCCGAGCCATGGGCGTCGTCGGCGCAGACATAGATGCACTGGTTGCCGCGCAGCTTCTGAAACCGCACCCACATGTCCGTCTGGATGTACTCGAGCATGTGGCCAAGGTGAATCGAACCGTTGGCGTAGGGCAGGGCACTGGTAACGAGGATCTGACGGGCTTCGGACATGGGGGAAATCTGCAGTCGGGGTTGCGAAGTGAGTCGGTCACTATAAAGGTGCGAGGTTTTTTTTTCACCCGCACTGGCGCGGCTGGTGCCGGTCGAATACCGAGTGCCGCGCCATGTTGACGCGGTTGATGGGCCCATACGGCACCACGGGGTAAGATGCCCGTCTGTTTTACTAGGTTTTCTTGGGAGTAGTCATGACCGTCACACGCGAAGCTGTCGAAGCCGTACTGCGTCAATACACCGACCCGAACCTGAACCAAGACCCGGTGAGTGCCGGTTGTGTACGTTCCATCGAAGTTCAGGGCGATCGCGTCGGCGTGCAGCTCGAGCTGGGTTATGCCGCCGGGCTGTTTCGCAGCGGTTGGGCGCAAATGCTCGCGATGGCGATCGAGCAGCTCGAAGGCGTGACGCGTGCTGACGTCCAGGTCGACTGCGTAATCAAGCCACACAAGGCGCAGGACCAGGTGCCAGCGCTGGCCAATGTGAAGAACATCATCGCGGTGGCCTCCGGCAAGGGCGGTGTTGGCAAGTCCACCACGGCGGCCAATCTGGCGCTGGCGCTGGCGCGCGAAGGGGCGCGTGTAGGTGTGCTGGATGCGGACATTTACGGGCCGAGCCAGGGCATCATGTTCGGCATCGTTGAGGGCACGCGCCCGCAGATACGGGACGGCAAAGCCTTCATCCCGCTGGAAGCGCACGGCGTGCAGATCATGTCGATGGCGTTTCTGGCCGACGACAAGACTCCGATGGTCTGGCGCGGCCCGATGGTTTCCGGAGCCTTGCTGCAGCTGATCACCCAGACGGCGTGGAACGATCTCGACTATCTCGTGGTGGACATGCCACCGGGCACCGGTGACATCCAGCTGACCCTGGCGCAGAAAGTGCCGGTGGTGGGCGCGGTAATTGTCACTACGCCGCAGGACCTGGCGCTGCTGGATGCCAAGAAGGGCGTCGAGATGTTTCGCAAGGTGAACATTCCGGTGCTTGGAGTGGTGGAAAACATGGCCATCCACATTTGCTCGAACTGCGGCCATGCCGAGCATCTGTTCGGTGAAGGCGGCGGTGAGAAGCTGGCAGAGCAGTACAACGTCGAGCTGCTGGCCTCGTTGCCGCTGTCGATGGCAATCCGCAGTCAGGCCGATGCCGGCAAGCCAACCACTATCGCCGATCCGGAAAGCCAGATCGCCATGATCTATCAGCAGATGGCGCGTAGCGTTGGGGCGCGGATTTCCCAGAGTCGCCAGATCATCGCGCAGTCGATGCCGAATATCGTTATCTCTGACGACTAATCAACCGAGCGGGCCGCGCTTGTGCGCCGCCCGCTGCCGGACAGCTGGATGCAGTAAATCGCAGGCATAAAAAAGCCCCGCCGAAGCGGGGCTTTTTTAGAGAAACTTCAGGTTAGATAACCTGAACTTCCTCAGCTTGCATGCCCTTCTGGCCGCGGGTAGCGACGAAGGAAACTTGCTGGCCTTCTTTCAGGCTCTTGAAACCGTCGCCCTGGATGGCGCGGAAGTGTACGAAAAGGTCGTCACCGGATTGCGGAGTGATGAAGCCGAAGCCTTTCTCATCGTTGAACCACTTAACGGTACCGGTTTGGCGATTGGACATTTGAAATGTCTCCTTGAACAAGGTGTAGAGATAATTTGAACGGGCAAATACCCCGAACGGTGACTGTGTGCAAGGAGTTAGGAGTCGTAGCAATGATCGGATCGAAATCTAAACATGTAGCGATTCACGGTGACACATGCAGCAGCAGCCAATGAAAGATACTCCATTTCTGTCGCAATGCGAGCATTATTTTCATATTCCGCCAAAGCGTCAGAGATGCGGCACATCGTACTGACTCAGGGGCTTTGAACCGGCTTCGTGGGCTCGGTAAGATGCACGCCTTTCTTTGACAACTACCAGCCAAATCAGGACGCCCGCCATGAGCATCAAATCGGACAAGTGGATTCGCCGGATGGCCCAGGAGCACGGCATGATCGAGCCCTACGTCGAGCGTCAGGTGCGTGGCGAGGGCAGCGAGCGCCTGATTTCCTATGGCGTGTCCAGTTATGGCTACGACGTGCGCTGTGCCGATGAATTCAAGGTGTTCACCAACATCAATTCGGCCACGGTCGACCCGAAGAATTTCGACGAGAAGAGCTTCGTCGACATCAAGAGCGATGTTTGCATCATCCCGCCGAACTCCTTCGCTCTGGCCCGCACCGTCGAGTACTTCCGCATCCCGCGCAACGTTTTGACCATTTGCCTGGGCAAGAGCACTTATGCCCGCTGCGGCATCATCGTCAACGTGACGCCGCTAGAACCCGAGTGGGAAGGGCACGTGACGCTGGAATTCTCCAACACCACCACACTGCCGGCGAAAATCTACGCCAACGAAGGTGTGGCTCAGATGTTGTTCCTGGAGTCGGACGAAGAGTGCGAGACGTCCTACCGTGATCGTGGTGGCAAATATCAAGGGCAACGCGGCGTAACGCTGCCAAAGGCGTAAGCAGCGTCTTCGGCTGCCAGGGTCGTGCATAGCGCGACTGGCTGGGTCTACCGGTGCGGGTGGTGACGAGGTTGCCACCCGCATCTTCGTTTTGAAGGCCAGCAGACCGGTTCGCTGCTTCACCAGGGCAGTTGCTCGCCCTGATAGTCGATGAATCGATGCCCACCCTGTCCGGCTGCGCGCTTCACCTGCTCGACCATGCCGCGACAGCTGGTTTCGATATCAAGTGGCGCCTCTTCACCGCCCATGTCGGTTCTGACCCAGCCCGGATGCATCGAAAGCACCGTGAGGCTTGTACCTTCGCCAAGTTCTGCGACGAAGCTTCGAGTCAGATGATTCAGGGCTGCCTTGCTTGCGCCGTACAGCGGCATGCCCATTCCCGGTCCGGTTTCCACGCTGCCCATGATCGAACTCATGAAGGTGATGACGCCAGTCTGCGGATCGACCAGGGGCAACATGTGCTTGGCCAGGCGCACAGGTGCGACAGCGTTGGTCATGAATAGCTTGCTGACATCCTCGGCAGTAGCGTTGATGGCCGAAAGCTGGCGCGAGCCGGAAATGCCGGCGTTGATAAAGAGCAGATCCAGCATGGTGCCGGATAACCGCTGGGCGAGCGCCTCGACACAGTCACCGTCATTGATATCCAGCGCATCGATGCGGACGCCCGCGATGGTTTTCAGCTCGTCGGCGCGCTGTGGATCACGAACGGTAGCGATTACTTGCCATCCTTCGCTGGCGAGCTGCTTCGCCAGCCCTAGACCGAGGCCGCGTGACGCGCCGATGATGAGTGCGGTTTTGGGCATGGGAGAGCTCCTGGATAAGTGAGCTGTTGAGGATAGCCGATACTGCGCGGCCATCTACCTGGCGAGGCGCGTCGGTGCCTGATGTTTTCACCACAACGGCGAAACGGTATCGCTGAAACGAAAAATGCCCGCATCACTGGGATGCGGGCATTTTTGTGCAGGCTTCACGGGAGCGGAAGGCCGCTCGCCGTATTGCAAGCCAGGCGACTCAGCCAGCGAAGTTCTTCGCTACGAAGTCCCAGTTGACCACGTTCCAGAATGCTTCGACGAACTTCGGACGCGCATTGCGGTAGTCGATGTAGTAGGCGTGTTCCCAGACGTCGCAGGTCAGCAGCGGCTTGTCGCCAGCGGTCATTGGGTTGCCGGCACCGATAGTGCTCGCCAGGCCGACGCTGCCGTCGGACTTCTTCACCAGCCAGGCCCAGCCGGAGCCGAAGGTGCCGATGGCGGTCTTGGTGAACTCTTCCTTGAACTTGTCGAAGGAACCGAAGGAGGCGTTGATGGCGTCAGCCAGGGCGCCAGTCGGCTGGCCACCGGCGTTCGGTGCCATGCAGTTCCAGAAGAAGGTGTGGTTCCAGACCTGAGCGGCATTGTTGAAGATGCCACCGGACGAAGTCTTGATGATGGTTTCCAGATCCTTGCCTTCGAACTCTGTGCCCGGGATCAGGTTGTTCAGGTTGGTTACGTAAGCCTGGTGGTGCTTGCCGTGGTGGTATTCGAAAGTCTCGGCGGAAATGTGTGGCTCGAGGGCGTTCTTTTCAAACGGAAGCGGCGGCAATTCGAAAGCCATGGTGTATCTCCTGCTCAGGTGTCGAGAATAGATGCGGCCAGCATGAAAGGAGGCAGTCTGCGCTGGTGACCAGCGCCTCGCGGAACGGAGAAAACTACTGCACCGATGTTCGTCCGTTTACGCCTGTCTTTCCCTTCGCTCGCTACATGCGTGCGCAATCTTTCGGCCGTTCACGGGCGGCCGTAATGGCGGGTTGAAGCGTTCCACTCCATACCCGCGAACCAGGGATCATAGCACCCGTCCTGCGGCAAAACCACGCGACAACTGTGTGGAAAAGCCGAGGCCAGAGCCTTGTTGCTTAGCTCGCGCTGGGGCTGGCGGTGCATGAAGCCCTCTGCGTGGACCTCCGGCTGGACCAGGCGTTCCTCAGGCGAGGATAACCAGCTGCGCGGCGATGGCGAACATCATTCCCGCCACGCCCAGATCGATCAGTCGCCAGGTCAGCGGTCGCGCGAGCCACGGCGCAAGCCAGGCACCGCCAAGGGCGAGAACCAGAAACCACAATGTCGATGCACTTGCGGCGCCCAGCGTGTAGGCACCCGGCTCGGGCTGCTGGGCGCCGAGCGAGCCGATCAGCAACACCGTGTCGAGATAGACGTGCGGATTGAGCAGGGTGACCGCCAGCGCGGCGAGCAGCACGCTCTGCAAGGAGCGCGGGCCGCGTTGCGCGTCTTCCAGCAGGGCTTGTGGGCGTGCCGCGCGGCGCAAGGCGATGACGCCGTAGTACAGCAGAAACATCACGCCACCCCAGCGCGTGATCTGCAGCAGCAGCGGGTTTTCCGCCAGTATCGCAGCGAGACCGAAGACCCCAGCGCTGACCAACAGAATGTCACAAAGGATGCAGAGGGCGGCGACGGGCAGATGGTGTTCTCGGCGCAGGCTCTGTGCCAGGACGAAGGCGTTTTGGGCACCGATGGCTATGATCAGCCCTGCCGTCACCAGTAAACCGTTGAAATAGCTCTGCCACATAGTCGCTCTGCCTGTTCGCATTCGAATGAATGCTCGCAGTCTCGGTGGCTCTGTCGTATAAGAAAAACGAAATATCGTAATGCTATATAAGGAAATGTGATGTTCGATTACAAGCTGTTGGTCGCTCTGGCGGCTGTGGTCGAGCAGTCTGGATTCGATCGCGCCGCCCAAGCGCTGGGGCTGTCGCAATCGGCAGTGTCCCAGCGCATCAAGTTGCTGGAGGCCCGGCTCGGGCAGCCAGTGCTATTGCGCGCTGCACCGCCTCAGCCGACTGAAGTGGGTCGGCGTCTGCTCAATCACGTGCAACAGGTGCGTTTGCTGGAGCGCGATCTACAGGGGCAAGTGCCGGAACTGGATGAGAGCCGCCTGCCGGAAAGGCTGCGTATCGCCCTCAATGCCGACAGCCTCTCGACCTGGTGGGCCGAGGCGGTCGCGCCGTTCTGCACGGCGCATGGGGTGGTGCTCGATCATGTGCTGGAAGATCAGGCGGTGGGCCTCAAACGCATGCGGGCGGGGGAAGTGGCGGCCTGCGTGTGCGCGGTGGAGCGTCCGCTGGCTGGCGCGCGCAGTCAGTTTCTTGGGGCCATGCGCTATCGCGCCCTGGCCAGTCCGGCCTTCATCGCCCGCCATCTGAGCGGCGATCCGCCGACGGAGGCTCTATTGCGGGCGCCAGCGATAGTGTTCGGTCCTGATGATCAATTGCAACATCGCTATCTGGCCTCGCTGGGTCTCAGCGGTGCCTTCAGTCATCACCTGTGCCCGTCGTCCGAGGGCTTCGTTCGCTTGCTGCAGAGCGATCTTGGCTGGGGTCTGGTACCTGAGCTTCAGGTACGCGGTGAGCTGGCTAGTGGGGCGCTAGTCGATGTGTTTCGCGGCAACCCGATCGATGTGCCGCTCTATTGGCATCACTGGCGCAATGGCGGCGAGTTGCTCGCCGAACTTACCCAGCAACTCACGCGCTCGGTCAGGCAATGGCTGGTCGATTGAGCGGTTCAGGCCATGATTCGCTGGCCGCGATAGATGCGCACCGATGGTGTGTAACCATTGCTGCTTGCGGAAGGAGAAGGTTTCGCCAAAACGGGCGGCGGCATATCGCTGTAGGCGGCCAGTTGTCTGCCAAGGTCACGGGTAGTTTCGTCACTGGAGCCTAGGCATGCCGTCAGCATCGCGGTGATGGCGTCGGGTTGGCTCAGGTGGATATCCAGCTGTTGTTCTTCGCGTAACCGGCGGCGAAGAGTCTGCATGCAATCGAGTACAGCCTTGTTGAACTCCATGATGATTCGCTCCTCTTGGTTCCGCCTCAGCCGTCCAATCTCTAGGCCCGACATCCTTAGGCCCGACATCCTTGTCGGCGAATGCTATCCACTGGCATGACTACCAAAGCAACAGGCGTACCAAGCTTCGGTTTTCGGCGTATTTCGCATCAGAAATTTTCTTCAAGCCCGGCGCGGCTGGCTTGGGTATGTATAGGATTTTCTGTTTAAAGAGCGAACCGGGGCTGTTGCCTATTAACCGCTGCGGCTCGTTGCACGTCCTTGAATCGTGGTAACGCGTGCACGCTTGCCAATGGTGCGTCTATCCATCCTCTAGTCGCTGAAGTGACGCCGCTGAATCGTTATACTGCGCGTTGTCTCTCGCTTCGCGCCATCAAAGGTACCCCATGCGCAACGATGCTCACGACGAACTGGACCATGTACCCAGCCTGACCGCTGGCCGTGACCGCGATCCCTATCCCGCGCCGGACTTTGAGCCGATCAGCAAGCCCGTGGAAAGCCGTTCGGATGATGGGCGATCACGGCAGAAGCGCCGCGGCGTCAACACCGCACCGCTATGGGTGATGATTGCGGCGCTATTCGCCGCATTGGCGGCGCTGGGGTGGTGGAGCATGCAACAGATTTCCCGGCTCGAGGCGCAAGTGGTCGCCACTCAGGAAAGCTTCGCGCGGATCAGCGAAGACGCGGCAGGCAGGCTGCAGGATATCTCCGGAAAGATGGTAGCGACGGAATCCAGCGTCACAACAGAAGGCGAAGCGTTGAAACTGCGCATCAAGCAGCTTGAGAAGCAGGCGCTCGATCTGGCGGAGCAACAGCGCGCCATTACTACTCAGCAGCAGAGCCTGACGGGCAAACAGGGTAATCAGGATCAACGCCTGGACGAACAAGCTAAACGGGTCGAAGCGGTAGCGACAGACGTACGTAGTCAGCAGGGTACAACCGCGACTCTTGCCGAGGGCCTGAAAGGGCTGACCAGCGAGCAGGCGGCGCTGAATTCCACGGTGAACGAACTGAAGGGCTCATCCGACAGCATCGATAAACTTTCCGCTCGATTGGATGGGATGAGCAAAGACATCGCTGCGCTGAAGCAGCGAGGTGATTCCAATCCGGCAGTCAGCCGCCTCGAACAGGAGGTGCTGATTCTGCGCAGCGAGCTGGACAATCGACCGGCCGCCACGCCGGGTGTGAATATCGGTGAGTTCGATGCATTCCGCGCACAGATGACGCGCAACCTCAGCACCCTGCGAGGGCAGATCGCCAACCTGCAGGAGCAAATCGATCGCCGCTAGGCTTCGGCGCTGGTTCGCGATGAATCATAAAAAAAAGCCGCGGCGCAATGAACGCAGCGGCTGAGCCAGAGCAAGCCAAACGAGAAGATGTATTACAGATCCAGCGCCAGGGATAGGCCGATACCATGGTTACGGTTGTCGTTGCCCTGGTAGTTGTAGTTGGCTCGAACGCTGAGTCCCGCTGCGAGCTGATGCGCGACACCAACGCTGAAGCGTGTCTGATCGCCGGTGGGAGTGGCGCCGGGCAGCTCGAAGCTATTGTTCGGTACGCTGTTCAGCGACATACGCAGATCGTCACGTTCGTCATCCTTGCGTTCGACCTCGCGTGCGACTTCACCAAAAAGGCGAGTGCGCTCGGTCAGCGCATAGCCGCCAAATAGACCGAGCGACAATCGCAGCGAGTCCAACTCTTGGTCTTCATAGGTCAGTGCGGTAGCGCTGGCGCCTTTTTCGCTATAACCATCGACTTCGATTTTCTGATAGCTGGCGCCGATGAACGGACCGAACTGAAGGCGTTCGCCCTGTTGCATCAGGTTGAAGCCGGTTTTGCCCGAAACGCCCCAAAGCATTCCTTCAGTGCTGCCCTTCTCGGAGCGCTCGGCGACGCCGAGGGCGAAGGTGCGTTCGAGGTTATCGTAGTCCAGGTAACCGGCACTCACGCTGAAGTCAGCGAACAGGCGCTCTTGCTGAAAGCTGGCGAATGCCGTGGCTAGGTAGCTGCGCATGTCGTAATCCGAGTTTCCCTCGCCCAAGGTCAGCGAGTTCTGTGCCAGCCCCAAGCTGAGCCCTGCCAGCCAATTGTCGCTGACTCTGTTGGTCGCACCGATCGCAAGCGTTGGGTTGTCCCCATCGCCACCGCCGAAGCCGTCATATTCCGGACTGTTGTAGCCACCCTGTACGAAGGTGCTCCAGGCACCGATCGATTGCCAATTGCCGCGCTGCACGGTCAGCTCGTTGTCAAGCATCTGCAGGTGATTGCGCAAGGCCGAGCGGCCCATTTCAGGCAAACGCGAAACCTCAGCCGGCGCGGAAAGTATTGAATAGATGTAGTCGGCACTGATCTGATGAACTGCCGTGGTGGGGTGCACCTGGTCATTGAATAGCAGGCGGCTCGGATCGGCGTTGGCGGTGCCCAGACCGTAGGTGGGGTCGAGCGGGCAGTTGCCTCCGTCAAAGCACACCGCGGTCTGATCGATGGTCGGGTCGAATCCATAGCGGGCGAGGTCCGCGCGAACTTCCGAGAGCAGCAGTCGGTTGTTCAGCAGCACGTAATTGCCACCCTGCGCCTGGAGTCCAGCGGCAAGTTCAGCGTTGAACGCGTCGCTCAGGTCGTTCAGCACCGTGCTGAAGCCCGGCAGGCTGTTGCCCAGAGGGGTATTGCCAACGTCCGGCAGGTCGGAGATCACGATATAGCGCGCGCCGGCCGCCTGAAGTGCACCCACAGCCGCGACCATATTGGCGGCTGATTGCGCCATCGTGATTGGGATGGGAGAAGTTCCTTCGACGAGCTGAAAAATATCGTTGGCGCCGCCATTGAGGTAGTACAGCCCGTTCGGGTCGACTTGCTGGTTTTCCACCAGATAGCCGGGACGACTGCGAGACAGGCCAGTGCCGGTATCGACTATCGAGGTGTCGTTCAGCGATTTAAGAATCTGATCCGAACGGTAACCACCCACGGCATAGTTGGTACCGTCCGGATTGCCGGTCAACAGCGCTGGCAGCAGGGGCGTCGAAGGCAGCGACTGCAGGCCCAGGCGATCGGCGAGTACCTGGGTAACAACCTGCCCTGCATATTCGGTGTTGTTCGGCGCGTACGTCGGACCGGTGCGGTTGGTGAAGCGCAGACCGCCGGTCGGCAACCCGTTTTGAAGTGGGCTGGCCAGGTCGGGAAAGTTACCGGCATCACTGAGTGAGTCGCCAAAATTCACGAATTGACTGAATGGCCCTGTGTCGGCTGCGGCCGTCATTGACGCACAGCTCAGTAGCACTGCGAGGGCAAGGGGTGTGCGAGCGCTTCGCATCAAAAATCTCCTATTGTTGTTTTTGTTGGCTTCGTGGTCGGCGGCTGCTTCAACCCCTGACCACTCAAACTAATAACTCGGAGGGGTATGTCATAAGCGCTCTAAAGCGTCATTTTTCCGGTCGAAACTCTGTCGCTCTAACGGATTAATGAGCCGGGGCGAATCAGCATTCAGTGACCGTTCACACCGAACACATGCTTGAGGTACGCAACGAAAGCTTCGTCGCGACACATGGTCTTGCCCGGGGAGTCGGATATTTTCGCCACGGGCTGACCGTTGCAACTGGTCATCTTGATTACCATGTTGGTCGGCTCGACGCCCGGGATGTCGCAGGTCAGTTGCGTGCCGATACCGAAACTGGTGTTGCTGCGGCCTGCCAGGGAGCGGTAGATGCCAAGCGCCCTGGGAAAATCGAGACCATCGGAGAACACGAGTTGCCGTGTCATCGGGTCGATGCCAAGACGGCGGTAATGGGTGATGGCCTTTTCCGCCCATTCGACTGGGTCACCGGAATCGTGGCGCAGGCCGTCGAACAACTTCGCCAGGTACAGATCGAAATCGGCCGTAAAAGCATCCATGGTGATGCAATCGGTAATGGCGATGCCCAACGCGCCACGATATTCACGCGCCCAGCAGTCCAGCGCCGCACTTTGGCTGTCGATGAGCCTGGGTCCCAGTTGCTGGTGCGCCATGATCCACTCGTGGGCCATGGTGCCCATGGGCTTTAGATCTAGTATGCGGGCGAGGTGAACATTGCTGGTGCCGACGAAGTTGCCGGGGAAACTGCTCTTCAGACGTTTGACGACCGTAGCCTGCACCGCAAAGGAGAAGCGTCGGCGGGTACCGAAGTCGGCGAGGTTGAACCCGGCGAGTTCCTCATTGGTGGCTTCGTCGCGCAGCCACTGAAGTTTATCTTCGAGCCGCTCCTCGGCTTGCTCCAGGGTTACGTGGGGGTAGCGAGCCCGATTGCGAACCTCGCTGATGATGGCCAGAAGCGGCACCTCGAAAAGAATCACATGCAGCCAAGGACCACGCAGGTAGATCACCAACTCGCCTGCTTCGAGCTCGACCCGCACGTAGCGCAAATCGAATCTAAATAGCCCGAGAAAACGGATGAAATCCGGCTGCATATAGGGAATGCGATCGAGGAAGGCGAGTTCTTCCTGGCTGATTCTGAGTGCGGCGAGCGTCTCGACTTGCTGCCGGATTTCGTTCAGATAGGGCGCCAGGTCTTCCTCGGAACGACTGCGAAAGGCCCATTCGACTTCAGCGTTGGGGTAGTGATGCAGCACCGCCTGCATCATCGTCAGCTTGTAGTAGTCGGTGTCCAGCAGGCTCTGGATGATACGGTCGGAAAAGGCGCTAGCGCTCATTGACTGCTGCTCCTGTTGCCGGCAGGTATCAGGCCCCGCCGATACCTTCGACCACCTTGCCGGTACCGCCACAGTTTTGGCATTCGCCGGACTCACTGCGGCCGCTGCCGTTGCACACCGGGCAAGTATTTTCACCGGTGCCGGGCGTACCAGGAGGCGCTTGATCACCAGGATTGGTTGTCACCGTTTCGTTATTAGCTTTGATCATGTCGATACGGTTCCTGCAGTGGTTTGGTATGGCTGAGTTACTCGATTTGTCGAGAATTTGTGTGGATTGATTTAAAACCAATTTAATATTAAAAGTGTCGGCTTATTGTCGTAAGCAAAACTGTCCTTTTATTTTGCCGTAACGATGAAAAATTAAATATGAAACAAAAAAAGGCAAAGGTATTTAACCTTTGCCTTTATTTTTAGCGACACACATTAGCTGTTGCTGTTTCGACCACCGCCGTGGCTGTTCTGGCCGCCCTTCCGGCCTGCTTCAGAGGCCTTTTCGCGGTCGTTTGCGAAGTTGCCGCCGCTATTGTGGCCGCCCTTCTTGCCAGCTTCCGACGCTTTTTCGCGGTCGTTGGCAAAATTGCCGGGATTCTTGTTTGTCATGTCTTTTTCTCCTCGATGGATAGAGACTTTCTGCAGGGCTGCACAACTTCATCAGCCTTCATGGTTTGAGAGTTAGGTTCCGCCTCTGGAGTTTCCAGCAACGAACAAACGGCAGACGAATGGTTATCTACAAATATCGTGGGGTTATGGCGTTATGAAGGCACAGCGAAACGGCACGCTTTGAAAGTTTGCATCTTGAACTAGACATTATCCACGAAGGAACTGCCTGAGTTCGGATGGCTAAAGGGCGCATCACGTAACCGACCTTCAGCGCGGCGGCCGAGATTCCTGCAGCCACGCCGTCTGGCTAATTACTCCAACGCCGAAGCCGGGCCGAAGAATTCAAAGCGGGTCTGATGCTCCGGAACTCCAAGCGTTCGCAGCTGCCGGCGAATCGCCGCCATGAAGGGTTTAGGGCCGAGGAAATAGGCATCCAGGTCGCGGTCGGCTGGTAACCAGGCATCCAGCCGCTCTTCGGTCATCAGGCCCACGGCGTCCGGCTGGGCTTCGCTGCTGTGGTGCTCGTCATAGCAATAGAAGCGCTTGAGCTGAGTATGCTGCTCGGCCAGCGCATCGATAGTCTGGCGGAACGCATGCGCATCGGCATTGCGTGCGCAATGGATGAAGTGGATCGGTCGGTCGGTGGTGACGGCCTCCTCAAGCATCGCCAGAGTTGGGGTGATGCCAACACCGCCGCTGATTAGCACCAGTGGCTTATCGCTGGGCTGCAGGGTGAACTCGCCAGCCGGAGCGAACAGGTCGAGGCTCTGACCTTGTTCCATTCCATGCAGGGCGTTGGAGGCAACGCCGCCGGGCTCGCGCTTGACACTGATGCGGTAGTTGCGGCCGTTGCTGGCTGCGGAGAGCGAATAATTGCGGCGTAGCTCCTGCCCGTCGACTTGTAGGCGCAAGCCGATGTATTGGCCAGGCTTGTGAGCGACGACCGCGCCGCCATCTTCCGGCTCCAGATAAAAGGAGACGATCTCGGCGCTCTCGACTACTTTGCGGACAATCCGGAAACGCCGGGCGCCGCGCCAGCCACCGGGTGCGTCAGCGGTAGCGCTATAGCGTTGTTCTTCGGTGCTGATGAGGATGTCGGCAAGCTGCCCATAAGCTGCGGCCCAGGCCTCGATCACTTCATCTGTGGCGATTTCGGCGCCGAGTACCTCGCGTATGGCCCGCAACAGGCAGGAGCCGACAATAGGGTAGTGCTCCGGCAGTACCTGCAGAGCCACATGCTTGTTGACCACTTGCGACACCAGCCCACCGAGCTGATCCAGGCGATCGATATGCTTGGCATACATCAGCACACCATTTGCCAAGGCCCGGGGCTGATCACCGCTGGCCTGATGCGCCTGGTTGAACAGGGGGCGCACTTCGGGGTGCTCGGCAAGCATCAGTTTGTAGAAATGGCTGGTGAGCGCTTCGCCACCGGTTTCCAGCAGCGGGACGGTGGCTTTGATCAGGGCACGTTGTTCAGCGCTGAGCATGGTGAACTCCAATAGTGGGGAAATACCGTCCATGTATTGCGCAGCCATCGCGCAGTACGGACAGGTTGCGCATCCCTTTCAATATCTGTTCCAGCTTGGAATCGGCCTGAAATCGGGGCTTTAGCGTGGGAAATGGTGGTTATTACCATGATCGGCTCGGTAAATTTTACCCTTAAAGGTGATAAGTACCTGCGCCGGTATTTCGAACGAACCGCTACGCGTGCCAGCGTTCTATAGCTTTGACTATCGATTAGCTTACGGAGGCAACATGGAGAACTACCACATCACGCATGACGATGACCGTTGGGTGCTGCGCGAGGAGGGTGACAAGCGGGCACTGCTCGAAGCCACGACCAAGGAGGACATCATCAACGAGACCCGTGAATACATGAAATTGCGCACTGCATCGGTGAAAATCCATACCGATGACGGCCAGATCGAAGAAGAGCGGACCTACCCGCGCGACCAGGACCCGCGCGCGACCAAGGGTTGAAGGTCAGACCGTTTGCGTTTCAAGCTGGCGCTGGATCAGTCGAGTACCCAGCGCCACCGCCCAGCAGGCAAGGATGAAGGGCATGGTCAGCGCTGGAATACCCAGTTGATCGAAGGCCAGTTTGCAAATTATCGCCAGTGCGATGCCCAGCGCTGGTGCCAGCGCCGAGCGGTGCACCTGGCTCAACGCAAGAGCCGCCAACGCCGGGTTATACCCAGCCAGCCCCGCTAGCGCCTGTGGTTCCGTTGCGCCGGTCAGCAGGGCGCAATACACCCCAACTGCCGAGCCACAAAGCGCCCACAATCCGGCGCGCTTGTCCGCAACCAGTATCGCTAGCAGCAAGCAGAGTCCGGCTCCGGCCTCGCCGAGAAACATCACTTGCCCAACGCCGCTTGCCATGGCGCCCACCGCGCCCCATCCGTCCAACCTGGGCTCGGGCAGGCGTGCTTCTGCGACCGACTCGAGCATGCCCGCCACTACCAGCACCAGCCAGCCGAGCAGAACGAAGCACAGGGTGAAGACTGCTGGCCCGCCGCGCTCGCGCATGGCGCGCAACAAATATCGCTGCAGCGGGCTCGACAGCGCTCCGGCAACCACCACCAGGAACAGAGCCAGCGGTGATGAACCCAGTACAAGCGTGACCAGCAGCCCCAAGAGCGCCGGGTTATAGCCGTAGAGCCCGGATTCGATGTCCTGGCGCGCATACCCCAGCAACCGGGCGGCGAGGGTTCCGCTGAGCAGACCGAGCAGCGTCCCAGCCAGCAGCGAGGGCGCGTAGAAGGTGATGGTCATGAGCATCAGCAACCCGCAGGTCGGATTAGCCTGCAGGAAAATCTGACTGACACCGTTGAGCACCGCGTGTGACGCGTGCGGTAGGAAAGTACGGCGCATTTTTGAGGTTTTGAGAACCGGTGAGAGAAGGGCGGCGGTTTAATGCGTATGCCGCCTGCATCGCATATTGAAATGCAGGCGAATGCCAGCTTGGTTGAGCTAGTTGAGCGTCTCGATACGCAGTGAGTTAGTCGTTCCCGGTTGTCCTAAAGGCACCCCAGCAGTGATCAACACCGTGTCACCGGTGCCAGCCATGCCTTGGGCGCGAGCCAGCTCCAATGCGTTCAGACAGACATGCTCCATGTCCTGCATCGGCGCATCGATCATCGAATACACCCCCCAGGCCACGGTCAGTTTGCGGGCTGTCGCCAGGTTTGGCGTCAGGCTGAGAATCGGCGTGCTGGGCCGCTCGCGCGAGGCGCGCAAACTGGAGCGCCCGGACTCGGTGTAGTTGACCAGTACCGCCACGGGCAGAATGCCGCAGATACGGCGAATCGCGCAGCTGATGGCGTCCGGCAGAGTCGCCTCGGCGTTTGGACGGTGTACATCGAGCTGGGCTTGGAAATCCGGCCCGCTTTCTACTTGGCGGATGATCTTGCTCATCATGCTCACGGCTTCCAGCGGATAGTCGCCCGACGCGGTTTCCGCCGACAGCATGACCGCGTCCGCACCTTCGGCTACCGCATTGGCCACGTCCGTAACTTCGGCGCGGGTCGGAGCGGGGGAGAAGCGCATCGATTCGAGCATTTGCGTCGCCACTACCACCGGCCGGCCGAGCTGGCGGCAGGTGCGGACGATGTTCTTCTGGATACGCGGAACGTTTTCCGCCGGCACCTCAACGCCGAGGTCGCCGCGCGCGACCATGATCGCGTCGGACAGGCGAGCAATCTCGCGCAGGTGCTGCACCGCCGATGGCTTTTCGATCTTGGCCATGAGGAAGGCGCGGTCGCCGATCAGCCCGCGTGCCTCGTGAATATCCTGCGGTCGCTGAACGAAGGACAGCGCCACCCAGTCAACGCCCAGTTCCAGGCCGAAGGCCAGGTCACGGCGATCCTTGTCGGTCAGTGGGCTCAGTTCCAGCACCGCTTCTGGCACGTTGACACCTTTGCGGTCGGACAGCTCGCCGCCAGCAACCACGCGCGTGTCAATGGCGTCGGCATGCTTGGCGATTACCGTCAGACGCAGCCGGCCGTCGTCCACCAACAGGCTCATCCCCGGCTGTAGTGCATCGATGATTTCCGGATGCGGCAGATTGACCCGGCTGGAATCCCCTGGAGTCGGGTCTAGGTCCAGACGCAGGGTCTGACCACGAACCAATTGCACCTTGCCTTCGGCAAAGCGACCGACGCGCAACTTGGGTCCCTGAAGGTCCATAAGAATGCCGATCGGCTGATTGAGCTGGCGTTCGACCTCGCGAATCCAGGCGAAGCGCTGGGCATGATCGGCGTGCTCGCCATGGCTGAAGTTGAGGCGGAACAGGTTGACCCCGTTTTCCACCAGCTCGCGTACATCGTCGATGCTACGAGTGGCCGGTCCCAGGGTGGCGAGGATCTTGACCTTCTTGTCAGGTGTCATGGCAGGCTCTATCGGCAGTAATTGTTATGGAATACGTGTAACGGCGCGCGCAGCAGCGCGTGTAACTGACGCGCGCTGCAACCGCCCGTTAGCTGGACGGCGGCAGGATCAGGATGGCGCGGAAGTCGTTGACGTTGGTGCGCGTCGGCCCGGTCATCAGCAAGGCGTCCAGTGCCTGGAAGTAACCGTAGCCATTGTTGTCGGCCAGCTCATCCGCAGCTTTGAGGCCGAGGGCTTCGGCGCGAGAGTAGCTGTCCGGTGTCATCACAGCGCCGGCGTTGTCTTCCGAACCGTCGATACCATCGGTGTCGCCAGCGAGCGCGTAGACATTCGGCAGGCCCTGAAGGTTTTCCGTCAGGCTCAGGAGGAATTCTGCGTTGCGTCCACCGCGGCCGTTGCCGCGCACCGTCACCGTGGTTTCGCCGCCGGAAAGAATCACGCAGGGCGGGGTGATCGGCTGGCCGTGCAGTACCACCTGGCGGGCGATACCGCCATGGACTTTGGCGACTTCACGCGACTCGCCTTCCAGATCGCCAAGGATCAGCGGCGTGATGCCGGCGGCGCGAGCCTTTTCGGCCGCCGCATCCAGCGATTGCTGGGGCCTTGCGATCAGCTGGAAATGGCTTCGCGACAGGCATGGATCGTTTGGCTTGACCGTCTCCGAGCGCGGGTCTTCAAGCCACGTGCGAACGTTCTCCGGTATCTCGATGTTGTAACGGGCAAGGATCGCCAAGGCTTCGGCCGACGTGGTCGGGTCGGCCACGGTAGGGCCGGAGGCGATTACCGTAGCCTCGTCGCCAGGCACATCGGAAATCGCATAGGTGTAAACGCTGGCTGGCCAGCAGGCCTTGGCCAGACGGCCGCCCTTGATCGCCGAAAGGTGTTTGCGTACGCAATTCATCTCGCCGATGTGCGCGCCGGAACGCAGCAGCGCCTTGTTGATGGCCTGCTTGTCGGCGAGACTGATGCCCTCGGCCGGCAGCGCCAGCAGCGAGGAACCGCCGCCGGACAGCAGGAATATCACTCGGTCGCTTTCCTCGAGGTTGCTGACCATTTCCAGCACACGACGGGCGACGCGCTCGCCGGCATCGTCCGGTACCGGGTGTGCGGCTTCCACCACCTCGATCTTGCGACAATTGGCTCCGTGACCGTAGCGGGTTACTACCAGTCCGGAGAGTTCGCCCTGCCATGCTGCTTCGATAGCTTCGGCCATGGCGGCGGCCGCCTTGCCGGCACCGATGACGATGGCGCGCCCGCTACGGTCAGCCGGTAGATGATCGGCCAGCACCTGGCGCGGATGGGCGGCATCGATGGCGGCGGTGAACAGCTCGCGCAACAAGGCTTGCGGATCGAGGCTCATGTACAGCTCCTTCTAATGGGGTCTGGGGCCGATTCCAGACCTTAGTGCTCGGTTACGCAAGTAAAAAAGCAAGCACTAAGGTTTGGAATCGACCCGCCCGGCAATCGGGCCGTGACTCCTTCTGCCGAGCAGGTCGAAAGGGGTGCCGCCCGAAGGCGGCGAATGAACTGGTTGCTGAACGGAGCATTGCGTCGTGGGGGACTTGATTCCAAGCACTCCGCACAGCAGCCGGCTCATGACTTGCAAGTGGCGTTGAGCGCAGCGCTACCCTGCGTTGCTGTCTGGATCCAACACTGGATAGCGCGGCTCAACTCAACTCTGTTGCTTCGCGATCACTTCTTGCGGATCGAGAAGTTGGCCATGTGCTCCAGGCCCTTGATCAGTGCCGAGTGGTCCCAGCCGCTGCCACCGATGGCCGCGCAGGTGCTGAACACCTGCTGAGCGTTGGCGGTGTTGGGCAGGTTCAGACCCAACTCGCGCGCGCCGGCCAAGGCAAGATTGAGGTCCTTCTGATGCAGGCTGATGCGGAAGCCTGGATCGAAAGTGCCCTTGATCATGCGCTCGCCATGAACTTCGAGGATCTTCGAGCTGGCGAAGCCACCCATCAGTGCCTCGCGAACGCGGGCCGGGTCGGCGCCGTTCTTGGCGGCGAACAGCAGCGCCTCGCCGACGGCCTGAATGTTCAGCGCGACGATGATCTGGTTGGCTACCTTGGCGGTCTGGCCGTCACCGTTCTCACCGACAAGAGTGATGTTCTTGCCCATGGCCTGGAACAGGGGGAGGGCGCGAGCGAAGCTTTCTTCGCTACCACCAACCATGATCGACAGGGACGCGGCCTTGGCACCGACTTCACCACCAGAGACCGGCGCGTCGAGATAGCGGGCACCCGTGGCGTTGATCTTCTCGGCGAACTGCTTGGTGGCGCTTGGGGAGATCGAGCTCATGTCGATCACCAGCTTGTTCGGGCCGACGCCCTCGGCGATACCGTTCTCGCGGAACAGCACGTCTTCGACGTGTGGGGTGTCCGGCACCATGACGATGATGAATTCGGCTTCCTGGGCAACTTCTTTCGGGTTGGCCAGGGCTACGGCGCCCGCTTCGACCAGTGCTGCCGGGGCAGGGTCATGATGGGTGGAGATGAAAATGCTGTGGCCGGCTTTCTGCAGGTTCTGAGCCATGGGCAGGCCCATGATGCCGGTTCCGATAAATCCAATCTTAGCCATGAGTGTTTTCCTCTTTATTCGTCTGGGTCGCGTCAGTTCAGATCGCGTTGTGCACGCTGTTCTGGTAAGGAGCCAGCCAGCCGAGACCGGCCGCGGTGGTGGTGGCCGGCTTGTACTCGCAGCCGACCCAGCCCTGATAACCGATGCGGTCCAGGTGCTCGAACAGGAAGCGGTAGTTGATCTCGCCAGTACCGGGTTCGTTGCGGCCCGGGTTGTCGGCCAGCTGCACGTGATTGATCGCTGCCAGGTTGGTTTCGATGGTCCGTGCCAGGTCACCTTCCATGATCTGCATGTGGTAGATGTCGTATTGCAGATAAAGGTTGGTGCTGCCGACCTTGTCGCGAATCTCCAGCGCCTGCGAGGTGTTGTTGAGGAAGAAGCGCGGAATGTCGCGGGTGTTGATCATTTCCATGACCAGACGGATACCGGCGGCTTCGAGCTTCTTCGCCGCGTAGCGCAGGTTCTCGATGAAGGTCATCTCCAGCTTGCCCAAGTCGGCGCCTTTCGGTGCGATGCCAGCCAGGCAGTTGATCTGGGTATTTCCCAACACTTTGGCGTAGGCGATAGCCTGGTCGACGCCGGTGCGGAATTCCTCAACCCGCTCGGGATCGCAGGCGACACCACGGTCACCCTTTGCCCAGTCGCCGGCAGGCAGGTTGAACAGCACCTGAGTCAGGCCGTTGGCGTCCAGGCGTGCCTTGATCTCCTCGGCTGGGTAGTCGTAGGGGAACAGGTACTCGACACCGCTGAAGCCGGCTTCGGCAGCAGCGGCGAAGCGGTCGAGGAAATCCATCTCGGTAAACAGCATGGACAGGTTGGCGGCAAAACGGGGCATGGGTACATCTCCTTGTCTGTAGGGACAATCCCCGAACGGGTTGGAAGCTACTGCTACCAGTCCCGTCGGGAGTGTTGGTGGATGTGCTTCGCGACATCCACCCTACGTTCACTTGCGTAGGGTGGAAGATCGCGAAGCGCCTTCCACGCGTTTGGTTACGGTTGAATCAATCCAGCAAGCCGACCGCAGTCGGCGCATCTTCTCGGCCTTCAGCCAGCGCCTCGAATTCGTTGATGGCATCGATCTCGGTGCCCATGGCGATGTTGGTTACTCGCTCAAGGATCACTTCGATCACCACCGGTACCTGGTGCTCGGCCATCCAGGCCTGGGCCTGTTCGATGGCCGGTTGCAGTTCTTCCTGGCGGAACACGCGGATCGCCTTGCAGCCCAGACCCTCGACCACCGCGACGTGATCGACGCCGTAGCCTTCCATGCCGCTCTGGTCGGCATTGATGTTCTCGAAGCCCAGCTGCACGCAGTAATCCATCTCGAAGCCGCGCTGTGCCTGGCGAATCAGACCCAGGTAAGCGTTGTTCACCAGAATGTGGATGTAGGGCAGCTTGAACTGCGCACCTACCGCCAGCTCCTCGATCATGAACTGGAAGTCATAGTCGCCCGAGAGCGCCACTACCTTGCGTTGCGGATCAGCCGCAACCACGCCGAGCGCTGCAGGAATGGTCCAGCCGAGCGGGCCGGCCTGGCCACAGTTGATCCAGTGGCGCGGCTTGTAGACATGCAGGAACTGCGCGGCGGCGATCTGCGACAGGCCGATGGTGCTGACGTAGCAGGCGTCCTTGCCGAAGGCATTGTTCATGCACTGATACACGCGCTGCGGCTTCATCGGTACCGAATCGAAGTGCGTCTTGCGCAGTAGGGTGCGCTTGCGTTCCTGGCAATCGGCGGCCCAGGCATTGCGATCCGGCAGCTTGCCAGCGGCCTTGCGCTCCTTGGCCACTTCGACGAACAGCTTCAGCGCGGCGCCGGCATCGGAAGTGATGCCGAAGTCCGGTGAGAATACTCGGCCGATTTGGGTCGGCTCGATATCTACGTGCACGAAGGTGCGGTCCTTGGTGTAGACCTCGACCGAGCCGGTGTGGCGGTTGGCCCAACGGTTGCCAATGCCGAGTACGAAGTCCGAGGCCAGCATGTTGGCGTTGCCGTAACGGTGGCTGGTCTGCAGACCACACATGCCGGCCATCAACGGATGGTCATCGGGGATCGAGCCCCAGCCCATCAGGGTCGGGATCACCGGCACGCCAACGGTCTCGGCGAACTCCACCAGCAGCGCTTCGGCACCGGCGTTGTAGATACCACCACCCGCGACGATCAGCGGGCGCTCGGCGGCGCAGAGCATGTCGATGGCTTTCTCGATCTGCTTGCGGCTGGCCGCCGGCTTGTAGACGGAAAGCGGCTCGTAGGTGTCGACGTCGAATTCGATCTCGGCCATCTGCACGTCGAACGGCAGATCGATCAGTACTGGGCCCGGACGACCGGAGCGCATCACGTGGAAGGCCTGCTGGAACACGCGCGGAACCAATGCCGGCTCGCGTACAGTAACGGCCCACTTGGTTACCGGCTTGGCGATGGACTCGATATCCACGGCCTGGAAGTCTTCCTTATAAAGACGAGCGCGCGGCGCCTGACCGGTGATGCAGAGAATTGGGATCGAATCGGCCCAGGCGGAATACAGCCCGGTGATCATGTCGGTGCCGGCCGGGCCGGAGGTGCCGATGCACACGCCGATGTTGCCGGCCTTGGTGCGGGTGTAACCCTCGGCCATGTGCGAGGCGCCTTCCACGTGGCGAGCCAGGATGTGGCGGATGCTACCGTCGGCGCGCAATGCGGAATACAGCGGGTTGATCGCGGCACCGGGGATGCCGAAGGCGGTATCGATGCCTTCCTTGCGCAACACCGCTACTGCGGCATCGATTGCTCTCATTCGGGCCATGGATCATTCCTCCTAACGTTGACTCGATAGTTTTTATACGTGGCCCAAGCATGAAGCCGTAGATCCGATGGGGGAATTAGTCGAAACTTCAGTTCTGTCGATATCAGGAGTATCGAATGGATCGCTATACGACTTTGCACAGCTTTGTGCTGGTGGCCGAATACGGCAGCTTTGCCGCGGCTGCGTTGAAGGAAGGTGTTACACCGGTGGTAATGGGGCGTCGGCTCGATGCGCTTGAGCGGCACCTGGGCGTCAAATTGATGCACCGCTCCACGCGCGGGCTGGCATTGACCGATCTCGGTGAGCAATATCTGGAACGCGCACGCGGCCTGCTCAAGGATTTCGAAGAAGCGGACGCCAGCATCAGCCATCACCGTACTTCGGTGCGCGGGCATCTGGTGGTGTCGGCACCAGCTGCGTTTGGCCGGCGACATATCGGTCCGCACGCACCAGCGTTCCAGGCGCGTTATCCGGATTTGCAGCTGTCGTTCAATTTCACCGACAGCGTGGTCGACCTGGTGCGTCACGGCTATGACATGGGCATTCGCATCGGTGAGGTGACCGACCCCAACTATGTCGCCATCAAACTGTTCCCCAATCGCCGAGTGGTCTGCGGTGCGCCGGATTATTTCGAATTGCAGGGCGTACCGCGCACGCTCGAAGACCTGACGCGGCACAACTGCCTGGCGTTCAACCTGCAGGGTGGCCAGCAGCGCGGCTGGACCTTCCTGCGTGATGGCCGTCAGGTCGCGGTGAGAGTGGCTGGCAACCTCGACTGCAACGATGGCGAGCTGCTGTTCAATTGGGTCAAACAGGGGCTCGGCATCGGCTGGCGCTCGACCTGGGAAATCCAGGCCGAACTCAAGCGCGGCGAGCTGGTGACGGTGCTCGACGAATACGCATTGCCGGCCTATGACATTCAGGCTGTGTATCCGCAACAGCGCTATCTTCCGGCCAAGGTGCGCTTCTTCATCGACTACTTGAAGGCGATCTACAACGCGCCGGGCTATTGGGAAACGCGCTGAGGCGACCACGATGTAGGGTGGGACGGGCGGCGCTTCGCTTCAGCCCACCGCATGGCCCAGCTGGGTTGGTCGGAAGCCTCTCGACCCTCGTGTTTTGGCGCGTTTTTCGGTGGGCTAAAGCCCACCCTACCTCTGTGTGTTGCAGTTACGGCCAGGCCGGATACGCAGTTGCGTAGGGTGGGCTTCAGCCCACCGTCATCTTGCAAACGGCTCTACATCCGCCGGCTCGACGCGGAACCGGCTGGAAGCGAACCACGCCGCGCCACCGCGAGTCACAACAAGGTCATTCATCGGCGCGAGGCTTCTCGTGGATATCCTGAAAATCGCCACCTTCAACATCAACGGCATCCGCGCGCGCCGGACCAATCTGCTCGAATGGCTGGCCCGCGAAGAGCCCGACGTGGTCTGCCTGCAGGAGCTGAAGGCGCAGGACGCGGACTTTCCCATCGACGACATCCGCGCCGCCGGTTACGGCGCCATCTGGCACGGGCAGAAATCCTGGAATGGCGTGGCGATTCTCGCGCGTGGCGCCGATCCGCTGGAAATCCGCCGCGGTCTGCCCGGCGATCCGGACGATACGCATAGCCGATACCTTGAAGCGGCGGTGCACGGCGTGATCATCGCCTGCCTCTATTTGCCCAACGGCAACCCGCAGCCGGGGCCGAAGTTTGACTACAAGCTGAGCTGGTTCGAGCGCTTTATCGAGCACGCCGCCGGCTTGTTCGCCAACGGCCACCCGGTGGTGCTGGCCGGCGATTACAACGTGGTGCCTACTGACGAGGACATCTATAATCCGCGCTCCTGGACCAAGGACGCACTGCTGCAGCCGGAGAGCCGTGAGTGTTTCCAGCGGCTGCTGGACCAGGGTTGGACCGACGCGCTACGCGCCAAGTACCCGGACGAGCGCATCTACACCTTCTGGGATTATTTTCGTCAGCACTGGCAAAAGAATTCCGGTCTGCGCATCGATCACCTGCTGTTGAGCGCCGATCTGGCGCCGCGGTTGGCCGACGCTGGCGTCGATCGTTGGGTGCGCGACCAGGAACACGCCAGCGATCACGCGCCAACCTGGGTGCTCCTGCGTGGCGAGTCAGCGGCCGAAAAACCTGCGCCGAAGCGCGGCAAGACCAGGCGCAACCCAGGTCAACCCTGACCGAAAGCGAACAATGCGGCACCTTCCGTCCTTATCCGATTCTGCCGGAGCCGTCTGACAACCATGCACCGCCCCCGTCGCGCCCCGGTCTGGATAGCCGCTTTGGCGGTGCTGCTGCATCTGTTCGCGATGCCGCTGATGGGTGCCGGCGCGCAGATGTCGGGCATGGCTGGGCATTGTCCAATGGGCGAGGCCAACCGGCACGATTCCTCTCATCTCGCCACGCATGACAGTCACGCGACTCCTATCGTCCACGCGTCGCATGACCGCGAACCGATGCCGAAGCCGGGCCCCGCACATCACATCGGTATGCCGTGTTGCTGCGCGGCGGGCTCGGCGTCGCTGGCTGCGATTCCCACCAGTACGCCGGAGCTGCACGAGCCGCGGCTGGTGCAGTTGGTTGTTCTTCCGGTCGTCATGACGACGCCGCTGGCACCGCGTTTCCGCTGGCCCAGCCTTAATCCCCGCGCTTCTCCGCTCACCTGATCGTTCCAAAACTACTTGGGCCCCACCTAACTGCTGCGTGAGTACGGCTGATGGCGGTGGTCCGTGTCGCCAACCCTAAGCGCTGGGTTGGCCATGTTTTCTCGATCGAGTGATTCTTCATGTCGTCATCCACATTTGGTGCCCAGCCTGAAGCGCCACCCCTGGCATCCCGAGCGCAGCGACCGCTGCTGGCGCTGCTAATCCGCCTGCATCTCTACGTCGGCCTGTTCGTCGGGCCTTTCATCCTCGTCGCGGCCTTGAGCGGCTTGTTTTACGCGCTGACGCCACAGCTGGAAAACCAGCTCTACGCCGAACAGCTGTTTACCGATAGCACCGGTCCGTCGCTGCCCCTGGCGCGTCAGATCGAAGTCGCGCAGGCGCACATCGGCGAGGCGGCGACGCTTTCGGCGGTGCGTCCGGCACCGCAACCCGGCACGACCACGCGGGTGATGTTCAGCGCGCCGGGGTTGGCGGCGTCAGAAAGTCGAGCCGTGTTCATCGATCCGGTAACAGCCGACATCCGCGGTGATCTGGTCGTTTATGGCACCACAGGTGTGCTGCCATTGCGGACCTGGATCGATGAGTTCCATCGCAACCTGCTGTTGGGCGAGCTCGGCCGAATCTACAGCGAGCTGGCCGCATCCTGGCTATGGGTCGCGGCGCTGGGCGGACTGGCGCTCTGGGTTATTCGGCGCCTCAAGGCGAGCGTGGCCAGGACGCAACCCCTGCGCCGCTGGCATGCCACGCTGGGGCTATGGTTGCTGTTGGGGTTGCTGTTCTTCTCCGCCACCGGCCTGACGTGGTCGCGCTGGGCGGGGGACAACATCGGCGTCGCGCGGGCGGCCTTCGGTATGTCCACGCCGAGCGTATCCACTGCGCTGACCGGCGAGGCGGCTGCTCCTGCAGGTGAACATGCCCATCATTCCGGGATGCAAATGGCTTCGGCTGAGCCTGGCGACCTTGCCTTATTCGATGCTGTGCTGGCTGCTGCGCGCCGCGCCGGTATCGACGCCGGCAAGCTGGAAATCGTTCCGGCTGCAGGCCCTGATCGAGCCTGGACGGTGACCGAAATTGATCGCAGCTGGCCGACTCAGGTCGACGCGGTAGCCATCGATCCGCGCTCGCTGACGATCGCTGACCGCATCGATTTCGCCAGTTTCCCGCTGGCGGCAAAGCTGACGCGCTGGGGTATCGATGCGCACATGGGCTCGCTGTTCGGCCTGGCCAACCAACTGCTGCTTGCCGTCACCGCGCTTGGCCTGGTGACGCTGGTGAGCTGGGGTTACCTGATGTGGTGGCGCCGCCGTTCGCCTGTGCGCAAGCCTGGTGTGCTGCAGGCGCTGCGCGATCTGTCACCGACTGCTCGAGTAGTGACGGTGGGGCTTGCGGTGCTGTTCGGTTACTGCTTGCCGGTGCTTGGTGGCAGCCTGGTTCTGTTCCTCTTTGCCGAGTGGGTATTCGGCGGTATACGGCGCACCGATCGCGAAACCCTGCGCCAGCCGGGCTGAGCCTTAAGCGGCTGGGCTAGGCCTTCAGCGCTCGGCGGCGGCCTGCCAGCCACCGCCGAGTACCTGGTAGAGACCGATCAGCGCATTGAGCTGGCTTTCGCGCAGTTGTACGGCGGTCAGCTCGGTATTGAACAGATTGCGCTGGGCGTCGAGGGTTTCCAGATACGACGAATAGCCAGCGCGGTAACGATCCTCGGCGAAGGTCAGCGACCGCTCGAGAATCTCGCGGCGAGCCTCGACGCGTGCGATCTGTTGCCGCAGATTGCCCACCGCCGAGAGGCTGTTCTCGACCTCTGCGAAAGCTTCCAGCGCAGTAGCGCGATAGGCGAAGGCCGCTTGATTGCGCTGCGCGACCGCGATGTTCACGCCCGCTTCCAGGCGCCCGGCGTCGAAGATCGGCGCCAGCACGCTGGCACCGATATCCCAGACGCGGACCGGGTCGTAATCCAGTGAATTGACGAACAGCTGGCCGAAGCTGGCTGATACCTGCACCTGCGGCAGGAAGCGGTCGCGCTGGGCTTGCAGGTTGAGGTCGCTGGCCGCCAGCAGCAGTTCAGCCTGATGAATATCCGGCCGCCGCCGCAGCAATTCCGAGGGTAATACGCCGGGCACATCCGGCGGTTCGATGGCGAGCAGCCCGGCGCCGCGCTGCACCGCGCCCGGCAGCGCCCCGGTGAGCAGACGCAAGGCATGTTCCTGCTCGCGAATCGCCTGCTGCAGCTGAGGCAGTAATTGAGCCGCGGCTTCGTATTCGGATTGTGCCTGGGTCAGTTCCAGCTGCGAGGTGTAGCCGAGGCTGGCGCGGTCCTCGGCGACACCCAGCGCCTGCAGGCGCGACTCAACGGTGTCGCGGGTCACGGACAGCTGCCGGTCCAGCGACAGCAGCGAGACATAGGCGCGTGCCGTGGTGCTGGCGACGGCCAGGCGCACTGCGTCGCGTTCGGCCTTGCTGGCCTGATATTGCAGTTCCGCGGCTTCGCGCAGACGCCGTAGCCGGCCCCAGATATCCAGCTCGTAAGACACCTGCAGCGAGGGTTGCACCGCCGTGGTGTGGGCGATGCCGAGCACGCTGAGCTCGCGCGTGCGTTGCGCCCCCAGCACCGCGTCGAGACTCGGCAGCAGTGAGGCGTGGGACAGGCGGATCTGTTCGCGTGCCTGTTCGACCCGTGACGCGGCGATCAGCACGTCGGTGTTATGTGCCAGCGCGGTTTCAATCAGTGTCGTCAGCTGCGGATCACCAAACGCCTGCCACCAGATCGCGGAGATTTCGGCGGTGTGCGCCGCCTCCTCGCGCCATTGCGTGGGCGGGGTGAATGCAGCCTCGGGCGGCAGCGGCTGCCGCGGCGGCATGCAGCCGGCCAACATGAACAACAGCAGACCCGGCAGTAATCTCTGAACGCGAAACGGGCGACTCATCGCGCGTTGTCCGCTGCGGTTTCAATGGCCTCGGCGTCGCCGCGGGTATCCACATGAGTAACTACCGACAGCCCCGGTCGCAGCCGTCGGCTCAGCGGCTGGTTCGGATCGATGGAAATGCGCACCGGTATCCGCTGCACCACCTTGGTGAAGTTGCCGGTGGCGTTATCCGGGCGCAGAACGCTGAATTCAGACCCGGTGGCAGGCGCCAAACGCTGTATGTGTCCGCTCAGGCGCGCACCGTCCAGTGCGTCGACTTCGATCGACACCGGCTGGCCTGGGCGCATGGCGAAGGTCTGGGTTTCCTTGTAATTGGCAATGACCCAAAGCTGCTCCGGAACTAGATAGAGCAGCTGCGAGCCGGCCGCGACATATTGGCCCTGGCGCACCGTAACTTCGCTGACCCGGCCGTCGCGTGGCGCCTCGATGAATGTGTTGTCCAGGTCAATCTGGGCCCGCTTCAATGCTGCTTCGGCAATTTCCACCTGCGCCTGAAGGCCGCCGCGCGAGACTTCGCTGGCCTTCAAGGTCTGTTCGGCAATGGCGATGGCGGCTTGGGCCTGCTTCACGTTTGCCGCTGCGGCGCGAGCGCTGGCGCGGATCTGATCGCGCTCGCGAATCGAGACCGAGCCACGTTCGGCCAGCTCGTTGACGCGTTTTTCGTCGGCGAGAGCGCGTTGCAGTTCCGCTTCGGCGGCGGACAACTCGGCGCGGCGTGACGCCAGCGTGGCGCGATTGGAAGCCAGGGTCTGTTCGAGGTTTTCTAGCCCGAAACGCTGCGCGGCCAGCTCGGCACGGCGCTGCTCGACCAGTTGGCGATACTGTCGATCATCGATGCGTACCAGCGGTTGACCGCGCGCGACTTGCTCGAAATCCTGTACCAGCACCTCGGTGACGTAACCGTTGACCTGCGGCGCGAGGACGGTGATCTGCCCGCGCACATAGGCGTTTTCAGTGACCGCGACACGGTTGCTGAACGGCCACAGCTGCCAGGCGTAGAGAATTGCCAGAACGCCGGCAAGCGCGACCAGCGCCATCAGAATAACCGAGCGGCGGCTCGGTTTGATCGTCTTCGGCGGATCGTCCGGCGCTGGGCCGGCGTCGGTCACTGCGGCGGAAGCCTGCGGTGGCTGGGCCGTCTGCAAGGTTTCTTCTTCGTCGGGTCGTTTGGTTTCACTCATGGAGGCGGAGCATTCCTGTTCTGCCGCGCAAGGCGCAGGGTGTGTTAGAGCGTCCAGCCGAACACGCCTATGGCGAGCATGCCGATCAGCCGGAAGACATCATTGAAGGCCAGCACGTTGGCTTCGCGGGTGACGGTCTGGCTCAGCTGCGCCGCGCTCTGGGCCTGGCGCAGCTGCGGGTCGCTCTGGCGCGGACCGAGTGCCTGATTCTGGAGCTGTAACCGCTGCGCGACGCGCGGATCGCCCGGCACCACCTGCTCGGTCAGGTGACTGGAATGGTATTTCTCGCGAATATCCTGATAAGTGCCGAACAAGGCCGGCGCCGCAAGCCCGCCGAGACTTTGAGTCATGGTGAACAAGACGATGAAGGTCACCAGATAATTCGGCCCGTTGCGTAGCGCCTTGCCGATGCCGGTGATCAGCAGCGGGCCGAGGAACATGCCGCTGGCGAAAGCCAACAGGCCCTGACTAAGGAACATGTCGTGCGGGCGAGTCAGGTTGGTGGCATCGATATCCAGAAAGCTGGCGACCGCGATCAGCACGATCGACAGCAGGATCTGTGGCAGGGCGGTGGTCGGGCTGAAGGTCATGGCGCTGCCGGCGATACCCATGCTCAACCCGAGCAGAATCACTGCATACAGCGGCTGCAGCTGTTCAGTGCCCATTCCTAGCGTTTGCAGCAGGCCGACCGCGCCGTAGGTCTGCTCCGATAAAATCAGGCGCAGGGCGAGCGCGCCGAAGGCGAAGCGCAGCATTTCCGCCGTGCCGAGCCAGCGGGTGTGCAGCAACGGATTGCGTCGGTGATGTTCGATCATGAAGGCCGTGCACATCAGCACCAGCGCCACGATCAGCGCTTTGCCGAGCCAGGGTTGCTCGGTCCACCAGAGTATCCGTCCCTGGGCCAGCACCGCAGCGATCAGCGCCAGCGCCGGGGCGAGCAGGGCGAAGGTGAGAAAATCCAGCGGCTCGAAGACCTTGATGCGTTCGCCCAAGGGCAGCTTGAGCACTACCACCGCCGCCAGCGAGCAAAGCGCCAGGCCGCTCTCGAACACATAGAGGCGGTGCCATTCGCCCATGTCCAGCAATGCCGGCGACATCAGCCAGGCGAGGGGCGTGCCCAATTGTGAAATGCCGAAGCCGAAAATCACCCCCTTCGGCAGGTCCGCCTTGCGGAAGGCTTGCAGCATGTAGAACAACCCGAGGGATGAAGTGGTAGCCGCTGCCAGGCCACTGGCAGCGCGAACGAACACCGCCATTTCCAGCCCCTCGACGAAAACGTGGGCGATGCTCAGCAACGCATAGAGCGTCAGGCCGATCTCGGCGAAGCGGCGCAGGCCGTACTGCTGGCGGAACTTGATCATCAACAGGTTGGCGGAAACGTTGACCATGAAGTACGCCGCCGGCAGCCAGGCGGCTTGCGACGGCGTCAGGCCAAGGTCGCCCTGAATGCTCGGCAGGTTGGCGATGAACAGCGCGTTGCCCAGGCCGCCGGTCAGCCCGACCAGCACGGCGACGCAGGCATAGGCGATGCGCATCGGCATCGGATGCAGCAGGATCGCCGGCGAACCGGGCATGGATGGGCGTTCATGGGGTTCCCAACGGGGAACGGGGGCGAGGTATTCCGGCATGTTTCGCAGGGCTCGACGGCGATGAACAGGGTTGTGTGTGCTCCTGCCGATTCGGCAGACATTCTTGGGACAATCGCGAGCAGGAAACGGTTGGCCACACTTTGCGTTAGCGTGGCAAAAAAGCGGCTCACCTGAAGCCAGCTCCTGCTCCAGTTCCTGTTTCGTCGCGTCGTGATCCTGATGCCCACCACGCCGCTCTTACCATTGGGCGAACACTGCGTCGCCGGAATTGACGCAGGTTAATGCCTGTGCAAAAGTCGATACTTGGTAGTAAAACGAAATGTTATTTCGCATTGCGAAACAGTGTGGGAAAGATCGAAATTCGTCATTACCGCTATAAGAACGACAACAGGGTCAGGAAGAATTGCCATGCGTACCAGCCATCACACGGGCGTGCCCGCTTTTAGCAGGCCGTCGCCTGCCCGCCAGAAATTCCCGTCCTTGCCGGGTCGATTACACCAGAGCGAGGTGTGCTGATGGCTCTGTCACAATCGATGACCGCGCCGGACGAAATGATCAATGGCCGCTGGGCCAGCGAGCTGATCGCCGAGCTGCCGCAGCGCCTGAGCACAGGGGTACTGGAACGTGCCGATCGCACGCCCGGACTTCAGGCGCTGGTTGATGGCGAGGTGCGCTGGAGCTATGCCGAGCTGGCCGAAGAAGTTCGCGCTGCAACGGTCTGGCTGAAGGCGCTTGGGGTGCGTCCGGGCGATCGTCTGATGAGCGTCGGTGAAAATTGCCGCGCGTTGGTGGTGCTCTTGCTCGCCGCGAGCGAACTCGACGCCTGGTTGGCCATTGTCAACGCGCGACTGTCAGGCGCTGAGGTGGACGCAATCCGCGAGAACTGCGAGCCACGGCGAGTTTTCTATACCACCGGCGTATCCCCGGAAGCCCGTGAGCATGGCCAGCGCCACGCAGCCGAGCATTTCGCACATCCTCGGCTTGGTGAGCTGATGATCGGCGCGCTTGCGGAGGCCGAGTCCGAACCGGTGTACGCCAGCGGTGCCGAGCAGGTTGCGGCGATGATCTACACCTCGGGCACCACCGGTACGCCCAAGGGCGTGATGCTGACCCACCGTGGCATTCTCTATATCGCCTCGATCTCCGGCGGTATGCGTCGTCTCACTGAGGGCCAGCGCGTCTACGGTGTGCTGCCGATGTCGCATATTTTCGGCCTGGCTTCGGTATGCATGGGTTCCCTATACAACGGTGCCTGTCTGTATCCGGTGCCGCGTTTCGAGCCGGCAGCGTTGTTGCAGGCGCTGGGTGAGGAGCGCATCACCGTGTTGCAGGGTGTGCCGGCCATGTATGCACGACTGCTCGAATACCTAAAGCAGCAGAATCTGACGCTGCAGGCACCAGCGCTGATCTACATGTCCGCCGGCGGCTCGCCATTGGATGGTGAGACCAAGCGGCGCGTCGAGGCCTGCTTCGGCATGACGCTGCACAACGGCTACGGCCTTACCGAGGCCAGCCCGACCATCAGCCAGACGCGTATTGAAGACCGCCACACCAGCACCACCGTCGGTCGCGTGCTGCCGATGCTCGAGTACCGCCTCGAACCGCTGCAGAGCGCTGACGTCGATGCACCGGAAACCGGTGAGCTATGGATTCGCGGCCCTAACGTCATGCGTGGCTATTTCCGCCAGCCGGAGGCGACTCGTGCCTGTCTGGATGAGGACGGCTGGCTGAACACGGGCGACATCGCCCGCGTCGACGAGCGCGGCGAGTTGTTCATCGTCGGTCGCAGCAAGGAATTGATCATTCGCTCGGGCTTCAATATTTACCCACCGGATGTCGAGGCAGTGCTCAACTCGCATCCGCAGGTCACGTTGTCGGCGGTGGTCGGCCGACAGATTCCCGGCAATGAGGAGGTAGTCGCCTTCGTCCAGTGTGCCGCGGGTGCCGACCTGAGCGAGGCCGGGCTACTGAGCTTCGCTGCCGAGCGGTTGGCGCCCTACAAGCGGCCCTGCCAGGTCGTGATGGTCGAAGTGTTGCCTGCGACCGCCACCGGAAAGATCCTCAAGGGACAGTTGCGCCAGCGCGCCCAGACCATGCCCAGCCCATCGGCGACGCGCAGCTCGGCTGGCTGAACGCAACCGGTAACGACAAGCGCCCCGACTGGTTCGGGGCGCTTTTTTCGTTGCGGGGATTAGCGTGAGAGGCGAGTCGCCGCATCATTCGCTTCGACAAACAATGCGACGGCCGCTTTCGATCAGACCGAGGGCGCCGGGGTTGGCGCAGTACCACACCAAAGATAAGAAAACCGATGACCAGCCCCGCGAACGCCTGCCAACCTGCACCCGTTTCGGCCTTCCTTTTCGTCGTGTGGCTCCTATTCCATCGGGCAGCCCACCTGAACCTTTATCGAAGCGGGGCAGTCGACTGAGCAGGTTGGCCGTGCTGTTTCCGGCCGTTTAGCAAGCTCCAGGAGGAATGCTCAATGGATACCAAAGACACCATCTCCGTACTCAACGACCTCATCGAAACCAGCAAGGACGGCGAGAAAGGCTTCCTTGAGTGCGCCGAAGACTTGAAGAGCCCGAACCTCAAAACCACCATGACCCAGCGTGCCCATGACTGCGCTACGGCGGCCGCCGAGCTGCAGCAACTGGTGCGTACTCTGGGTGGCGATCCGGAAACCACCACCAGCACCGCGGGCGATATGCACCGCCGCTGGGTCGATCTCAAGTCGATGATCACCGGCAAGAGCGACGAAGCGATCCTCAACGAGTGCGAGCGCGGCGAAGACGTCGCCTTGAAGAGTTATCGCAAGGCATTGGAAAAAGACCTGCCGGTCGATGTGCGCAGCGTGGTCGAACGCCAGCTCCAGGGCGTGCAGCGTAATCACGACCAGGTCAAGGCGCTGCGTGACGCCGAGCGCGCCCGGAGCTGATTGCTCAATGCTTCAAGAAGCGTCGGCGGACGCCGTAATAATGTTGTTCGCCTAGGACGAACGCCGCACTGGGTGCGGCGTTTTTTCTGCCCTAAGCGAACCCGCTGCCCGTAGGAGCGAGCTTGCTCGCGAACCCAGGCCACGCAGAGCTTCGCGAGCGTGCTCGCTCCTAAAGGCAGGGCCGTCACGCCGTCTAAACACCTTAGGTGAACAGCATTACGGCGGACGCCAGCGTTTTTTATTGGGAAAGAGAACAGGCGGCGTGAAATGTCGAGAGCAGCTAAGCTGTTCCTTCGTTTCAAGGAGCCCGCCTCATGAACACATTCGTAACTCCTTCGGCGGATGAAACCAGCACGCAGCGCGCTGAACTGGCGCAGCTGGTGGAGCGTTTCGTCAGTGAAGATGGCATGCACCCGACCGCCATCGATCCCTTGTATCTGATCCGCTGCGCGGAGCCGGGCGAGAAGACTTGGGTCGTACACAAGCCGGCGCTGTGCATCATCGTGCAGGGCGGCAAGGAAGTGCGGTTGGCCGACGAACTTTATAGCTATGACCCGCTGCACTACCTGGTGGTCTCGGTCACGTTGCCGGTGGCAGGTTGCGTGGTTCGCGCCTCGTCGCAAGAGCCCTATATATGCATTCGCCTGGACATCGATCCATCGCTGATAGCCGAGCTGATCAGCGAAGCCGATCCGTTCGCCGAGCTGGAAGAGTTGCCCCAACGCGGCCTGTACCTGGACCGCATCGATGCGCCGCTGCTGGATGCCACCCTGCGTCTGGTGCGCTTGTTGGACAAACCCAAGGACATTCCGGTACTGGCACCGCTGGCGCTCCGGGAAATCTTCTATCGTCTGCTTTGTGGGCCGCAGGGCCAGCATTTGCAGGAAATCGTCCTGCAGGGCAGTCAGTCGCATCGGGTGACCCGCGCGATCGAGTGGCTCAATCAAAACTATGTCGAGCCGCTGCGCATCGAGGAGCTGGCCCGCCGAGTCAATCTCAGCAGCTCCAGCCTGCATCACCGCTTCAAGGCGCTGACCGCCATGAGCCCGCTGCAATACCAGAAACAGCTCAGGTTGCAGGAGGCTCGGCGGTTGTTGATGGCCGAAGGGTTGGAGGTGTCGGTGGCCGGTTACCGGGTCGGCTACGAAGGCCCCTCGCAATTTAGCCGCGAGTACAGCCGACTGTTCGGCGCGTCCCCAGTCAAGGACATGGCCCGGTTGCGCAGCATCGCCTGAGCCTCATCGCGCTGTCGGCGGGTCCGGCACCTCCCGCAGCGCCTGCGCCGCATCGATGGCGCGCGGAAAGCCTGCGGTAACGGTGGTCAAGTAGATTATTTCCTTCAGCTCATCGAGCGTAACCCCGAGCCGCAGCGCATAGCCGGCATGAATCTTCAGATACGGCAAGTTGCCTTGTGCGGCGAACGCAGCGACGGTGGCCAGCTGGCGGGTTCGGTCGTCTAGTTGCGTTCTGCCCCAGACATCACCCAAGGCGTAGGCGGTAACGCCCTCGGCGAGAAAGGGATAGTCCCGCCGTAAGGCATCGAGTACCGGTTGTCCGGCACCGCCGGAGAGCCGCTCCATCACCTTCATGCCTCGCTCGTGCCGCTCGCTGCCGTCGGCTGCGTAGGAGGCGGCAGTCGACAAGCCGGTGAGCAGCGCCAATCCGGCTACTAGGGTTCTGCTTGCATTGCCATTCATGGGCGTGTCCTCAGTAGGGGCTGGCGGTGGGGCGGACGATCAGCTCGCTGACATCCACATCGGCTGGCTGGTCGACGGCGTAGGCGATGGCACGGGCTATGGCCTCGGCAGGAATGGCGATCTGGCGAAAGTCATGCATGACTGCGCGGGCGCCTGCGTCGGAAATGCTCTCTGCCAGCTCCGATTCGGTCACGCCGGGAGAAATAAGGGTCACACGGATGTCGCCGCCGACCTCCTGACGCAACCCTTCGCTGATGGCGCGCACCGCGTATTTGGTGGCGCAATACACGGCAGCGGTCGGGCTGACTGCATAGGCGCCGATGGAGGCGATGTTGATGAACTGACCGCTGCGCTGACGTTGCATCAGCGGCAGTCCGGCGGCGATGCCGTGGAGCACGCCGCGGATGTTCACATCGATCATCCGGTCCCACTCGTCGACCTTCAGCGCTTCCAACTTCGAAAGCGGCATCACGCCGGCGTTGTTGATGATGACGTCGACGCGGCCGAACTGCTGCTCGGCGAAATCGATGAAGCCCTGCATGTCCGCACGACTCGTGACATCCAGCGCACGGGCCACCGCGCTGCCGCCGTCCCGGTTGATGCCCGCGGCCAGCGCCTCCAGACGCTCCAGGCGCCGCGCCCCCAGAACCACCTGCGCGCCTTGGCTCGCCAGCAGGCGTGCGGTTGCTTCACCGATGCCGCTGCTGGCGCCGGTGATGGCGATGACTTTTCCGTTGATGTTCGACATGTGCAAAACCTCCGGTTGCATTCATGAATGCAGCACCAATGTGCTGTGAGTGAATGCTAGGGAGGCGTGCCGACGGGACGTTAGGCGGATTCTGCCTGGTACTTGCCTGATTCTGGCGGCCCGTATTGTCGTGCTGATGCAACCCAAGTGCTGGCCGTGCGTGGTTACATGACGGCGTGCAGTGATCTCATTAACGCTGCATCTGGTCTGCTTCGCTGGCCGCTATGGCCTCGATCTCGAACGCGATGCTCCAGTTATGCAGCGGGTAGGGCTTGTCCGCCAGCGCGTTGATATTCGCGTCCGGCGGCATGCCTTCGTCCGGCAGGTATTCATAATTTGCGTCGGCCAGGGTTGGATCACTGTCACGCAGCTCGCCGGCGCCGCCGGTCGCATGGCTGGCGTAGCGGATTCGCGGGGTGCCGATCAGGGCGCGTCCGGCCGTCAGACGCACCACTGTACTCGCGGCGAGCTCGACCGCCTCGATCGGCACTTCACCGTGGTCGTCGCTGAGTGTGAAGCCTCGGTCCTCGATCATCTGCGCTTCGTAGCCGAGGTAGGGCTCGTCGAACGCCAGCGGCGGATGCGGTACGTGAAAATCGATGAGGATTTCGCGGCCTTCGACTGTGGCGCCAAGCGGCGACAACGGCACCCAGTTGCGGCGCTCGACTACGACCTGGTGATACACCTTGCCGAGCATCTGACCGAACCAGCGATAACCATTGGCCGAAAGATGCGTGCCTTTGTCGACATAGGGATAAACCGGGCCGGCCAGATACCAGTTGGGCTCTTCCCGGGCCAGTTCCCACTGCGCCATACCGATATCGAGGCTGCCGTCCACGACCGATGATTTAGCGTCGGTCTGGTAGCTGATGAACGCCGGCATGCGCTGCTGTCCGGCGATGGCTTGCGCGGTGTCGGCGTTCAGGTCGTCGCGTAGCTGGTGCATCATCTGCTTGTAGTTTTTCTTATCGTTGATTCCGCCCTGGACCTGCGTGTAGTCGTATTCCCCCTGTAGCCAGACGAACGCACTTAGGCTGTAACTGGCACCTTCGGCGTCCGCAATCTGCTTGGCTTGATCGACAGCCTGCAGCACCCGCCGGTACTCGTTGGTGCCGTCGACCTTGGACAGCTGCGCGATGGAGCGACCGGACGTGGACGCGTTGCTGGCGACGAACAGGTGCTCGGGGTCGGCTTTGATGCCGTGTTTCTCTAGATAGAGCCGGCGCGCCATGTTCAGCGCGCCGACTTCCACTGACTCGCCTTCTTCCTGCGCGTGTTTTTCCAGTTTCGCCACTGCGCGGCTATCGAGAATGACCTTTGGATCGCGTTTGTACTGCACCACAGCTTTTAGCGGCTTGAATGCCGCCTCGCCGACCGGCACGAAGCGATCGCCGCTGAACGTCGCCGAGCGCACCGAGTCGCCCAGCATCAGGTTGTCGTAGCCCGGCTGCTTCGACAGCGCCGGCCAGCCTTCGGCAGCCGATGCCAGGGACTGGCCGTAGGTAATGATGTGGTTGTACTTCGCGGTTGGCGTCGGGGATAGGTGGTTGGGCTTGGCCATCAGCTGCTCGGTGAGGCGCTTGTTCTGTGCATCGCGGGCGGCCAGCGCTTGCTCGTCAGCCAGCAAGGGTAGCGAACAGCCCATCAGCAATACGCCCAGCAGCGCCGCGACTCCTGGATTGGTGGTTGCGGGTCGGGCAAGCGGATAAGAGATATCCCGAGGCGCGGGCATGGTCGATTCCTTCTGGTTGACGCAGACGAATAGCCAAAGCCGCAGCGAAACCGCAGCGGCTCGAACTCGCGTTTCGACGGCCTTGTCTGTGGTTAGTTCGTGAGCGCGGCGAGTCTCATCGGTCTACGGCAGGCGAATTAGAGCGCGGGTAGGCTCGTCAGCTCGGGGCTTTCAGTCGCGGTTTCCATGGCGTTCTTCAATGCCACGGCCAGCTCTTCGAGGCGGTAGGGCTTGGCCAGTACATGCACGCCTTCGGCCTCCGCCGATTTTTTTGCCGCCTCGGCGTAGCCGCTGGTGAGCAGGACAGGTATGCCGAGTTGGCGCGTGCGGATTTCCCGTGCCAGTTCCACACCGTTCATGCCGCCGGGCATCATCACGTCGGAAAAGACCACGTCCACTCGGTGCCCGTTCGCCAGTGCCCTGAGGGCAGCGGCAGCACTGCCGGAATGAGTCACCTGATAGCCGAGGTGCTCGAGCATTTCGCCCACTAGCGCGGCGACTTCTTCGTCGTCATCGACCAGCAGGACGCTACCTGCGGACGCCTCGGGAGATTCGTCAACGCTGGCATCCTCGATAGGCACCTGATCCGGCTGATGTTCCGAGCGAGGCAGCATCATGATCACGCTGGTGCCTCGCCCGCATTCGGTATCGATCCACACCGTGCCGCCGGACTGACGGGCGAAACCGTACACCTGGGCAAGGCCGAGACCGGAGCCTTTGCCAATTTCCTTGGTGGTGAAAAAGGGATCGAAAACCCGGCCACGCACGTCGGCGGGAATGCCGGTGCCCGAATCGATCACCGCCAGACGGACAAAGTCGCCCTGCCGCCCCAGTACATGCTCACTCGGTGCGTTGGTTGCCTGCAGCAGAATCGAACCGCCTTTCGGCATGGCGTCGCGGGCGTTGACCGCCAGGTTGAGTATCACCAGTTCCAGCTCGCCCGGATCGACCTCCACTGGCCATAGATCGGGTGCGAACTTCACCTCCACGTGCACGTCGCCACGCAGGCTGCGGTCAAGCAGTTCGCTCATCTGGCTGATGCGCAAGGCAAGGTCCACCGGCTCGGGTGCCAGCGACTGGCGCCGGGAAAAAGCGAGCAACTGGCGGGTCAGGGCGGCTCCGCGTTGCGCGGCCTGACGCATGCCATCCATCAGTCGCTGGCGACGTTCCGGATCCGCTCGCCGATCGATCATATCGAGGCCGCCGGAGATGACCATCAGCAGGTTATTGAAGTCGTGAGCGATCCCGCCAGTGAGCTGGCCGATGGCCTCGATCTTCTGCGTTTGGCGCAGGGTTTCCTCTATATGGGCGCGTTCAGCCATCTGCGTGCGCAGTTCGACGTTGGTCTTCTCCAGTTCACTGGTGCGCTCCATCACCAGCGCCTCCAGTTCGAGGGATGCCTGTTCGCGTGCCTCGATCAGCGCCCGCACCTCGTACTGGCGATGCCGGCCGCGCAGCGCCGTCTGGATGGCGCTGGTGAGCGTAATGCTCTGCACCGGACGTTCGAGCAGCGAGACGTTGCGCAACGCCGCCACCATGCGTTGACGCCAGGCGGCGACTGCCGGTTGTTGATGTTTGCTGGTCAGCACGACGAACGGGAAATCGGACCAGGTCGGTTGTCGAGCGACCCAGGCTGACAGCGCGTCGAGATCCTGGCCGAAAAGGGCTTCTTCGGCGATGAACACCGCATCGGCATCCGTGCCGGCGCGCTCCAATATTTCGTCGACACTATGACAGACCACCGCGTCCATGCCGCTGCGGCGGAGCAGGGCGGCCGACGCGGGACCGTCCCTGCCGATGGGGGCGTAGACGGCTACTATCGGACTTTCTGGCTCAGGCGTCGTCATGCTCGTCTTTCATGAGGGGAGCGGCATCGCCGGTGTAGACCGGCGTGCCCGAAAATATACCGCTGAACTCCGAAAGCGGTGGCCCGACCTTGATGCCGGAAGCACCAAGCCGGAACTCCCGAATGGTGTTTTCGTGGCGTCCGCTGCGTTTCTTGACCACCGACAACGCGCGACGAACGACGCCAGCATGCTCGAAATAGCGCAGCATGATAACCGCATCACTCAAATAGCTGATATCCACAGGCGTATCCATCGGCCCGACCAGGCCATGCTGAGCCAGAACCATCACACTCATTACACCTTTCTGGCCCAGATAGCTGAGCAACTCATGCATTTGCAATATCAGGAATCGGCCGTCTGGCATCGCATTGAGATAACCGTTGAGACTATCCAGCACCACTAGCTGCGCGCCTTGCACCTCGACGCTATGCCGTACCGCAGCGGTGAATTCGCCGGGTGAAAGTTCGGCGGGATCGATCTGTTGCAGGCGCAAAAGCCCTTTTTCGAGCCAGGGTTCGATATCGAGTCCCAGTGCTCGGCCACGGGCAAGCAGGGTGCCGATGCCTTCGTCAAAGATAAAGAATGCAACCTGCTCGCCACGTCGGCACGCGGCTACTGCGTAACCCAGCGCTAGCGACGATTTGCCAACGCCGGCCGCGCCGATCAGCAGCGCGTTGGTGCCGCGCTCCAGGCCGCCGCCGAGCATCTTGTCCAGCTCCTCATTGCCGCTGGGGGTCAGTTCGCCGGTAAAGGCCGTGTGATGTTCGGCGGCGATCAGCCTCGGATAAATCTCTAGCCCACCCTTCTTGATACTGAAGTCGTGGTAGCCGCCGCGGAACTGGATGCCACGCATCTTGATCACCCGCAGCCGCCGCCGCTCGGCGCCGTAATCGATGGCCAACTGCTCAAGCATCACCACGCCGTGGGAGATCGAATGCAGCTGCAGATCCCCGCTTTCCGAGGTCTGGTCATCGATCAGGATGACCGTGCAGCACCGGGTCGTGAAGAAGTGCTTGAGCGCCAGCACTTGCCGGCGATAGCGCAGCGGGCTCTGCGCCAGCAGGCGCATCTCGGACAGGCTGTCGAATACGACTCGGGTCGGGTTGGTTTCACTGACGCGATCGAACACCTGCTTTGTGGTCTCGCTCAGCTCCATTTCGGCTGGGTGCAGCACCGTCAGTTCAAGCTCGGGGTCGAGGCTTGCCTCGGGTGATACCAGCTCGAACACATCGATACCTTCGAGCGTCCAGCCATGACGCTTGGCGACGAGCTCCAGTTCCTGCTTGGTTTCCGAGAGCGTCACATAGAGAACCCGCTCGCCGTGGCGTACGCCTTCGAGCAGAAATTGCAAGGCGATGGTGGTCTTACCGGAGCCGGGGGTGCCCTCGTAGAGATACATCCGGTTGGGATCTAGACCACCGCCGAGGATGTTATCCAGACCTTCGCTGCCGGTGGAAATACGCGGCGAGTCGTCGTCTGGGTCGAAAGAAACATTAGGGGAATCGGTCATTCCATACTCCTTAACGCGGGCTTCGCAGGAAAGCGCCGCGTTCCTTGTTCCTGCCGCTCCGGCCAAATGTGGACCGATGCAAGACGGAACACGCCCGGGAAAGCCCTGTGGGCTGGTCGGGCTGAAGCCTCTGGATGGATCGCCTGCTGCTTTTTGCAGGCCGAGACGGTGGCGTTCGGCGGCGATGCTCAAGAGGCGCAGTCATCTATTTCGACTCGGCTTTTTCCTGGCCGTTCCGCATAGACGGTTTCGGGGTTGTCTTCGGAGTTGTCGTCGCGAGCGGCTGTTCACGACGCCGAGTCGTTTGCATCGCGAAATCAATGCGTCGAAGCTGTATATCCATACAGATAAAGATTGCTTGATTGGCCGTCACTGCGCATGCTGTGCGCTACCAAACGATCCAGTGATGACGTGATGCGGCTGTTTCTCTGTGAAAAACCTTCCCAGGCCAAGGACATCGCCAAGGTACTCGGCGCGACCCGGCGCGGCGATGGCTGTTGGGTAGGAACTAGCGTGACGGTGACCTGGTGCATCGGTCATTTACTGGAAACTGCACCGCCAGACGCCTATGACACGCGCTACAAGCAGTGGGTACTGGCAGATCTACCCATCGTTCCCGAACGCTGGAAGATGCTGGTCAAGCCAAAGACCGCCAGCCAGTTCAAGGCGGTCAAGCGTTTGCTGGGTGAGGCGCGGGAGCTGATCATCGCCACCGACGCCGATCGCGAAGGCGAAATGATCGCCCGCGAGCTGGTGGAACATTGTCGGTATCGCGGGCCGATTCAGCGCCTGTGGCTGTCGGCACTGGACGATGCTTCTATCCGTAAGGCGCTGGGTATGCTGCGGTCGGGTTCGGAAACCTTCAGCCTCTACCAGTCCGCGCTTGGGCGTTCGCGTGCCGACTGGCTGATCGGCATGAACATGAGCCGTCTGTTCACGCTTCTTGGCCGCCAGTCCGGGTATCAGGGCGTGCTGCCGGTTGGCCGCGTGCAGACGCCGACGCTGCGGTTGGTGGTCGACCGCGATCGCAGCATCGCCGACTTCGTGCCGGTCGCTTTCTGGGCGATCGAGGTGCAGTTGTCGAGCGACGGTACCCAATTCATCGCCCAGTGGCGTGCGCGGGATGATCTTTGCGACGACCAAGGACGCTGCCTCGATCAGAGTGTTGCGCAACAGGCGGCCGATGCCATGCGCGATGACGGCAACGCACGGCTGCATAAGCTCAAGACCGAACGCATGCGCGAGGTGGCGCCGCTGCCCTTCGATCTGGGCACGCTGCAGGAGGTCTGCTCGAAGAAGCTCGGACTTGGGGCCCAGGAAACCCTCGATATCGCCCAAGCGCTCTACGAAACCCACAAGGTCATCACCTATCCGCGCAGCGATTGCGGCTATTTGCCGTTGAGTCAGCATGGAGATGCGCCGGCGATCGTCGCGGCTCTCCGGCATGCCGATCCAGCGTTGGGCGAGCTACAGCAACATCTGGATGCCAGCCGTAAGTCGCGTGCCTGGAATGACGCCAAGGTCAGTGCTCACCATGGCATCATCCCGACTGCCGCGGCCAAGCCACTCGATCGCTTGGTGGGTAATCAGCGCGCGGTCTATACGCTTATACGCGCGCGCTATCTGGCGCAATTTCTGCCCAACCACGAGTATGACCGTACCCAGGCTGACTTCGACTGCGCCGGCCAGGCGCTGCGGGCAGTCGGCAAGCAGATCGTCGAGCCTGGTTGGAAACGCGCGCTGCCGGAAGCGCTCGCTGCAACCCGCCGCGAGATTGCAGTGCCGCAAACCCTGCCGGCGCTTCGCCAAGGGCAGGAGTGCCCCGTAAAGGATCTGATCCTCAAGGACCTCTGGACCCAGCCGCCCAAGCCCTTCAATGAAGGTGATCTGATCAAAGCGATGAAGAACGTCGCCAAGCTGGTGGATGATCCAAAGCTCAAACAGAAGCTCAAGGACACCACTGGCATCGGCACCGAGGCGACCCGCGCCGGCATCATCCAGGGCCTGCTTGATCGTGGCTACCTGACCAAACAGGGTAAGGCATTGGCTGCGACGCCTGCGGCTTTCAGCCTGATCGATGCGGTGCCACGCGCCATCGCCGACCCCGGCACCACGGCGATCTGGGAACAAGCGCTCGACATGGTGCAAAGCGGCGAGATGAGCCTGGAAGAGTTCGTCAGCAAGCAAACGGCCTGGATGAGCAAGCAGATCGAACGCTGCAAGGGCGTGCGCCTGACCATTGATGGCCCGGCACCTGCCGCCCTCGGTGAGCCCTGGAAGAAGCGCAAGGGCGCTGGCCGCAAAGCGGCGCCGCGGACCCGCCGCACCGCGAAATCACCCAGCCCGGCGTAACGTTCGGCTATGCGGCGAACCACGGCTGCAGCAGGTAATAGCAACCGCTACCCAGCACGGCCGTCACGATCAGGCCCAGCAGGACCGGCGGTTCGCGTTTAGAATGCGAGCCTTTTCGAGATGACGTGATTCATGCAGCCCGAAGCCCTCGTAACCCTCCAGCAGCACCTCAGCCAAGCCCTGACGCAAGTGCCCGACGAAACCCGTCGGCTGTTCCACGGGCGTGGGCGCTGCTGGGCCGGGCTCGAGCACGTCACCGTGGATTGGCTGCAGGGTGTGGTGCTGGTTTCGCTGTTTCGCGAACCGGCTGCGGCGGAGCTCGATGCGTTGATCCAGACGCTGCTGACCTTGGCACAAGGTCCAGCCTGGAAGGCGAGCGGGGCGCACAGCTTGCTGCTGCAGCACCGTTACCTGCCAGATAGCAAAATGGAGCAATTGCTCGGCGAGCCGGTCGAGGAATGGCTGATCACCGAGAATGGCCTGCGCTACAAGCTCGATCTTGGCATCAAGCAGAACAACGGGCTGTTTCTCGACATGCGTTACGGCCGGGGTTGGGTCCAGCAGCAGGCGCGAGGCAAACGGGTGCTTAACCTGTTCGCCTATACCTGTGGTTTTTCGGTGGCGGCCATTGCCGGTGGTGCGGAACACGTGGTCAATCTGGATATGGCGAGGGCCGCGCTGAGCCGCGGGCGCGATAACCATCGGCTCAACGAACATGATCTGAGTAAGGTCAGCTTCCTCGGTCACGAGCTGTTCAAGTCGTGGGGCAAGGTCAAGAAGAGCGGGCCCTACGACTTGGTGATCATCGACCCGCCGTCGTTCCAAAAAGGTAGCTTCGCGCTGAGCCGGGACTATCAGAAAATCCTTCGTCGTCTGCCAGAGTTGCTGACCGCAACCGGCACGGTGCTGGCCTGCATCAACGACCCTGATACCGGGCCGGATTTTCTCGTCGAAGGCATGTCCGCCGAGGCGCCCGAATTGGTATTTCAGGAACGTCTGGAGAACCCGCCGGAATTCCCGGACATCAGCGCCGACAGTGGGTTGAAGGCCTTGGTATTCAGACGCGACGCGCTTCAGCTCAGGTAGGCGTGGAAAGGAGGTTACCCGGCGCTGCCAGCCGTCTACCGGGAGTTTCGCCAGCACATCGCCAGCAGTTAAAGTCGACGACATTAGCCTCCTGGCGGTTTCACCATTGTCATAAGCAACCTCCGCGGATCGTGGCGATCTGTAATTGATCAGTTGCAGGAGTCAAAATCATTCCCGATTCAGGGCAGCACATACAGGCAATCTTCGATGCCGCCGGCGACTGCGCCATGCTCACGACCGATCTCCAGGGTGTGGTTACTGCCTGGAGCGCCGGCGCCGAACGCCTCTTAGGCTGGACGGCAGAGCACATGCGCGGCAGAGCGTTCGATCACCTATTCAGTGATCTGAAGCGCGACGCGGGTCAGTTGCAGGCGCTTATGCAGCGCGCTTTGCTCGAAGGTAGAACCCAGCATGAACGCTGGTACATTCGCGCCGATAGCTCCCGCCTACGTTGTACGGGCACGCTGACGCCGCTACGCAGCGAGGGCCGCCACATCGGCTTTCTGAAAATCCTGCAGGACCGTACCGCCGTAGATGAGGCGGCGCGCCGCCTGGCTGAGAGCGACAGGCGCTATCGCACGCTGTTCGACGCGATCGATGCGGGCTTTTGCATTATCGAAATGAAATTCGATGCGCAAGGCAAACCGGTCGATTACCGCTTCATCGAAACCAACCCGGCATTCGAGCGCCATACCGGGCTTGTCGATGCGGTTGGTAAATGGATGCGAGACTTGGCGCCGACTCACGAGCAGCACTGGTTCGATATCTATGGCGAGGTGGCGCTGAGCCGCCGCGCGACGCGCTTCGAGAATAACGCCGAGGCTTTGCAGCGTTGGTATGACGTCCATGCGATGCCAGTGGGCGAGCCATCCGGGTACCGCGTAGCAATATTGTTCAATGATGTATCTGCGCGCCGCTCTGCCGAGCTCGCCCTGCAAGCGTTGACTACCTCTCTGCAAACGGAAGTCGCGGCCAGAACGCGGGATCGTAATCAGCTTTGGGAGCTTTCCACCGATGTGATGATTCGCTGTCGGTTCGACGGCACCATCATCGCCGTCAACCCGGCATGGGAGCAGTTGCTGGGCTGGAGCGAGGCCGAATTGCTCGGTGCCACAATCTCCGACTTCGTTCATCCTGACGACCTGGCCAGTACAGGAGAAACAGCGGACAACTCGGCGCAGGGGCAGTCCTTCCTGCATTTCGAAAACCGATATCGCAGCAAGGATGAAAGTTATCGCTGGCTCAGTTGGTCGTCACGGCCGGCTGACGGCGTGATCAATGCGGTCGGCCGTGACATCACTGCCGAAAAAGAGCAGGCCCAGGCGCTGGCGCGGGCTGAGGCGCAGTTGCGACAAAGTCAGAAAATGGAAGCCGTTGGCCAGCTCACCGGCGGCCTTGCGCATGACTTCAACAATCTGCTGACGGGGATTGGCGGCAGCTTGGAACTGTTGGAAAAGCGTATCGAGCAGGGGCGCGTCGAATCGCTGGCGAGCTATGTGACGGTGGCGCAGACCGCGACTCGGCGCGCCGCGGCGCTGACCCACCGTCTGCTGTCGTTCTCCCGTCGGCAGACACTTGATCCGATGACAACCGATGTCGGCGAACTGGTCGACGACTTGCGCGAATTGCTTAGCCGCACGGTGGGGCCTTCGGTCAAGCTTGAGACGGTAGTCGCCGGCACCCTTTGGCCGACGCTGATAGACCGTAATCAGCTGGAAAATGCCTTGCTCAACCTCGGTATCAATGCTCGTGATGCGATGCCCTCGGGCGGAACCTTGAACATTGAAACCAGCAACGTTGTGCTGGATGACACCGCCGCGCTGGAGCTCGACGTATCACCCGGTCAGTACGTGCGGGTATGCGTATCGGATACCGGCGTCGGTATGTCGAAGAATGTGGTGACGCAGGCATTCGATCCCTTCTTCACCACGAAACCATTGGGCATGGGCACCGGCTTGGGGTTGTCGATGGTCTACGGATTCACTCGGCAATCGGGTGGTCAGGTGAGCATTCAGTCCGAGCCCGGACATGGCACCAGCATCTGCCTGTACCTACCTCATGTGGCTTTGAACAGTGTGTCCAGCGAGATCCAGGCAAACCACAGTGCATCGCTGCAGACGAGCGGCAGCGGTGAGACGATATTGGTGGTCGACGACGAGCCGGCCGTGCGCATGCTGGTGGTGGAGATTCTCGAAGAGCTGGGCTATCGGGTGCTGGCGGCTAGCGATGGCACCGAGGGCCTGCGCATTCTTCAAAGCGGCGAGGCGATAGCGTTGTTGATTACCGATGTCGGTTTGCCGGGTGGTATGAATGGCCGTCAGTTGGCCGATGCGGCCCGTCAGCACGATCCAGGGCTAAACGTTCTGTTCATTACCGGCTACGCGGAAAGCGTGGTGATGCGAAACGGCCAACTGGAGCCGGGCATGCGCATCGTGACCAAGCCATTTTCGATCGACACGTTGGCGGCACGTATTGATGAGCTGCGCAATTGATGCTGAGTCGGTTCGATAGGTTTTTTAGCCGCTCAGACTGGCGCGGGCTGTTGTCTACTAACGGCAGCAGCCCGCTCCCTGATGGGGTGTAGCCCAGTGGTCCGCGGAGTTGGGTCGCACCTGTGTAGCCCGACCCATCTATAAGCTACTGGTATGCGCCGTCAGAAGTGCGCTTTGACTATGAAGTTGGTTACGTTGTTATCGGTGTTGAAGCCGTCGCTGTCTTCGATACCGTACTTGTCCGTCCAGTAGTCGTACTCGATACCGACGTAGAGCTTGCCTGGCGTGTAATCCAGTGCCTTGCCCAGGTCGTACTTGATCTGTGGGTTTATGTGCAGATTCTTGGCGACGAAATCGCCCTTGGACTTAGAGCCGGCGTCGTTCACCACCCAATCGATGAAGCCGTCGAAGAGGATGTCGGACTTGCCCACCGGGAAGGTCATGGCCCAGGTTGGGGTGATCTGCCATTGGCCGCTGGCCTGGCCGGTAATGCCATCCGGCTTGCGGTAATAGGTGTTGATCGCCAAACGATCGAAGCCAGGTACCGCGAGGTCGACAGCGGGGCCGAGCAGATAGTTGCGATTGCGCCCCTCGCCACGCTCATAGGTGGCCGAAAGCAGCACATCGGTAACCGGCCCGAAGGAGAGATCTTGGCCGGTGATCTTGCCCAGCGACAGGCGCGGGCTGAATTCACCGTAATAGGTTCGCCCATCATTGCCCGAATGACCGTTGAACCACTTGTGATCGACGAACAGGAACATGTCGCCCCAGGTCCAGCCGCTGGCGTGTTCGAAAGTGATGGTTTGCTGAATGTCGGCTTCGCGCCCGTCCTCGCCTGAATCGACGGAGAAATTCTTGCCGTAGAGGTAGGTCAGGCTATTGTTCTGCCAAAGCATCGGGGCGGCCATGGTTTGACCGCCAAGGGCCAGACCGGCTGCAAGAATGGCGGTGGAGAGGCTGCGTTTCATCGGTGTGCTCCTTGGTTGCAGTTGCGACTGCTTATATGGGCTTTGTCCAAACGGGCACGCGTTGCGCTCAAAGCAGCGACGCGCCAGTCGATCAAGGGCAGCGGAAATATCACAGAAAGCTTTTTATTTCATCGTTTTGTGAGCGAGCAACGTTCCGCGCAGCGGTATTGATCGAGGCGGTGATACCAAGGAGGCATAACTGCCCGGAGTTGGCGCGCTTCAACTCAGAGGTCGGTCACGACGAATACGGAAGATGCTTGAGTCCACGGGCGCAGCTAGTCGGCCAGTGCGGCGGCTGTCAGGACGGCGCAGCGCTGTTCGCTGCTGCGAAGAACGAAACTGCCGGCGCAGGGCCGGCAGTCTCGAGGGGTTGCGGGGATCAGTGTTGGGTGACGATCGCCATGTTGTTGAAGCCTGCCTGGCTGATCAACGCGTTGTTGCCCATACCGCTTTGCACCACCAGAGCCTCGTGGCCGGTGCCGTTCTGGGTAACCGTCGCCAGATGGCTTTCGCCGTACTGAGACAGGGTCGCCACGTTGTCGACACCGGTCTGGTTGACGTCGGCCAGGTTGAAATCGCCGTCCTGGACGATATCGACATCGTTGCCAGCGATGTTGCTGGAGCCGGTGATGCGGTTGCCTTCACCTTCCTGCACGGCGCTGAGTGTGTTGAAGATGCCCGACTGATTGAAGTTCAGCTCGTTGTTCTTGCCCTGCTGATCAACGGTGGCGTCGTTGTATTCGCCGTCCTGAATAACCGTGGCGACCTGATGGCGACCATCCTGATCGAGCACTGCCACGTTGCCGAAGCCGTACTGATTGGCCGTGGCGGTATTGCCATTGCCACGCTGGGCTACGTCGGCGTAGTTCTCGTCGCCCTGCTGATAGACGAAAGCGTTCTGGTGGCTGCCGCGCTGATCCACGTTCAGGTTGTTGTAGTCGCCACTCGAGTAGGTGTAAGCCTCTTGGCTGGCACCGGTTTGGCGAACGTATGCATCGTTGAGATTGCCGATCTGCTCGACTTCGGCGACCGAGCCAGCACTCCAGTTTTGAACGATCTCTGCGGCGTTTTCGTTGCCTTGCTGATCGATCATGGCGCGGTCGTTGGAGCTGAGCGACTGGCTGATGCTGGCGTCGTTGAGGTTGCCGTCCTGGTACAGCTCGGTCTTGCTACCGTAAACCGCCGCTTGATAGCTGGACGCATAGTTGTGGCTGCCATGCTGCTTGGTGACCGCGTCAGCGCCGTAGGTGCCGACTTGATCGGTTTCGGCGGTGTTGGCGTATCCATGCTGGCGCTGTTTGGCGCTGCTGTCCAAGGTGCCGGTCTGGCTGATGTTGGCATCGTTGCCCTTGCCGTACTGCCATTGCTCCGAGCTGCTCTGTACCGCCAACGTCTGGTTGGCGCTCGCCTGATTGAAATTGGCGGTCTGGGTCTGCAAGGCTGACGAGGAGTCCGAGCCGTTCTGCTCGATCATCGCGTCGTTGCCCCAGCCGCTCTGCACCTGCTTGGCCATGTTCGAACTGCCGAAGCTTTGCTCTACCTGGGCGAGGTTATCGATGCCGTTCTGGCGTTGTTCGGATGTGTGCTCAGCGGCGAAAGCCTGAGCAGTGGCGACAGTCAGGATGGCAGCTACAAGGGGTTTGATCTTGAACATTATTGTCTCTCCATGGAATGTTTTTTCAGCGGTACTTCCTGGTGCTTTGCTTCAGCGGTACTGGCGAACCAGTACGCTCAGACCCTGGCCGTTCTGCGTGACGCTACTGCGATGCCCGGTGCCGGTCTGTTCGATCAGCGCGTTGTTGTACGCGCCGTATTGTTCGATCCGGGCCTGGTTGTAGGCGCCTGATTGAACAATCAATCCCTGGTTGTGGCTGCCGTGCTGCGCGATGGTTGCCTCGTGCGCATAGCCGCTCTGGAGAATGAAGGCTTCCAGGGCGCTGCCGGTTTGGGTGATGTCGCTGGTCAGGCTGTCCCCGGCCTGGGCGATGAGGGCGAGATTGCCATGTGCGGCGCTGACGTCTGGCCGGGACGATGCAATCGAATGATCCCGGCTCGAGGCGATTTCGCTGGGTGCCAGGTCGAGTGAGGTCGAAAGACCGGCGGCCTGAAGGGCGGGGCTGGTTACCGCTGCGAGGATCAGCGGCAACAACGCTTTGCGAGCAATCCTTTGCGCGTGGTTCATCAGTCGTCCCTGGTTGAATCGCGGTAGGTCATCCTGTCCTAAACCGCGATCCGGCAAATCCATCGAACGGTTGAACCGTTGCGTTTGTTTTAGGGTCTACTCCCGTTTTCACGGCTTCGATGAAACGGCACAGCTGCTAAATCTTGGTCGGCGTGACTAGATATTTCGCCAGTTCGGCCTCGACCGCGGGTGTGTTGTCGGCGGTTTGCCAGAGCCGGCGATCGACACCCTGGGCGATCAGGTGCGCTACCGCCGCTTCGATTGCCGACAGCACGCAGAGCTGCGCCGGCTCATTTGTGGTGTACCCGGCCTCGGCTTCGAGTAGTTCCTTGAACTCGATGAACTTGTAAACGTTGGCGTTGCGCCCGATGGAATAGATGGTCTTGGTGGTCATCACATTGGAAAGCACCTGGCCACTGCGCACGTCGATGGCGCGCAAATTTACCGTGACCTGATCGACCCGGTATTCCTGCGAGACGCCGATGCCCAGATAGCGCGCACCCAGCCCGCCGCTGCGCACATTGGTTTCGTAGGCGACGATGGCGCCTTCCATGATGATGTTGGCGGCCAGCAGCGATGGCAGTTCCGACTGAATGTTCGGTGCCACGTCCGGCTTGGCCTGGGAGGCGCGGATGATCTTGCGCTCGGTCAGCACGTTCTGCAGGCCCTCGCGCTCCAGCACGATGAACCAGCCGCTGGCCTGCATGGCATCGACCAGCATGCTCGCCGCGCCCTGAGTGACGGCGGTGGAAAAGGAGCTGGCCGGGCTTGGCTTGTATTGCCCGGTCTGGTCGCGGAAGCCATAAACGGCGGCCACCAGTGGGCCTTTGGGGCGGGGCAGTTGCAGCAAGTCCTGGTAAGTCGAGGCGCGGGGTGTAAGGGTGGGTTGTTCCTGGTCTGCGGACATCGGTTCGCGCACTGCGCAGCCCTGCAGAACGGCCATCATCCCGATGGCTACGAATAGGCTTCTCATGGCCTTTGCTCTCCTTGGATATTACTGAACGGCGCCGAGGCCATTGACGATGACTTCCGACACTTCACCGGTCAGCCGATCGGTGATTTGTACGGTCAGGTTGCCGGAATCATTGATGATGTTGACGATGAAGTCGTCGGTGGTCAGCGTGCCTTCGTTACCGGTGCCGATGTCGCCCAGCAGATCGGAAAGCAGGCGTGATTCCAGCTGACTGGTAAAACGGTCGAGCGCCGAGGTGCCGGTCAGCGAAGATCGATCGATCGCGTCCGGGTCCTTGGTGTCGTTCTGGGCCTGGGCGTTGCCCAATAGCCAGGCGCCGTTCAGTGGACTGCCGCCAAAAGACGGGTTCACCGGCGTATAGACCAGTTCAGTTGCCGTAACGCCGGAGCTGAGCAATAGCCCGGCCAGGAGAATGCCGGTGGTTTTTTGTTGTAGCCGGTTCATAACTCATCCTTCGCAAGATCAATGGTGTCTTCGAACATTGCTTCAACTTTCTTACGGTTTATCTCTTGCAGTACGACATCCGCCGCGTCATAGGCGGTTTGCTCAATATCTCCGATATTCGGTTGCAAGAAGCGACGGTAGAGCGGCTGGTTGTCCTGCTCGACCCAGACCAGAATGCCCCAGCGCGCCGATGGCCTTTCCTTGATCGCCAGGTTGAAATCCAACGAGCTGGTGTCGTTCAGGCGCTCGCAAAACTTGCGGTAGAACTCCTGACCTGAACGGGAAACGGTGTTGTTGGTGATAAAGCCCTTGAGCTCTGCTTCTTCGGCATATGCCTGAAAGCCCAAAAGCAGCATCAGGCACAGGCACGCGGCCTTCATATGCCAGCCTCGCTCACGTGCCCCAGGACCAGTGACGCACCTTGCGCGCGGTTGGACGCGCCCAGCTTGCTCAGCGCGTTGTGGATGTGACTCTTGATGGTATGAGTGCTCAGGTGCAGGCGATCGGCGATTTCCGAGTTGGACAAGCCCTTGCCTGCGAGCGCGAGGATCTGCTTTTCACGCACCGATAAGTCATCGATGGCGCGCGACGCATGGGTCAGCTGGCGATAGCGACCAAGCAGTTTTTCCATCAAGGCACGAGGCAGCCAGTCGCCACCGTCGAGCATGACGCTGACGCCGCGGCTGAAATTACCGCGACTGGTGCACGGGTAGAACACGCCCTTGATCCAGGGGTGCAGCTCCAGCAATCGTCGTGCCTGTTCCGGTTGCGCATTGACCAGCGCAGTGGGCGTATCGCGCAGTTGCCGAAGTATGCGCAGGCAATCTTCATCCTGAAAGCTGCCGACATCGACCAGCGTTAGATTCGCGTCGTTCAAACCAAAGCGGAGCGTATTGCTACGAGTTAGGCGCAGTTGTGGATAATCGACTAAATATTGATGGAGGGAGTTGTCCAGCAATTCGCTGTTGGACAACAGAACGAGACGAGCGGATGAGGCGACGAGCGCCGAGCGGGCTTCATCGATCATGTGCATTTCCTTTGCTGTGAATGGCTAAACGGGCAGCGCCCGCGATCCTTGCCGCGGTATGGCGCTTTGACATTACAGAGATCAAGGTAGTTCAGTGGAGTGACAATAAAAAGTCGGATATTGCGAACGGCGACAGCTTTCCGACGAAATGCATCTTTGTACGGAAAAGGCGAAGCTGGAAAGCGACCATTCGCTCAACTACATTCAAGGTTTTTCTTCGGGGCGAATCGAGGCTGAGATGTCGGATCCTACGTTCTGGTTAGTGTTTTTTTCAGCCGCGCTGGCGTTGAATCTGTCGCCTGGGCCCGATCTGCTGTTCGTTCTTTCACGCACCCTGTCCGGTGGGCGGCGTGTCGGCGTGGCTTCGGCGTGCGGTGTGTGCAGCGGCGCGCTGGTCCATGTCTCTGCGGCTGCCTTGGGCATCTCGGCGGTTCTGGCGACTTCGGCGCTGGCGTTTGCCGTGGTCAAATATGTTGGCGCGGCCTATCTCCTTTATCTCGGCATACAGGCGTTACGATCTGCCGGAGCCGGCATGCAGCTCGACGCCAGGACGGCACCACGGACGACGGCCTGGCAGGCCTATCGCCAGGGGATTCTGGTGGACATTCTCAATCCGAAGGCGGCGATCTTCTTCATGGCATTCCTGCCGCAGTTCGTGCGTCCCGACGAGGGCGCGGTAGCGCTGCAGTTGCTGGTGCTGGGCGTCCTGGTGGTGCTGGTAGCGATCGTCGTCGAATGCAGCCTGGCGCTGCTGGCGGCTCGGGCCAGCTCGGCGCTGCGCGGCAACCTCCGCTTGTGTCAATGGCTCGATCGTGTCCTCGGGTCGGTGTTGATCGGGCTGGGAATTCGCCTCGGGCTTGCCGAACGCGCGTAGGCACGGGAACGTCGGGCGCGGGGTCGGTCTGAATGCTATGCGGTGCGTTTTTTCTACTGTGCATCCGCAGCAACCGAAGGAGTTTTCATGTCCCTGTATAGCAAGAACACCACGTCCAACCTGATTCCCTGTCTGCGTTATCGCGACGTCCCCGCGGCGCTTGATTGGCTGTGCAGGGTGTTTGATTTCGAGCAGCAGCGGGTGATCGAGGACGCGCAGGTGGGCGTCATTCATGCCCAGCTCAGTTTCGGCAGCGGCATGCTGATGCTGGGGCCAGTGTCCGATTCGGAGTACGGGCGCCAGGTCAGGCAGCCTGACGAGGTCGGCGGCGTCTCCACACAAAGCATCTATGTCATCGTCAACAGTGCCGATGCCCTCTATACCAAGGCCAAAGCCGCCGGCGCCGAGATCGTCATCGAATTGAAGGATGAGGATTACGGTGGCCGGGGCTTCAGCTGTCGCGATCTGGAAGGGCATCTCTGGAATTTCGGCACCTACGATCCCTGGGCCGAGCCGGTAGCCGAGCAGAATGCACCGCGGAGGAATGGTTGATGCGGACTCTGAAGCTGGCCGATGGCAGCGCTGTACCAGTGATCGGGCAGGGCACCTGGCATATGGGCGAGAACCCGGCCGAGCGCAGCAATGAGGTCGCTGCGTTGCGCCTTGGTATCGAGCTGGGCATGACCCTCATCGATACGGCCGAGATGTACGGCGAGGGCGGCGCGGAAGAAGTGGTTGGCGAGGCGATTCGTAATCGCCGCGATCAAGTCTTTCTGGTCAGCAAGGTCTACCCGCACAACGCCAGCCGCAAGGGTGTGCCTGAAGCGTGCGAGCGCAGCCTGCGCCGGCTGGGCACTGAATGTATCGATCTGTACTTGTTGCACTGGCGTGGCCAGTACCCATTGGCGGAAACCGTAGAAGCCTTCGAGCGGCTCAAGGCGCAGGGCAAGATCCGCCGCTGGGGTGTGTCGAATTTCGATCTGGATGACATGCACGAACTGGATGCACCCGCATGCGCGACCAATCAGGTGCTCTACAATCCCGGCGAACGCGGTATCGAATTCGATCTGTTGCCCTGGTGCCACGCGCAGGGCATGCCGGTCATGGCTTATTGTCCGCTGGGGCAGGGCGGCGCTCTGCTACGCCATCCAGCCATCGTCAACGTGGCGCGCCGGCATGGTGCGCAGCCCGCTCAGGTAGCGCTGGCCTGGGCCTTGCGCCAACCCAACGTGCTGGCGATACCGAAATCGTCGAGCCCGGCCCACCTGCGCACCAATGCGTCCGCCGCAGAGCTGCAGTTGACAGCAGAGGACCTGAGCATCCTCGACGACGCCTTCCCGCCGCCCGCTCGCCGCCAGCCGTTGCAAATGGTCTGAAGACCATCCTTCGGTTGGTGGGGAATGTTTGCCCCGGCGAGGCTGTCAGCTATGAACGACAGCGAACCCGGAGAAGCGAGCATGAGTGGAACCAAACTCGACGGTGCGGTGGTGGTTATCACCGGCGCATCCAGCGGTATAGGTCGCGCCACCGCACAGGCCTTCGCGCGCCAGCGAGCCCGTGTTGTCTTGGCCGCGCGCGACGACGAAGCACTGCAGGAGGCCGCCGAGGAATGCCGAGCGCTCGGCGCCGAGGCATTGGTGGTGCCGACCGACATGACGCTCAGCGACTCCGTGGAGCAACTGGCCAATGCCGCCGCCGAATTCGGTCAGGGCCGCATCGACGTCTGGATCAATAATGCCGGCGTCGGGGCGGTGGGCGCGTTCGACGAGACGCCCTTGGATGCCCACGAGCAGGTCGTACAGACCGATCTGATTGGCTATCTGCGAGGCGCGCATGTGGTGTTGCCTTACTTCAAACAACAGAACGGCGGCGTGCTGATCAATACCCTGTCTGTCGGCAGCTGGGTACCACAGCCATTTGCGGTGGCTTATTCGGCCAGCAAATTCGGCCTGCGCGGGTTTTCCCATGCGCTGCGCGGTGAGCTTGCGCGGTGGCCTGGGATTCACGTGTGCGATGTCTATCCTTCCGTGGTCGATACGCCCGGATTCCGCGACGGCGGCAATTATGCCGGGCGTTCGCTGCAGCCACCGCCACCGCTCTGCGATCCCCGCCAAGTCGCCGATGCTATGGTCAGCCTGGCGTTGCATCCGCGGCACACCACCTCGGTGGGCGTGACGGCAACCTTGCTGCGCTTCGCTCACTTCATCACGCCGTGTTTCGATCAGCTGTCGGGGCTGTTTACCGGTGCCGCGCTACGTCGCGCCGAACGGGTGGCGCCTTCTTCAGGCAATTTGTTCCATCCGCCGCTGGGTCAGCGGCGGATCGATGGCGGCTGGCGCCATGGTAATCACCAGCAACGCACCTTACTGGTCGCTGGTGGTATCGCGGCAGGTGTGGTCGGCTTGTTGCTCTGTTGTCGAAAAAAGTAATTCGATTCGGCCAGCCGTCATGCCCTCGATCCGCATGGCGGCTTTAGCGGGACGCAGGCAGACAGTCGAGCGAGCCCAGATCCTTACGCATTTCTTCTAGCTGCTCGTCGATGTGGCGTCGCTGGCCGGCATCGGACATCGCGTAGAGGTCGCCGATCAGCTCGATGGTCGCCTGTTCGGTGCTGGTGAAGGCGGCTCGGTATTCGTCCGTCCAGAAGGATTCGCGATCTTGCAGCAGCCGCGCAATACGCTCTTCAAAGCCTGCCTCGTGGCGCTTGGTAAGGGCGTCGCTTAGCGCCTGCTGCCAGTGCACCCGATTCCCCAGCCAGAGTCGATTCTGCTCGCCGAGCGTGTGTGACCATTCGAAGATACGCTGTCGCTGGGCCGCGCTGGTGCTGCCCATCCAGTGCTCGACCCGCTCCTGCATGCGCTCGGATCGTTCGCGGATTTGCTGTGCCAGCGGTGGCTCCAGGTATTTTTCTTCGCGTTCGCGACGATCATCATCGAGCGATTCATTGAGCTCGCGCACCTGCTTGTCATCGAGATCGCTCAACAGCTGTGCCGTGGTCGGGGTTATCTCGATGGCGATGGCCTGGATCGCCTGCTTCGCGTCCTGAGCGTGAGCACGCAATGCGGCCTCGTCGAGCTGGCCCAGACGGACCTGGAGCTGCATGCGTTCGATGGCGTCGAGGTAGCTTGGCAGTTGTGTACGGCAGTGCCAGCTGAGATGCTCGCGCAGCCGCTCCCGGAAGCGGTTTTGCTGGTCGCGGTTCATATCCAGGTAATCGTTCAGCGACCAGGGGATCAGCAGGTTCAGGTTGCGATAGGCGAGGTTTATTCGACTGCAGCCGGCCAGTACCGCTGTGACGACCATCAGCAACAGCAATGCCTTGCAGCCAAGCGCCTGACGGATCTGCATCGGAGCCCTCGTTGTCATTCGCCGAAACGGATTTGTCGCCTGTTCAGTAGAGCAGCAGGCGCCGTGGCAGTTCGAGGCGAAACAGCAACGGCTTGTTTCGCGAGAAAAACGTCGGCCTTGTGGTGCGGTAATGGATGAAGAAGAGGAACCCAAGAAGACTCGGTGATCGAAGTCACAAGCACTGGCTAGGGCACGGGAGGATGCGTTCGGGCAACGGCGGTGGCGGCTCGATGAGCTGGGAAACCAGCTCCAGCGCTTTTTCGAAGGAGGGGTAGCCGCTCTGTGCAACGTCCAGCTCGGCGTAGGCCTGGCGGTACTCGTCGGCCTTGTCTGTGTTCCGGTCTGCCACTAGATAGGGCTCCTGGTAAATCTTGTAAAGCAGCGCCACGGCGTGCGGGTGGCCTTTTTTCCTGGCTTGTTCCAGCAACCGCAGCACCTCCGATTGCTGCGGGCCCTGACGGATCAGCAGCAATGCCTGATAGAACTCGGTCTCGCCACGCTCATCCAGGCGGGCGCTGCGATCGAGCAATGCGTGGGCGAGCTCGTAGCCGTCTTCGTCGCCGACGGAGATGAGGATCTTCGCCTGCAACAGGTCGTTCTGGTAGAGCAGCCGCTCCGCGCGGCAAGCGCTGCCAGGTTGATCGCATGACTGTGAGGCGCAGCCGCCTAAGGCCATGAACAATCCGATCACCAGTGCGTTCTTCATCGCTGCCTTGTTCTCTTGATGATTTATATGTGTCAGCGCGACTTCTGACCTGCGCGTTTCGTTTCTGTTCAGCTCTGCTTCATGGCTCGGTAGCGATAGGCTTGAGGCCGTAGTGGAACAGTAGGATTTGCCACTCTGGATTGTCTGGGAGGGATTTGAGCATTCCGTCGAGGTAATCGGTAACAGCTGCGCCAAGCGTGTCGGTAAACAGTAAGTGCCGTGCGAACTGATACAGGGGAACCGCCGAAATATACAGTTCGCCCAAATTCTGCTCCTTGCGGTAGTAGAGCAGGGTGGAGCGTGGGATCAGCAAGGTATTGATGCGCCCGGAGAGGAGCTTCTGGATATTTTGCAGGTCGGTCTGGACATTCTGGCGCTTGATCGCGCCGCTAGCGATATCCTCTTCGAGTCCCTGATAGCGATGACCGAGCACGCCGCCCAGAACGAGACCGTGCAGCGATTCGGGTCCTGCATATTCGAAGGGCGCATCGGGTAGCGAGACGAAATCCTGCTGATCGACCAATAACGGTTCCGACCACTTGGCGTTTGCAGTCTGAGCGGCGGTGAAGAAGCTCGGCGTAGCCCAGAGCAGGACGCCGGGGCGCTTTCGGGCGAGGCGGACGTCCACGCGTTTGCGCGGCAGTTCCACCAACTCAAAGCGAAAACGGTCGCGGTTGGCCGGATCGCGATTGAGCAGTTCGACGAATGCATGCGAAAGGCCCCGAGCATTTTCGAGAACGAAAGGGGGCGAAAAATGATAGGTCCATACCTCGACGCGATGCTGCGCTGCGCAGATCGAAGGCAATAGAACGAGCACAAGCACCAGAACGAGTCTCTGCATGGCGCACCTATCGTCGGAGTGGTGAAGCGGCCGGCCCAGGGCTTGGTGATGCGGCCCGCGATGGCTTTTGTCTGTTCGACAATGAGCAAGCATAGCCGACCGGCCGTATGGCGCGAGCAGCCGGACAGGGGCAAGCCTTAGAAGCGTTCGTGCTCGCCGAGAAAGCGCCACTCGCCGACCGGCAGTTTGGCCATCGACAGACGTCCGATGCGGATGCGTTTGCAGCTGAGCATCTGTAGGCCGATGGCTTCGCAGAGCTGACGTAGATCGCCGGCTTGTGGTGCCTTGATAACGATGCGCAGACGGGTTTCGTTCTGCCAGCTGGCCTTGGCTCTCGGCAGGACTCTGCCACGGTGCCCGATGCCTTTGGCCAGCAATGCCAGGCCGCCTTCCTCGGGCTCGCCAGCGACTTCCACAATGTATTCCTGTTCGAGCTTGTCGCGTGGGTCGGCGAGCTTGCGGATTACCTCGCGCTGTTGGCTGAAGATCACCAGGCCACTCGCATCCGCCTCCAGCGGCAGCAAAGCGGTCTGGCGCGCGTGGTGCCGCTCGCGTGGTCTAAGACGAGCATCATCGCCTGTCCAGTGACTCGCCCGTGCAAGCTGTAGCTGGGCGTCGGTCGGATCCGCAGCGGTAGGCTCGCCGGCTGGCTTGTGCAATAGCAGCGTGACTGGCGGCACTTCGGTCGCGGTAGCGCCTGGCAGCAGTTCGATTCGCTGATTGTCGACCTTGAAATAAGGGGCTTCGATGATTTTCCCGTCGACGCTGACCCAGCCACCTTCGATATACAGCTCGGCTTCGCGCCGGGAACAGCCGAGCTGCTCGGCGAGGCGTTTGGACAAGCGTATCGGGTCGGCCATGGATATCTCGGATGTCGCGGGAGGGAAACCTGGCGAGCCACTGCGGTACTGCAATGACAGCGGAAGCTCGCTTATCGGTTAGGTGTTGCGGGTTACTTCTTAGCTATTTATTTCTTACTGATGGTGATCTGCCGCGATGGGCCTTGAGTCTGGCCGCTGACCCCGTTAGGAATCTTCTGGACTTCGCCACCGGCCTTCAGAAAGGCAGCCATCTGGGCGGCTAAAGACTGGCTGGTTTCGCTGGCGGGTTCTGGTTTGCGTTTGGCGGATGTGGTCTTGGAGGCCATCGTCATCTGGTTCCTTTGGTCAGTCGAACCGGACATTATACAGATCTGGCTAATTTTTGTTCGATTTTTCCGCGGGCGGCAGTTTGCGGAAGCGGTTATGCGGCACGTAATTTAGGCTGGCACTGATTTAGCTCCATATGGGGAGCATTCTCGCCGACCGCCGGTCAACTGCTATGCCGGTCGATTCTCGGAATCGCTGGCACCCATCTGGGTGCTGCAGGAGATGTTCGCTACGAGCTCGTTTCGCCATCCCCGTAGCCTGACAAACGCAAAGGAGGGAGAGTGGCGGTCGTCATCAGTGCAATCCTGTGCATCATCATCGGTCTGGCGCTTGCAGTTGGCGGCTGGAAAGTCATCGATCTTGGCGGTACCTGGTATTTCGCGGTCCTTGCGGTGGGCTTTTTGCTGACCGGCGTGCTGCTACTGGCCAAGCGCCGCTCTGCGCTCTGGGTTTACGCATTGGTCATGCTCGGCGCACTGGGCTGGGCGATCTACGAGGTGGGCTTCGACTGGTGGCAACTGGCACCGCGCGGCAGCATCATCGCTCCGCTGGGGTTGTGGTTGCTCACTCCTTGGATTGCTCAACGACTGGGTTGGCAGCATTTCGGCGCTCGCGCCTGGGGCGGTAGCGCGATCCCACTGATGATTGCAGTGGCGCTTTGGGGCGCAACCGCCTTGCACGCGATCACCACCGACAGCCACGACATCAAGGGCATGCTGCCGCAACCCCTGGCCGCCGCGCCTGCCGCTCAGGCGAATACCGCTGACAATGTGCCGGAAGGCGAATGGCATGCCTACGGACGTACTCAGCATGGCACCCGGTATTCGCCACTCGCGCAGATCACGCCGAGCAACGTCGATCGCCTGGAAGAGGTCTGGCATTACCACACCGGTGATCTGCGTCGCCCCGACGATCCCAACGAAACCACGTACGAAGTCACACCGCTGAAGATCGATGACAGCCTCTACATCTGCACGCCGCACAACTTCGTCATAGCGCTCGATGCCGAGACGGGCCAGGAGCGCTGGCGTTTCGACCCGCAGGTTCCGGATTCGACCAACCGGCAGCACTTGACCTGCCGTGGGCTTTCGTACCATGCCAGCGAAACGCCCATAGGCGAGTCCTGCCAGCAGCGGTTGTTCATGCCGACCGCCGACGCACGACTGATCGCGCTGGATGCCAAGACCGGCCAGGTCTGCCCGGCATTCGGCAATAACGGTACGGTAAATCTCTGGGCGAACATGCCGCATGTAAAGGAGGGTTTCTACTACTCCACATCGCCGCCTGTGGTCGCCAACGATCTGGTTATCGTCGGCGGTGCGGTTAACGACAACGTTTCGATCAACGAGCCCTCCGGTGTTATTCGCGCCTATGACGTGATCACGGGTGAATTGAAGTGGAACTGGGACCCGGGCAATCCGGAGCAGACCGAGCCGATCGCCGAGGGCGAAACCTACAGCGAGAGCACGCCGAACAGCTGGAGCATCTCCAGCGCTGATGAAGAGTTGGGGCTGATTTACGTGCCGCTGGGCAATCAGGTGCCCGATCAGTGGGGCGGCAATCGCAGCGAGAACAGTGAGCGCTTTTCGTCTTCTATCGTTGCGCTCGATCTCGATACCGGCGAGCTGCGCTGGGTATTCCAGACCGTGCATCACGATCTTTGGGATATGGATGTGCCGGCACAGCCGAGTCTGGTCGATATCGACACGGAAAACGGGCCGGTGCCGGCGCTGGTCGCCCCAACCAAGCAGGGCGACATCTACGTGCTGGATCGTCGGACCGGCGAGCCGGTTCTGCCAGTCCGCGAAGTGCCAGCGCCGCAGGGTGCCGCCGAGGGCGACTGGGCGGCGCCTACCCAACCGGCCTCGGCGCTGTCCTACGAGCCGCCGATTCTGCAAGGCAAGGACCTTTGGGGCGCGACCTTCATCGATCAGATGATGTGTCACATCCAGTTCCACTCACTTCGCTACGAGGGTCGCTATACGCCGCCGTCCACCCAGGGTTCGCTCATTCATCCAGGCAATTTCGGTGTGTTCAACTGGGGCGGGATTGCGATCGATCCGGTGAGACAGATGGTGTTCAGCACGCCCGCTTATCTGCCGTTCACATCAACGCTGATCCCCCGCGAGAATGATCAGGACACCTATGTTTCCAATAAAGAGCCGTATCTCAACGAGAACTTCGGCGCGCCCTTTGCAGTCGAGTTGAAACCCTTCGTTTCACCCATCGGCCTGCCCTGTATCGCGCCGCCGTGGGGCTATGTGGCTGGCGCCGATCTGCGCACCGGCAAGACTCACTGGATGCGCAAGAACGGCACCGTACGTGACCGCGCGCCGATACCTCTGCCATTCAAAATGGGCGTGCCGAGCCTCGGCGGGCCGATGCTTACGGCCGGTGGCGTGGCCTTTCTCAGCGGCACGCTGGATTACTACTTGCGCGCTTACGACGTCACCACCGGTAAGCAGTTGGGCGAATGGCGGCTGCCGGCCGGTGGCCAGTCGACGCCTATAACCTACCTGAGCCGTTCGGGGCGACAGATGGTGGTCGTGGTTGCGGGCGGCCACGGCTCCCTTGGGACCAAGGCTGGAGACTCGGTCATCGCCTATGCCTTGCCGCAATAGCCGCTACCCGAGCAGGCCAGACCATGACTGCGTCTGGCCTTGATAACGACATGGTGTGATTCGACCGGCCGCGTTGGCGCTCTTGCGTCCTACGGGCCTGCTAGAATCGCCGCCTTCGACTCACAGGACTCGTCACATGGCCGCAATCGGGCGCTTCAACAGCCTTCAGATCGTCAAGCACACCGGTTTCGGCCTCTATCTCGATGGCGGTCCGGATGGCGAGATTCTTCTGCCCAATCGCTATATTCCGAAGAACGTGCCCACCGAAGTCGAAGACTGGCTGAACGTATTCATCTACCTCGACAGCGATGACAAGCTCATTGCGACCACTGAGAAACCCAAGGTTCAGGTCGGAGAGTTCGCCAGCCTCAAGGTGGCTGAGATCAATCGAGTCGGGCTCTTCCTCGACTGGGGCCTGCCCAAGGATCTCCTGCTGCCTCATTCCGAGGAAAAGCGCCCGCTGAACGAAGGCGACTATTGTGTCGTCCACGTCTATCTCGATAAGCACACACGACGCATCACCGCCACCGCGCGGCTGGACCGCTACCTCGACAAAACCCCGCCTCGTTACAAGGTCGGCGAGGCGGTGGATCTGCTCGTGGTGGAGCCGACCGAACTCGGCCACAAGGCGATCATCAACGGCAAGCATTGGGGTCTGATCCATAAGAACGAGGCGTTCAAGTTCCTGCGCGGCGGCATTCGCGAAAAGGGCTACATCAAGGAAATCCGTGCTGACGGCAAAATCAGTCTCAGTCTTCAGCCGGTGGGCAGTGAGGCCGGCGATGCCTTACAGGCACTGATTCTGCAGAAGCTGCAAGAAAGCCAGGGCAGCCTGCCAGTCAGTGACAAGACCGCGGCCGACGAGATTGCGCGTCTGTTCGGCGTCAGCAAAGGCAACTTCAAGAAGGCCATCGGCGGTCTCTACAAGCAGGGCCGAATCGTCATTCATCCGGATCGCATCGAGCGCACCTGATCCTGCCAAAGCGGGGCTAGACAGGCTGTGTGAAATTACTGCGCTCGGTTAGGCTGCGTTAAAAACAGGCTCGGATGCGAGCCCAGTCGGAATGCTCATTTACAGCTCGTAACTCGAGTGCGAGCCCAGTCCGCTTCCTCGCCTGTTTTTGTGGGGACGCCTAGTTCTTGCCTAACCTTCGCTCGCTACGTTTTCACACGGCCTGTAGAGATGGCGCTCGCTACTTTCCTCTACCGCCGGTCGCACCCGCGCCACGCGTTGCCGTGCTCGCTATCGGACAGCGTCTCTAAATCCAGCTCTTGTGCTGGTTTGCGGCGTATCGGTCGGTTCTCGTCCGGCAAGGCTTCGGCGTATCACCGCTCGTCCTATGAGCACCACTGATGTAACGAAGGCGGAACTCGCGCCGCTCGATCTGCTGATCAGAGCTGCATGCGGCTTTGTTTGTTCGATGGCTGGCCGCTGTTCACTACCGCTGCAGGGCCCATTCCCTGGGGCGGTAGCGTGCCTGAAGCGGTGGACGCGGCTCCAGCCACGAAACGCTTTGACACGTTATCGAGCTCACCGCTCATTAATTCTGCAACTGTCGGGGATATCTGCGGTCTGTTGCGTGTCTATGCCTCCTCACATCAGCCAGGCGTCGCGGTCGGAGTCGAGGCATGAACAATAATTTATCTCCGAGAAGGGATTCCAAATGAGGAAGATCACGCTTCCAGGTGTATCGCTACTGTGCCTTGCGGCCACCAACAGCTGGGCCGCTAGCGATCCACAGGATATTCGCATTGGTGGTTTCGAATTCACCCCGACGTTGGTCGTGCGCGAGAGCTATGACGACAACTACCGCGGACTGGCGGATAACGAGCAAGCGTCCTGGGTAACGGGTATTAACCCGACCTTCCTGCTCGGAACGGGCAATCGCAACAGCGAATACGAACTCGAGTACTCCTTCAACAGCGATATCTTTCATTCGGATTCCGAAGCCAGCAATACCGATCACCATCTGCAGCTCAGAAGCGTCATGGAATTCACCTCACGCCATCGTTTGAGCTGGGGCCTTGCCTACCACCGCGTGGAGGAAACTGCCGATACCGAGGCTGAAACCGAGAACGACAAGTACAGCAGGGCCATTGCCCGTGCTGCCTACCGTTTTGGTGCCCAGAGCGCTCGTAATCAGCTGGAGTTCGGCACCAACTACGAGCAGCGTCGTTATCACAACAGCGACAATCTCAACGCCTCCGAAGAACGCGACAGCCTGATGTTGAATTCCATCTGGTATCACCGCCTCGGTTCACGTACCCGCTCGCTGGTAGAGGTACGACACACCGACCATGAATACAAGCTCGCCAGTGCGCTGCGCGACAGCACCAACATGGCACTGCTCGGTGGTGCTACCTGGGAGGCGACGTCGAAGACCTCCGGCATGTTCAAGCTCGGCGCCGAGCGCAAGGACTTCGACAGCGACCAGCGAGAGGATTTCACCAGCCCCATGTGGGAGGTCGGCGTCACCTGGAAGCCGCGCACCTACTCGGCGTTCAATCTGACCTCGCGGCGTGCCTTCGATGAAGGCGACGACGGCGCTAGCACCATCAATGACTGGACCACCTTGGCTACTTGGGACCACGAATGGACCTCTCGGATTGCGACGGAATTGCTCTACCGCTTTTCGGATCGAGAGTACGAAGGAATCAATCGGGACGATGAACGCACCGGCTACGGTGCTGGCGTGACCTGGTCACCGGACCGCTGGGTCGACGTGACTCTGTCCTACCTCAGAACGGAAAACGACTCCAGCCTGAGCTCCGAAACCTATGACCGAAACGTTTACCTGCTGAGTTTCGACCTGAGCCTTTGACGCCGGGTAGAGCGTAATCAGTACCTAAGGAGAAGCCGACCATGTTCATGCCGAACACCTTCAAATACTTATCGCTGCTGTTGCTGCTGGCTTTCAGCGTCGGTGCCAATGCCGCCCAATATCAGCTGGGCTCGGGCGATGTGATCAGCGTCAGCGTTCATGGCGAGCCTGATCTGTCCTTCGAAGAAATACGCCTGACCGACGCCGGCACTTTTACCTTTCCCTTTATTGGCGAGGTGGACGCCGACGGCAAAACGTCCGGTGAAGTACGCAACCTGCTGGTGGAAAAGCTCAAGGATGGTTACCTGATCGACCCCCGTGTATCTGTGTCGGTGGTCAGTTACCGCGAGTTCTACATTGCCGGTGAGGTCAAGCTGCCTGGCGGTTATCCCTATCAGCCTGGGCTCACCCTGGACCGGGCAATCGCCTTGGCTGGTGGTCTGACCGAGCGTGCGTCGACCAAACGTATGACCATTGTGCGGGGCTCCGAAGGTAGCCGCGCCGAAGAGGAAGCCACTATGAATACCCGGGTCCGTCCTGGCGATACGATCAACATCGACGAAGGATTCTTTTGATGAACAGCCCAGTTCGCCCGGACCGACCATGGCAGCGCCCAGTCGGCGCAGTCGATAGCGACTTCATAGACATGAAAAAAATCTGGCATGCGATCTGGTCGCGCAAGTGGGGCATCGCCCTGCTGGTAGGGATCGTCGCCGTGCTGATGGTTATCCTGGTGTCGCGGATGACGCCAATCTATAAAGCCGTCGCATCGGTGCTGATCGAGACGAAGGGCACGCCGGTACTGTCGTTCCAGCCTGCAAGCGATTCTCCTGTCGAACTCAGCGAATACCTGCAGACCCAGCTCAGCTTGATGCAGAGCCGTGGCGTCGCGGAGCGTGTGGTACGTGACCTGAACCTGACCGAGCATCCCGAGTTCGATCCGCGCCAACAGCCCGGCCCGCTGATCGATTTCGCTGGCATCGTCGATACGCTGACCGGCGACGAGCCCGAGCCGCTCACCGAAGCGCAAATCATGGATTACGCCACTCAGGTATTCATGGAGCGTACATCCGTTTGGGTCGAGGGCAAGAGCCAGCTGGTCTATCTGTCGGTTTCCATGGCAGATCGCCTGACCGCTGCGCAAGCCACCAATCAACTGGCCCAGGCTTACATCGAGGCTCAGTTGGAGGCGAAGGTCGACATGTCGATGACTGCTGCCAGCTGGATGAATGACCGTCTGGTCTCCCTGCGGGAAAATCTACAGGCCTCCGAAGACCGCCTCCAGGCCTATCTGGACGCCGAAGGATTGGTCGATCTGGATGGCGTCGGCACCATCAGCGCCAACGAGCTGTCTCTGACTGGCGACCGGATGATCGACGCCCGCCGTGAGCGTGCCGAGGCTGAAAGCCAGTACCGTCAGGTCGAGTCCATGCGTAGCCAGGGCTGGGAGCGTCTGGCCAGCGTACCGGCGGTGCTCGGTCATCCACTGATCCAGCAATTCAAGGCCGATCAGGCACATGCCCGTTCGCGCGTCGAAGATCTCTCGCGTCGCTACGGTGATCGCCACCCTGGAATGGTTTCCGCGCGTTCCGATCTGAACGCGGCAACTGCCAGTCTGCGTCAGCAGGTCGAGCAGGTGGTGGCGAGCATCGAGCGCAACTATCAACTGGCCGTGGCCAACGAGAACTCGCTGCGCGCCTCGTTCGACGAGAACAAGGACCGCATCCAAGACATTTCCCGCAAGGAATTCAAGGTGCGTGATCTGCAGCGCGAGGTCGAAAGCGACCGCGCGCTGTACGACACCTTTATGACCCGCCTGCAGGAAACCACTGCGACTTCGGACCTGAGTTCCACCAATGCCCGTGTGGTCGACCCGGCCATTCCGCCGGCTGAGCCCAGCGCGCCGAACACCAAGTTGATCCTGGTGGTGGCGTTGTTCCTGGCGTTGGTACTCGGCATTGCGCAGGCGATCATCCGCGAAATTCTCGACAACACCTTCAAGAGTTCCGAAGAAGTCGAGACCAAGCTGAACCTGCCGGTGATGGGCATCGTCCCGCAGGTGCCGCGCAAGCTGCGCAAGGAAGTCAGCCACCTGTTCGAGCGCAGCGGGGACAAACGCTTCTGCGAAGCCGTGCGAACCATTCGTACCAACCTGCTGCTGAGCGAAGCCGGTCAACCGCGACAGGTACTGGTGATCACCTCCACCGCGCCGGGCGAGGGCAAGAGTTCGGTTTCGGCCAACCTCGCGTTCGCTGTCGGTCAGTTGCATCGCGTTCTGCTGATTGACGCCGACCTACGCCGCGCGACGCTGGACAAAACATTCGATCTCAAGCCGGGGGCACCCGGTCTGGTGAACCTGATCGGTGGCAATGCCAAGCTCGAGGAGTGCATCCAGACGGTCGGTAACGTCGACATGATCGCAGCCGGTGCGGCGCCATCCAACCCGCTGGAACTGCTGTCCTCGCCGCGTTTCGCCAAACTTCTTGAGGTCCTCAAGGGCCGTTATGACCGAATCATCATCGACTCGCCGCCGAGCCAGGCGGTCAGCGATGCGGCCGTGTTGTCGACCCTCGCCGACGCGGTGATCTACGTGGTCAAGTCCGACAGCACCTTGATCCCACATGTACAGAAGGGTGTGAGTCAGCTGCAGAACAGCAGCGCGCCGGTTGCCGGTGTCGTGCTCAACCATGTCGATATCGAAAAAGCCAAGAAGAACGGTCAGTTCCGTGGCTACTACGACCATTACGGATACAGCGAGCAGACGGTCTAGCCCGCCTCGCCGATCCATCGCCCGGTCAGGTCCCGCCAGCGTGCGGCCCTGGCCCGGTTTGGACGTCTGCCCAGCAAGCGAATTGCGCCACCGGCCACCGAAAGGGTCGCGCCGAGGCACGCCTGTATCAATGTTTTTGAATCGAGGATCCTGCTATGAACATCACCGTCGTTGGAAGCGGCTACGTGGGGCTGGTTACCGGTGCCTGCATCGCTGAAATGGGCAACACGGTCTACTGCGTCGATGTCGACAAGACCAAGATCGACAACCTGAAGCAGGGCATTCTGCCGATCTACGAGCCTGGCCTCGAAGAAATCGTCACCGAGAACCATGCGTCCGGACGTCTGCACTTCACCACTTCGCTGGGCGAGGCGGTCGAACAATCGGAAGTGTTCTTCATCGCCGTCGGCACGCCGCCCGGTGAAGACGGCTCGGCCGACCTGCGCTACGTGCTGGAAGTCGCGCGGCAGATCGGTGATACGCTGACCGGCCCGGCGATTGTCGTGAACAAGTCCACTGTGCCGGTGGGCACGGCAGATCTGGTTCGTGCGGCGGTGGCCGAGCGCCTCGAAGCCCGTGGGGTCGACATCGAATTTTCTGTCGTGTCGAACCCGGAATTCCTCAAGGAAGGCGCTGCGGTCAACGACTTCATGCACCCGGACCGCATCGTCATCGGCGCCGACAACGAGCACGCCCGCCAGGTAATGAGCGCCCTCTACGCGCCCTTTATCCGCAATCGCCCACGCACTATGTTCATGGGCATTCGCGACGCGGAAATGACCAAGTACGCCGCCAACGCCATGCTGGCGACCAAGATCTCCTTCATGAACGAGATCGCCAGCCTTTGCGAGCGCCTCGACGTCGACGTCGAGAACGTGCGCCTGGGTATCGGCTCGGACGAGCGCATCGGCTATCACTTCATCTATGCCGGCTGCGGCTACGGTGGCTCCTGCTTCCCGAAGGACATCAAGGCGCTGATCAACATCGCCCACCAGAACGACTTCGAGCCCAAGCTGCTACAGGCCGTCGAGGCTCGAAACGATCAGCAGAAACACTCGCTGTTCAACAAGATTTCCACGCACTTCAACGGCGATCTCAGCGGTCGCACCTTTGCCGTCTGGGGGCTGGCGTTCAAGCCCGGCACCGATGACATGCGTGAGGCGCCGAGCATCGTGCTGATCAACAGCCTGATCAATGCCGGCGCCAAGGTTCGCGCCTTCGATCCGGTGGCCCGCGAGACCGCCCGCAGCGAGTTCCCGGAAGCCTGGTTCGCCGATGGCCGTTTGCAGATCGTCGAAGGCCAGTACGAGGCCGCCATCGATGCCGACGCACTGTGCCTGGTGACCGAATGGAAGCCGTTCCGCCGTCCGGACTTCCGCGCCTTGAAGCGTCTTCTGAACACCCCACTGATCATTGACGGACGTAACCAGTACGACCGCGAACAGGTCAAGCGCGAAGGTTTCGGCTATTACGGCGTCGGCCGTCAGCCGGTTCAGGCCTGAGCGGGAATCGAGTGAGCGCCATCGATCAGCCCAGCGCCCGGCACGGCTCTTCCTTGTTCAGGGAAAGGCTGGCAGCGCTGTTGCACGGAAGCATGCGTAGCAAGTTGCTGCGCAATATTGTCACCGTAGTGACAGGTACCGCGGGTGCGCAGGCGATCACCCTGGCGTTCATGCCGGTGATCACCCGCATCTATGGACCGGAAGCCTACGGCGTTCTGGGCACCTTTCTCAGCGTCACCATGATGCTGATTCCGGTTGCTGCGCTGACCTATCCCATCGCTATCGTGTTGCCCAAGCGCGATGGCGATGCGCGTGGGCTGGTGCGTCTGGCGTTGGCGATCGCACTGACGCTGTCGGTGGTCGTTGCCCTGTCCCTGCATTTGTTCGGCGGGCGTCTGGCTGAGGCGCTGGAGATCCAGATCATCCAGCCGTACCTGATGCTCATCCCGTTCGTCATGTTCTGCGGGGCGGCATTGGAAATCTGTCAGCAATGGCTGTTTCGCACCCAGCGCTTCCGCATCACGGCGAGCGTTGCAGTAGGGAACTCGCTGCTGTTCAACTCGATGCGGACCATCGCCGGTCTGGTGCAGTCTTCTGCGCTGGTACTGGTGTGCACCACCGCTCTGCAGCAGGCCCTGCACGCGGCAATGCTGGGGCTGGCGATGCTGCGAACGAAACCCCATGAGGACAATCACACCGGCGAAGCGGGGCAGGATAGCCCTGGCATGTTTGAGCTGGCCCGCAAGCACAGCGACTTTCCCAAGTTTCGCGCCCCGGTGATGCTGATCAATGCTGTCTCGCAGCATCTACCGACGCTAGTGCTCGCGGCCTATTTCGGCCCGGCCGCTGCTGGTTTCTTTGCTTTGTGCAAACAGGCGTTAACCATGCCGACCAACCTCATCGGCAAGTCGGTAGCGGACGTCTATTACCCACGTATCAGCCGCGCGATCCACGACCGGGAGCCAGTTGCGGCGATGCTGTTGAAGGCGACCACTGCTCTCGCGCTGGTCGGTCTGGTTCCGTTTGCGCTGGTCGCGATTCTCGGGCCATGGCTGTTTGCCTTTGTGTTTGGCGAGCAATGGCATGTGGCAGGCGAATATGCCCGCTGGCTGGCCCTGGCCGAGTATGTGGTCTTCGTTTCACGCCCCTGTGTAGTCGCGGTTCCGGCGCTGTCTCTGCAAGGCCGTTTCCTTCTGTTCGAGATATTCAGCACCAGTTTGCGTGTGCTTTCGCTATTCGGCGGTGCGCTTCTGATCGGCAACGCGCTGGCCACTGTCCAGGCCTTTACCGTCGCCAGCATCGTCATTTATTCGTCGCTGATCGTGATCGTGCTTATCGCCTCGCGCAGGTGGTATGCGGCCCAGCACTCGACGTTTCAGCACACCGAAGAGAGTTTCGATTGATATGAAGGTATTGCACTTGGTCGCCGGCGAACTGACCGGAGGCGCTGCTCGCGGCGCCTACTGGCTGCACCAGGGACTGCGCTCGCTGGGTGTCGATTCGCTCGTCTACACCAATAGCCAGGTTACCCATGGTGACACTTCGGTGGTGTCCGTCAGTCGCAGCAAGAAAGACAAGATCATCAGCATCGTTAGAAGCCAGGCCGATCAGGCGTTCGCCAGCGTTTATCGGGGGCGGCAGTCGGGAATGTTCAGTGCCGGCGTGATGGGTGCCGACTTCACCGGCAGCGCCGAGTGCCGTGAGGCTGACGTTGTGCATTTGCACTGGGTCAACGGTGGCTTCGTCGATATGAAGCACCTGGCCAAACTGCGCAAGCCGGTGGTCTGGACCATGCGTGACATGTGGCCGATGACTGGTGGCTGCCATTACGCCATGGGCTGCGAGAAATTCATTACCGGGTGCGGCAGCTGCGATCAGCTCGGCAGTACGTCCGACAAGGACCTGTCGCGCTTCGTGCTGAACCGCAAGCGCAAATACCTGCCCGAGTCGATGAAGATGATCGGCATCAGCGACTGGGTCACCGAGCAGGCCAAGCGGAGTCTGCTATTTCGCGATTTCGACGTGCGCACCATTCATAACAACGTCGACAGCAATGAATTCTTCCCGCTCGACAAGCAACTGGCTCGCCAGCTGTTGGGGCTGAACACCGACAAGAAGATCATTCTTACCGGCTGCACTAGCGCCAAAGACACCTACAAAGGCTTCGGCAAATACCTCGAGATGCTCAAGCACCTCGACCCGGCCAAGTATCACCTGTGCTTCTTCGGCAAGCTGGACCAGTCCATCGCCGATGGATTGGGTTTCGACTACACCTCGTTCGGCTATCTGCACGACAGCATCTCGCTGCGCCTGCTGTATTCGGCTGCGGATGTGTTCATCGCGCCGAGCCTGATGGAGGCATTCGGCAAAACGCTGGCCGAGGCCATGGGCTGCGGGACGCCGGTGGTGTGCTTCGACGCCACCGGCCCGAAGGACATCGTGACCCACAAGCACGACGGCTATAAGGCCGCGCCCTTCGAGGCCCTGGGGCTCGCCGAAGGTGTCGAGTGGGTCACCGGCGAGGCGGACTATCCACAACTCGCGCTCAACGCACGGGAAAAGATCACCAGCACCTTCGACAGTCTGGTCATCGCCCGGCAGTACCAGGCGCTGTACGAGGAAATGCTCGCATGAACGGTCCGTCCGTCCGCGCCGGGTATCGCGGTAACGCCTCGTTAACCTCGGCGGCCAACAATCAACCGAACTTGCTGTCTGTGGGGCAGGGCGCTCAGTTGCGCCTGCCCGGCAATGCATAAACCAACCCTTGTCATCTGGAACCTACAGGTACTCTGAAATGGAAAAGAAACGCGCGCTGATCACCGGCATTACTGGCCAGGACGGTTCCTACCTTGCCGAGTTACTGCTGGAAAAGGGCTACGAGGTGCACGGCATCAAACGCCGCGCTTCGCTGTTCAATACCCAGCGGGTCGACCATATCTATCAGGACCATCATGTCGAGGATCAGAACTTCGTTCTGCACTATGGTGATCTGACCGATTCGTCGAACCTGACCCGGATCATCCAGGAAGTGCAGCCCGACGAGGTGTACAACCTGGGAGCCCAGTCGCATGTCGCGGTCAGCTTCGAGTCGCCCGAGTACACCGCTGACGTAGACGGCATGGGTACGCTGCGCATCCTCGAAGCCATTCGCCTGCTGGGGCTGGAAAAGAAGACGCGCTTCTACCAGGCCTCCACCTCCGAGCTCTATGGTCTGGTGCAGGAAATTCCGCAGAAGGAAACCACGCCGTTCTACCCGCGCTCGCCCTACGCAGTGGCCAAGCTGTACGCCTACTGGATCACGGTCAACTACCGCGAGGCCTATGGCATGTACGCCTGCAACGGCATTCTGTTCAATCACGAGTCGCCGCGCCGCGGCGAGACGTTTGTGACCCGCAAGATCACCCGTGGCTTGGCGAACATTGCCCAGGGACTGGAGAAATGCCTGCACATGGGCAACCTCGATGCGCTGCGTGACTGGGGCCATGCGAAGGATTACGTGCGTATGCAGTGGATGATGCTGCAGCAGGAGCAGGCCGAAGACTTCGTCATCGCCACCGGTGTGCAGTACTCGGTGCGCGAGTTCATCAAGTGGTCGGCCGCCGAGCTCGGTGTTCAGCTGAGCTTTGAAGGTAGTGGTGTGGACGAACGGGCCATCGTCTCCAGTATCGAAGGCGACAAGGCACCGGCGCTCAAGGTAGGCGATGTCATCGTCCGTATCGATCCGCGTTACTTCCGCCCGGCAGAAGTGGAAACCCTGCTCGGTGACCCGAGCCGGGCCAAGAACAAGCTCGGCTGGACGCCGGAGATCAGCGTGCAGGAAATGTGCGCCGAGATGGTCCGCGAAGACCTGAAAGTCGCCCAGCGCCATGCTCTGCTGAAAGAGCACGGCTTCGACATCCCAGTGACGTTGGAGAACTGAATATGAATCGTGACGCACGTATTTTCGTTGCGGGGCACCGGGGAATGGTTGGCTCTGCGATTGTCCGCCGCCTGCATGCGCTGGGGTACGACAACATCATCACGCGTGGCCGTGAAGAGCTGGACCTCGTCGACCAGGCGGCGGTGAATGCGTTCTTCGCCGAGAACAAGATAGATCAGGTTTACATGGCGTCGGCCAAGGTGGGCGGTATCCATGCCAACAACACCTATCCGGCCGAGTTCATCTATCAGAACCTGATGGTCGAGGCGAACATCATTCATGCGGCGCATTGCAACGATGTGCAGAAACTGTTGTTCCTCGGCTCGTCCTGCATCTATCCGAAATTCGCCGAACAGCCGATGAAGGAAGAGGCCCTGGTGACCGGCGTGCTAGAGCCGACCAACGAGCCGTACGCGGTAGCCAAGATCGCCGGCATCAAACTTTGCGAAAGTTACAACCGCCAGTACGGCCGCGACTATCGCAGTGTGATGCCCACTAACCTCTATGGTCCTAACGACAACTTCCACCCGGAAAACAGCCACGTGGTGCCGGCGTTGCTGAAGCGCTTCCACGAAGCGGCCCAGCGGGGCGATGACGAGGTGGTCATCTGGGGCAGTGGCAAGCCGCAGCGCGAGTTTCTCCATGTAGACGACATGGCCGCTGCCAGCGTGCATGTGATGGAGCTGGATGACGCAACCTACCGGGCGCACACCCAGCCGATGCTGTCGCACATCAACGTGGGTACCGGCGTCGACTGCAGCATTCGCGAACTGGCCGAAACCATCACCCGAGTCACCGAGTACCAGGGGCAGCTGACCTTCGACAGCAGCAAGCCGGACGGCACGCCACGCAAACTGATGGACGTTTCCCGGCTCAAGGCGCTGGGCTGGCAAGCCAGCATCAGCCTGGAGGATGGCCTGCGCGATGCCTATCGCTGGTTCGTGGATAACCAGCACCAAGCGCGGCATTGAGCATGGTCGCCGCGTCCCGCTGCCTGCGCGGTGCAGGTCTGTCTGGCAAGTGGACGTAAACCGGCCAGGCGAGCGGCAGACGCCATCGTGTGAAGAACCTGGCGCATTTGGCTGAGCAGCAGCGGACTTTTTCGCCGCTGCAGTTGTCCATCCATGGCACATGTTTCCTCGCCGCGGGTGAACCGTCTCCCCTGAGTCGTCAAAAAACCATGCCGGCTCGGTTCTATGTTCGCCACGTCAAATCTGGATATTGGGGATAGCGCTTGTTAAGGAAAGTTCTGGCGTACAAGAATCTGCTGTTCATGCTGCTGTTGCTGAACTCCACCTGCTTCTTCCTGACGGACGACAAGCGGGCAGGAATTCCGTATCTCCAGGAGCTGTTTTTGGTTCTTGTCGTCGCAGCGACAGTCTGCCTATTCGTCGCATGGAAGTGGGTCTACCAGTCCAAGACCAGTCTCTGGATCATTTTCATGGGCACCATGCTGCCCGTGATATCCGCAGTGCTCGCCAACCTCAACTTTGGCCAGCCCCTTGCGTACGGCTTGCTCGAAGAGCGTCGCTTCTTCCAATATCTGGTGTTTTTCCCGACTCTGTTTCTGTTGATCAAGGCGGCTCCGACCCAGGAAGAACTGGCGAAATATTTCCTGTACATAGCTGTGTTCTGCGCAACCTTGGGCTTTGCCTATTACCTGGGGATCGTCCCGCAGAACGACGTGTTTTCCTTTACCGTCGACAACTGGGCGCAATACGAAGATCTGCTGCGGCCGAATCGCTTCCGTATCGGCTCGCCCTTCGTCACGATCGCGGCGTTCATGTTGATGTACAGCATGAAGGATCGGGTCACCGTTGGCCGGTTGGTGATTCTTCTCTACCTTGTGGCCTATCTATGGCTGGTCATGCAGACCCGGCAGACCATGCTGGTCTGGGCGTTGGCCGGCATGTGGATCTTCCGCAAGCGCATCGACTCGTTGATGAAGATGAGCGTGCTCGGCGTAACGATCTTGCTGGTTTCGTATTTCCTGGTGCCCGAGTTTTATTACGAGCAATTCGCAAGATTCGAAGCGTTGCTATTCGACGCGACATCCGGAGCTGGCGTGCGCGACATGACCGTCTCGATCATTCTGGATAGCATCAGCGCAAACAACTATTTCGGCATGGGTGCGTTGTCCCTGCAATGGAATGGCGGATTTACGAGAATCTATAATTCGCACTTCTACCTCGCCGATGTTGGAATATTTGGCGTCTACTATCGCTACGGATTCCTCACGCCGATCGCTGCACTAATTTTCTATGGTGGCTTCATCTGGATAATGCGGCAGTGCTCGAACAAGGGCAGTCTGCTGGCGGCACTGCAGCTATCTTTCGTGGTGAGTATGCTGAACATTGCGCTATCCAATGCGCTGACTTTTTCCGGCGATATATATGGGATGGCCGCGGCATTTTTCCTTTATTACGCCAAATTGCAAACGGCAACTACCCCTCTTACGGCAAATCTTGGGCAGGTAAATTATGGTCAGTTTCAGTATCGTAACTATAAACTGGAATAATCTGGATGGCCTCAAGGAAACCTATCAGAGCTTGGCCAATCAGACTTATCGGAATTTCCGCTGGATTGTCGTCGATGGCGCATCCAAGGATGGCAGCGGCGAGTGGCTGCATAATCTCAACGATAGCCAGGCGGAAATAACCATCGAACCCGATAAGGGTATCTACGATGCGATGAACAAGGGTCGCCTTCGTGCTATCGAGACACCAGGCTATACCTTGTTTCTTAATAGTGGCGACTCACTTGCTGGTCCTGATGTGCTGGCGAAGATAAATGCTGCATTGACGAAGCCGGCAGTTGCGCCCAAGTTTATTTATGGCGACTTCTATCGAAAAGAATCCGCCGGTAATTTGAAGCTAACTAGGGCACGGCCCATCGAGCGAGCGCCGCTGGGCCTGCCCGCCAGCCATCAGACCATGTACTTCGAAAATGAACGGTTGCGGCAGTTTGAATTCCGACTCGACTACAAACTCTCCGCAGATTACTGCCTGTTGCTCGAGTTCCTGCAAGGGTTGGATCTGCAGAGTGAAGTCATGCAACTGTCGTTTCCATTGTGCATATTCGATACCAACGGTGTGTCGCACAAACGGCGCTTCGAGGCGATTCGTGAAGATATGGATATCAGAACGCGCTTTCTGAACTTTTCCAAGCCGAACGCTTTCGGCCTGTATGTGTTGCATTACATGCATACGCACAGCAAGCAGTTACGCTCGGCTTTAGGGCGTTAACGGATAGACAGGTTTTTCTATCTAGGCTGGACCATTAAAAGAACAGGGCGCAGGAGCGTGTTCGATGAATTACCGAAGCCTTAACGATCTATCGCGGCTCAGCACAGAATGTGCGGGTAAGATTTCCAGTGATGTCGACTTGGTGGTCGGCATACCGCGAAGCGGGATGTTGGTGGCCAGCATCATCGCATTGAAGCAGAACCTGCCGTTGACGGATCTCTATTCGTTCCTGCGCAACGATGATCTGAAAAAAGGCAGTACACGTACTTACAAGCACGCCGAGCTGGTCAAACCAAGGGATGCAAAAAAGATTCTACTGGTGGATGACAGCATTTCCTCAGCCAAGTCGATGCGGGCCGCGGAGGAACAGGTCCGCGCTGTCTACGAGGGTAATGTCGTGACCATGGCGGTATTCGCTGAAAGGCACAATCGACACCATGTGGATATGTACCTGGATCTCGTCGAGCAGCCTCGTGTGTTCGAATGGAATGTCATGCACCATCCTTTTCTGACCCAGGCTTGCCTCGATATCGACGGCGTGCTCTGTGTTGACCCGACTATCGAGGAAAACGACGACGGTCCGAACTACAGGGAATTCCTCAGCTGCACGCGTCCGCTGTTCATCCCCTCGGTCAAGGTCGCGCATCTGGTGACCAGCCGACTAGAGAAATACCGTGCCGAAACCGAAGCGTGGCTCCAGCGCAATGGTGTGCAGTACGGAACTCTGCATATGCTCGATCTTCCCACTGCCGAAGAGCGTCGCCGGTTGAACATTCACCACAAATTCAAGGCGGAGGTTTATGCCAGACAACCGCTGACGCGGTTATTCGTCGAGAGCGAGGTCAAGCAGGCCGTGGAGATCATGAAGCTCAGCGGCAAGCCGGTGTACTGCATCGAGACCAACGAAATGTATGTGCCAGGTCAGGTATACAACCTCAAGGCCAATACATTAAGGAAGGCCTATAGCCTGAAGGCGAAACTGATCGGCAAGGCAAAGACGACAATGGCGAAATGGATGTCGGCGTCGCCCTCGTCAAAAAGCTGAATGCTCCGTATCGGCTGCGTCAGATATGCGGCCATACGGAGCGAGAGGGGCGAGCGTTCAGCCATTTGGCCCGATGCGGCTGCAATCGCCTTTATTGATGTACTTGCTGAGTACTTCCCATTGTGGGCGGTTCTTACCGTCCTTTGTCGGCTCGATGGATAACTTGTACTTGCCCCAAGCCGAACCAGCCGCCCAATAGGTCATGGGAACGCAGTGGTCCTGCAAGTAGGCCAGCAGGTTATCCATTGCTTCCAACAGGCGCGGCTCATCGGCAGGGATACCGAACTCGCCGATCTGACCTTGCTTGTCATGCTTGATCAGCCAGTCGATAAAAGGCTTGACTCTTTTAACACCGAGCATGGTGTCGAAATCATCTTCAAGCGGTTCCTTGTATTGTCCGCTACTGTGTTTGTCGAGGTACAGGTGGGCGGAAAAAATCAATTTGTCGGAGGGGTCTTTCAATTGCAGCAGCGGATCATTGAATTTTGGCCAAAGAAAGCTGCTGGACCAGAAGTTGCCTTCGATGAACAAGGTCCGCTTCGTATCGTGTTTTCTAATTGCATCGATACCGGCCTGAGCTGCAGCCGGCCAGTATTCGTCAGCTCCGTGTGGCTCGTTCATGATGTCGTAAGCGTAGAGACCGTCTTGGTCTTTCCAGCGTTTGGCAATGCGCTCCAGCAAGTCTTCATAAGCGGATATCGGTACTGCATCGGTTCCGATTATCTGTTTCCGGTAACGTGCGTAATTATGAATATCGAGGATGACACGCATGTCATTGTCGGCGGCTTGCTGCAGCGTCTGTTCGATCAACTGTGCATAGTCTTCGTCAAGTTCGCCATTCAGTTCGTGCTGCAAACGCTCCCACATGATGGGAAAGCGAATGGTCTTGATGCCCTTGTCTCGCCACTTCGAAAGGTATCCTGGAGCGGGAAAGAAATAATTTGTTTTATATTTTCCAGGTATGACATTGCCGGAAAAAGCGGCACCACCAACATTCAGCCCGACCAGATCAATATTTTCTGCCTCGCTTGCGGCACTCCCGAGCACAAGTGCGAGTCCGAGGAATATTCCTTTTGACCGTTTCGAAGCGTTGCGTGTCCCTATCATCTCACTGCCTCTTTTTACTCTTTGGGAGGGTGTCGCTGGTGCGACTGCTTCGTTTGTCCGACATAGGCACACATTGTTCAGTTTTTTTCTCAGCGGACCTTCGCCCTGTGCGCACAGCCTGAACCAGGCTTGCCCGCATAGCCTTACCGACTTGATTTTGATTTACAGACAGAGAAGCTATTTATGAAAAATCCCCTCGCCAGAAGGATGGATCCTTTGATAGGGAAGCTGAAACTACTGGATGAGACTGATACCGGCCCTTTTATATCTGAGCTGAAGAAGCGCGAATCGCCGACCATTCTTGGCTTCCTCAATCAGCACGGCTACAACATTGCGCAACGTCATCCATCCGTTCTGGCCAGTTTTCTGCAAGTCAACTATCTGCTGCGCGACGGTATCGGGATCAAGATGGCCTGCTTGTTCAACGGGCTCGATCCAAAGGCCAACCTCAACGGGTCAGACTTTATTCCTGAAATGATCGAAGAGTTAGTAGGTGACTCCGAAGATCGCTATGAGTTATTTGCGATGGGCACTCGCGAGCCCTGGTTGAGCGACGGCGCGCGCGGGCTGTTCGGGGATCGTAAGTTCCACGCGGTTGATGGATTCAAGCGTTCCGAGGACTATCTGAAGTTCTATCAGGACCATCATGTTCCAGGCCGCTTCCCGATCATCGTGCTGGCGATGGGAATGCCCAAGCAGGAACATGTGGCGCTACATTTGCAGAAAGCGATGGATACCCGCGCGCTGTTGATCTGCGGTGGCGCCATTCTGGACTTCTCGGCGCAGCGCTTTCCCCGTGCGCCGATGTTCTTCCGCCGGTTCGGGCTGGAATGGGCGTTTCGCATGCTCATCGAGCCGCGCCGCCTGTTCAAACGTTACGCCGTTGGGATTCCGGTGTTCTTTTATTACCTGTCGCGCAACGCCTTCTCGGGTGCGCGCCGTGTCGGTAGCTGGACTGCGCTCAAGCGCGAGCCCTGAATCAGCTCTCGTTCTTTGCCGCACGGCGAAAGCGTCGGCGGCAGAGCAGGGTAGACCAAGGCAGTCGGCTAACCTTCTACCAGCCATGTCAGTAATTTTCAGGTTGTGTCTGGCCCGATTGTTTTCAGAGCCTCTCCCACCCCCTCGACATACGTCAGCTCACCATCCTCAAGCCGCGCAGGCGAGGTGTAGGGATGCAGCGTCAGCCGCTGCTCGTCCTGAATGTGCAGTACTTCGATGCCGCGCAACTTCAGCACATCCGACACCATAGAGCGATGGCACCGCCACCAAAGCACTTCCGCGCACATCATCGCGGTCGGTTGCTCCGCTGCCAGAAGCAAAAGTCGTTGCAGTCCGCTGGCAAATTCGTCCGTCTTTAGATGTTCGGCATAGCCGCGGAAGGACGTGTTGCGCCAGGCGCTCTTGCTCGGTCCTGGAGGGGCTCGGCGGCGCCCGCCAAGTTCCTCGATCCACTCATAGGCGATCCCGTTCTTTGCGAGCGCGGTTTCGAGATTCGCTGACATGAACTGAGGCAAGCGCCTCGACCCCGGAAAACGACGAACATCGGCAACCGCCTCGATGCCGTAGTGCCTTAGCAAGGCGATAAACGCCTCTGAGGTACGTGTGGAGTGGCCGACTGTCCAGATCGGTGGCAGCGCCATGGGTCACTTGACCTTGGTCAACGCGCTGCCCTTGTGCATCGCCACGTGGTCCGTCTTGTCGCTTTGAATTTCATATTGGGGCTCCTCCGGGCTGGCTCGTCGCGTGTGCCCTTTGTAGTCGGTGTCTTGGGTATGCACCTTGGTGACATGACCCGTCACATGGCCTGCTTCTGAATTCCAGCGGACGTGATCACCGACCTTGAATGTGGATTGCGTCATGGTTGCTCCGGTTGCGGATGGTGGGTTCATTTCGGGAATAACCGGCAGAAAAATTCCTTTCGCTCTGATAAGCCGACCGAAAACAAGAGCGTCTCGTTGTGTCCGTTCGTCGGACAACGCTATAGGAAAAACATAAGTTGCCGAGGCTTGCTATTCAAAAAACTGACGCTGAATCAGCGAGCACCGAAACGGTTTAAAGCGGTTTAATCACTATCAAGGGCAATATCAAAGAGCCATGTACTAATAGCGCGTTAATGGCCGGTCAAAATCGTGGCGGTGGATTGACGATCAAAGCCCGTCAAAAAAATTTTGAGTTCTTTTTAAAACCTATTATAAAGCCGCCACGCAACGGATTGCCGGGTTCCCCACCAAGGTAATCCGGCGTCCTTTGCCAAGCGGTTCGTCCGGTTGCGCGTAGTGAAACATCTGCCCAGTAAGCGCCTGTACGACTTAATTAACTCCCGCCTCTTTTTTAAAGGCTTCGGCCTTTTGAAGTATTAAGTTCCGGAGAGACTGAATGTCTATCAATGTATTTGCTGGTGCCCCCAAGGCACTTGTTCGCTCCATCGCTCTCGCTGCAGTATTTGGCTCCGTCGCCATTAGCGGCCAAGCGGCTGCCGCCATTACGGTAAGTGCCTCCTCGGCCACCGCCTTCACGTCTTCAATCAACAAGTTCACCAGTAACGATTTCCTTAATGGTGTCTGGCGCCGGACTGCAGGTTTTTCGGCCCCGGCAAGTTCTGCCGCGATCGCCGCCTTCAAGCCGGGCGTAGAGATCAAATTTGCTGATGGCCAAGTGCGCAAGATCAGCAAGGTTTATGTCGTCGGTAAAAACATCAGCGTCTATGTCGCTGGCGGCCTGCTCGATGGCGCCAAGGTCGGCGCACCGCACAAGGTCAGCACCGTTGTCAGCGCGGTGGAGGCCCCGGCCACAGCCGCTCCGGCTCCGGCTCCGACTGCACCCAGCAGCAGCTACACCGTCAAATTGAATGACTTCACCAGCTCGGATTGGGATAAAGGCATCTACCGCAAGTCGCCCGGTTTCTCGATCCCCGATACCGCCGCCAACAAGGCCGCGTTCGCTGTCGGTGCGTCGGTGAAATTGGCTGACGGCCAGGTACGCAAAGTTACCGCCGTCTATGACGCGGGCGCGCACCTTTCGATCATGATGGGGGGCTCGGCGTTGTCTGCCAGCGCCGTTGGTTATCCGAACACTGTTAGTGTGGGGTCCAGCACCGGCACTACCACCGGTCCGACAACCGCCAAGCCTGCTCCGGCTCCGGCTCCGGCACCGAGTGCGCCTAGCAGCACTTACACTGCCGCTATGAACAGCTTCACCAGCGCTGACTGGGACAACGGCATCTACCGCAAGGCGGCAGGTTTCTCGATCCCGGACACCACCGGCAACAAGGCAGCGTTCGTTACCGGTGCATCGGTGAAACTGGCGGACGGTCAGGTACGCAAGGTTACTGCCGTCTATGACGTCGGTGCGCATCTCTCTGTCATGCTGAGTGGCACTGCGCTGTCGGGCAGCGCCGTTGGTTATCCGAAAACCATCAGCGTGGTTTCCGGCAACACCGCTACGACGCCTCCTGCGACCACCACGCCAGCGCCGGCACCTGCTCCGACACCGGCCCCGGCTCCGGCGCCCACCACTCCTGTGGTCAGCGACGGCAGCGGTATCGACCTGGTTGGTGTGAACTTCGGTTCCGGTGTGTTCGATCCGTCGAACGTCCCGGGTCTGTTCAACAAGAATTACACCTACGCTGACGAGTCTTACTATAAGCGTCATAGCGAGTTGGGCTTCAAGCTGGTGCGCCTGGGCTTCCTCTGGGAGCGGATCCAGCCGAAACTCGGCACCGAGCTGAACGCCGCGGAGCTGGCACGTATCAAGCAGTCGTTGGATTACGCTCAGAAGTACGGCATCAAGGTCATTCTTGATATGCACAACTACTACCGCTACTACGGAAAGCTCATCAATTCGCCTGAGGTCCCGCGCGCGCAGTTCTCCGCTACTTGGCGTCGTCTGGCTCAAGCAGTATCGAAGCACCCTGCCATGTATGGCTATGGTTTGATGAACGAGCCGTATAACACCAGCAATGGTCTGTGGCCCAAGACCGCTCTGGAAGCTGCTCAGGCAATCCGTACCGTTGATTCATCCAAGTGGATCATGGTGGCCGGTGATCGCTTCTCGAACGCTTTCTTCTGGGAGCAGTTCAACAGCCAGCTGATTAGCGATCCGTGGATGCGTGACCCGAAAAACAACTTGGTGTTCGAAGCGCATCAGTATCTCGACAAGGATCATTCGGGTACCTACACCAATCGCGCTGAAACCTTCGATCCGATGCTGGGCGTAAATCGCGTCAAGCCGTGGGTCGAGTGGCTGAAAAAGAACAATCTGCGTGGCTACCTCGGTGAGCACGGTATTTCGGATTACGCCCCGTCGGCTGTAGTCGCCACGGACAAACTGCTGGCTTACCTGCAACAGAACTGCATTCCGAGCACTTACTGGGCGGCCGGTCCATGGTGGGGCGACAACCACATGGCGCTGGACGTTTCGACCAACAAGGCTCGTCCGCAACTGCCGGTTTTGCAGAAGCACGCAGCTACGAAGAAGACCTGCAGCACCATCGGCCCGATGTAAGTCGATAGCCGACAGCGATAAGCACTGCTAGGGATTAGCCCGGCAGAACTAAAAAACGCCCCGACTGGTTCGGGGCGTTTTTTTTTGCCACGCAAAGGTGCGGTGTCTCCAGCGTTCAGGTCGTTGAAACGTAGGCGAGGCAGGCTGGAAACGCCGACTATTTTCCTACCATCGCCGATGGCATCGGCTGCGGTTCGTCCAGTCCTGCTTTCTGGCGGAGAGGAACTTTCCCCGCAGCTGACGTTCTTTTTGGGGTGCTTAACCGTCCATGACAACGTCGGTAATCCCAGCGTGCTTGGATTGAGGAGAATCAATGAAATCGGTACACGCAACGGATGCCCCCGAGCCAGGAATGAAAGCCGAACTTGTCCGCTATGCGCGGCTGGTCATAACCAAGGGCAGCGGCTCGGGCGCTATGCTCGGCCTCAATATCCTGCTGGCTCGACTATTAGTTCCGGACCTCGCAGGCACGATTTTTTTCTGCGTCGCGCTGGGCACCTTCGTTTCGCTGGTTTCCCGGTTGGGCCTGGATGTTGCGTGTCTGAAAAATATTGCCTCTTTGCAAGAAGATCGGCAGCGCAGTTATTTCGATCGGTCGCTGACGCTGGCCTTCCTTGCGAATGTTCCGGCGATTCTGATTGGCCTGGTAGTGGTTTATTTCTCCAAAACTACAGAGTCTCACTTTCAGCTGTCGGCAATACTTTTCGCTTCGGCAGCGTTGTGCATTTCGCTGACGCACATATCGAGCGAAACGCTCAAGGCGAAGGAAAGAACCAGCGAAGGATTATTCTGGCAAACCGGTTTTCAGCCGGGCTTGACGCTTATATTGGTCTGGATAACCGGCAGTGAGCTGAACACAGTAGTCGCCTGTTTTGCGGTCAGCTATTTGCTTGGCATGCTCGGTTCGGTTAGTCGGGCCAGGATGAGCCTGCCGAAAGTGGTGGGGACTAGCGCAGTAGGCTGGAAAGAAATGCTGGTGTTATGTCTGCCCTTAATGCTCATCGCTGTGACCAACAGCGTTATAGAACTCTCCGATACGGTGCTGTTGGGTCTGATCCGTTCGGCTGGTGAAGTCAGCATTTATTACATCTGCGCAAAAGTGACCGCGCTATCCACCACCCTGTTATTTATCATCAACGGAACCATTGCTCCAGGCATCGCTAGGCGGTGGTCCCGCCGGGACTATGCCGGTGCATTCTCCATCGTTAATAAATATTCGAAGGTAATGCTCGGCTTGGCAGTCGTCATTCTTGCCGCAATGTTTTTGTTGCACGACTACATCTTGATGGTCTTTGGCGAGCAATACCGGGAGGAAGGAGCTTTCCCCTTGCTGGTATTGGCGACAGGGTATTTCTTCGTCTTGGCGGCCGGGCCCTTATGCATCTTCATGACAATGACCGGGCACCATCGCCAATATTTGCACAACAATATGGCCGCCGCTGTGCTCAATCTGGTTCTAAACTTGTTTTTGATTCCACGATACGGAGTGAATGGCGCCTGCTTTGCCACCGCTCTGGCTTTGTCGCTTAAAAACATACTGCTCTATGTGCAGTTCAAACGAATACAGCGCAAGCCGGGCGGGGATAGCCCTGGCAACCAGCTTCCGATACAGCACGAGCCTGCTTGACATCGTCGCGCTCAGGCCTTCTCTGAGTGCAATAGACGAGCCGGACTAATCGATACGCCATGCGTGGAACCTCTAATGACCAACGCATAATTGACAGGGGAGTCTGATGGAGCGACAGAAGTTTTTCGGATTGGAGTGGTATCGATTCGGCTTGGCAATGTATTTATTGGTTTATCACACTTTGCCTTTTTACCCGGCCTACGCCGATATGCCGTTGATCAGGCCTTTTGTCGAACTGGGCTTTTTCTCAACTACCGCATTCTTCGCACTGTCCGGATTCCTGCTAACACATGTTTATCTCGCCAACGATCGGATGCGTGAGCCGTCACGCTCTTTTCTTTACAAGCGTTTCGCCAATCTATATCCGATTCATATCTTCACGATGGTGTTTGCTATAAGCCTAGTGGCGGTAACCAGTCTCGTTGATAGCAATACCAGTCTGGCCACGGCTTATCGGGTAAATGATCTCTTGGAGAGGTTCGACCCCGAGCGGCTCGAATATCCGATGTCCACCGTGGAAGTCTGGGTTAATGGATTTCTGAACATTACATTATTGCAAGCCTGGAATCCGCTATTCGTTACCTATAATGGCCCGGCGTGGTCCATCTCTGCGCTTATGTTTTTCTACCTGACCTTTCCAGTGCTTGGGCCGATGCTTGTCAAAGCCAAATACAAGTGGCTGGTTTTACTCGGGCTGATCATGCTGGCGGCGGCCCCGGCGTTGTATGTGATCGCTACTTCCAGCTACTTTAAAGATATTCCGATGGGTTTATTGCATCGCATGCCGCCGTTGCAGCTGCCGACCTTTCTGGCGGGTGTGGTGGCCTATTCATTATTCAAGCAGTATCGGCAGAACGGCGTAGTGTTCGGTCCTGGTTTAAAGGTCGGACTAATTGTCCTGATCGCTTTGGCAATCGCTGCTTCTGCGTATTTGAATCTGTATGGCGGTATCTTCTGGTTTCCGCTCCTTCGCAACGGTGCCTTGCTTCCCGTTGCGCTGATGCTTCTCATCGTCTGTTCAGGTCAATGGAGGCCGAAAAGCCAATTCTGGCTGAGACTAGGTGAACGTCTCGGCGCTGCTTCGTTGTCTATTTTTGCGTTGCACTTACCGTTATTCATTCTTTTTCGCCGCTTTGAAATGCTCACGGCAATCGACTTCCAGCTATGCCTCACCGATGCGTCGGCATGCGTGGCAGCAGCAAAAGATTATGAAATCAAATTGATCTATTACCCCGTTCTGGTTGGGTTGACTGTGTGGCTGAGCGTCCTATTCCAGGAGCGGATAGTGACGCCGACGAAGAATTGGCTTCTGTCCAGGCGTGGGCAGAAACCCGTAGTCATTGCCGCGCAGCATAGCTCGCCCCGGGACGGGAGATGCACTCACCCGTGATTCCCGTTCGGGTTACAGTTCGTCGGCTCTTGGTGCAGTAGCTCGGTCAGCGATTCAAGCGATTTTTCCTATCTTCTATATAAGCGAAGCGGCTTCTAAATGGGCGATGTTCTGCTTGTTAGCGCTGAGGTATCGCTGAAAGGCAAGGAATACGCGGCTTGGCACGCTAACTGGGCAGAGGGCCAGTAATTCTGCGGATTTGATATGCATTCTTAAAGTCTTTGTCGTAGTTGCCCTTGCTGCTGTGGAGCTAAACAAACTCGACGGAACTCAGAAAAGACCGCCCGGTCACCTTATATGTGCGCACCGAAATTACGCAGTTCGCGGCTCACCGCAGTTGCTGTGTTCCTACGGACCGTGGTCTTCCGGCCAAGCCATATAAAAGGTGAATCAAATGACTACACCCGACGAAGAAATTACTGGTTACGGTGGCCTACCCAAGACCGACCCCGGCACCACCAATACCGCCAGTTCGATGAATGCTACACCTAGTTCTAGCACCAGCCAGTCCTCGAGCACCGGCACCAGCCAGAATGCCTCGGGCTCTGTTGGGCACGCCACTGAAGACGTCAAGGCCAAAGCCAGACAGGCAGCGGATCAGGTGAAGACTCAGGGCAAGAGCCAGCTCGAGGGGTATCGAGAAACGGCTGCCGACGAGATCGAGAAAGTCGCTCAGAGCGCCAAAGCCGCCGCTCAGGAACTGGAAGGTCAGGATCGTCTGGGCTTGTCCAATTACGTTTCCGACATGGCCCAGAACATGGTTCAGTTCTCCGACAGCCTACGCGGCAAAAGCGTGGATGAGTTGTTGCAGGACGTGAATCGACTAGCGCGAAACAATCCGGCCCTGTTCATCACCGGCAGCATCGCTCTAGGCTTCGGGCTGACTCGCTTTGCCCGTGCGTCCGGCAAGCGCGCCACGCGGGACGAATATGGCCATCGCGACAACTCCACTTCGTTTTCATCGTCGGGCAGTCAGTATGGCTCGTCTCACGATGACAATTTCTCCGATCAGAGTGAACTCAATGATCGCTTGAGCACCGGCGAGCCTGGAACCATTGGCAGTATCAGCAATGCAGGCGTCTCCTCGGCAACCAGCACGTCCCGATCGACTACCGGTGCGGGTACTGGTGTTGGAACCGGCATTGGTACTGGTTCGGTGACTGGACCGGGCACTGGTCCGGGTTCGAGCGGGACCGGTTCAGGCGCTGGGGCCAACACTAGCAACGGTCTGGGCATAGGCACCCATTCGACATCCGGTGTTGGCTCTAATACCGGCCGCGACGGCAAAGGTACTGACGGAGGGCTTTTCCCATGAGCGAAGCACGCAAAACGACAACAACCACGACCACGACGACCGCACCGGAGCCTGGATTTCGCGCGGAAAACGACACCTCTGTAGGTGGTTTGCTAAGGCAACTGACACACGAAGTGCCTTCCTTGATTACCAAGGAGCTGGCGCTGGCAAAAGCCGAGCTGAGCGAGTCCCTTCGCGCCACCAAGGCGGGTGCGGGTAGCGTCGCGACGGGCGGTGCGGTACTGCTCGGCGGGTTCATCATTTTGCTGATGTCCGCCGTGTATGGCCTTAGCAACGTCATGGCGCCCTGGCTCGCCGCGCTGATCGTCGGTGCCGTAGTGGTGGTAATCGGCTTGATCATGGTGTCCGCCGGCAAGAAGAAATTCCAGGCGTCGTCATTCAAGCCTGAGCGCACCATCCATTCGGTCAACAAGGATAAAGAAGCCGTCAGGGGGCACACATCATGAGCACACGTAATCAGATCGATGCCGAAGCGCAAAAGGATCCAGAAGAACTGGAGCGCGAGATCGACCAGCAGCGGGCTGAAATCGGCAATATCGTTCATGCGCTGGAGAACAAATTGTCTCCCGGTGAGCTCATCGACACAGCCCTGGGCTACGTGAAGGGCGGCGGTGGAGAGTTCTTCGCCAATCTGAGCAATACGGTCAAAGCCAATCCCGTGCCTACCGTCCTGACTTCGATAGGGTTGATTTGGATGATGGCCGGGCAAAACCGTCAGCCTCATGCAAGCGTGACCACTGGCAGCTATACCGGGACTTCCACCGGACCCTCGATGGGCGAAAAACTGTCAGCCAAAACGGCCGGTTTGAAGCAACAAGGCGCTGACATGAAGAACAAGGCCAGTCAGATGTCCCATAGCGTTTCGGAGTCTCTCGGCAACGCCCGTACGCGTGCCAGCGACTCCAGGCGGCAGGCGTCCGAACGGTTGCGTGGCGGTGCTGACCGGGCTCGCGGTGGTTTCAATCACCTGCTGCAGGAGCAACCGCTGGCACTTGGCGCCATCGGTATCGCGCTAGGTGCTTTGCTCGCTGCTGCTGTGCCGCCAACGCGGCGTGAGGACGAAATGCTGGGCGAGGCCAGCGATCGCATGACCGACCAACTTCGGCACAAGGCGGAGGAGGGCTACCAGAAGGTCTCCGCCAAGGGAGAAGAGATCGCGACTCAGATCAAGCAGGATGTTGGCAACAACCACGCCGATCGCTCTCCCTCCAACGCGGCGAGCACGACCGGCTCTACTTCCGCCGGGGTGTGACATTGCGAAACGCCGTGTCGGCTCTGGCCGACGACGGTATCTATTTCGCCGGTGCGGCTTGAGTCCGCACCGGCGAATTCGATAACGCGCCGCTCGACGCCGGTGTAGCTCAGTAGGTAGAGCAGCGCATTCGTAATGCGAAGGTCGGGGGTTCGACTCCTCTCACCGGCACCAATGAAATCAAGCTCTTCAGCGATAAAAGTCTTACGTCGCTTCCCTTTTGATGCGGCCATAAGCGAAACATTTCTTCTGGCCAGACATACAACCCGAACTCTTGCATATCCCGGCCGTCCCATTTTTGAGGTTTCGGTTTTTATCGTTCGGGGGAGACGCAATGGCATTGCTGAATACGCGCGGCATCAGCAGTTTCGAGCTGCTGAAACGCACCATCAAGGATTTCAGCAAGGACGACATGACTACCTACGCGTCGGCGTTGGCCTATCGAGCGATCTTCTCGCTGTTTCCCTTTCTGTTGTTTCTGATCGCCCTGTTGGGAATGCTGGATCTGCAGGAGTTTTTCACCTGGCTGCGTGAGCAGGTATCGCTGGTACTGCCGCCGGATGCGCTGGACTTGGTGAACCCGGTGATCGACCAGATGCAGGGCCAGAAGAGCGGCCTTCTGTCATTCGGTATCCTGTTGGCGCTTTGGTCCGCGTCGATCGGCATCCGCTCGCTGATGAATGCGATGAACAAGGCCTACGATGTCGAAGAAGGACGCCCAGCCTGGAAGTTGATGCTGTTGTCGGTGGTCTACACCATCGGCCTGGCGCTGATATTGCTGGCTGCGGCAGCGCTGATGATCATCGGCCCGCAGGTGATGGAATGGCTCGCGGAACAGGTGGGCCTGAAAGAGATTGTGGTCACGCTCTGGACCTGGCTGCGCTGGCCCGTGATCGTGATTCTGATGATGCTGGTGGTGGCCGTTCTCTATTACGTCATGCCAGACGTCGAACAGGAGTTCCGCTTCATTACTCCCGGGTCGGTGCTGGCGGTGGTCGTCTGGATTGCCGCGTCGGTGGCGTTCGGCCTCTATGTGCAGAATTTCGGTAACTACGATGCCACCTACGGCAGCATCGGGGCGGTTATCGTCCTGTTGTTGTACTTCTACATATCGGCGGCGGTGCTGCTGTTCGGCGCGGAATTAAACGCTGTCATCGAGCATGCCTCGGTTGAGGGCAAAGACCGGGGCGATAAACGCGTCGAAGGATGAGGCTTTCGGGCGGGTTCGCTGTCGGATAGGTCGCCGACGCCTGCGAACAACCGTCTAGGGCGGAGGTCCATTGATTTCATTGCAGAATCGTTCAGGGGTGGTTTGGCTTCGGCTCGGTAGGATCTGGCTGATTCAACCGTCGCTGGCGTCTGTCTCTGGAGGTTCTGCATCGAGACCTCACGGAGACGCTCCATCTTGCATATCGCCGACATGACCATGTTCTACGCACCCGCCAGTGGCGGCGTGCGTACCTACCTCGAGGCCAAACACCGCCGTCTACAGCTGTATTCGGGGGTGCGCCACAGCATCCTGGTACCGGGAGACAGCTACAGCCATAACGCCGGCGTTTACCAGATACCCGCGCCGGCTTTGCCTTTCGGCAAGGGCTACCGCTTCCCGGTGCGGCGAGCGCCTTGGCGAAATCAACTGCGTGCCCTGCATCCCGACGTGATCGAAGTCGGGGATCCCTATATGACTGCTTGGGCGGCGCTGGATGCCGGGCGGCGCCTCGACGTTCCGGTAATTGGGTTCTACCACTCAGATCTGCCGCTACTGGTGAGCAACCGCATCGGTGGCTGGCTGGGCACCAACATGAATGGATACGTCTCGCGGCTGTACGGCAGTTTCGATCGTGTGCTGGCGCCCAGTCGGGTGATGGCCGAGAAACTGCTGGAACTGGGCGTCAGCAACGTTTATGTGCAGCCGCTGGGTGTCGATCTGGAGATCTTCCGCCCTGATCGGCGCGACCCGAAGATACGCCGCGAACTGGGACTGGATGACGATACCCGGCTGATGATCTTTGCGGGCCGAGGTTCGAGAGAGAAGAACATCGAGGTGCTGCTGGAAACCGCGCGATTGCTTGGCAAGTCGTATCACCTGCTGCTGGTGGGATCGAGCATGCCGCACCGCGTTCCGGATAACGTTTCGGTGATCGATCGCTTCTGCCCCGCGACCGACGTGGCGGGCTATATGGCCAGCAGTGACGTGCTGTTGCACGCTGGTAATCAGGAAACCTTCGGCCTGGTCGCTCTGGAGGCCATGGCCAGCGGCATTCCGGTAGTTGCCACGCGAGCCGGCGCGCTGCCCGAACTGGTGCCGTTCCATACCGGCCGTCTGTGCCGCCCGTTGGACGCCCGGGCGATGGCTCAAACCGTGCGCGAACTGTTCGAGGACGACTCCCGGCTGCTCGGCGCCCAGGCGCGTCAGCATGTCGAGGCACACCACGCCTGGGACGCGGTGGTCGCGGGGCTGCTCGCGCATTATCACGCCGTGCTGGGTACAGCCGATCTGCCGGTCGCCATGCATGGCTGAGCGCAGCCTGATGCTGGTGCTGCATGATGTGGCACCGGAAACCTGGCCGGACTATCAACATTTCGTCGAAGCGGTCGACGCTCTTGGCCATGTGCCGATTTGCTGGTTGGTGGTGCCGAATTTTCATCGGCGTAATCGACTCGAGGAGCATCCCGAGTTCTGCCGTTTGCTCGATAGTCGACTGGCGCGCGGCGACGAACTGGTGTTGCACGGCTGCAATCATGCTGACGAGGCGCCAGCGCCGCGCTCGCCGCGGGACTGGTTCATGCGTCGTGTGTTCACCCACGAAGGCGAGTTCTATCCGCTGGACCAGGCCGAATCCGCTCGGCGTTTGCAACAGGGCATCGAGCTGTTCGCACGACAGCAATGGCCACTGCACGGGTTCGTGGCGCCGGCCTGGCTGCTGGGGCCGGGCGCGCGGTGTGCGCTGGCGACGACCGGACTGACCTATACCAGCGATCCCCGGCACCTTTTCCTACTTCCCGATTACACCGCCATAGACGCACCTGGGCTGGTGTGGAGCGCCCGCAGTGCCTGGCGCCGCGGCATGTCGCGACTGGTCAGCGAACAGATGCTCAATCGTCATCGGCAGGCGCCAGTGCTGCGCCTGGGTCTGCATCCTGTGGATATGCGTCATGGATTTTCGCGCCGCTATTGGCTGAATCTGCTGATCCGGCTGCTGGAAGAAGGGCGACAACCGGTGACCAAGATCGACTGGCTGAATCGCCATGTGCTGGCTCCGAGCGCGGCAGCATGAGCCGCCGTTGGTGGTTGCTGCTCGGCGCGTTGCTGGCGGCCGCCCTGATCCCACTGCTGTTGGGCGGCAGCGGCCTGTTCGAGCGGCTGGTGCGTTTTCCGCCGTGGTTGCTGCTGACCATGCTCGGCATGATCATGCTTGGCTGGTACCTCAACGCGCTGCGCCTGCGCTTGCTGATCGGCAGAAGACGCTTGGGACAGCGTCGCGCGCTGGGCATCGTCATCTCCACCGAGTTCGCCATTTGTGCCACGCCTGGCGGTGCCGGCGGGCCGTTGACGATGATGGCGCTGCTGTTGCGTCAAGGTGTGGCGCCCGCTAAAGGCACTGCGACCTTTGCCGTCGAACAGCTGACCGATCTGCTGTTTTTCGCCTGTGCGCTGGTCGGCGTACTGATCTACGCGGTGACTCACTCGCTCAACACCTATATCGCCAGTCTGCTGGGTTTCAGTGCGGCGCTGCTAATCGGTCTTATGGTCGTGTTGGCGCTGCTTGGGCGCTTCCACCGGCAGGTGTTTCTGCTCAACGGCTGGCTGATCGGTCGGCTGGGAATGAAAGCGCCTCGCAAGCGCTATTGGGCGCGCAAGGTGCTGAGCTTCCGCAATGCATTGCTAGAGTGTTTTCGGCTGCCGCGGGCGATATTGCTCGGTGTCTTCATCCTGACGACGCTGCACTGGCTGCTGCGTTACAGCGTGCTCTATCTCACCCTGCAAGGACTGGGCAGCCAACTCGCCTGGGCCTGGACGTTCATCGTCCAGTTGCTGGCATTGACGGCGGGGCAGCTGAGCTTATTGCCAGGTGGTGCTGGCAGCGCCGAGCTGGCATCGGCCGCTTTGCTCACGCCGTTGGTGGGCACGTCGACCGCGGCGGCCGCGATTCTGATCTGGCGCTTCGTGACGTATTACTTTTACCTGATCGCTGGCGCGCCGTTGTTTCTGCATCTGGCTGGGCGCCCGCTATTCAACCGTCTGGTAAGAGCACGAAACGGCTGAGCTGGCGGGGCGCTCTGGAATAAGGCTGCAAGGTACCGTTCCTCGGAAAAGCGAAACTATCCGCCGACGCGCTCTGTCCACTGAACGTAACCAACAGACAGAGAGGAATAGCCATGAGCAGTACCGGAGACAAGATGAAGGGCAACCTCAATGAAGCCGCTGGCAAGGCCAAACAGGGTCTCGGTGAGGCTACCGACAACGAACGCATGAAAAGCGAAGGTCAGCGTCAAGAAATCAAAGGCGACGCGCAGCAGGTGAAAGGCGAAGCCAAGGACACTTTGAAGAAAAGTGTTGATCGCGCCTGATCCATTGCTTCAACAAAAATGCCCGCATCTCGCGGGCATTTTTTATTCCGGCAGCGCTTAGCGCTCCAGATATTGCAGCTTGTCCTTCACGCCGTCCCATTCTTCGGCATCCGGCAGCGATTCTTTCTTCTCAGTGATGTTCGGCCAGACGTCCGCCAGGTCCGCGTTCAGTTGGATATATTCCTGCTGTTCATCGGGCACTTCATCTTCCGAGAAAATCGCCTGGGCCGGGCATTCCGGCTCGCAGAGTGCGCAATCGATGCACTCGTCAGGGTGAATGACCAGAAAGTTCGGGCCTTCATAGAAGCAGTCCACCGGACAGACTTCCACACAGTCGGTGTATTTGCACTTGATGCAGTTGTCGGTGACGACGAAGGTCATTTCTAGCTATCTCCTCAGGCGTGTCAGGTGGCGTTGCATGACGCTCCCCGTTCGGCAGGGCTATAGCGGCACCAGGCAAATGCCGCATATATCCAAAAAATGCGCGCGATTCTAGCAGCTTTTTTGTAACCGTCAGACTCGTGTTTTCAGGTTGTATAGCAGGTCCAGCGCCTGACGCGGGGTCATGTCATCGGGATTTACTCTTCCCAATTCCTCGATCACGGGGTGCGGCAGGCTGGCGAACAGGTCGTTCTGCAAGGGTGGTGCGGGCTGGCCGGCGGTTATCTTCGGTGTTTCGTGAGGCAGGCTAGTCGTTTCCAGCCGCGACAGATGGTCGCGCGCACGCTGGATTACATCGGCCGGTACGCCTGCCAGCTGTGCTACCGCCAGGCCGTAACTCTGGCTGGCGGGCCCCGGCAGCACGTGGTGGAGGAACACGATGCGTTCGTTGTGCTCGGTGGCGGACAGATGCACGTTGGCAACTACCGATTCGCTTTCCGGCAGCACTGTCAATTCGAAGTAATGGGTGGCAAAAAGCGTGAAGGCGCGCAGTCCGGCCAGGTGCTCGGCGGCGGCCCAGGCCAGCGACAGGCCATCGAAGGTACTCGTGCCGCGACCGACTTCATCCATCAGTACCAGGCTGCGGTCGCTGGCGTTGTGCAGAATGTTGGCGGTCTCGCTCATTTCCACCATAAAGGTCGAGCGGCCGCCGGCCAGATCGTCGGAAGAGCCAATTCGGGTGAAGATGCGGTCCACCAGCGACAGCTCGCAGGCCTTCGCCGGTACGAAACTACCAATCTGCGCGAGGAGTACGATCAGAGCGGTCTGACGCATGTAGGTGGACTTACCGCCCATGTTCGGTCCGGTGATCACCAGCATGCGCGTGTCGTCGTCCAGGCTCAGGTCATTGGCGACGAAGGGCGTCTGCAACACCTGCTCGACCACCGGATGACGGCCCTGCTCGATTTGCATGCAGGGATGATCGACAAAGCGTGGGCGATTGAGATCGAGAGTCAGGGCGCGTTCGGCCAGATTGCTCAGCACGTCGAGCTCGGCTAGCGCCGCAGCGCTTTCCTGCAGCGGGGCGAGATGACCGATCAGCAGCTCCAGCAATTGCTCGTAGAGTTGCTTTTCGCGTGCCAAGGCTCGGCTCTTGGCCGATAGCGACTTGTCTTCGAATTCCTTGAGCTCCGGCGTGATGAAGCGCTCGGCGCCTTTGAGGGTTTGCCTGCGGATGTAATCGGCCGGTGCCGATTCGGCCTGCTTGCTTGGCAGCTCGATAAAGTAGCCGTGCACACGGTTGTAGCCGACCTTGAGGTTGGCCAGGCCGGTGCGGGCCTTCTCGCGGGTTTCCAGATCCATCAGGTACTGACCGGCGTTTTCGGACAGCGACTGCAGCTCGTCCAGCTCGGCGTCGTAGCCCGTTTTCAGCACGCCGCCGTCGCGTATGACCGCGGGCGGGTTGTCGATGATGGCTTTGGCCAGTAGCTCGGCCAGTTCCGGATAGGTGCGGATGCTCGCGGCCAGCTCGGTGAGATGTGGGGCGACCAACTCGCGCATGCCTTCTTGCAGTTGCGGCAGGGCGGCGAGCGCATCACGCAGGCGCGCCAGATCGCGTGGGCGAGCGTTGCGTAACCCGATCCGCGCGAGGATACGTTCGAGGTCGCCGATTTCCTTGAGCTGCGGTTGAATTTGCTCGAAACGGTAATGCTCAAGCAGACAGGTAATCGAATCCTGGCGCGCTTCGAGCATGCTGCGGTCACGCAACGGGCGGTTCAGCCAGCGGCTGAGCAGACGGCTACCCATAGCAGTCTGGCAGCGATCGACTACCGACTGCAGCGTATTTTCACGCCCACCGCCAAGGTTGATGTCTAGCTCCAGGTTGCGACGAGTCGCGCCGTCGAGTATCACCGTGTCGTCCAGGCGCTCATGGCGCAGGCTGCGCAGGTGGTGCAGGGCGGTACGCTGGGTTTCCTTGGCATAGGTCAGGAGGCAACCGGCTGCGCCGATGGCAAGCGTCAGTTTCTCGCAGCCGAAACCTTTCAGGTCTTGGGTTCCGAATTGCTGGCAGAGGCCCTTGAACGCGCTGTCGCGGTCGAAATCCCAAGGCGCACGGCGCCTCACGCCACGGCGTTTCTCGACCGGCAGGCCAGCGGGCCAATCGTCTGGAATCATCAGTTCAGCGGGATTCAAACGTTCGACTTCGGCCAGCAGAGTTTCCCAACCGCCGAATTCCTGCACGCTGAAGCGACCGCTGGTGATGTCCAGTACGGAAAGCCCAAACAATCTTTCATCGCCCACAACGGCGGCGAGCAAATTGTCGCGATGCTCGTCCAGCAGGGCTTCGTCGCTAACCGTGCCGGGAGTGATGATGCGCACCACTTGGCGCTCCACCGGTCCCTTGCTGGTCGCCGGGTCGCCGATTTGCTCGCAGATCACCACCGACTCGCCGAGTTTCACCAGCCGTCCGAGGTAGCCTTCAGCAGAGTGGAACGGAATCCCGGCCATGGGAATCGCCTGGCCACCGGATTGCCCACGAGCGGTGAGGGTAATGTCCAGCAGTTTGGCGGCCTTTTTGGCGTCGTCGTAGAACAACTCGTAGAAGTCGCCCATGCGATAAAACATCAATTGATCTAGATGCTCACGCTTGAGCCGCCAGTATTGCTGCATCATCGGCGTATGTTTGGACAGATCTTGAGAGTCTTTGGGCATGGGCGCTGGCATGGTTCTGCGTTTGAAGAGAAGCCGCCGTGCATCGCAAGGCGGGCGAGAAAAAAAGGAGCGCAAGGTTAACATGCAGCTGAGCCTGATCGCAGGAGCCAGGACGCCTACGCGACAGCAAACGACGTTGGCGCAGTAGCTGACCCGTGCAGACTGCCGAGCCACATATCAAAAAAGGAAATGCCTGTGGATATAACTGAGCTGAGCGCCGAATTAGGGCGAAGATTGCAACACCTGAATGCGCAAGTCACCACGGCGGAATCATGCACTGGGGGTGGTATCGCCGAGGCCATCACCCGCACAGCTGGTAGCTCGGTTTGGTTCGAGGCAGGTTTCGTTACCTATTCCAATGTGCAGAAGACTCGTCAGCTGGGCGTACCGCAAGAGCTGTTCGGCTGGGTCGGGGCAGTTAGCCGGGAAGTGGTCGAGGCTATGGCGCGGGGCGCGCTACTTATCAGCGGGGCGCGCTTCGCGGTAGCCGTCAGTGGGGTCGCTGGGCCTGGCGGCGGTTCAGCGGAAAAGCCGGTTGGCACCGTCTGGCTGGCGTGGGCGGACGAAGGGGAAGTCTTCGCCCAACGTTTTCAATTCGTTGGTGATCGACAGGCAGTGCGCGAGCGGAGCGTGGAGGCCGCGCTTGTAGGCTTGATCCGACTCGCGACTGGAGAAAATCCGCTTCAGGGCTAGGCGCATTATTTTGCCTATGCTCTAATACTGTCTACTTATACAGTTGTCGTGGCCTCTGGCCCTCTTGATCAAGTGAGGATTGTAATGGACGAGAACAAGAAGCGCGCCTTGGCTGCTGCCTTGGGCCAGATCGAAAAGCAATTCGGTAAAGGCGCGGTCATGCGAATGGGCGATCACGATCGTCAGGCGATTCCATCCATTTCCACCGGCTCGCTGGGCCTGGATATCGCGTTGGGTATCGGCGGCCTGCCAAAGGGCCGGATCGTCGAAATCTACGGTCCTGAGTCTTCGGGCAAGACCACCATGACGCTGTCGGTGATTGCCGAAGCTCAGAAGATGGGCGCCACCTGCGCTTTCGTCGATGCCGAACATGCGCTCGACCCCGACTATGCCGGCAAGCTTGGCGTTAACGTTGACGATCTGCTGGTTTCTCAGCCGGACACTGGTGAACAGGCATTGGAAATCACCGACATGCTGGTGCGTTCCAATGCGGTTGACGTGATCATCGTCGACTCCGTGGCTGCTCTGGTGCCAAAAGCCGAAATCGAAGGCGAAATGGGGGATACCCATGTCGGTTTGCAGGCTCGTCTGATGTCTCAGGCATTGCGCAAGATCACCGGTAACATCAAGAACGCCAACTGTCTGGTCATCTTCATCAACCAGATCCGTATGAAGATCGGCGTGATGTTCGGTAGTCCGGAAACCACCACGGGTGGTAACGCGCTGAAGTTCTACGCTTCGGTCCGTCTCGACATTCGCCGTACCGGCGCGGTTAAGGAGGGCGACGAAGTAGTCGGCAGCGAAACCCGTGTCAAGGTCGTCAAGAACAAGGTGGCGCCGCCGTTCCGTCAAGCCGAGTTCCAGATCCTTTACGGCAAGGGCATCTACCGCAACGGCGAGGTTATCGACCTCGGCGTGCAGCAGGGGTTGGTCGAGAAGTCGGGTGCCTGGTACGCCTACAAGGGCAATAAAATCGGTCAGGGCAAGGCCAACGCCGCTAAGTTTCTCGAAGAGAACCCGGAAATCGGCCGCGAGATCGAGCAGCAGATCCGTGACAAGCTGCTGGTGGTTTCGTCGAACACTAAAGCCAATCCGGCAGCTGCAGACCTGGCCGAAGCTGATTTCTAAACTACATGCCGGTCGTGCTTGATAGCCCCGCCGCAGTGCGGCGGGCTGCAATGGATCTTCTGGCCCGTCGTGAGCATGGGCGCATCGAATTGAGTCGCAAATTGCGCTTACGCGGTGCGCCAGCCGAACTCATCGAGCCGGCACTGGATCGTCTTGCCGAAGAAGGTCTCCTCAGCGAAACACGCTATCTGGAAAGCTTCGTTCGCATGCGTGCGAATGCGGGTTACGGCCCCTTGCGCATACGAGAGGAGCTGGCGCAGCGTGGCTTGGTTCGTGAAGATATCGAGCAGGCGCTGCGTGACAGCGGCTTCGATTGGGGCGAACAGCTGCGTGCAGTCTGGATGCGCAAATTTTCTGGAGAAGTGCCGGGTGACCAGCGGGAGCGGGCCAGGCAGGGACGATTTCTCAGCTATCGTGGTTATCCGCTGGATATGATTGGACGTCTCCTACGGGGCAGCTCGCTCGATTAGCTTAGGCGCAGTAGCATTGCTGCTCCGGCCCATTGGGGTGCTCTAACCACCCTTAGTCTTCGGCTCCCAGCGGCTCAGCCCAGTTCTCTTTCGCATTGATGAAGTCGGTCAGTTCGCGTAGTCGACCATGGTCGCGGCCGTTGAACACGAAGCTCAGCCGCGGTAGCCGCTGCAGCTCCGGCTCGTCCAGTTCTAGCTCGCAGCATGCCTGTTGCTCGAAGCGACCTTTCAGACATAGATCGGCGAATTCGTTATTCATGAAGCGCAGGGCAGCATCGTTTAGCACATGGTTGATGCGCATGACGAATAAGCCCTTCAACCAGCGGCTCGAATGGAAGTTATTGTAGAAATTATCGATCTCTGCAGCTGCGTCTTCGGCGTTATCCACCAGGCGCATCAGGCGCATGTCGGTGGGCAGAATGTAGCGATTGCCTTCCAGTTGACGGCGCATGAAGCTCAACGCGTCCTTCCAGAAGGAACCACCGGGCTCGTCCAGCAGCACGATCGGTACCAGCGGACTCTTACCGGTCTGCACCAGCGTCAGGACTTCCAATGTTTCGTCCAGCGTGCCGAAACCGCCCGGGCACAGCACCAGCGCATCGGCTTCCTTTATGAAGAACAGCTTACGCACGAAGAAGAAGTGGAACGACAGTAGATGGTCGGTACCGTCTACCGTCGGGTTGGCATGCTGCTCGAAAGGCAGGGTGATGTTCAGTCCGATGCTGTTGTCCGTACCGGCGCCCTCATGCGCGGCGGCCATAATGCCGCCCCCGGCTCCGGTAATGACCATGAGGTCATAGCGCGCCAGCGTTTCGCCGAGCTCGCGCGCCAACGCATACAGAGGGTGCTCTATGGGTGTACGCGCCGAGCCGAAGACGGTGACCTTGCGACGGCGCTTGAATTGATCAAGTCGGCTGAAGGCGTGTTCCATCTCGCGCATGGTCTGCAGCAAAATCTTGGCGTCCCAGCGGCTCCGATCCGCTTGTGCCATGCGCATGACGGTTATCAGCATTTCCCGGTAGAGCGGCAGGTTCTGGCTGGTTGTGGAGGCGACTTGGGCGAGTAGCTCATCTATCTTTTTCGACAGGTCCGCGCCGCTGGTCTTGAAGTGTCGCGATAGGTAATCGTCCGGTTCGAAAGGCATACAACGTCCCCCCCTGTGTTGGAACCGGCGGCGCTTGCGGCGTCGCCCTGCGCAGATCCTTGCTCCTTGCACGGTTTGTTGCAGCTAGTACACCTACTCCAAGGAATTTGAAGAATCGAGAGGTTCCGGCAGTGTCGGCGCGGCCCGGTTGCCCTGATCTAACAGTAGCCCATCGCGTTGGTGCGATGCATGACGCTGCGCTGGTCTGCACCAAGTCGGCTTGCCAAACGACCTCAGCAATCGCTGGCGCGGTAACGTTCTGTAGTAATCGGTTTCTTGCTCTGGTATTCGCTGAATTCGAAGCGTAATACCGCGCCCTGGTTCATCAACTGGTGCAGGCCATCATTGCTGCAAACGCTCGCAGCCAGTTGCGTACGGACCTGCTTCGGATTGTCGCGCATCTGCGCGGCATGGCGAGGCTGGACGCTCAGGTGATTGACCAACTCATTCCCGTCGACGCTGTAGCCTTCGTCGAGGAGGTCGGAATTGATGGCGCGCGGCGTGCCGACACTGCTTTCTCGAGCGACCTTCTCGAGTAGCTGATCGAGCGCCTGATCCTGTGCCGAAGCAGTGTGAGCAAAGGGCAGGGCGAGGCAGAGCGTGATTAGAGTGGTCAGACGGTGCATGGTGATCTCCTGATGACTACCGTCGTTCGACCGGCGGCTGCCAGCGCGGTTCATTGGTGCCTGACATCGGTGCCGGTCTGCCTGCTAAACTACCGGCCCGCCCAGATCAACCCCAGTATCCATGCCACATGCCGTAGCCCGTTTGCGCGATGCGCGCCTGGCCCGTAGCGCCAAGCCCTTTGTCGCGAGGGGTTCGCGTACGCCTCGTTGCGTCCGCTGCCGCGTCGCCAGCAGCCATTGCCTGTGCAGCTGGCTTCCGCAGGCGGAGGCGAGCAGCGGGGTGTGCCTGATCATGCACGACATCGAGCCGCTGAAACCGAGCAACACCGGCTGGTTGATCGCTGACATCGTTGCTGACACCCACGCCTTCACTTGGCAGCGGACCGGGGTCGATCCCGCTCTGCTAGCGCTTCTGGCCGATCCTCAGTATCAGCCGTTCGTGGTGTTTCCCGGCGAGTATGCCGAACCCGAGCGGGTGGTGACCGGTGTCGAAGTGCTCGCGCACAAGCGCCCGCTGTTTATCCTGCTCGATGCGACCTGGATCGAAGCGCGCAAAATGTTCCGCAAGAGCCCGTATCTGAATAGTCTGCCGGTGTTGAGCCTGCAGGCTGATGTACTTTCGCGCTACCACCTGCGACGCTCGACTCGCAGCGAGCATCTATGCACTGCAGAAGTCGCGGCGCTGTGTCTGGCGTTGGCAGGCGACGGCCGGGCATCTGCAGCGCTGGATGCCTGGCTCGATGGTTTCACGGACCACTATCTCGGGGCCAAGCACCACCGTGAGCCCGATCCAAATGACGCCACCCATCGAGCGCTGGCAGCGTTCGGCCAGCGCTGATTGCCTTAAGCGCGGTCAGTGTCTTGCCGGTTGCGGAATCTCGTCGCCGATTGTTGGTGGTAGTGCCTTGCGCGGCCAGAGTTGCGCCGTGAGCATGCCGACGAACATAAGTGCGCAACCAAAGTAGCCGCGAAGACTCAGACTTTCATCGAGGAACAGCGCGCCTGCGATCGCCGCGAACACCGCTTCGAGTGAGAGGATGATGGCGGCATGTGAGGCGATTGCATGCTTTTGCGCGACAACTTGCAAGGTATAACCCACTCCTACCGCGAACATGCCGCCATATACCAGCGCCGGCGCCGCGAGCCAAATGGCGTTCAGGCTGGCATCTTCGAACAGCGCTGCAAGCGCAAGGCTAACAACTGCACAGGTGGCGAATTGCAGAAACGCCAGGCGAATAGCGTCATGGCGGCTGACGAAGAAGCTCACCAGCAGCACATGAATCCCCCAGACGAAGGCGCCGGCCAGCTGTATCCAGTCGCCGGAAGCGACTTGAAAATTCTCTCCGATACTGAGAAAGGCCATTCCGACCACTGCCAGAACGGCACCCAGCCAGGTTCCCATCCCGGTTCGCTGGCCGATGATCAGGCCCAGCAGCGGTACGACGATGACGTACAGGCCGGTGATGAATCCTGAGTTGGTCACGCTGGTAAAGAGCAAGCCGACTTGTTGCAGGTTGATGCCCAGAGTGAGCGCAAGCCCCATGCAAAAACCTCCCAGCAACAGGCCCCGCTGAAAGAAAGGTTCATGCCGGGCGGCACCGCGGCCTTGATGCAGCACTAGAGGTAGAAGCACGATCGCACCCAAAGCGAAGCGCAGACCTGTGAACAGGAACGGACCGATGTTATCCATACCGACCCGCTGGGCGACAAAAGCCGTCCCCCAGATCATTGCGGTAATGAGCATTAGAAAGTCGGCTCGAAGGGCTTGGTTACGCATACTTGGGCTCGGGTGGGAAAGCCGGAAACTTTGCCTCAAACCGATGCGCTTGACCACATGTTCATTGATCGGCACGTTCGCGCCGCCTGATTAAATACGGGCCGGTGATCGAATTTCGAGTGGTGGCGCGATATCATCACCTCGTTTCATCTCCGAGCTATATTCGGAGGTGTTGCCGACATGATGTCAGCATCCGGCTCAGGCCGGTTAAAGCGCCAATAAAAACTATAGGTCTGCCATGGCTGCTTACGAAATCCTTATCGCCGATGATCACCCGCTGTTTCGCAGCGCGCTTCAGCAAGCGTTGACACTGGGACTGGGAGATGGCGTGCGACTGTCTGAAGCAGCCAGTATCGCCGAGCTTGAAGTCCTGCTGACCCGAACCTCGGATTGGGATCTGGTGCTGTTGGATCTGAACATGCCGGGCGCCTACGGATTTTCCGGGCTGGTACTACTAAGGGGACAATATCCTCAACTGCCGGTAGTGATGATTTCCGCTCTGGAAGACGCTACGGTTGTTGCGCGGTCTCGCGAGTTCGGTGCCAGCGGCTTCATTCCCAAGTCCAGCTCGTTGCAAACCATCCAGGAAGCTGTTCGGGTCGTGCTTGATGGCGACGTCTGGTGGCCCACCAATATTCAGGACGTGGCCCATGTCAGTCCCGAAGCCAAAGCGGCCAGCGAAGGCCTCGCCAGCCTCACGCCCCAGCAATTTCGGGTGTTGACCATGGTCTGCGACGGCTTGCTGAATAAGCAGATCGCCTACGAACTCAGCGTCTCCGAGGCGACTATCAAGGCCCACGTCACGGCAATTTTCCGCAAGCTTGGCGTCCGCACCCGGACCCAGGCAGCATTGCTGTTACAGCAAATGGGTTCGATTCCGAGCAACTGATATCGACGTTTCTGTGTGTCGAGCAGCTGTCGGCTGATGAAAAGCCGTCGCGCGAAGCACGCTTCTTTCATGGCCGACTAGTTCATCCCTCTCAGGCAATTGTCGGCAGCACGATTTCATCACTACGCCGGATTCCGGCCGTAAGCGCCCGGCACTGCTCGACGAACTCACGCATCGCCGCCGTCTGGTATTTCAGCGAATGCCAGATGAAATAGAACTGCCGCGTCAAATCCAGCTCTGGGGTTGTCACCGCAACCAGGCTGCCACGGCGAAATGCATCACGCAGCGCCAACCTCGAAATGCAGCCAATCCCCAGCCCTGACTCGACGGCTCGCTTGATCGCTTCGGTATGTTCCAGCTCGAGTCGGATATTCAGCTTTGCTGGGTGATGACGCATGGCGTGATCGAACGTCAGGCGAGTCCCCGAGCCCTGTTCCCGAAGAATCCAGGCTTCGCGCGACAGCTCGTCCAGGCCTACGTCCGCGCGCCCAGCCAGCGGATGCTGCGGTGCGCAGAACACCACCAATTCATCCTCGACCCAAGGAAGCACCTCGATATCTGGGTGCTGGCAATCGCCCTCGATCAGCCCGAGATCCAGCTCATGCTGCGCGACTTGCATAACGATATGCGCCGTGTTCTGGACATGCAGCTTCACCCGGCACTCCGGATGGCGCTGCATGAAGCTGCCGATCAGCAAGGTCGCAAGGTAGTTGCCAACCGTCAACGTCGCGCCGACATTGAGTGAGCCAAAGCCCGACTTACCAGCTAGCAGATCCTCAATGGCCTTGGCCTGATCAAGCAGGCTCACTGCTTGCGGCAATAGCTGACGCCCCAGCGCATTGAGCCACAAGCGCTTGCCGGCGCGGTCGAAGAGCTGGCAGCCGGACTGGCGTTCCAGCTCAGCCAGCGAAGTGCTCGTCGCCGATTGCGACAGGGCGAGACTTATCGCCGCGCGGGAAACGCTTTCCTGGCGAGCAATCGAGACAAAGACTTCAAGCTGGCGCAACGTAAAATGCATATCTATATAACCGATAACATATATCGTTAATATTCAGTTAACGGATATTAAAGGTGCCGGTAGACTATCGTAAATATTGAAGTGTCACTGCGCGCTAAAAGGGGAATCCGTACATGAGCAACCTGAACGTCGAGCGAGTCCTCAGTGTGCATCACTGGAACGACACGTTGTTCAGTTTCAAAACCACCCGAAACCCGGGGCTGCGCTTTGAAAATGGCCAGTTTGTGATGATCGGCCTGGAGGTCGAAGGGCGGCCCCTGATGCGTGCATACAGCATCGCCAGCCCCAACTATGAAGAGCATCTGGAATTCTTCAGCATCAAGGTTCCGGACGGCCCGCTGACTTCGCGTCTGCAGCATCTCAAGGAAGGCGATTCCCTGATGATTAGCCGCAAGCCGACTGGCACCCTCGTGCTGGATGACCTGCTGCCAGCCAAGCACCTCTATCTTTTGAGTACGGGCACCGGCCTGGCGCCGTTCATGAGCGTGATCCAGGATCCAGAAACCTACGAGCGCTTCGAGAAGGTCATTCTCGTTCATGGGGTGCGCTACGTGAACGAAGTTGCCTATCGCGAATTCATCACCGAGCATCTGCCGCAGAACGAGTTCTTTGGCGAAGCATTGAAGGAAAAGCTGATCTACTACCCGACCGTGACTCGCGAGCCGTTCGATAATCAAGGACGCCTGACCGACCTGATGCGTAGCGGCAAGCTGTTCAGTGACATTGGCCTGCCAGCCATCAATCCAGAGGATGATCGCGCGATGATCTGCGGTAGCCCGAGCATGCTGGCCGAAACCAGTGAGGTGCTAGATAGCTTCGGTCTTAAGGCGTCGCCGCGCATGGGCGATCCAGGGCACTATCTGATCGAAAGGGCGTTCGTCGAAAAGTAATCCCGCCGGTAGATATAAAAGAGGCCGGCTGGCGCGATGCGCTCGCCGGCCTTTGTCATATATAGGCAGCACAGCACTTTTTGTATTTTTGGCCGCTGCCGCACGGGCAGGGATCGTTACGATTGGCTTTTAGTGGGATGGTCGGGTCGATGAAGTACCATCGGTCGTCGTGCTGCACAAAGGCCGAGCGCTCGTGCTGGACGTGCTCTCCCTCCAAGTCATGCCAGCGAGCGGTGAAGCTCACCAGCGCATGCTCCGGCTGCCCTCCGATCAGCTGGCTCTCCTCGACTTCCAATCCCAGCCAGGTACTGGTGGCGCTCCAATCCCTCATGGACTGCAGGTCCAATAAAGGCTGCTGAATAGGTAATGTGGTTGCCCTCAGGTAGTCAATCAGCCCCAGCACATAGGCGCTATAACGCGACCGCATAAGCCGCTCGGCGCTTGGTGCTGGCAGCCCGGCATGGAGGCGGCCACAGCACTCTCGGAGTGGATCACCACTGCCGCAGGGGCAATTGGCGTCATGTAGCGGTTCGCAGGTCAGCATTTGGGTCACCACCAGTATCTGCCAAACATTTGTGGGTTGGCCCAGAACTTCGCATTCAGCCAGTCCGGAACCTGCTTGTAATCCAGCAGGTCGTAGGTGAAGAGGGTCAAGGTCTGTTCGTCACGTTCGAAGCGCGCACTGACCTGCAGAGCGAGGGCAAAGAAATCCGTGGCCTGCCAATCGCAGGCATTCAAATCAACCAGAACCGCAATGCGGCTGGCATTGAGGTTACGGATGCCGCCGAGCAACTGTAGGCCGTCTCGCTTCGGTAAGTGTTCCAGGCAGTCGGCAACGAGCGCCAGATCATACCGGCGGCTGGCCAGCTCTTTGGATAGTGGAGGAGTTGGTGCGCGGTCGATCTGGCTGTCTTGGTGGCTGCGGCTGAACGCCTCGATTGCGGGAAGATCGCTAAGGCCTACATGCAACAGGCGCGCTGGGGCGTATTGCTCAAGGAGTGCGGCCAGTGCCTGTTGCGGACTTTGTGATGAGCTGGTTGCGATCAAACCGGGATCCTCGGAGTCAGGCATCGAACGTTGCAGAGATGCAATTCGTACCGTCTGGCAAAGCGTAAAGACTAGCGCGGCAGCGCATGCCGGCCTAGTCTCGTTACAACTGGAGTCGCTTATGCCCGTCTGCATGGCGCTCTGGCCGATCCCATACTAGGAGATTTTACCGATGAGTAGCTTACGGACAGCAGTACCCGTGATTGTGATGACCACCTTTCTGGCCGGCTGTGCAGGGGTGCAGAAGCAGGATTGGCCCAGCTGTGCAGCTGTCGGCGGCGTCACCGGTGCCGCGCTGGGTGCGATAGAGAGCAGCACCTATACAGGTTACGGCGCATTGATCGGTGGCGGTATAGCGGCTGCTTATTGCTGGGCCAACGGTACCGAGCAGGAGACGGTCGCTATGGTCGAAACCGTCGAGCCGACACCGGTTGCCGAGCCTGAGGAGCCCGAGCCGATGGCTGAGCCCGTTCGTGTCGAGCTCGACGTCAAGTTCGATTTCGACCGTGCGCAGGTCAAGCAGGACAGCATGGACGACATCCAGGATCTGGCAGACTTCATGAAGCAGTATGGTCAGACCTCAACCGTTGTCGAAGGGCATACCGACTCGGTTGGTACTGACGCCTACAACCAGCGCTTGTCCGAGCGTCGTGCCAACGCGGTGCGTGACGTGCTGGTCAATCAGTATGGTCTGGAGGGTAGCCGAGTCGACGCGGTTGGCTATGGCGAATCCCGTCCGGTTGCCGACAACTCAACGGATGAAGGCCGCGCGATCAACCGTCGCGTAGAGGCTGAAGTCGAAGCGCGTCCTTGAGGCGGTGCTGATCTGATGAAGCCGGGCACTTTGCCCGGCTTTTTCTTACTCGTTCGGGTTAGAACAGGGGGCGCGCACTGGCCAACGCCACCACCAGCAATCCCAGCAACAAATTGATACCCACCAGCTTGCGGATCCGTCCCAGCGCCGCGCCGCCTTCCGGCCAGTTCTGCGCAGCGACCGCTCGCTTGAGTTCCGGCAGTTGTAGTAGCTGAATGCGCAGAAACAGCGCCAGCATTACCAGAAACAGTCCCGCCATGATGTGAACATAGCGAGGCGCCGCCGCCAGACCGTCGAAGCGCATATGCCACATGCCAATACCGCTGATCGGCAAGACCGCTATCGTGACCCAGACCCATATGAAGAAGCGGCGAAACACCTCGGCCCAGAGCTTGAGCCGCTCGGGCGCCTGTAGCTCCGAGACGGCAGCGGGGCGCAGAACCATCCAGGCGAAGAACATGCCGCCCACCCAAACCACGGCGGCCAGAACGTGTAGTGAATAGGGCAGGGCGAAAGCGGTCATGACAAATCTCCGGTGGCAGTTGGGAAAACGCGCGCTATCATAGCCACCCGTTCGAAATACTGAAAATATATACAGCTTCCGCGTCCATGCTCAGCACCGAACTCAAGACCCAGATCCAGGGCGCCTACTCACGCTTTCTCGAGGCCAAAGGTCTCAAGCCTCGCTACGGCCAACGCCTGATGATTGCCGAAGTGGCGAAGGTGCTGGGCGCGATCACGGCCGACGATGAAGGCCGCCGGGATGGCGAGCCGGCAATCGTTGCGGTTGAGGCTGGCACCGGTACCGGCAAAACCGTGGCCTATAGCCTGGCTGCGATTCCTACAGCGAAAGCCGCTGGTAAACGTTTGGTAATTGCTACTGCAACCGTCGCGTTGCAAGAGCAGATTGTGCATAAGGACTTGCCGGACCTGATGCGCAATAGTGGTCTGAACTTCTCATTTGCCCTGGCCAAAGGCCGCGGCCGCTACCTGTGTCTGTCCAAGCTCGACGTGTTGTTACAGGAAGGTCAGGCGCAAAGCGCCACCGCGCAGCTGTTCGAGGAGGATGGTTTTCGTATTGATGTGGATGAGCGCAGCCAGAAGCTCTTCGGCAGCATGATCGAAAAGCTCGCAGGCAACCGCTGGGATGGCGATCGCGACAGCTGGTCGGAAGAGCTTGCCGATCCCGACTGGGCGCGCCTGACCACCGACCACAGCCAGTGCACCGGTCGTCACTGCCCCAACTTTCAGCAGTGCGCTTTCTATAAAGCACGTGAGGGCATGACCAAGGTGGACGTCATCGTCACCAACCATGACATGGTGCTCGCTGATCTGGCGCTCGGCGGCGGCGCGGTATTGCCGGATCCGCGAGATACGCTCTATGTATTCGACGAAGGCCACCATTTGCCAGACAAGGCCATCGGCCATTTCGCACATTTCACCCGTCTGCGCTCGACTGCCGATTGGCTTGGTCAGGTCGAAAAGAACCTGACCAAGCTGCTGGCCCAGCATCCGTTGCCTGGTGATCTTGGCCGCTTGATCGAGGCGGTTCCGGAGATCGCCCGTGATTTGCGCAGCCAGCAACAGTTCATGTTCAGTGCCTGCGAGCAACTGGCTGATTTCAAGGCTGGTGAGGATATGGAAGGCCGCGAGCGGCCGCGGCATCGGTTCGTCGGCGGGATCGTGCCCGAACACCTAATCGAGCTGGGCATCGAGCTGAAAAAGGGTTTTGCCAGGCTTACCGACTTGTTCACCCGGCTCGCCGAACTGCTCAAGGAAGCGATGGATGGCGAGGCCGGTGTCGGCATCGCCAGTCATCAGGCCGAAGAGTGGTACCCGCTATTCGGCAGCCTGCTTACCCGTGCCCAAGGCAATTGGGAGCTGTGGACCGCCTTCACCGTCGATGACCCTGAGGATAGCCCTCCAATGGCCCGCTGGCTGACCCTGGCCGAAGGTGGCGCCCTGTTCGACATCGAGGTCAATGCCAGCCCGATCCTTGCGGCAGAGACTTTACGACGCAATCTATGGAATGTCTGTTACGGCGCGCTGGTGACCTCCGCGACCCTCACCGCCCTGAATAGCTTCGATCGGTATCGCATGCGGGCGGGATTGCCGCGTTGTGCAGTGACGGCCGTGGTGCCAAGCCCATTCCATCATGCAGACGCAGGCGTGCTGCGGGTGCCGAATCTCAATGCCGATCCGCGTGATGCCACTGCGCACACGGCAGCGATCGTTCGCGATTTGCCGCAACTGGTGGAAGGCTCGCGTGGCACGTTGGTGTTGTTCTCGTCGCGCAAGCAGATGCAGGATGTTTTCGATGGGCTTGAACGGGACTGGCGTCGGCGGGTGCTGATCCAGGGCAATCTGTCGAAGCAGGAAACGCTGAACAAGCACAAGGCACGTGTGGACGACGGTGAGGAGAGTGTGCTGTTCGGCCTCGCCAGCTTCGCCGAAGGCGTCGATTTGCCGGGCGCCTATTGCGAGCACGTCGTGATCGCAAAGATCCCCTTTGCAGTGCCCGATGATCCGGTGGAAGCGGCGTTGGCGGAGTGGATCGAGGCGCGCGGCGGCAATCCCTTCATGGAAATTGCGGTGCCTGACGCTTCACTGCGTCTGGTGCAAGCGTGCGGGCGGCTGCTGCGTACCGAAGAGGATCGCGGAAGTATTACCTTGCTCGACCGCCGGGTCGTAACCCAGCGCTACGGCAAGGCCATTCTCAATGCGCTGCCGCCATTTCGACGTGAGATTGGCTAGTTCCGGTGGGCCGGACGTTCTGCCGACCTTGCTGAGCCATGCATGGTTATTCAAGCTGCTGATTGTCCCGTAATTGGCGTCGAGGCGGTTCCCTTGCTCCGGCGCGGCTGAAACAATGCATCGGTCACATACCTGATAAGAGGCGCAAGCGTGCAGATCCAGGGATATTTCGATCTTCGTTTCGAGGCGGTCAGAGACACCTTCAGTGATCTGTTCGAACAAACGCAACAGCGTGGCGCGGCGGTCTGTGTGAAGATCGGCGGCGAAACCGTTGTCGACCTCTGGGCGGGCGTGGCAGATAACGCCGGCGAGCAAGCCTGGCAAACCGATACGTTGGTCAATCTGTTCTCCTGCACCAAGACCTTCACCGCCGTAGCTGCGCTGCAGCTGGTAGGTGAAGGCAAGCTGCAACTGGATGAACCGGTGGCGCGGCTCTGGCCGGAGTTTGCCGTCAACGGCAAGCAAGACATTACGTTACGGCAGCTGCTCAGCCATCAGGCCGGCTTGCCCGCCGTGCGGCAGCCACTTCCTGCCGAGGCGTTGTACGACTGGGATGCGATGACTGCTGCGTTGGCAGCGGAGAGCCCCTGGTGGACGCCAGGTGATGGCCATGGTTATGCTGCGATTACCTACGGCTGGCTGGTCGGCGAGCTGATTCGCCGTGCCGATGGCCGCGAGCCGGGCGAAGCGATCGTCGCGCGCACTGCCCGCCCTCTGGAGTTGGACTTTCACATTGGTTTGGCCGACTCCGAATTTGATCGTGTCGGTTATCTGACCCGGCAAAAGAACAATTTCGGCGATGCAGCTGCGCAACGTCTGTTCAAGGCACTGACCGGGGACCCGCAATCGCTCAGCGCACGAGCTTTTACCAACCCGCCGTCGATCATGAACAGCGCTAACAAGCCCGAGTGGCGCAGGATGGCGCAGCCCGCTGCCAATGGGCACGGTAATGCACGCACGCTGGCCGGCTTCTATGACGGGCTGCTGCGGGGTGATCTGCTCGATCCAGCGCTGCTGACCGAGATGACCCGCGAGCATTGCCTTGGTGAAGATCGTACGTTGCTGGCCCGCACCCGTTTCGCCTTGGGCTGTTGGCTCGATCAGCCGGACGTGGAAAATGCAACATTTGGCGTGGGGCCCGGCGCCTTCGGCCACCCAGGAGCCGGAGGCTGCATTGGTTTTGCTGATCCGCAACGGGATTTGGCGTTTGGTTACGTCACGAACACGCTTGGCCCTTATGTTCTGATGGACCCTCGTGCACAGGCGCTGGCGCGTACGGTAAAAGCCTGCTTGGGCTGAACCGCTCGTCTGTTTGCAATGGTGAGACTTTTCATAACAATGACCTGCGTCCACAATTTGAGGCAAATCCTTGCTTAAGCTGGCGGCTGTCACGCGCGGCTTGTCTTCGCAAACTCATCTTCACGGAACCTGCTCATGAACCTGCTGAAAAGCGCCTCCCTGATTCTCTGCATGGTCATTTCCGGCTGCAGCTCCAACAGCGAAAAGCCTGTCGAAGCAGCCGCTGCGCCGGGACCTGTGATCGATTATGCCTGGCTGGACGACTACGAGCCCCGGCTTAAAGACGCCTTGAAAGACAGTCGTTTCGAGGTCGAGCGTCGCGAGGGTGTCCTAGTGGTTACTGCGCCGGTCGATGCATCATTTAATCCTGACCGTCCGGGCATGCTGCTTCCCGTCACGCTTGGCCCAATCAGTCGCGTGGCGAAACTGGTGGAAGGTGACGAGAAAACAGCCGTGGTCGTGCTTGGTCACGCGGACAGCACCGGGTCAGTTGAAATCAACCGCGACATCAGCCGCCAGCGAGCTGGTGCCGTTGCTGCGATCTTCCGTCTCAGTGGCCTGAAGCACGATCGGCTGCGCATTCGCGGGCTGGGTTCGGACATGCCCCGCGCGTCTAACGAACATGAAGAAGGCCGTGCCCTGAATCGCCGTGTCGAGATGGTCTTCACTCCTCAGCCCACGTTGCTGGCGTTGATTGCGCAGTACAGCGAGGCACCTGCCAAGTCGACGCAGGTGGCCGCAGCGGAAGTGACCAAAACCAAGTAGCACTCGCCGCACCTATCGTCGGTGCGGCACCTTCGTTTTGGAGTTGTTTTCCGTTGGATCAATCGGGACTCGGGGCTAAACCGGCTAAGCTGTGGCTTTGACTGTTTCCAGGAACTCGTGCGATGACCCAGACCTTGGCCGATATGCGCCGCGACTACACCCGTAAAGGGCTCAGTGAGGCGAATGCGCCGGACGAACCGTTCGGCCTGTTTCGTCAATGGTTCGATGACGCCGTGCAGACCGAGCAGCTCCCGGTCGAGCCGAACGCCATGACCCTCGCCACGGTTGACGCCGAGGGCCGCCCACATTGCCGTGTACTGCTGCTCAAGGCGCTTGATGACCGCGGTTTCACTTTCTTCAGCAACTACCAAAGCGCCAAGGCCGAACACCTTGAGGCGCGCCCGTTTGCCGCGATGACGTTCTTCTGGCCGAGCCTGGAACGCCAGGTGCGGATCGAGGGACAGGTCGAGAAGGTCAGCGCTGCCGAGTCGGATGCGTATTATCAGATGCGGCCATTGGGCAGTCGTCTCGGCGCATGGGCTTCGCCGCAGAGCAGGGTGATCGGCAATCGCGCCGAACTCGAACGACTGCTCGCTGAAACCGAGCAGCGCTTTCTTGATCAGGCTCCTAATTGTCCGCCCCACTGGGGTGGCTACCGGTTACTGCCGGAACGGATGGAGTTCTGGCAAGGACGTCCGAGCCGGCTACATGACCGGCTCAATTATCGACGAGTCGCCAGCATCTGGCATCGCGAGCGCCTAGCGCCCTGATTCGCTGGACGATTATCGTCTGATCGGTCTGAAACACAGCGGTAAGCCGGATATCCGGCTTCATCGATGCTGCCCTTGGTTCGTCTCGTGAAGCAGTTTGAGCGTGCTTCCTGCATGCGGGGCGGGATAGCCTCGGGTAAAGTGGGGTCCTAACCTCATGAATGCTGAGCCAGGTCGAGGCAGTTACCGGTCGCCTTTTCTCCGCAGCGCCTGCCCGATGCGATCGGGATGAACACCCGTTTCCCCAGGAGAGTACCTATGCGCAATTCCATTTTCGTCGCTTCGTTTACCGCCATTGCGTTGGCCATAAGCGGCTGTACATCCAACCTCACCGGGGATTCCTATTCTCGGGACGAGGCGCGAACGGTCCAGACGGTTCGTTACGGAACCATTGAATCCCTGCGTCCGGTCAAGCTCGAAGGTACCAAGACGCCGATCGGCGGCGGTGCTGGCGCGGTAGTTGGCGGTATCGCTGGCAGCGGCGTCGGTGGTGGCCGTGGTAGCGCGGTTGCGGCGGTGATCGGCGCGGTGGCGGGCGGTTTGCTCGGCGCGGCGGCGGAAGAAGGCATCACGCGTGCGCAGGGTGTCGAGATCACCGTTCGTGAGGATGACGGCAACATGCGCGCCTATGTACAGGAAGTAGAGCCCAATCAGGTCTTTCGTGTCGGGCAACGCGTACGGATCATGACCGTCAACGGCACCAGTCGCATAGCGCCTTGATAGCGAACAGACGATAACCAGGAAGGCCCCGTTTATCTTCCGCCGCTGCGTCGCGATCGTTGCCGCGTCTTACTGTCGCGACTATGAGGTCGGTGGCTGCATAACTCCTTAGGCGCAGCCTGAGTGCCAACCGGCACGCTCGGGCGGCGCCTTTTGTTTTTAGAAATACATGAATTCATGACGTTGCTGCGGTCGGTGTGGATAATCGGCGCACACCGCGATGCCTCTTTGGGCTGAGATCTGGTTTACCAAGGATATAACTGCCGTGCACTTGCGCGGCTCAAGGGGTTTCTGCTCATGGCGCTTGCGCTGATAATCGCTATGCCGTTTCTGGGGATCTGCCTACCGCTACTGCTCGAACGTTTTGGACGATCCGCCTGTGCATTCGGTGCCGGGCTGGCCCCGTTGCTAGCGCTGATACTGCTGATGTCCAAGCGTGCCGCCGTGTTTGGCGGAGAAACGGAAGTGCTGACGTTGCCGTGGTTGCCAGAGCTGGGCTTGAACCTGAGCTTGAGACTCGACGGGCTGGGTTTTCTATTTGCTCTGCTGATTCTTGGTATCGGTCTGCTGGTCATTCTTTATGCGCGCTATTACCTGTCGAAGAGTGAGCCGATGGGGCGCTTCTTCGGCTTTTTCCTGTTGTTCATGGGCGCAATGCTCGGCGTCGTGCTGGCAGAAAACCTTTTATTGATGCTGATGTTCTGGGAGTTGACTAGTCTCTCCTCGTTTTTGCTGATCGGCTTTTGGAGCCATCGCTCCGATGCCCGTCAGGGCGCGCGAATGGCCCTCGTGGTGACGGGCGGCGGCGGGCTTGCATTGTTGGCCGGCGTTCTGTTGATCGGGCATATTGTTGGCAGCTACGAGTTGAGCGCCGTTCTTGCCTCAGGCGATCTGATACGGACGAACGCGTTATATCCACTTACGCTTATTCTCGTCCTGCTTGGCGTATTCACCAAGTCTGCACAGTTTCCGTTCCACTTCTGGTTGCCGCAGGCAATGGCGGCACCGACCCCGGTATCGGCCTTCCTGCACTCGGCAACCATGGTCAAAGCCGGGGTTTTTCTCTTGGCCCGCCTGTATCCGGCGCTTTCGGATTCTGAATGGTGGTTTTATCTGGTCAGTCTGACCGGCCTCGCAACCCTGCTGATTGGCGCGGTGATGGCGCTGTTTCAGCATGACCTGAAAGGCTTGCTGGCCTATTCGACAATCAGCCATCTGGGCCTGATTACCCTGCTGTTCGGCCTCGATTCGCAAATGGGTGCGGTGGCTGCAATCTTCCACATCATCAACCATGCGACGTTCAAGGCGTCATTGTTCATGGCCGCCGGTATCATCGATCACGAGACCGGGACGCGCGACATGCGGCGCATCAACGGCATGTTGAAATACATGCCGCACACAGCGGTGCTGGCGATGATCGCCTCGTTGGCCATGGCCGGGGTGCCGTTGCTCAATGGTTTTCTCAGCAAGGAAATGTTCTTCGCCGAAACCCTCGATCAGCACCTATTGGGCAGCTTTTACTGGACCATTCCGGCACTGGCGACCCTGGCAGGCGCCTTTTCGGTAGCCTATTCGCTGCGTTTCGTGCATGACGTGTTCTTCAATGGCGAGCCGATCGATCTGCCCAAGTACCCACCGCACGAACCAGCGAGGTACATGAAAATCCCGGTGGAAATCCTGGTGCTGCTCTGCCTGCTGGTGGGGATGTTGCCGGCATATACCGTGGCGCCATTGCTGTCGGCAGCAGTTGCCGGAAGCCTCAATGGTCCGATCCCTGAATACAGCTTGTCGATCTGGCACGGCTTTAACCTGCCGCTGCTGATGAGCTTTGTCGCTTTGGGCGGTGGTCTGCTTATTTATTCGCTGCGCAAGTGGGCGTTTCGCTGGTACGAAGGGCTTCCCAGGGTCGATTCGCTACAGGTTTTCACCCGCGTGATCAGTGATATTGCAAGAGGCGCGTGCTGGATTACCGCGCGCATGGAGAATGGCTCATTGCAGCGGTATTTGGCACTCGTTCTGCTCAGTTCGTTGCTGCTCGTAGTTTATGCGCTGATGCCACTGGAAGCGCTGGGTGGTCCGGTCGCACTCACTCCGCCGGATGTCGTCACTGTGTTCGGGATGTTGATTCTTTGCTTGGCATCGCTGCTGACGGTATTTTTTCACCGTCGGCGTCTGGTGGCGTTGATGGTGTTGAGTGTGGCTGGTCTGATGGTGGCGTTGGTGTTTGCCCGTTATTCAGCACCCGATCTGGCACTGACGCAGCTCTCGGTTGAAGTGGTGACTATCATTCTGCTGATCCTGGCGCTGTACTTCATGCCCGACCGAACCCCGGTGGAGTCGAGTAGTCTGCGCAGCTTCCGCGACCTGGTTCTGGCCAGTAGCTTCGGCACCATGATCGCCTTGCTTACTTATGCCGTACTGACACGACCTTACGACAGCATCGCATCGTTCTTTCTGGAGAACAGTGTTCCAGGCGGCGGCGGAACAAATGTGGTCAACGTCATTCTGGTCGATTTCCGTGGTTTCGATACCCTTGGCGAGATATCGGTACTGGCGATCGCCGCGGTGGGCATCTATGGATTGCTCTACGGGCTGCATCTGCCTCATCCGATTCGTGACTACCGTGGCCGGCTGTGGGCCACCGATAATCATCCGATGATCCTGGATGTGCTGTCGCGTGCGCTACTGCCTATGGCCTTGCTCATTTCCGTGTTCATTTTCCTGCGGGGACACAACCTGCCGGGTGGTGGCTTCATTGCCGGTCTGATCACCGCGGTCGCGCTGATCTTGCAATACATTTCGCACGGTGTTGCCTGGGCGCAGCAACGGCAGCCTTTCAGCTATCACGGCATAGCCGGGCTTGGCGTTCTGATTGCTGGGCTGACCGGTCTGGGCAGCTGGCTGTTCGGCCGACCATTCCTGACGTCAGCCTTCGGCCATTTTCATCTCCCGTTGATTGGTGATTTCGAACTGGCTACGGCAATGCTTTTCGATCTTGGCGTGTATCTGGCAGTGGTTGGGGCGACGCTGTTGATCCTGTCCAATATGGGCCACGTCAGCCAAGATGAATCGTCCAAGGAGGTGCTCTGATGGAGGCTGTGCTGGCGATAACGCTCGGAATAATGATGGCCAGCGGAGTTTATTTGCTGCTTCGCGCGCGAATATTTCCGGTGGTGATGGGGCTGACGCTGATTTCCTACGCGGTGAACCTGTTTATTTTTTCCATGGGCCGCCTCGCTACTGGCGTGCCAGCAATTATCGGACGGAGCGCCGAGTACGGAGACCCCTTGCCGCAGGCGCTGGTGCTAACCGCTATCGTCATCGGCTTCGCGATGACCGCGTTCGTCGTGGTGTTGTCATTGCGCGGTCTGGGTGAACTGCACACCGATCATGTGGACGGCCGGGAGCCGCGCGAATGAATCATGCGCTGATCTTCCCGATCCTGCTTCCGCTGTTCGCCGGTTGCGTACTGCTGCTGAGCCATAGGCAAGGATTACCGTTCAAACGTCTGCTGTCACTGGTAGCGACCTGGTTGCTGGTGCCGCTGGCCATATGGCTGCTGTTGCTGGCAAACACGGGTGCGCTGTCCGTATACCAGTTGGGAGACTGGCTGCCACCGTTCGGGATCATGCTCTTGCTTGACCGGCTAAGCGCGCTAATGCTGTTGGTCACCGCAGTGCTTGCAAGCTTTTCGGTAACTTATGCGTCGCGCGGAGACGACAAGCGGGGGCCTAATTTCCATGCGTTGTTTCAATTTCAACTGGCCGGCATCAATGGCGCGTTTCTGACAGGTGATCTGTTTAACCTGTTCGTGTTCTTCGAAATTCTGCTCATTTCATCCTATGCGCTGTTGCTGCACGGCAACGGTGCAAAGCGTGTGCAGGCCGGCATTCATTATGTCGTGCTGAATTTGCTGGGCTCGGGGCTTTTTCTGATCGGGGTCAGTATGTTGTACGGGCTCACCGGGACGCTGAACATGGCCGACCTGGCCATCCAGGTCGGTGCGGCTGATCCAGGGGATGCACCGCTGCTAGCCGCCGCGGGTTATCTGCTGCTGGTGGTGTTCGCCCTCAAAGGTGCGATTCTGCCGCTGTATTTCTGGCTTCCGCGTACCTATGCCTCGGCGACGGCACCGGTTGCAGCGCTGTTCGCGATCATGACGAAAATTGGTCTTTATGCGATTGTCCGGGTGTTTACGCTGATTTATGGCAGCGAGGCGGGTGTCCTGAGCAATATGGTGCTCGACTGGCTGTGGCCGCTGTCAATGCTTACCCTTGCCGCTGGCGTGGTCGGTGCGCTCGCTTCGCGCAATCTACAAATCCTGCTGTCGTATCTAGTAGTGGTTTCGGTGGGCACCTTGCTGGCCGGAGTTGCGCTGGGAACTGAGCAGGGGTTGGCGGCAGCGTTGTATTACCTGCTGCACAGTACCCTGGTGACGGGTGGGCTGTTCCTGTTAGCGGACATCATTGCTCGCCAACGCGGCGATACGGCATCCGAGCTGATCTCAGCGCCGGCATTGAGACAGCCGTTGATGTTGGGCGCACTGTTTTTTGCCGGAGCGATTTCCGTCGCAGGGTTGCCTCCTTTTTCCGGCTTTCTCGGTAAAGTGATGCTGTTGCAGGCGGTACCGCCTGGTAATGGTGCCTCGATACTCTGGTCAGTGGTGCTGGTTTCGGGGCTGGGCATGTTGATCGCGCTGAGCCGCGCCGGAAGCATGGTGTTCTGGCGCTCGAGCGAGGCGGCTACCGTTGGAAAGCCCGCAGATTCGATATGTGTAGCTGCGACCGCCGGCCTATTGCTGGCCAGCGTGGGTCTGGTTGTCGCCGCGCAGCCGATTCAGACGTATATCCAAGCCACGGCTGCACAACTGTTCGATCTCGGCTCCTATCTGCAGATCATCCAGGGAGGAGCTGCATGAAATCTCGCGTTTTGCCGAACCCTGCGTTGACGCTGTCGCTGGCCGCGCTATGGCTGTTGCTCAATAACACTCTGAATCTTGGTCATCTCTTGCTGGGGCTGTTTCTCGGCTGGGCGATTCCGCTACTCGTCGGTGGCTTTCTGATTAAAGTGCCGCGGGTACGCAAACCGCTCAAGCTGTGTCTGTTCATGTTGAAGGTGTTCCATGACATCGTGATCGCCAACGTTCATGTGGCCAAGTTGGTAATTGGCCCCACACGGAATTTGCAGCCCGCGTTCGTCGAGGTGCCGATGTTGATCGAGGATGAGTTCGTCTTGGCGGTATTGACGAGCATCATCTCGCTGACCCCTGGCACAGTGTCCGCCGGCCTGAGTGAAGATCACACGATGCTGATTCTGCATGCGCTGGATGCACCCGATATCGAGGCGCTGATCGCTGAGGTAAAGAGCAGCTATGAGACGCCGCTGCTGGAGATTTTCGAATGCTAGCGTACGTGATTCCCCTCTGTATGGGCTTGCTGGCCCTGGCGGCATTGCTCAACATCGTTCGCTTGGTCAAGGGGCCGGATATGCCCGACCGGGTGCTGGCGCTGGACACGCTGTACATCAATGGTCTTGCGCTGATCGTGTTGTTCGGTATCTGGCTGGCCTCCGATTTATTCTTCGAGGCCGCGCTGCTGATAGCAGTGATGGGGTTCGTCAGTACCGTTGCCGTGGGTAAGCATTTGCTGCACGGCGACATCATCGATTGAGGGAGAACACATGCCGTTCTGGGTCGAATTGCTGGTCAGCGTGTGTCTGGTCATCGGAAGTATCTTCGCGCTGATCGGTGCGATCGGCTTGTATCGTCTGCCCGACTTTTATACTCGTCTGCATGGACCTACCAAGGCCACCACGCTCGGTGTGGGCGGCATCGTCATCGCATCGATGATCTTCTTCGGTAGCAGGAATGACGGTCTGAGTCTGCACGAGCTGCTGATCACTCTGTTTTTATTCATCACCGCTCCGGTCAGTGCTCACATACTGGCGAAGGCGGCCATGCAACAGAAGCTGTCTTGCTTCGAGCAAACTCGCGGCAAGCCGTGGGATTGATCGGGGTCAATGTACCCCCACCGGTCACCGTTGCATGCTTACCAGCTATCTGCCCAATTTACCGGATCGCGCTCAGATGACGATGCTGCTCGGTGAGGGTTGACGCTCGTTTTCCTGTGACAGCTGCTTGATCATCGCCTGTTGCAGCTTGAGGCACAGCTGCGGATCCGACAGCGGCTGATTTTCGGCATTGGTCACAAAAAATACGTCCTCGACGCGCTCGCCAAGCGTGGCGATTTTCGCGTTCTGCAGAGATAGATCGAAGTCCAGAAACAGCTGTCCGATGCGCGCCAACAGCCCGGGGCGGTCGGGTGCGATGACTTCGATGATCGTCTGGGGGCGTTGCATATCGTTGTGAATGGTGACCTGCGGCGGAAACGCGAAGTGCTTGAGCTGTCGGGGCACGCGTTTCTGGATGATCGTCAGGTAATCGTCCGGGTTGCGCAGCGCATCGATCAAGCCCTGACGAATTTCCTCGGTGCGCTCGGGGTCATTGCCGATAGGGCTACCATCGGCATCCAGTACGATGTAGGTGTCCAACGTGAACTGGCTGCTCGAGGTAATGATGCGGGCGTCGTGAATGTTCAGGTTCAGCTGATCCATTGCCGCCACGGTCACGGCGAAGAAGTCGTGCTGGTCCGGTGCATAGATGAAAATCTGCGTGCCGCCTTCGAATTCGCGCTGGGTGGTTTCCTTGATCAGAACCAGCGGGCCGCCGTCGCTCGGATGTTCGATGATGGCTTCAGTATGCCAAGCGACGTCTGTGGAGCTGTGACGCATGAAGTAGTCGTCACCCAGTTGCGACCACAATTGCTCGGCGTCGTCTGGATCAGTGCCGTTGCGTACCAGATTGTCGAGCGCGGCACGCTGGGTCTGGCGAATCTGTTCCTCTCGCCCTAGCGGATTTTCCAGGCCGCGTTTGAGGGCTCGTTTGGTTTCTGTGTACAGCTGGCGTAGCAGGCTTGCTCGCCAGGAGTTCCACAGCGTTGGGTTGGTTGCGTTGATGTCCGCTACGGTAAGTACGTACAGGTAATCAAGGTGGGTCTCGTCGCCGACCATCTGAGCGAAATCATTGATTACTTGCGGGTCGGATAGATCCTTGCGCTGCGCTGTTGTGGACATCACCAGGTGGTTCTCCACCAGCCAGACCACCAAACGCGTATCCCACGCCGGCAGCTTGTGGCGCACGCAAAAGGCATGGGCATCCACGGCGCCAAGCTCCGAATGATCGCCGCCGCGGCCTTTGGCGATATCGTGATAAAGCCCCGCGATATAAATGAGTTCCGGCTTGGGCAGGCGTTCGACCAGCTTGCTGGCCAGCGGATACTTCTCGGCAACGCCGGGCTTGCTGAGCTTGCGCAGATACTTGATGACGTTGAGCGTATGGGCGTCGACGGTATAGATGTGGAAGAGATCATGTTGCATCTGCCCGACGATATGACCGAACTCCGGCAGGTAGCGTCCGAGGATGCCGTAGCGGTTCATTCTGCGCAGGTTGCGGTGTATACCTTCCTTGCACTTGAACAGCTCGATGAACAGGCTGGTGTTGCGGATATCGCTACGGAAATCATCATTGATGAGATGGCGGTGGTCGCGCAACAAACGGATGGTTTCGGCCCGAACCCCTTGGATTTCCGGATGTTGCGCCAACAATACGAACACTTCGAGGATCGCGAAGGGTCTGCGCTTGAAAACCGAATCATTGGCTACTTCTAAGTAGCCGTCGCGTAAGACGAAGCGGCTATTGAGCGGCACGGCATCGCCGCTGTCACCCTCCCAGAGAATGACCTCGGCGAAATGTTGCCCCACCAGATCGCCAAGTTCGGAAATGCTCATGACCACGCGGTAGTACTTCTGCATGAAGCGCTCAATGGCCAGTTTGGCGTCGCTGTCTTCATAGCCGAGGAGGGCGGCGAGACTGCGTTGGTGGTCGAAGAGCAGGCGGTCTTCGGCGCGCCCGGCCAACATGTGCAACCCGTAGCGGACGCGCCAGATGAATTCCTGGCTGGACACCAACAGCGAATATTCGCCTTCGGTTAGAAAACCCTGATCGACGATTGCGCTCAGATTCAGGCTGCCGAACTGGCGTCGCGCGATCCACAGAATTGTCTGAATGTCGCGTAGCCCGCCGGGCGAGCCTTTTACGTTGGGCTCAAGGTTGTACTCGGTGTTGTTGTATTTGGAATGACGCGCCGATTGTTCGTTGCGTTTGGCAAGGAAGAATTCTTTGCTCGGCCACATTTCCGATGGGCTGGTGACCTTCAGCATGTTTTGTCGCAGGCGCTCGGGCCCGGCGATGGTGCGGCTTTCCATCAGGTTGGTGATCACCGTCAGGTCTGCTCGTGCCTCTTCGGCGCATTCCGCCACCGAGCGTACGCTCTGGCCGACCTCCAGACCGATATCCCAAAGCAGGGTCAGGAAGCCTTCGATAGAGTCTCGGAATTTCTCCTGATCGCTATCATCGAGCAGGATCAGCAGATCGATATCGGAGTACGGATGCAGCTCTCCGCGACCATAGCCGCCCACTGCGACCAGTGCGATCTCGGCATCGCTGTTCCAGTCGAAACGCTGCCAGGCTGCGTGCAAGATCTGATCGACGAACCAGGCACGGTCTTCAATCAGGCCACGGATATCGCGGCCTGCTAAAAATCGTGTGTCGAGCACTTCACGTGCCTTGCGGATGACCTTCTTGAAAGCAGCGATGGGACTGGCTTTAAGCGCCAGCTCTGCCTGGAACTGGCTGCGGTCGAACAGTTCGGGATCAACCTGAGGCATGCCAGCGCCCTCCATCAAGGCAACATTGTCGATAACTGATCAGGACGAGGTGCGGGCGATGGTGTCATCGCTGCGCAGGGTAAAGATTTCATAACCATCGGTAGTCACCACAATGGTGTGTTCCCACTGTGCAGACAGCTTGCGATCCTTGGTGATGGCTGTCCAGCCGTCGCCCAGCAAGCGCGTTTCCGAACGGCCCTGATTGATCATCGGCTCGATGGTAAAGGTCATGCCTTCCTTGAGCTCCAGGCCAGTCCCGGCGCGCCCGTAATGAAGCACCTGCGGTTCCTCGTGAAAGACCTTGCCAATGCCGTGGCCACAATATTCACGGACCACGGAGAAGCCGTTCTTCTCGGCATGCTTCTGGATCACTTCGCCAATATCGCCAAGATGGATGCCGGGGCGGACGATCTCGATACCTTTATAGAGGCATTCCTGGGTGACCTTGCACAAGCGCTCGGCCCATTCCGGTGCTTTGCCGACAATGAACATCTTGCTCGTATCGCCGTGGTAGCCATCTTTGATGACGGTAATATCGATATTGAGAATGTCACCATCCTTTAGCGGCTTGTCGTTGGGGATGCCATGGCAGACGACATGGTTGATAGACGTACAGATCGACTTCGGGTAGCCCTTGTAATTCAGCGGGGCGGGTATGGCCTGCTGCACGTTGACGATGTGCTCATGGCAGAGGCGGTCCAGTTCTTCGGTAGTGATACCCGGCTTGACGTGTTCGCCGATCATCTCCAGCACCTCGGCGGCGAGTCGCCCCGCAATGCGCATTTTCTCAATATCTTCGGGCGTCTTGATGATGACAGTCATTCGAACCTCATTGGCGCCGGGAAGCGCATCAAAAACGAAAGCGCAAATGATAAACCAAATAGACGTGGAGCCGATAAAAGCGCCGAAGGCTGGAAGGCTGGAAGGCTGAGCGAGGCAACATGGCGTGCGGGATGCGCGTGTCGTGCAAATCAGTCTGGCCTCTAGCCTGTCTTTATGCTATAAAACGCGCCGCTCTGCGGGACTACCCGTCGAGCCTGACCCCACACACGTGTCGACACGGTATCCTGGGTGCTCGCAAGAGTTGGATATCGGGACGCGTGGAGGCCTAACCCGACTTATCTGAGGAAGTACCATGACTCAAGTCACCATGCGCGACATGCTGAAGGCCGGTGTGCACTTTGGCCACCAGACCCGTTACTGGAATCCGAAAATGAATAAATACATTTTCGGTGCGCGCAACAAGATTCATATCATCAATCTTGAGCAGACCCTGCCGATGTTCAACGACGCTCTGCGTTTCGTTGAGAAACTGGCTGCTGGCAAGAACAAGATTCTGTTCGTCGGTACCAAGCGTTCCGCTGGCAAGATCGTTCGCGAAGAAGCCGCTCGTTGCGGCTCTCCGTATGTCGATCACCGCTGGTTGGGCGGCATGCTGACAAACTACAAGACCATCCGCGCTTCGATCAAGCGTCTACGTGATCTGGAAGTTCAGTCGCAAGACGGTACCTTCGAGAAGCTGACCAAGAAAGAAGCCCTGATGCGCACTCGCGATCTTGAGAAGCTCGATCGCAGCCTGGGTGGTATCAAGGATATGGGCGGTTTGCCCGATGCCATGTTCGTCGTCGATGTCGATCACGAGCGCATTGCCATCTCTGAAGCCAACAAGCTGGGCATCCCGGTCATCGGTATCGTCGATACCAACAGCAGCCCGGAAGGTGTGGACTACATCATCCCTGGTAATGATGATGCCATCCGTGCCGTGCAACTTTATCTGGGCTCGATGGCCGACGCTGTACTGCGTGGCCGCCAGAACGGCTCTGGCGGTGCTGACCAGTTCGTCGAAGAAGCTGCCCCAGAGGCCGCTCAAGGCTGAGCGCGTTTGCCGCATAGCTGATACCCGTTGAACAGAAAGGGGGCTATGCCCCCTTTTTGCCACTTCCGAATTGATCGCCTGATTAACGAGGCGATGATCGAAAATCGAATCGAGAGGATTTGCGAACATGGCAGAAATCACTGCAGCCCTGGTTAAAGAACTGCGCGAGCGCACTGGCCAAGGCATGATGGATTGCAAAAAAGCACTCACCGCTGCTGGCGGCGACATCGAGAAGGCCATTGATGACATGCGTGCTGCTGGCGCCATCAAGGCAGCCAAGAAAGCCGGCAACATCGCTGCCGAAGGCTCCATCGCGGTCAAGGTTGCCGATGACAACAAGCGTGCCGTGATTATCGAAGTCAACTCGCAGACCGACTTCCTGGCATTGCAGGACGACTTCAAGAATTTCGTCAGCAGCAGCGTTGAGAAAGCCTTCGCCGAGAAGATGACCGACGCCGCGCCGTTGATCGCCGCTCAGGAAAGTAACCGCGAAGCGCTGGTTGCCAAGGTTGGCGAAAACGTCAACATCCGTCGCCTGACCAGTGTGGAAGCTGATTTGGTCGGCTCCTACCTGCACGGTCACCGCATCGGTGTTCTGGTCGCTCTGAAGGGCGGTAGCGTTGAGCTGGCCAAGGAAATCGCCATGCACGTTGCGGCCAGTAACCCGCAATTCCTGAACCCCTCGCAGGTTTCCGAAGAAGCAGTTGCCAAGGAGAAGGAAATCTTCCTGGCGCTGAACGAAGACAAGATCAAAGGCAAGCCCGCCGAAATCGTCGAGAAGATGGTTGCTGGTCGCATCAGCAAGTTTCTCGCCGAGGCAAGCCTGGTCGAGCAGGCTTTCGTCAAGGACCCCGAGATCAAGGTCGGCGACCTGGCCAAGAAGGCCGGTGCGGAAATCGTTTCCTTCGTTCGTTACGAAGTAGGCGAAGGCATCGAGCGCGCGGAGGTCGACTTCGCTGCTGAAGTTGCCGCTCAGGTCGCTGCTACCAAGCAATAAGACGCTTTTGCTGTCCTCGAAGAGGCTGCCCGCTCACGCGCGCGGCCTCTTTGTCGAACTGGAGAGCAGAATTATTTTTTTGTCACGGTATAGTCATCGCTAGGCACCAAGCCGCAGTTTCGCTGTCATAGCGCAGATATTTTCTGGCTGTACAGCATGTCAGTCATATAAACGCCGCAGGAGAAACAACGCCAATGGCTCAGCAGATGAGTGCACGCAATCCTCGCTATAAACGCATTCTGCTCAAATTAAGCGGCGAAGCCTTGATGGGCTCGGAAGACTTCGGCATCGATCCCAAAGTGCTGGATCGCATGGCCTTGGAAGTCGGTCAGTTGGTTGGAATAGGCGTAGAAGTTGGCTTGGTCATCGGTGGCGGTAATCTGTTCCGTGGTGCAGCGCTGTCAGCCGCCGGTATGGATCGTGTCACCGGAGATCACATGGGTATGCTGGCTACCGTGATGAACTCACTGGCGATGCGCGATGCGCTGGAGCGTTCCAACATTCCCGCGCTGGTAATGTCATCTATTTCCATGGTTGGCGTCACCGATCATTACGACCGCCGCAAGGCGATGCGTCATCTCAAAAGTGGTGAGGTCGTGATCTTCTCGGCAGGAACCGGCAACCCGTTCTTCACGACCGATTCGGCGGCATGTCTGCGCGCTATCGAAATTCATGCTGACGTCGTGCTCAAGGCCACCAAGGTCGACGGCGTTTACACAGCGGATCCGTTCAAAGACCCGAACGCTGAGAAATTCGAGCAGCTGACTTATGATGACGTGCTTGACCGCAAGCTCGGCGTGATGGACCTGACGGCCATTTGCCTGTGTCGTGATCACAATATGCCGCTGCGGGTATTCAACATGAACAAGCCCGGTGCCCTGCTCAATATCGTGCTCGGCGGCGCTGAAGGAACCCTGATCGAGGAACCGAATCAATGATCAATGAGATCAAACAAGACGCACAGGAACGCATGAAGAAAACCCTGGAGTCCTTGGGTCATGCACTCGCCAAGATCCGTACCGGTCGTGCCCACCCGAGCATTCTCGATAGCGTGATGGTGTCCTACTACGGCAGTGATACACCGCTGCGTCAGATCGCCAACGTTACCGTTGAAGACTCGCGCACCTTAGCACTGGCGGTCTTCGACCGTGGCATGATCCAGGCCGTGGAAAAGGCCATCATGACCTCCGATCTCGGCCTCAATCCGGCCACTGCTGGGACCACCATACGTGTACCGATGCCTGCTCTGACCGAGGAGACGCGTAAGGGTTATACCAAGCAGGCGCGCGCCGAGGCCGAGAATGCCCGCGTTGCTGTACGCAATATCCGTCGCGATGCTATTGCGCAGCTTAAGGATTTGGTGAAGGAAAAGGAAATCAGTGAAGACGAGGAGCGTCGTGCTCAGGATGACATTCAAAAGCTGACCGACAAGCATGTTGCGGAAATCGACAAGACGCTGGAAAGCAAAGAAAGCGACCTGATGGCCGTTTGACGTTGTTGTACCGGGCTTTGTTCGTATCGCTCGTGTCGGAGCGTGCCGGCTTCGTTAGGGGTGGCGCGCGAGGGGCTATTCAGTCGTATCCCCAGGTATTGCCATCGGCAATTCTCCTATTGTTCGCAGCGTGATTGAGCGCAGGTAGAGTCGTTTCATGGAAAAGGTCAGGCAGGTTGCCGGGCGGAATGTACCCCGTCATGTCGCAATTATCATGGATGGCAACAACCGCTGGGCAAAGAGGCGCCTTTTGCCGGGCGTGGCCGGACACAAAGCGGGCGTTGATGCGGTCAGGGCTGTCATTGAGGTCTGTGCCGAGGCGGGTGTCGAGGTGCTGACGCTGTTCGCGTTTTCCAGTGAGAACTGGCAACGTCCGGCCGAAGAGGTCGGCGCGTTGATGGAGTTGTTTCTTACCGCTTTGCGCCGGGAAGCTCGCAAACTCAACGAAAACGGCATCAGCTTGCGCATCATAGGCGACCGCTCGCGCTTTCATCCTGAGCTGCAGACCGCAATGCTTGAAGCTGAAGAGATGACGGCGGGGAGCAGCCGCTTCGTGCTTCAGGTGGCAGCCAACTACGGTGGTCAGTGGGATGTCCTTCAGGCCGCACAGCGGATGGCGCGTGAAGCGCAGAATGGTCGCCTGAACCCTGATGAGATTACTCCGGCGCTTTTTCAAAGTTACTTGGCCACCGGTGATATGCCGGTGCCGGATCTGTGCATCCGCACCGGGGGCGAGCGTCGGATCAGCAACTTTTTGTTGTGGCAGCTGGCCTACGCTGAGCTGTATTTTTCCGACCTGTTCTGGCCGGATTTCAAGCACGACGCAATGCGCGCCGCGTTGGCCGATTTCGCCAAGCGTCAACGGCGTTTTGGCAAGACCGGTGATCAGGTCGAGACAGAGGTTCGCGCAGAATGTTGAAGCAACGCATTATCACCGCTGCCATTCTCCTGCCGATTGCCCTGATCGGCTTCTTTCTTCTCGAGGGTCTCGCATTCGCCTTGTTCATTGGCGTGGTGGTGGGTCTTGGAGCCTGGGAATGGGCGCGTTTGGCCGGTTGTGCTGGTCAATTCGCGCGGGTCGGTTATGCAGTGATCGTCGGCCTGCTGTTGGCGGTGCTATACCGGTTTCCGGCACTTGCACCTTGGCTGCTCTCGATCAGCGTGGTGTGGTGGTTGGCTGCGACATCCTTGGTGCTCAGTTATCCGCGTAGCCAGCGTCATTGGGGTGGCCGTTTCGGTAGTTTGGTGATCGGCTTGCTGATTCTGCTTCCGGCGTGGCAAGCGTTGGTGCTGCTCAAACAGTGGCAGCAAGGCAACTGGTTGATCGTGGCGGTTATGGTGTTGGTTTGGGCTGCCGATATCGGTGCATACGTTTCCGGCAAGACCTTTGGCCGGCGAAAGCTCGCGCCGCAAGTCAGTCCCGGCAAGAGCTGGGAGGGGCTGATTGGTGGTCTGATTACCAGTCTGCTTATCACCTTTGGCGTCGGGCTTTATCAGGGCTGGTCGACGCGGGAGCTGGTGTTGGCAGTGCTGGGCGCGGCTCTGGTCGTGGTCATCTCGGTCGTCGGTGATCTGACCGAAAGCATGTTCAAGCGCAGTTCGGGGATCAAGGACAGCAGTCAGTTGCTGCCCGGACACGGCGGCGTGATGGACCGCATCGACAGCCTTACCGCCGCGGTGCCTGTATTCACTGTTCTGTTGTGGCTCGCTGGGTGGGGTGCCTGGTGAGCGAAATCTTGCAGGTGACGGTGCTTGGCGCAACCGGTTCGATCGGTTTGAGCACGCTGGATGTTGTCAGTCGCCATCCCGAACGCTACCAAGTCTTCGCGCTGACTGCTTTCAGCCGAATCGCCGAATTGCGTGAATTGTGCCGCTTGCATCGTCCCCGTTACGCTGTGGTGGCCGATAGCTGTCAGGCTCGTGACCTGCAAGGTCGGCTCAGCGACGACGGTGTTCACACTCGCGTCCTGGTGGGGGAGGGTGGCCTGAGTGAAGTGGCAGCGCATCCCGAAACCGATGTGGTAATGGCGGCGATCGTCGGCGCCGCAGGCTTGCGCCCAACACTCTCGGCAGTGCAGGCAAACAAGCGCGTGCTGCTGGCGAACAAAGAGGCGCTGGTTATGTCCGGCGGGTTGTTCATGCAGGCGCTGCGCGACAGCACGGCCGTGCTGCTGCCCATCGACAGTGAACACAACGCGATATTTCAATGCCTGCCAGGCGACTATTCCGCCGGGCTTGCCAACGTCGGAGTCAGGCGAATCCTGCTCACTGCATCTGGTGGGCCATTCCGTGAGCTTCCACTGGAGCAGCTTGCGGCTGTCACAGCCGAGCAGGCGTGCGCACACCCCAACTGGTCCATGGGACGCAAGATTTCGGTTGATTCGGCCAGCATGATGAATAAGGGGCTTGAGCTCATTGAGGCGTGCTGGCTGTTCGATGCGCGCCCAGATCAGGTCGAGGTGGTCATCCACCCGCAAAGCGTCATTCACTCGATGGTCGACTATGTCGACGGCTCGGTTCTAGCTCAGTTGGGCAATCCCGACATGCGCACGCCGATCGCCCACGCGCTGGCCTGGCCGGAGCGAATCGATTCCGGTGTGTCGGCGCTGGATCTTTTGCAGATAGGTCGTCTGGATTTTCAGGCGCCCGATCAGCAGCGGTTTCCCTGTCTTCGCATCGCCCGGCAAGCTGCGCAGGATGGCGGAACGGCGCCCGCAATGCTCAATGCGGCTAACGAAGTGGCGGTGGATGCGTTCCTCAATGGTCGCATTCGCTTCATCGAAATCGCGAGTATCATCGAAGACGTTCTCGATCTCGAGGCCTCGGTCCCGGCTCGCTGTCTTGCAGATGTGCTTGCTGCCGATGCTCAGGCTCGCATGCTGGCTTCGCGCTGGTTACACAGCCGCGATCGGTAGTGGCTGAGAGCGTCGTCCAGCCTGCCGCGTGACGGCGGGGCGTCTGTATAGGCTTCGAGTTGCTGGAGCCGGTGACTTCTAAACAGCCTTTCGAGGCAGAGGGGAATATGGGCGCGCTGTACATGATCATCGGCACTCTTGTTGCTTTGGGTGTGCTGGTAACGTTTCACGAATACGGCCATTTCTGGGTCGCGCGCCGCTGTGGCGTCAAGGTGCTGCGTTTTTCGGTGGGCTTCGGTCGTCCACTGTTGCGTTGGCATGATCGCCAAGGCACCGAGTTCGTAATTGCAGCGATTCCGCTCGGCGGCTACGTGAAAATGCTTGACGAGCGCGAGGGTGACGTGCCGCCGGCACTGCTTGATCAGGCATTCAATCGCAAGACCGTGAAGCAACGTTTTGCCATCGTATCGGCTGGACCGTTGGCTAATTTCCTTTTAGCCCTGGTGTTCTTCTGGGCGTTAGCGATGCTCGGCAGTGAGCAGGTACGGCCGGTGGTTGGTGCTGTCGAGGTTGGGAGCCTCGCCGAGCGTGGCGGTCTGGTCGCAGGGCAGGAAATCATAGAAGTCAACGGCAAGCCCACCGCTGGTTGGGCAGAGGTCAATCTGCAGTTGATCAGGCGGCTTGGCGAAAGCGGCTCACTGGAAATGCTTGTGCGGGGGGGGGATGACACTCAGGCGCAGCGGGTACAACTGGAGCTCAATGAATGGCTCAAAGGTGTTGAAGAGCCGGATCCGATTAGTTCGCTGGGCATCAGGCCATGGCGCCCGGAAATCACACCGGTGGTGGCTCAGCTTGATCCCGAAGGACCTGCACAGGCAGCCGGCGTACGCCTCGGCGATCGCCTGGTCAGCCTCAATGGCGAGTCGCTGAATCAATGGCAGGAAGTCGTCGACCGAGTCAGGCCGTTGGCGGGCAAGCCGGTGCTGTTGGAAGTCGAACGTGATGGCAAGGTGCTCGAGCTTCCTTTGACCTTGGCCTCGCGCGGCGAGGGGGACGACCGTCGCGGCTACCTTGGAGCAGGCGTTGCGGCCGGCGAATGGCCGGCGGGAATGCTTCGAAACGTTAGCTATGGACCACTCGAAGCGGTCGGTGAAGGGCTCCGTCGGACCTGGACGATGAGCGTTCTAACGCTCGATTCGTTGAAGAAAATGCTCTTCGGTGAGCTCTCGGTAAAAAACTTGAGCGGCCCGATAACCATTGCTAAAGTGGCGGGCGCTTCTGCACAGTCCGGCGTGGGCGACTTTCTGAACTTCCTCGCCTACCTGAGCATTAGCCTTGGAGTACTCAATTTATTGCCTATCCCCGTCCTGGATGGAGGGCATCTGCTCTTCTATTTGGTCGAGTGGGTCCGTGGACGTCCCTTGTCGGACAGGGTTCAGGGTTGGGGAGTACAGATCGGTATCAGCCTGGTTGTTGGGGTGATGCTGCTTGCGTTGGTCAACGACCTTGGCCGCCTTTAACCGCCATATACCTTGATGTCGCCGCGCCCAGCGCAGGTTCAATTATCAGGTTTGAAAAGAAAGGACTTCATGAAACGTCTGCTGCTACCTGCGGTAATTTCCGCGCTGATGATTGCCGAAGTTCACGCCGAGTCCTTCACTATTTCCGATATACGCGTTAATGGCCTGCAGCGAGTCTCCGCCGGCAGTGTCTTTGGTGCTTTGCCGTTGAATGTCGGGCAGGCTGCTGATGACAGTCGTCTGGTAGATGCCACCCGTGCATTGTTCCGCACCGGTTTCTTCGAGGATATCCGGCTCGGTCGCGAAGGCGACGTGCTGGTCATCAACGTGGTGGAGCGGCCCTCGATTTCCGGTATCGAGATCGACGGCAACAAGGCTATCAAGACCGAAGATCTGCTTTCCGGCTTGCAGCAGTCGGGCCTCGCCGAAGGCGAAATTTTTCAACGGGCCACGCTTGAGGGTGTGCGCAACGAGCTGCAGCGCCAATACGTTGCTCAGGGTCGTTACTCAGCCACTATCGAAACCGAAGTCGTGCCGCAGCCACGTAATCGCGTCGCGTTGAAGATTAATATCAACGAAGGCTCGGTCGCTTCGATCAAGCACATCAATGTGGTCGGCAATACGGTTTTTCCCGACGAGGATTTGACCGACCTGTTTGAGCTGAAGACCACCAACTGGCTGTCGTTCTTCCGCAATGACGATAAGTACGCTCGCGAAAAGCTGTCTGGCGACCTCGAGCGCCTGCGTTCCTATTATTTGGATCGCGGTTACATCAATATGGATATTACCTCCACCCAAGTGTCCATCACGCCCGACAAGAAAGACGTTTACGTCACCGTTAATATTGCCGAAGGCGATCGCTATACCGTCAGCGACGTAAAGCTGAGCGGCGACCTGAAGGTGCCGCAAGAAGAGCTGCAATCACTATTACTGGCGAAGGAAGGTCAGATTTTCTCGCGCAAGGTGATGACCACCACCTCCGAACTGATCACGCGGCGATTAGGCAATGAGGGTTACACCTTCGCCAACGTCAACGGAGTGCCGGAAACCAACGACGAAGACAACACCGTCTCGATCACTTTTGTGGTCGACCCAGGCAAGCGGGCCTACGTCAATCGCATTAACTTCCGTGGCAACACCAAGACCGAAGATGAAGTGCTGCGTCGTGAGATGCGCCAGATGGAAGGCGGCTGGGCCTCCACCTATTTGATCGATCAGTCCAAGACCCGTCTCGAGCGCCTGGGCTTCTTCAAGGAAGTGAACGTCGAAACCCCGCAGGTACCCGGCACCGATGACCAGATCGACGTTAATTACAGTGTCGAAGAACAGCCATCCGGGTCGATCATGGCAAGCATCGGCTTCGCCCAGAATGCCGGTCTGATTCTTGGTGGCTCGATCAGCCAGAACAACTTCCTGGGTACAGGTAACCGCGTCAGCCTAGGCCTGACTCGCAGCGAATATCAGACGCGCTATAACTTCGGTTTCGTCGATCCCTATTGGACCGAAGACGGCGTCAGCCTTGGCTACAACGCTTTCTATCGCACCACCGACTACGATGAGCTGGACTACGACGTTTCCAGCTACTCCGTCGATAGCCTGGGTGGCGGCATCAACATCGGTTATCCAATCAGCGAGACTTCTCGCTTGTCGTTCGGCCTGTCCGCTCAGCAGGACACGATCGACAGCGGGCGTTACACGGTTGATGAGATTTTCGACTTCATGGAAGAAGAGGGCGACAGCTATCTCAACTTCAAGGCGTCAGTGGGTTGGTCCGAATCGACTCTGAATCGTGGGGTTCTGGCGACCCGTGGTCATTCGCAGAGCCTTGCGCTGGAAACCACAATTCCTGGTAGCGACCTGTCGTTCTACAAGCTCGACTACAACGCGCAGCTGTTCGTCCCGGTAACCAAGACCTACACCCTGCGCATGCATACGCAGCTGGGTTATGGCGATGCTTACGGTTCGACTTCGCGCCTGCCTTTCTACGAACATTATTATGCGGGTGGTTTCAACTCCGTTCGCGGCTTCGAGGATAGCAGCCTTGGCCCGCGCAGCACGCCGAGTGACGGCTCGAACCCGGGTACTATCAGAGATCCCGATCAGGACGAGCTGCCCTTTGGTGGTAACGTATTGGTCCAAGGCGGCTTGGAGATGCTCTTCCCAATGCCGTTCGTCAAAGATCAACGCTCGCTGCGCACTTCGGTATTCTGGGATGTTGGTAATGTCTACGACACCAATTGCCCTTCGGATTCCGCCAAGTGCAGCGATATCGACTTTGGCGATATGGCGAGCTCGGTCGGTGTAGGGCTGACCTGGATCACCGCCATGGGGCCCTTGAGTTTCAGCCTGGCAATGCCTGTGGTGAAGCCGGACGATGCCGATACTCAAGTCTTCCAGTTCTCGCTGGGACAAACCTTTTAACGACTGGGGCGTCTCGCTCTAGCGCTTTCTTTGAAGAGTGGTAAATACCGTGCGTAAGCTGACCCAATTGCTTCTTGTTGCCGCTGTTATGGTGGCAACCCCCGCGTTCGCCGAAATGAAAATTGCGGTGATGAACTATCAGATGGCATTGCTCGAATCCGACGCTGCCAAGCGTTACTCGGTCGATGCGGAAAAGAAATTCGGGCCGCAGCTGGAAAAGCTCAAAGGGCTCGAGAGCGATGCCAAGCGCATTCAGGATCGTTTGGGCAAAGACGGCGACAAGATGCAGCAGGCCGAGCGCGAGCGCCTTGAGCTTGAATTCAAGCAGAAGGCGCGTGACTTCCAGTTCCTCTCCAAGGAACTCAACGAATCGAAGGCCTCAGCTGACCGTGACATGCTCAAACAGCTCAAGCCGAAGCTCGACAAGGCTGTCGAAGAAGTCATCAAGAAGGGTGACTACGACCTAGTGCTCGAGCGTGGCGCCGTGGTTGATGTCAAGCCGCAGTACGACATCACTCGCCAGGTCATCGAGCGCATGAATCAGCTGCGCTGATGAGCCAGGTCGTCTATACGCTCGGTGATCTAGCCGAGCAGCTGGGAGCTGCATTGCGCGGCGATGCTGCGCAAACGGTTTCGAGCCTGGCTACGCTGCAGGAGGCCGGTCCTGATCAACTGAGCTTCCTTGCCAACGCGCAGTACCGCAAGTTTCTCGCCATCACTCGTGCAGGCGCCGTATTGCTTACACCCGAGGATGCTGAGGGCTACGCCGGTGCCGCGCTGATCGTTGCCAATCCCTATCTTGCATATGCGCGTATCTCACACGTGTTCGAGACGCGGCCGCATTCCCCCTGCGGTATTCATCCAAGCGCCATAGTCGAGCCCAGCGCTCACATCGATCCATCCGCAAGCATCGGTGCTCAGGTGGTGATCGAGGCAAACGCGTGGATCGGTCCGGATGTGGTGATTGGCGCTCAGTCCTTTGTCGGTGCGCGTAGCCGTGTTGGCGCCGGGGGGCGCCTGGCTCCGCGAGTGACGCTCTGCCACGACGTTTGCATCGGCGAACGGGTAGTAATCCAGCCAGGCGCGGTGATTGGCGGCGAAGGTTTCGGTTTTGCCAACCAGCAGGGCAGCTGGGAAAAGATCGCCCAGCTTGGCGGCGTTCGCATCGGCGATGATGTCGAGATTGGCGCCAACACGACCATCGATCGGGGAGCGCTATCGGACACCGTAATTGGCAACGGTGTGAAGCTGGACAATCAGATAATGATCGCCCACAACGTCCAGATCGGCGACAACACCGCCATGGCTGGTTGCTCGGGCATTTCCGGTAGTACAAAAATTGGCCGCAACTGCATGATTGCCGGCGGCGCCGGGCTCGTTGGACATATCGAGGTTTGTGACAACGTATTCATTACCGGTATGACCATGGTGACCCGATCGATTACCGAACCGGGCAGCTATTCGTCAGGAACGGCCATGCAGCCAGCCGGCGAGTGGCGCAAGAGTGCCGCCCGAATTCGACACCTCGACGACATGGCGCGTCGTCTGCAGCACGTGGAAAAACGCCTGGCTGCCGTGACCCCGAGTGGGGATTCGTCTTCAGATGCCTGACCTTATTGTCTGATTGCCCCGCTAGCGGCTGTTCATCAGCGGGGTGTACGGCTGATGTGTGCCAGCTTCCCTAATCATTACAGGCTTTTTCCTCACATGATGGATATCAACGAGATTCGCGAATACCTTCCCCACCGTTATCCGTTCCTGCTGGTCGATCGGGTAGTGGAGCTGGATACGGAAGCCAAGCGAGTTCGCGCGTATAAGAACGTCACCATCAACGAGCCGTTCTTCAATGGTCATTTTCCGCAGCATCCGATCATGCCGGGCGTGCTGATCATCGAAGCCATGGCGCAGGCAGCCGGGCTGCTCGGTTTCAAAATGATGGGAGTCAAACCGGCCGATGGCACGCTTTATTATTTCGTCGGTTCGGACAAACTGCGTTTCCGTCAGCCGGTAGTGCCAGGCGATCAGCTGGTTCTCGAGGCGTCTTTCATCAGCGCCAAGCGCGGGATCTGGAAGTTCGACTGCCGGGCCAGTGTCGATGGCAAGCCTGTATGCTCTGCCGAGATCATTTGTGCGGAACAGAAGATATGAGTTTGATCGACCCTCGTGCCATCGTCGATCCTGCGGCCCGACTCGCGCATGACGTTCAGGTCGGACCATGGTCGATCATTGGCCCGGATGTCGAGATAGGCGAGGGGACGGTGATCGCGTCTCACGTGATTATCAAAGGTCCGACCCGCATCGGTCGCCACAATCGCATCTACCAGTTTTCCTCAGTAGGTGAGGATACGCCTGACCTGAAGTACAAGGGCGAGCCGACACGTTTGGTGATCGGCGATCACAACGTGATCCGCGAAGGCGTGACCATTCACCGTGGCACCGTGCAGGATCGCAGCGAGACCACCATCGGCGATCACAACCTGATCATGGCCTACGCACATATCGGTCATGACAGTGTCATCGCCAACCACTGCATTCTGGTCAACAACACCGCGTTGGCGGGTCATGTGCATGTAGGTGATTGGGCAATCCTGTCGGGATATACCTTGGTGCACCAGTATTGCCATATCGGCGCGTACAGCTTTTCCGGAATGGGTACTGCGATCGGCAAGGACGTTCCGGCGTTTGTCACCGTCTTTGGCAACCCGGCCGAGGCGCGCAGCATGAACTTCGAAGGTATGCGTCGCCGTGGTTTCAGTGCAGAAGCCATTCTGGCCCTGCGCAACGCCTACAAGATCGTCTACCGCAAAGGGCTGACGGTTGATGCCGCACTCGCCGAGCTTGCCGCGGATGCGCTGACGTTTCCTGAAGTTGCATTGTTCCGTGACTCGGTGCAAGCATCGAATCGCGGCATCACGCGCTGATATGTCCAGACCATTGACAGTCGCACTGGTGGCCGGCGAGGCATCTGGCGATATTCTCGGTTCAGGCCTGATGCAGGCCCTCAGGGCCCAACGCCCCGATGTCGACTTTATCGGCATCGGTGGGTCGCGGATGGAGGCGCTGGGACTCAAGTCCTATTTTCCGTTGGAGCGTCTCGCGGTGATGGGGCTGGTGGAAGTACTTGGTCGCCTGCCTGAGTTGCTAATGCGGCGCAAGCGCTTGCTGCAGACACTGCTTGACGTGCGGCCCGACGTGTTCATCGGAATCGATGCGCCGGATTTCAATCTGGACCTGGCGCTCAAACTGCGGCGGGCCGGTATCAAGACGGTGCATTACGTCAGTCCCTCGGTCTGGGCCTGGCGGCAGAAGCGGGTACTGAAGATTCGTGATGCCTGCGACTTGATGCTCACGCTATTCCCATTCGAGGCGAAGTTCTACGATGCCCATCAGGTTGCGGTACGCTTCGTCGGGCATCCACTGGCCGATACCATCCCGCTGCAGCCCGATCGCGCCGCCGCACGTGCTGCGCTGAACCTGCCGCAGGAAGGGCTTGTAGTCGCGCTGATGCCGGGTAGCCGTGGTGGCGAGGTGGGCCGCCTTGGCGAACTCTTCCTCTGCGCCGCGGACCGGCTTCGATCGATGCGTCCAGGCATCCATTTCGTGGTTCCCTGTGCCAGTCCCGAGCGCCGTCTGCAGCTGGAACAAATGCTAATTGGGCGAGATCTGCCGCTGACGCTGCTCGATGGCCGCTCCCACGAGGCGCTTGCCGCCTGCAATGCTGTGCTGATTGCCTCTGGTACTGCGACGCTCGAGGCCTTGCTTTACAAGCGTCCGATGGTGGTGGCCTATAGCGTCGCGCCGCTGACCTTTCATATCCTCAAGCGCATGGTGAAAAGTCCCTACGTCGCGCTGCCCAATCTACTCGCCCAGCGCTTGCTGGTGCCAGAGCTGTTGCAGGACGCGGCGACTCCAGAAACGATGGCGCAGCTACTGTCACCCTTGTTGGATAACGGCGACGTACAAACCGAGGGCTTCGACTCCATCCACCGAACCCTGCGATGCGATGCGTCGAGTCAGGCGGCTAGCGCGGTACTTGAATTGGTCGAGGCGGGCTGATGCAGATTGGTCTGGATTTCAATCTGGTCGAAGAATTGGTTGCCGGTGTCGACGAGGTCGGCCGTGGGCCACTCTGCGGGCCTGTCGTGACCGCTGCTGTAATTCTCGACCCGAAGCGCCCGATCGAAGGGCTCAACGATTCGAAGAAGCTAACCGAGGCGCGGCGTGAAGCGCTGTTCGATGAAATCTGCGAGAAGGCCCTGGCTTGGTGCGTTGCGCGAGCCGAGGTGCATGAAATCGATCAGTTGAACATTCTGCACGCGACCATGCTGGCGATGCAGCGCGCAGTTGAAGGCTTAAGCGTGACGCCGCGATTGGCACTGATCGATGGCAACCGTTGCCCGCAGCTCGCCGTGCCTAGCTCGCCGGTGATTCAGGGTGACGGCCAGGTTCCGGCCATTGCCGCCGCCTCGATTCTGGCCAAGGTCAGCCGCGACCGTGAGATGTGCGCGCTGGATCTGTGTTATCCCGGCTACGGTCTGTCGTCGCACAAGGGCTACCCGACGCCGAACCATCTGGATGCGTTGCAGCGCCTCGGTCCGTCGGTCATTCATCGCCGATCGTTTGCGCCGGTACGCAATCTGCTGGAACAGGCCGCTCTAGCCGAAACTGTAAACATCGAAACTGTCAGCGTCCCGACCGCCTTGCTGGTGTGACCTGCACTTCCCTGCGGGTGCCGGCGGATCTGGAGCGCAAACGCGCTGTCGATCCACGCCGGCGTAGAACCCTTCACCAGCAGCCTTAAACCGATCAGGCTTTCCGGTACAATCCCGGGCTTGTCGTTTCGCCAGTCCAAGGTTCGTTCATGCCCGTCTCTTTCGTTCATCTCCGCCTGCACACCGAATATTCTTTGGTAGACGGGCTGGTGCGCGTCAAACCATTGGTCAAGTCGGTGGCGAGTGCAGGCATGCCGGCCGTGGCGGTAACGGATCAGAGCAACATGTGCTCGCTGGTCAAGTTCTACAAGGCTGCGCAAGGGGCTGGAATCAAGCCGATCTGCGGTGCCGATATCTGGCTTGCCAGTCGCGACGAAGATGGCCCGCTCAGCCGGCTGACATTGCTGGCGATGGATATCAAGGGTTATCGCAATCTTACCGAGCTGGTGTCGCGCGGCTGGACAGACGGCCAGCGCAACGATCAAATCATCATCGAGCGTGAGTGGGTCAAGGGAGCTGCCGAAGGCCTGATCGCGCTGTCCGGCGCCAAAGAAGGGGAGATTGGTCATGCCCTGCTCGAGGGTGACGAGCCGGCAGCCGATGCATTGTTAGCCGAGTGGCAGGCGGTGTTTCCCCAGCGCTTCTATCTCGAAGTACAGCGTACGAATCGTGTCAATGACGAGGAGCACTTACACGCTGCAGTCGCTTTGGCTCAGCGCTGCGACGTCCCGCTGGTGGCGACTAACGATGTACGTTTCCTCAAACAGGAGGATTTCGAGGCGCACGAAACACGCGTCTGCATCGGAGAAAGCCGAACGCTCGACGACTCGCGTCGGCCGCGTAACTACTCCGACCAGCAGTACCTGAAAACGCCCGAAGAAATGTGGGAGCTATTCAGCGACCTGCCGGAGGCGCTGGAAAATACCGTAGAAATCGCCAAGCGTTGCAATATCGAAGTGCAGCTGGGTACCTACTTCTTGCCCGATTTCCCGGTGCCGGAAGGCATGACCATGGACGAATACTTCCGCAAGGTCTCGTTCGATGGCCTTGAGGAGCGTCTCGAGGTGCTGCTGCCCAAGAGCACTCCGGACTACGAAGCGAAGAAGCAGGTCTACGTCGACCGGCTGAATTTCGAGCTGGATATCATCATCCAGATGGGCTTCCCGGGTTACTTCCTGATCGTTATGGACTTCATCCAGTGGGCCAAGAATAACGGCGTTCCGGTGGGGCCTGGGCGTGGATCGGGTGCGGGTTCGCTGGTTGCCTATGTGCAGAAGATTACCGATCTCGACCCATTGGCCTACGACCTGCTGTTCGAACGCTTCCTCAACCCTGAGCGGGTCTCCATGCCCGACTTCGACGTCGACTTCTGCATGGATGGCCGTGACCGGGTCATTGATTACGTGGCCGAAAAGTACGGGCGCAACGCGGTCAGCCAGATCATCACCTTCGGCACCATGGCGGCCAAGGCGGTGGTGCGTGACGTGGCGCGGGTGCAGGGCAAGTCCTACGGGCTTGCCGATCGCCTGTCAAAGATGATTCCCTTCGAGGTCGGCATGACCCTCGAAAAAGCCTACGAAATGGAAGAGCCGCTACGCGATTTTCTTGCGGTCGATGAAGATGCCCGGGAAATCTGGGACATGGCGCTCAAGCTCGAAGGCATCACCCGCGGCACTGGCAAACACGCGGGCGGTGTGGTGATCGCGCCGACCAAGCTCACCGATTTCGCGCCCATCGCTTGCGATGATGAAGGCGGCAGTCTGGTAACTCAATTTGACAAGGACGACGTCGAATCTGCCGGCCTGGTCAAGTTCGACTTCCTCGGGTTGCGTACGCTGACGATCATTAAGTGGGCCATGGAGACGATCAACCGCGAACAGGCCAAGAAGGGCTTGGAGCCGCTGAACATCGATTTCATTCCCCTGGACGACAAGCCGACTTTCTCGCTGCTGCAGAAGGCTGAAACCACGGCGGTGTTCCAGCTCGAATCACGTGGCATGAAGGAGCTGATCAAGAAGCTCAAGCCAGACTGCCTGGAAGATCTTATCGCCCTGGTGGCCCTGTTCCGGCCCGGTCCGCTGCAGTCGGGCATGGTCGACGACTTCATCAACCGTAAGCATGGCCGAGCAGAAATTTCCTATCCGCACTCGGACTACCAGTACGAGGGGCTCAAGCCGGTACTGGCGCCCACTTACGGCATCATTCTGTATCAGGAACAGGTGATGCAGATCGCTCAGGTCATGGGCGGCTACACGCTCGGCCAGGCGGATATGCTGCGCCGCGCCATGGGCAAGAAGAAGCCCGAGGAAATGGCCAAGCAGCGCGGCGGTTTCATTGAGGGTTGCGCCAACAACGGAATCGATGGCGATTTGGCGGGTAACATTTTCGATCTGGTGGAAAAATTCGCCGGTTACGGCTTCAACAAGTCGCACTCTGCTGCTTATGGCCTGGTGTCTTATCAAACCGCCTGGCTCAAAGCGCATTATCCGTCGCCGTTCATGGCCGCGGTGCTCTCGGCGGATATGCACAACACCGACAAGGTGGTCACGCTGATCGAAGAATGCCGCAGCATGAAGCTGCGCATCGACGCACCAGACGTGAACCACTCCGAGTTCAAGTTCACCGTCAGCGACGACGGGCGAATCATCTATGGCCTGGGTGCGATCAAGGGCGTCGGTGAAGGACCGGTAGAAGCCATCGTCGAATGCCGCGGCGAGGGCGGGCCTTTCAAAGATCTGTTCGATTTCTGCAGCCGCGTCGACCTCAAGCGGATCAACAAGCGCACCCTGGAAGCGCTGATTCGTGGTGGTGCGCTAGACCGTCTCGGCCCTTATTTTTCCTACGAGCCCAAGACCTATCAGGCCAATATCGATCGCAACCGTGCGGTCTTACTGTCGGCCATGGAGGAAGCCGTCCAGGCCGCCGAGCAGACGGCGCGCAGCCTCGACAGCGGTCATATGGACCTGTTCGGCGGTCTCTTCGCCGAGCCCGAGGCAGACGTTTATGTCAATCACCGCAAGGCGCGCGAGCTGTCGCTGAAGGAGCGTCTCAAGGGCGAGAAGGACACCCTTGGACTTTACCTCACCGGACATCCGATCGATGAGTACGAAGGTGAGGTGCGTCGCTTCGCCCGACAGCGGATCATTGATCTGCGTCCGGCGCGGGGCGAGCAGACCATCGCCGGGCTGATCGTCAATCTGCGGGTAATGAAGAACAAGAAGGGCGACAAGATGGGCTTCATCACCCTTGATGACCGCTCCGGACGGATCGAGGCGTCGCTCTTCGCTGAGGCTTTCAACAGCGCACAGGCCTTGTTGCAGACCGATGCGCTGGTAGTGGTCGAAGGTGAGGTCAGCAATGACGATTTCTCCGGTGGCCTGCGCCTGCGCGCCAAGCGCGTGATGAGCCTGGAGGAAGCACGCACCGGGCTCGCCGAGAGCCTGCGTGTCAAGGTCGCCGGCGATGCGTTGAAAGGTGACCGGGTGCGCTGGCTGGCGGACGTCTGCGGGCGTCACCGCGGCGCCTGCCCGATCACGCTGGAATACACTGGCAGCGATGCACGGGCTCTGCTGCAGTTCGGCGAAAGCTGGCGAATCGACCCGGCCGATAACTTGATTCAGGCATTGCGTGACCAGTTCGGGCGCGACAACGTCTTTTTGCAATACCGATAGCGGGAGCCAGCGGATCTGCCTGTCCAACAAGGCAAGCGACCCGGATGGCTACCGAGCGACCCGATCCTGAATCGGGTCAAGATTACGAACATTTTGTTCGACCTGAATGCGTCCGTCCCGTAAGGTAGGGCGCAAAAAACGGAACAGCTCCCCGGCCGCCTGGCCGTCGACGCATGACGGATGCCTATGAACCCGAATTTTCTCGATTTCGAACAGCCGATTGCCGACCTGCAAGCAAAGATCGAAGAATTGCGCCTGGTTGGTAACGACAACTCGCTGAATATCGGCGATGAGATTTCCCGCCTGCAGGACAAGAGCGAGTCGCTCACCGAGAGCATCTTCGGCAACCTCACCAGCTGGCAGATCGCTCGCCTGGCTCGACACCCACAGCGCCCCTACACGCTGGACTACATCAACCATCTATTCACCGAATTCGAAGAGCTGCACGGCGATCGTCACTTCTCCGATGACGCTGCGATCGTTGGCGGTACTGCTCGCCTCAACGGTGAGCCAGTAATGGTCATCGGTCATCAGAAGGGTCGCGAAGTCCGCGAGAAGGTTCGCCGCAACTTCGGCATGCCGCGCCCCGAAGGCTATCGCAAGGCCTGTCGCCTGATGGAAATGGCCGAGCGTTTCAAAATGCCGATCCTGACTTTCATCGATACCCCTGGTGCCTATCCCGGCATTGACGCCGAAGAACGCAACCAGAGCGAAGCGATCGCCTGGAACCTTCGCGTCATGGCGCGTCTGAAGACGCCGATCATCGCGACCGTGATAGGTGAGGGTGGTTCGGGCGGGGCACTGGCGATTGGCGTCTGTGACCAGCTGAACATGCTGCAGTATTCCACCTATGCGGTGATTTCGCCGGAAGGCTGTGCCTCGATTCTATGGCGCACTGCCGAAAAGGCGCCAGAAGCCGCCGAGGCCATGGGCGTTACCGCTGAGCGCCTGAAGGACCTTGGTATCGTTGATAAAGTCATTTCCGAGCCATTGGGCGGCGCCCATCGTAATCCGGCGGTGACGGCTGCTTCGTTGCGTGAAGAGCTGACCGCCCAGCTCGACATGCTCAAAGGCCTCGACACCGAGGCGCTACTGGCGCGTCGCTACGAGCGTCTGATGAGTTATGGCATCGCCTGATAGTTGCGCTATCGGTTAAGAGAACGGCGGGCCTTCCCGCCGTTTTTTATGCCTGCCAAATAGGCTTTGCCAGCAACTGTCAAACTTAAGCTTGGGGTTGAATCGATTGGCTGGCGTGTAACTATTCCGGTTTATGCTGGCGTCACTATTTCTGAGCTGCTATCAGATGTCCCTCGAGTCTCGTCTGCTTGAAGCATTGCAACCCTGTCGTGGCGCGCCGCGTTGGCACGTCGCGTTTTCCGGCGGGCTCGATTCCACCGTGCTGCTGTATTTGCTGGTGCAGTTGTCCGCTCGGGAAAAGCTTCCCCCGATAGGCGCGATCCACATTCATCATGGGCTGCAGACAGTTGCCGATGGTTGGCCAGCGCGCTGCCGTTCGGTCTGTGAACAGCTGGGCGTGGAGTTGCAGATTATCAGCGTGCAAATCGCGGCAGGCCCCAGTTTGGAGCGAGCGGCGCGGGAGGCGCGCTATGCCGCATTTACCGAGATTCTGGGACAGGGCGAAACGCTGCTGACGGCCCAGCATCGCGATGATCAGGCCGAAACCATGCTCTTTCGCCTGCTGCGCGGCGCCGGTGTGCTCGGGCTGGCCAGCATACCTGCCGATCGAGCCCTTGGCGCTGGGAGACTGGTGCGGCCACTGCTGGGCGTCGGTCGGGACGAGCTGGAAGCCTATGCACGGGAGCAGGGGCTCGATTGGATCGAAGATCCGAGCAATCAGTGCCTCGACCATTCGCGTAACTATCTTCGCCATCAGGTTCTGCCGGTGATACGGCAGCGCTGGCCACGAGCCTCTGTCAGCATGGCTCGCGCCGCTGCGCATCTAGGCGAGGCGCAGGCGTTGCTGGGCGAGCTGGCCGCGGTCGATCTTCAAGCTGCCCAGGCGCGCCCCAGCCTTCAGTGGCTGCCTATACCAAGCCTCTCCCTGCATTCGTTGAAAGCGCTCGGTCCCGCGCGTCAGCGCAACGCGCTACGCCACTGGCTGGGACCTTTCACGACGCTGCCCGATACCGATCATTGGGCTGGCTGGGACGCGTTGCGCGACGCGGCTGCGGATGCCGCGCCGATTTGGCGGCTGGCTACAGGCGAGTTGCACCGGGGCGATGGCTATATCTGGTGGCTATCCGGCCCCTGGCTGGCGGCGCCTGCTGATATTGTCGAATGGCTGCAGCCGGATATGAATCTGCCACTCCCGAACAATGGCAGCCTGCGTTTAGCCGGTGATCGCGGTGCCGGGGATTTACAGGTGCGCTACCGTCAGGGCGGAGAGTCGTTGCGATTGCCCGGGCGAGGGAAGCGTGACCTCAAACGGCTGCTCAACGAAGTTGGCGTGCCGGTTTTTTTGCGCTCGCGACTGCCGCTGCTCTACCGCGATGATGAACTGATCGCCGTCGCCAATCTGCCGCAGTTCGATACTGAAGGACTATCGTTGATCTGGAAGCCGCCGGTGACGCCCGGTTTGAGCTGATAGGGTCTTTCGAGTAGACTACGCTCCCGTCCCAATACAGCTTCTGTGGTTTTCTTCGAAAGCCGTGGCAGTTGCGCTATTGTCGCCTTCGGCGCAGTGGCACCTTCGCTTTTCCCCGGCGGCGCTGACCGCTTAACGCAGACTTCTAGGGTTTTTCATGACGCGCTACATCTTCGTCACGGGTGGTGTTGTTTCTTCATTGGGGAAAGGCATCGCCTCGGCTTCATTGGCGGCCATCCTGGAGGCGCGGGGCCTGAAGGTCACGATGCTCAAGCTGGACCCTTACATCAACGTCGATCCGGGCACCATGAGCCCGTTCCAGCACGGCGAAGTGTTCGTCACACACGACGGTGCCGAGACCGACCTCGACCTGGGCCATTACGAGCGGTTCATCCGCACCACCATGACCCAGAACAACAACTTCACCACCGGTCGCGTCTACGAAGACGTGCTGCGTCGCGAGCGCCGCGGTGATTATCTGGGTGCGACCATCCAGGTGATCCCGCACATCACCGATGAAATCAAGCGCCGCATCATTAAGGGCGCCGGCGATGCGGACGTGGCGCTGGTGGAAGTTGGCGGCACCGTAGGCGATATCGAATCGCAACCATTCCTGGAGGCGATCCGTCAGCTGCGTGTCGAAGTCGGCGCCAAGCGCGCGATGCTGATGCACTTGACGCTGGTCCCCTACATTGCGACCGCTGGCGAAACCAAGACCAAGCCGACCCAGCACTCGGTCAAGGAATTGCGTTCCATCGGCCTGCAGCCGGACGTGCTTGTCTGCCGCTCCGATCACCCGGTCGATGTCTCCTCGCGCCGCAAGATCGCGCTGTTCACCAACGTTGAAGAGCGCGCGGTGATCAGCCTGGAAGACGTCGACACCATCTACAAGATTCCGGGCGTGCTGCATGCCCAGGGTCTGGATGATTTTGTAGTCGAGCGTTTCGGGCTGGAATGCGGCGGTGCCGATCTGTCCGAGTGGGACCGCGTGGTCGATGCCAAGCTGAACCCGGAAAAAGAAGTCAACATCGCCATGGTCGGCAAGTACATGGAACTTCTGGATGCCTACAAATCTCTGATCGAGGCAATGAGCCACGCTGGCATCCAGAGCCGTACCAAAGTGAACCTCCGCTATATTGACTCCGAAGACATCGAAAATCAGGGCACCGGCTTGCTGGAAGGCATGGACGCGATCCTGGTTCCGGGTGGCTTCGGTCTGCGTGGCGTGGAAGGCAAAATCGCTACCGTCAAGTACGCACGTGAAAACAAGATTCCTTACTTGGGCATTTGCCTCGGGATGCAGGTCGCGGTAATCGAGTTCGCTCGAGACGTGCTCGGCTGGACCGACGCCAACTCCACCGAGTTCGACAAGGACTCGACCCATCCCGTTGTCGGTCTGATCACCGAGTGGGAGGACGCCGCTGGCACCGTGGAAACCCGCACCGATGCCTCCGATCTGGGCGGCACCATGCGTCTCGGCGCACAGGAATGCGGTCTCGAAGCCGGCTCCAATGTGTTTGCCTGCTACGGCAAAGAACGCATCGTCGAGCGGCACCGCCATCGCTACGAAGTGAACAATAATCTGCTGCCGCAACTGCAGGCTGCAGGTTTGAAGATTACTGGCCGCTCCGGCGACGGCGCCTTGGTCGAAGTGGTCGAGGCACCGGACCATCCTTGGTTCGTGGCTTGCCAGTTCCACCCCGAATTCACCTCCACCCCGCGCGATGGCCACCCGCTGTTCAGCGGCTTCGTCAAGGCGGCGCTGGACTACAAGGCGGGCAAAGCATGAGCCAGAAGACCATCCGCGTCGGCAATATCGAGATCGCCAACGACAAGCCGTTCGTGCTTTTTGGCGGTATGAATGTGCTGGAGTCCCGTGATCTCGCGCTGCAGATCTGCGAAACCTATGTGAAGGTGACGGAAAAACTCGGTATTCCGTACATCTTCAAGGCCAGTTTCGACAAGGCCAATCGCTCGTCGATCAACTCCTTCCGCGGCCCGGGCTTGGAAGAGGGCATGCGCATTTTCGAAGAGGTGAAGAAGTCCTTCGGCGTGCCGGTAATTACAGACGTGCACGAGCCGCATCAGGCGCAGCCGGTGGCTGAAGTGTGCGACATCATCCAGCTACCGGCTTTCCTGTCGCGCCAGACCGATCTGGTGGTTGCCATGGCCAAGACCGGTGCGGTGATTAACATCAAGAAGGCGCAGTTCCTCGCGCCGCAGGAAATGAAGCACATCCTTGCCAAGTGCGAAGAGGCCGGCAACGATCAGCTGATTCTGTGCGAGCGCGGCTCGTCCTTCGGCTACAACAATCTGGTCGTCGACATGCTCGGCTTCGACATCATGAAGCGGATGCAGTATCCGGTGATCTTCGACGTTACCCATGCCCTGCAAATGCCTGGTGGCCGTGCCGATTCTGCCGGGGGGCGCCGTGCTCAGGTGACCGATCTGGCCAAGGCCGGGCTCAGCCAAGGGCTTGCCGGCCTGTTCCTCGAAGCGCATCCGGAGCCTGAGAATGCCAAGTGCGACGGCCCTTGCGCCTTGCGTCTCGACAAGCTCGAACCATTCCTCACCCAGCTCAAGCAGCTGGATGACCTGATCAAGAATTTTCCGCCAATCGAAACTGCTTGAAGCTTTTCAGCTATCTACGGAGTGTTAATAAAAATGGCAAAGATCGTCGACATCAAAGGGCGTGAGGTTCTCGACTCCCGTGGCAACCCCACTGTGGAAGCGGACGTTATCCTGGATAACGGCATCATCGGCAGCGCCTGCGCGCCGTCCGGTGCGTCCACCGGTTCCCGCGAGGCACTGGAACTGCGCGATGGCGACAAGAGCCGTTACATGGGCAAAGGTGTGCTGAAAGCTGTCAGCAACATCAACGGCCCGATCCGTGATCTGCTGTTGGGCAAGGATCCGCTGGATCAGAAGGCGCTGGACCGCGCCATGATCGAGCTGGACGGTACCGAGAACAAGGCGTCGCTGGGTGCCAACGCGATCCTGGCCGTATCCCTGGCCGCCGCTAAGGCCGCTGCGCAGGATCAGGATCTGCCGCTGTACGCGCATATCGCCAACCTCAACGGCACTCCTGGTCAGTACTCCATGCCAGTACCGATGATGAACATCATCAACGGCGGCGAGCATGCCGATAACAACGTCGATATCCAAGAATTCATGGTGCAGCCGGTCGGCGCAAAGACTTTTGCCGATGCACTGCGCATGGGCGCTGAAATCTTCCATCACCTCAAGGCCGTGCTCAAGGCGCGCGGCCTGAGCACCTCGGTCGGCGATGAAGGCGGTTTCGCCCCTAATCTGGCGTCCAATGAAGACGCGTTGGCGGCCATCGCCGAAGCCGTGGCTAACGCCGGTTACAAGCTCGGTGATGACGTGACCCTGGCGCTCGACTGCGCCTCCAGCGAATTCTTCAAAAACGGCAAATACGACCTGGCCGGCGAAGGCAAGGTATTCGATGCCGCCGGTTTCGCCGACTACCTGGCGGGTCTGGCTGAGCGCTATCCAATCATCTCCATCGAAGACGGCATGGACGAGTCCGACTGGGACGGTTGGAAGGTGCTGACTGACAAGATCGGCAAGAAGGTACAACTGGTTGGCGACGACCTGTTCGTGACCAACACCAAGATTCTCAAGGAAGGCATCGAGAAGAGCATCGGTAACTCGATTCTGATCAAGTTCAACCAGATCGGCTCGCTGACCGAAACGCTGGAAGCCATCCAGATGGCCAAGGCTGCCGGCTACACGGCAGTGATCTCGCATCGCTCCGGCGAAACCGAAGACAGCACCATTGCTGACCTGGCTGTCGGTACTGCCGCAGGCCAGATCAAGACCGGCTCGCTGTGCCGTTCGGATCGCGTCTCCAAGTACAACCAGCTGCTACGCATCGAAGAGCAGCTCGGCGGAAAAGCCGCCTACAAGGGGCGTGCCGAGTTTCGCGGCTGATCCCTTGCATGTTAGAAAGGGGCGGCGTTAGTCGCCCTTTTTTATGGGGCACGGTCAGCACTGTTGCGGTGGACCGGAACATACCGGCTATTCCGCAGGATCGCTTGTCAGCAAAGGAAGCCGGCCATGTCGCTGATCGCCACTTACATACCGTTATTGGAAACCAACCGAAGTCGTTCCATGCCTTCCATGCGCAGCTCTAATTGGTTATTCGTCGTATTGCTCCTGCTGCTGGGCGGTCTGCAATATCGTTTATGGGTTGGCGAAGGAAGCCTCGCTCAGGTCAGCGGGTTGAGCAAGCAGATCGCTGAACAACAGGGCGAAAACCAGCGGCTGCTCGAACGCAACCGCATTCTTGAAGCCGAGGTGAGGGAGCTCAAGCAGGGTATGGAAACTGTCGAAGAGCGCGCCCGTCATGAACTCGGGATGGTCAAAGAGGGCGAGACTCTCTACCAGCTCGCCGAATGAGTGCGGCCATGCTTCCAGGGTTCTGGACCGTAATACCGGCTGCCGGTATCGGCAGCCGCATGCGCGCGGATCGGCCCAAGCAGTACCTGCAACTGGCCGGCAAGACCGTCCTCGAACATACCTTGGCCTGCTTTCTCAGCCATCCCCAGCTACAGGGGCTGGTGGTCAGCTTGGCGGGTAACGATCCTTATTGGTCGGATCTTCGTTGTGCAAACGATCCGCGTATCCAGCGCGCCAATGGCGGTAGCGAGCGTGCCGATTCGGTGCTTGCTGGTCTGCATCGCCTATCCGAGCTTGGCGCACGCGACGAAGAATGGGTGCTGGTGCACGACGCGGCACGTCCCAATCTGTCGCGCGAAGATCTTGACCGACTCCTTGTGGAGCTGGCGGATGATCCCATCGGCGGCCTTCTCGCCGTGCCTGCACGAGATACCCTGAAGCGTGCCGGGGGCAACGGACGGGTGCTGGAAACCATCGATCGCAGCGTGATCTGGCAGGCTTTCACGCCACAGATGTTCCGTCTCGGTGCGCTACGTGATGCGCTTGCCGGTGCGCTCGAAGCTGGTGCGGCAGTTACCGACGAAGCCTCGGCGCTGGAATGGGCGGGGCATAGCCCGCGGCTGATCGAAGGGCGGTCGGATAATCTGAAGATTACCCGCCCGGAGGACCTGCAGTGGCTGGAGCAGCGCTGGCGGTCCTGACTGCCAGCGCTGTCATGTCTGGCTCCTGTTAATAACGATATATTGCTGCGGCACCGCTCTCTGTTGGCATGCGCTCGGTGGGTACCGAAATAACTTCGCCGCCTTGCTCCAATGTCCATATGGTCAGTTCGTCGAGCAAATCGGGAGTAGTTGCCGAATCATTCCCGACCGCTAACGCCTTGCCTTGCTGCTTGTCCGTCACGCCCGGAATCTGCCGTTCGGCTTCTACCAGCAGGGTCGCTACGCGCCCTTCAATGGTTGCCTGACCGATTTGATCGAGCTGATCTGTGGCGAGGCCTTGACCATGCGATTCTCCGTACTGGTTGATGAAGCCTTCGAGACGCTTGATATAGCGCGGCTGCATGACCATCCAGCTCTTTTCCCGTAATTCGTCATGGCTGAGCAGCGATGCATCGTTCTCGATGCCTTCCGGCAGCAGATGCTCGTTGTGGCTGTGCTTGCGGAAATGAAATTGGTGTTCGGGAAGCGCGGCGAGAATCAACGGCAACCGAGACTTGCGGCTGTGGTGCTCAAGGATCGCGCGGTCCACCTCGCGGAAGAAGCGCTCGCGATCCCGATCGATTTCATCCTGTCGGCCAGCGCCACCGCTCTCGACCTGCATCGGATCTCCGCGCTCGCTGGCGCGGCTATAGCCTTGAGGAAAACCGGTCTGGCCCTTCTCGGTCAGCTCGCGCCCAAGCGCCTCCTCTACCGTTTTCGGTACGCCATCGGCCAGCGTAATTTCATCTATACCGTCACGGTTGCCTTCGAACAGGCGAACCGCATCTAGCGTAATCGTGAGGATCTGGTAGCGGTCGGCGGACTGGGCGATACGCAGCAATGGCTTGAGGTGCATGCGGTCGTTGGCGACTGCCAGTTCCGGCACGCTACGCTGCAGGCGAAACACCTCGAAATAACCAGCGGCACCGAATACGGCAAGTCCGTCGCGGTTGGATTTCCAGAAGTCGGCATCGTCGATCAGGTCATGGAAGGGTTTGAGCAGTGTCTTGGCCTGATCAGTGCGGCCTTGTTGTTTGAGTGAGTCCTCCAGTTGTCGAACCAGATGTTTGAAGCGGATGGGATCCTGCTGGCGCTCGGGAAAGCTGCGGTGAGTGGGCTGGTATAGCGATAGGCATGGCGCGTCGCGCTTTGCCAGCAGTTGGGACATGGTTTCACGATCGAGCAATCTGTTCATGCACGGCCTCTCTCGTAGTCAGGTGGTTCGGTCCCTCGTGGGTTCATCAACGGCCTGGTTAGGCCGGTTTTTTTATCGGTGAATGGTCAGTGGTGATTGAGCTTGTCCAGCGCATGGGCCAACGCATGGCTGAGCTTTTCCGCGGCGCCATCAATGGCAAGCGTCATTGAGTCTGCCTTGTGGGTCGTGGAGATGGGCTCATGGCCCTTGACCCTGGCTTCCATCTGACAGCGTTTGTCCTGGGGGCCGCTTTTGCCGCTGTTCTCGTCGTTGAGATGAACTTCGACTCGGGTCAGCTGATCATCGAAACGTTCCAGTTCGCTCTCCACCGTTGCCTTTACGTGCTCCTCAAGGTTGCTGGTCACGTTAACGCTGTGATTGCTGTTCACCAGAATCTGCATGATGTCCTCCTGATTGAATCGCCGAGTACCCAGGCAAAGCGCAAAGGCCACCGGCTACAGAATTTCGACGTGACCGGCAGGGGCGGGTTCCTCCGCCAGCTTGGTAGTCGGACGCGCGGCGTAGTTGCAACTCAGTCGCGTTCGTTACGGTACTCGGGACGTATGGCGAGCCCGTCTTTCAGCGCCTGAATCAGCAACCGTACCTTCGGCAATGGATAGCGCCGCTGCGGATAGACGGCCCAGACCGCCGTATTAGGAGGCTGGTTAGCTTCCAGTAGCGAAACCAGTTCGCCACGGCGCAGCGGCTCTTGCACGTAATAGTCCGGCAGCTGACAGAGGCCAAAGCCGCGAAGCGCAGCATCAAGCACGGCCTGACCGCTATTGCAGCGCCAGTTCCCGGTGGGTTTGAACGGCTGCTCGCGCCCCTCTAATTGAAGCATCCAGGTGTCGCCCGTGCCCACCAGGCAGTTGTGCCGCGCCAGTTCCGAAAGTGTATGGGGGCGACCGTAACGTTCGAGATAGGACGGGGCGGCACAGAGATACATGGCGCGCGGGGCGATTCGCGTCGCCACCAGCCGCGATTCGCTTAGGCGACCCAGGCGTATTGCCAGATCGTAGCCTTCCTGAACCAGATCCAGCGTGCGATTCGAGAGTTCGATATCGACGCGCAACTGTGGATGCTGCGCCATGAATTCATTCACCAGCGGCACGATGAAACGTTCACCATAAGCCACCGCGGCAGTCATGCGCAGTAGGCCGGTTGGAGCACTGTGCAAGTCGCTAATGGCATGAAAGGCCTCGTCGCGTTCTTCGATCAGCCGCTGGCAGCGCGCCAGAAAGGTATGACCGGCTTCGGTCAGCGACACGCGGCGAGTGGTGCGGTAGAACAGCCGGGCCTGCAGGCGCTCCTCGAGGCGCGCTACTTGGCGACTGATATGTGAGGATGAGACGCGCAGTAGCTCCGCGGCGCGCATAAAGCTTCCGCACTCGGCTACCGCAACGAACTCGTCCAGGCCTTCCCAGCGATTCAAAAGCTGCACTCCTAATAAATGCCGCGCTCTATCACGACGCTGGCAGGATGGTCGCACCGAGGTTGGACAGCTTGAGCTTGGAAGGTGGGCTGAAGCGGAGCGCCGCCCGGCCCACCCTACGGGAGATCAACGTGCTCGCTTAGGGGCGCCAAGTGGGGTGCGCCGAAGACGCTCCGCCTCAGTCCGTAGGGTGGGCTTCAGCCCACCAAAATCAGACTCTTGGCCCGCCGGGACTGCGCCGCGGAACAGTGGAGAATGATGAATGAACGGACTGCGATGCTGCCCGTTAGGCGGCAAGACGCGAATTATCCCCATATGGCAACAATGTTTCCACAAACGGCCCATTAACCCAACCCGCTGGCCAAACTACACTGCCCCGATCACCACGCATGAGTAGAGTCCATGACCATTAAATCCCGCGCCGCAGTCGCTTTTGTCGCCAACCAGCCCCTGCAAATCGTTGAGGTGGACGTCGAGCCGCCCAAGGCAGGCGAGGTACTGGTGCGGATAATCGCGACCGGCGTTTGTCATACCGATGCGTACACCTTGTCTGGAGAGGACTCCGAAGGTGTTTTCCCCTGCATCCTCGGGCATGAAGGTGGGGGTGTCGTCGAGGCCATCGGCGAGGGCGTGACCTCCGTAGCGGTAGGCGACCACGTCATACCGCTGTACACGGCTGAATGCCGCCAGTGCAAATTCTGCAAATCCGGCAAAACCAATCTCTGCAGCTCGGTACGCGCAACCCAGGGCAAAGGCCTGATGCCGGACGGCACAACGCGCTTCTCTTATAAGGGCGAGCCGATCTACCACTACATGGGCACCTCGACCTTTTCTGAGTACACGGTGCTGCCGGAAGTCTCCGTGGCGAAGATTCCCAAGGAAGCGCCATTGGACAAGGTCTGCCTGCTCGGCTGCGGTGTCACGACCGGCATCGGCGCGGTGCTCAACACAGCCAAGGTGGAGGAGGGCGCGACCGTGGCGATCTTCGGTCTCGGCGGGATCGGTTTGGCGGCAATCATTGGCGCCAAAATGGCCAAGGCTAGCCGCATCATCGCGATCGACATCAATCCGTCGAAGTTCGCCATTGCCGAAGAGCTGGGCGCTACCGATTTCGTCAATCCAAAGGATCACGACAAGCCGATCCAGGAAGTCATCGTCGAGATGACCGACGGCGGGGTGGACTATTCCTTCGAGTGCGTCGGCAATGTGCAGTTGATGCGCGCCGCGCTGGAGTGCGCGCACAAGGGGTGGGGCGAGTCCGTGATCATCGGCGTGGCCGGTGCCGGGCAGGAAATCAGCACCCGTCCGTTCCAGCTGGTAACGGGCCGCGTCTGGCGCGGCAGTGCCTTCGGTGGCGTCAAGGGTCGTACCGAGCTGCCGAGCTATGTGGAGAAGGCGCAAAAGGGCGAAATTCCGCTGGATACCTTCATCACCCACAACATGGGGCTGAAGGAAATCAACAAGGCGTTCGATCTGATGCATGAAGGCAAGAGCATTCGGACTGTCATTCATTTCTAAGAACGGCTGGAAACATGAAGCCAGAAGCGCGAAGAGAACGGCAACGAGGTAAACGCTTCTGGCTTCAAGCCCTTCCAGCTTCGGAGAACCCCAAATGACTCTTGAAATCATTGCCAGCCAGAAAAGCTTCGGCGGCTGGCACAAGCGTTACCGGCATCGCTCCAGCAGCTTGAACTGCGACATGATTTTTGCCGTGTACCTGCCGCCACAGGCGGAGCAGGGCGAGAAACTGCCGGTGCTGTACTGGCTGTCGGGGCTGACCTGTACCGATGAGAACTTCATGCAGAAAGCTGGCGCACACCGGCTGGCCGCCGAGCTCGGGCTGATCATCGTCGCGCCGGACACCAGCCCGCGCGGTCCAGGAGTACCGGATGATCCGGACGCGGCCTACGATTTCGGTCTGGGTGCCGGCTTCTATCTCAACGCAACTCAGGAACCCTGGGCCCAGCACTACCGCATGTATGACTATGTGGTGAACGAGCTGCCGTCGCTGATCGAGGCGAATTTTCCGGTTTCGGACAAGCGCGGCATCAGCGGGCACTCCATGGGTGGTCACGGGGCGCTGGTATGCGCGTTGAAGAACCCCGGCCGTTACCAGTCGTTGTCAGCCTTCGCGCCCATCAGCAATCCGGCGGCTTGTCCCTGGGGCGAAAAGGCTTTCTCTCGCTACCTGGGCGAAGAGCGCTCGCGCTGGCGCGAATGGGACGCCTGCGCATTGATCGCCGAAGTCGAGGAAAAGCTGCCGATTTTGGTGGATCAAGGTGATCGTGATGACTTCATGGCCAGCCAGCTCAAGCCCGACGCGCTGGAGGCTGCGGCCAAGACAGCAGGGCATCCGCTGACGCTGCGCATCCAACCCGGTTATGACCACAGCTACTATTTCATCAGCAGTTTCATTGATGATCATCTGCGGCATCATGCCCAGGCGCTGAAATCCTGATACCAACCCCTCGAATGTAGGAGCGAGCTTGCTCGCGAACCGCCTCAGAAGCTTCGCCAGCGAGGACTAGGCGTCCCACTGGGCTCCTGCGAGAAGAGTTGGCACGACAGCTCAAGGTTACCGAAACGAAAAAAGGCCCGACCGGAACATCCGGTCGGGCCTTTCCATCGCAAGGAGCTAGAGCGACGGGTAATCGGTATAGCCCTCGGCACCCTTGGCGTAGAACAGCTCTGGGCGCGGCTCGTTGAGCGGAGCGTCCTGGCGCAACCGTTCAGCCAGATCCGGGTTGGCAATGTAAGGGATGCCGAAGGCCACTGCGTCGGCCTTGCCTTCTGCCAGCCAGGCGTTGGCCTGATCCTTGGTGAATCGCTCGTTGGCGATATAGACGCCGCCGAAGATCTGCTTCAGCTGTGGGCCGAGGCTGTCTTCGCCCGCCTTCTCACGGGTGCAGATGAAGGCCACGCCACGCTTGCCCAGCTCGCGGGCAACGTAACCGAAGGTCTCGGCGCGGTTGGAGTCGCCCATGTCATGGGAATCGGCCCGCGGCGCCAGATGCACGCCAACACGTCCTACGCCCCAGACGCTGATCGCGGCATCGGTCACTTCCAGCATCAGCCGTGCACGGTTTTCCAGCGAGCCACCGTATTGGTCGGTGCGCTGATTGGTACTGTCCTGCAGAAACTGGTCGAGCAGGTAACCGTTGGCGCCGTGAATCTCGACGCCATCGAAACCGGCCTCTTTGGCGTTTTCTGCACCCTTGCGATAGGCCTCGACGATGCCGGCGATTTCGCTGGTTTCCAGTGCACGCGGAGTTTCGTAGCCCTTCATCGGGCGAACCAGGCTGACATGGCCGGCTGGCTTGATCGCGCTCGGTGCGACGGGCAGCTGGCCGTCGAGATAGATCGGGTCGGAAATACGACCGACGTGCCAAAGTTGCAGAACGATTTTGCCCCCCTTCGCATGTACCGCGTCGGTGACCTTCCTCCAGCCTTGAACTTGCTCGGAAGACCAGATGCCGGGCGTGTCCGGATAACCGACTCCCATCGGGGTGACAGAGGTGGCTTCGCTGATGATCAGGCCGGCGTCGGCGCGTTGGCCGTAGTACTCGGCAATCAGATCACCGGGGACGCGGCCTGGTTCGGCGCGGCAGCGCGTCAGTGGGGCCATGATGATGCGATTGGCCAGTTCTAGTTCGCCAATCTTGATCGGGTCGAAAAGTGTAGGCATAGCGATGCTGCTCCTTTTACACGGAAGGGGTGCGATGGAAATTCAGAGGTCCTGGCCGATGCGTACCAAAAAGTTCTGGATGGCCTGTTCGTTGCGTTTGAAGAAGTGCCACTGACCGACCTTGCGATTGGTGATCAGCCCGGCACGCTGCAACGTTGCCAGGTGTGCCGATACGGTTGATTGCGACAGCCCGGCGCGCTGATCGATTTGCCCGGCGCAGACGCCGTTTTCCAGTGAGTGGTGCTGTTCGGAAAAGTAACGTTCGGGCTCTTTCAGCCACTGCAGGATGTCCCGGCGTAGTGGATGGGCAAGCGCCTTGATGATGTCGTCTAGTTCGTCGGGCATGGGTTCGCCTGGTTCGGTATATCGCGATGGACCGAACTATATATCGCTAAACTCCGATATGTGATCGATTCGGTTAATGGTGTTTATCGGACTTATCGATACGCGTGGCGGTTCGTCGGCGGTATGCGTTGGTTCACCGGGCGGCTGCGTCCTGTAGAATCCTCGGCTGATCTTTCCAGGGCGTTTTGACTATGCGTATCGGCCACGGCTTTGACGTGCACCGTTTCGCCGAGGGTGATTTCGTCACCCTCGGCGGCGTGCGGATTCCTCACAGGTTCGGCCTGCTCGCGCATTCGGATGGCGACGTGTTGCTGCATGCGCTGAGCGATGCACTGCTCGGTGCCGCGGCGTTGGGTGATATCGGCAAGCACTTTCCTGATACCGACCCTCAATTCAAAGGCGCCGACAGCCGAGTGTTGCTGCGGCATGTGCTCAAGCAAGTGCAGGCCAAGGGTTGGAAGGTCGGCAATGTCGATGCCACCATTGTCGCCCAGGCGCCGAAAATGGCCCCGCATATCGAGTCGATGCGCAGCGTTATCGCGCAAGACCTGCAGATTGATCTGGATCAGGTCAACGTCAAGGCCACCACTACCGAGAAGCTCGGCTTCACCGGGCGTGAAGAGGGTATCGCGGTGCACGCTGTAGCCCTGCTGGTTGGCGCATGAACGAAGATCAGCTACTTGGCCCCTGGGCTCACGGTGGACCCTGTGGCACAGCGGTGCTCAAGGCCGTCGCCGAGGATTTCCAAGTGGACGAGGTGCTCGATATTCCCTTGTCCGGCGCGGGCGAGCACCTCTGGCTGTGGGTGGAAAAGCGCAACCTCAACACCGAGGAAGCGGCACGTCGCATCGCTCGAGCTGCTGGCGTACCGGTACGTAACATCAGTTACGCCGGCCTGAAGGATCGCCAGGCGCTGACCCGTCAGTGGTTCAGCCTGCATCTGCCGGGAAAGGCCGATCCGCAATTGGGTAAGGCCGAGGACGAGACGCTCAAAATTCTCAGCACCGGCCGGCACCAGCGCAAGCTGCAACGCGGCGCGCACTCGGCCAACGGCTTCACCCTGCGTCTGACCCAGATGCAGGCCGACCACGCCGATTTGGATGCCCGTCTCGAGCGGATCAAGGCGTGCGGCGTGCCCAATTATTTCGGTCTGCAACGGTTCGGCTTCGAAGGCAGCAATGTTCATGGCGCCCGCGAGTACGCCGAGAGGCACGAGCTGCCCGGCCAGCGCAACCTGCGCTCGCGGCTGCTGTCAGCCGGGCGCAGCTACCTGTTCAATCGAGTGCTGGCCGAGCGCGTTGCTGTCGGTACCTGGAACCAGGCGCAAGCGGGCGATCTGCTCGCGTTCACCGATAGCCGAAGCTTTTTTCAGGCGGGGTACCCCGAGTGCAGCGATCCGCGGCTGGCTCTTCTCGATCTTCATCCAACCGGTCCCTTATGGGGCGTGGGCGAGTCGCCTGCAGCTGGCGAAGCTCGGGCGGTGGAGGCCGAAATCGCAGCGGCCGAACCGTCAATCGCCAAGTGGCTCGCAGAAGCCGGAATGAAGCATGAACGGCGCATTCTTCGCCTCCCCATTGGGAGCTTGTCGTGGCATTATCCCGGGCCTGACATTCTGCAACTTGAATTCGTCCTGCCGACCGGATGCTTTGCCACTGCTGTGGTACGTGAACTGGTCAGCCTGGCAGGGCAGACGGACATTTGATGCGTATTTTGATCGCCAACGACGACGGGGTGTATGCACCTGGGCTCGCCGCGCTTTATGACGCGCTGGCGGATTATGCCGAGTGCAGAGTAGTTGCCCCAATCCAGGATATGAGTGGCGCCAGCAGCGCATTGACGCTGGACCGCCCGCTCCATCCGACGACCATGCCGAACGGTTTCATCGGCGTGAACGGCACACCCACCGATTGTGTCCATCTGGGCCTCAACGGGCTGCTCGAAGAGGCGCCGGATATGGTGGTCTCCGGTATTAATATGGGGGCCAACCTGGGCGACGACGTGCTGTATTCCGGCACCGTGGCGGCGGCAATCGAGGGACGCTTCACCGGCAAGCCCGCGTTCGCCTTTTCCCTTGTGTCACGGCTGACCGATAACCTGCCAACCGCCGCCTATGTGGCGCGCAAGCTGATCGAGCAGCAACAGGCGCTCGATTTGCCGCCGCGTACCGTACTTAGCATCAACGTCCCCAATCTGCCGCTAGATCATATCCGCGGTATTCAGCTGACTCGACTCGGGCACCGTCGTCGGGCTAAGCCGCCAATCAAGCAGGCGAACCCGCGTGGTAAGGACGGTTACTGGATTTCGGTAGCAGGCGACGTCGAAGACGGTGGGCCGGGGACCGATTTTCACGCGGTGATGCAGGGTTACGTTTCGATTACGCCGCTGCAGCTCGATCGGACCTTCCATGAGGCCTTCGAAGGCCTCGATAGCTGGCTGGAGGGCGTGCTGTGAACCATCGCGGACCTGACAACCTGCTGCGTCACGGAACCGGTATGACGTCGCAACGCACCCGCGACCGTCTGATTCAACGGCTGTACGAGGAGGGCCTGTCCGACCCTCGGGTACTCGAATGCATCCGGCGTACACCGCGCCATCTGTTCGTCGATGAGGCACTGTCTCATCGTGCTTACGAAGATACCGCTCTGCCAATCGGCCATAACCAGACCATTTCGCAGCCTTTTATGGTCGCGCGCATGAGTGAACTGCTGCTGGCTGATGGTCCGCTGGACAAGGTGCTGGAGATCGGCACCGGTTCTGGTTATCAAACCGCGGTGCTGGCGCAATTGGTCGAGCGTGTATTCTCCGTCGAGCGCATCCAGGCGCTGCAGGACCGAGCAAAAGAGCGCCTGGTCGAACTCAAGTTGCGCAATGTGGTCTTTCGCTGGGGTGATGGCTGGGAAGGTTGGCCTGCATTGGCTCCCTACAACGGCATCATCGTTACCGCGGCGGCAGCCGACGTGCCACAGGCCCTGCTCGATCAACTGGCTCCCGGCGGGCGGCTGGTGATCCCGGTTGGAGTTGGCGAAGTCCAGCAATTGATGCTGATCATTCGAGAGGAAGACGGTTTTTCCCGCCACTTGCTGGATACCGTGCGCTTCGTGCCGCTGCTCAATGGACCTGTAGTTTGATCTCAGCGGAAGGAAGCATGAAAAACACGTTGTTGCTGTACGCCAAGGGCATCGCGATGGGTGCGGCGGATGTGGTGCCGGGAGTGTCCGGCGGTACCATCGCGTTTATCACCGGAATTTATGACGAATTACTTCGGTCGATCGGCGCGGTACCTGGCGCTGCCGTGCTGTTGTTCCGCGGCCGCATTCGGGACGCATGGCAGGCGGCCAATGCCAACTTTCTATTGATTCTCTTGGGCGGTATTTTCACCAGCGTGCTCAGCCTGGCCAAGCTGATCACCTATCTGCTTGACGCTCATCCGATCCCTGTGTGGTCGTTCTTCTTCGGCCTGATTCTGGTTTCGGTGCATCTGGTCGGTAAGGAAATCCAACGCTGGGATTGCTCGCGAATCGTCGGGTTGACACTCGGCATCGCCTTCGCCTACGTGATTACCGTGGCCGCTCCGGTACAGTGGAGCGACAGCGGCTTGAGCTTGTTTTTCGCCGGCGCCATCGCGATCTGCGCAATGATCCTGCCGGGTATTTCCGGTAGCTTCATCCTGGTACTGCTCGGGCTGTATCCGGTTGTGCTCGGCGCGGTGAAGAATCTCGATATAGCTGTACTGGCGATTTTTGCGGCAGGCTGTCTCGTGGGTATTCTGAGTTTCGCACGCGTGCTCAGTTGGATGCTCGAACGTTGGCGCGATCTCACTCTAGCCTTTCTAACCGGGCTGATGCTTGGCTCGCTGAACAAAGTGTGGCCTTGGAAAGAAACGCTGACCTGGCGCATCGACTCCCACGGTGTGCGCGTGCCCCTGCTGGAGCAGAACCTGCTGCCCGGTACCTTCGGCGATCTGACTGGGCAGGATCCTCAGCTGCTGTTGGCAATGCTGCTGGCGGTAGCCGGTATCATCCTCGTGCTCGGGCTCGAATGGTTCGCCGGACGGCGTCAGCCGTTGGCAGAAACTGCCTGAACATATTGTCGATCAAAGGGAGCGGGCATTGAAGCTCACAGCCAGCATGCAGTGGATACGCACCTCGTCAGTCCATTGCGCGCTTGCCGCCATCCTGGCCGGCATATTGCTCGTCGGGTGCGCCAGTTCACCGTCCGGTGGCGTGCATGTCGTGGATCGCAACAGCCGCGACCGAGTCACCAGCGGCCAGTATGTTGTCCAGCGCGGCGATACCCTGTGGTCGATCGCCTTTCGCTTTGGCTGGGATTGGCGGGACTTGGCTAGGCTCAACCGCATCAGCCCGCCTCATGTCATCTATCCCGGACAGACGATTCGCTTCAGCGGTCAAGCGCCTCGTGTTGTAACCGCTCGTCCGGCTCCGCCACCAAGCGCTAGACCATCTGTGGTTGCGACGCCGGTGCCCATCCCGCCGCCGCTGACCAGGCCCAGCGTACCGGCACCCAAGGCGCCTGTGGCAACCACTCCGGTCAAGCCAGTAACCCGCTCCGCGAGCGGCTGGGCCTGGCCTACAGGCGGCACGGTTATCGGTAGGTTTTCCTCAAACGGCAGTTTGAATAAAGGCATTGATATCGCCGGGAAATTAGGACAGCCTGTTTTAGCTGCTTCTGATGGGGCTGTTGTGTACGCCGGCAGTGGTTTACGGGGTTACGGCGAACTTGTGATCATCAAGCACAGCGATACCTATGTAAGTGCCTACGGCCACAACCGCAGGCTGCTGGTTCAGGAGGGTCAACAAGTCAAAGCTGGGCAGACCATTGCCGAGATGGGATCGACTGGAACCGACCGGGTGAAGCTGCACTTCGAGATTCGCCGCCAAGGCAAGCCCGTGGACCCGCTGCAATATCTGCCAAAGCGATGATTTGATGCTGCCTGTTCTGGCACTAGGAGGGGCTTGAGCGATGCCAGGGAGTGCGCGCCGCCCGAGCCTGTTGTCGAACTCAGAACAGGAAAACAATAATGGCTCTCAAAAAAGAAGTGCCGGAGTTTGACGTAGACGATGCTGTTCTACTCATGGAACCATCAGCGGACGCCGATCCCATCAGCGATATTTCCCGCGTCGGTTCAGTTGGCACTCGATCCAAAACCACGACCGTCAAGCAACACAAGTTCATCGACTACACCCGGGCGCTAGACGCCACTCAGCTTTACCTCAACGAAATCGGCTTTTCCCCCCTGCTGACTCCCGAGCAAGAGGTGCACTTTGCACGTCTGGCGCAAAAGGGCGATCCGGCGGGGCGCAAGCGTATGATCGAGAGCAACCTGCGACTGGTTGTGAAGATTGCCCGGCGCTATGTCAATCGCGGTCTGTCCTTGCTGGACTTGGTCGAGGAGGGCAACCTGGGGCTGATACGGGCCGTCGAGAAATTTGATCCCGAGCGTGGTTTCCGTTTCTCCACCTATGCTACCTGGTGGATTCGGCAAACCATCGAACGTGCGATCATGAATCAAACCCGCACCATTCGCCTGCCGATACATGTGGTCAAGGAGCTGAACGTTTATCTGCGTGCTGCTCGTGAACTGACGCAGAAACTCGATCACGAACCCAGCCCGGAAGAAATCGCCAACTTGCTCGAGAAGCCGGTTGCAGAGGTCAAGCGGATGCTAGGGTTGAACGAGCGCGTAACCTCTGTCGATGTCTCTCTCGGCCCGGATACCGACAAGACATTGCTCGATACCCTGACCGATGATCGACCGAGTGATCCTTGCGATCTGCTGCTCGATGACGACTTGTCGGAAAGCATTGACCAATGGCTATCCGACCTGACCGAGAAGCAGCGCGAAGTGGTTATCCGGCGCTTTGGGCTGCGTGGACATGAAAGTTGCACGCTCGAAGAAGTCGGTCAGGAGATTGGACTGACCCGTGAGCGGGTACGGCAGATCCAGGTCGAAGCGCTCAAGCGCTTACGCGAAATTCTCGAGCGTAATGGTCTGTCGAGCGAGTCACTGTTCCGTTAGGCTCGGTTGCCCCTTACCGCTCTGGTAAGGGGCCGCACCACCTCCTTTAATTGCTAATCCTTTTCCCTTGCTCGGGCAGTTTTTGGCTGATTATGTGGGGCGCCAGATGCCAGGGTTGATCCACCCATAAGGTTAATTCTGCTCTTTCCTAGAAAGCTTTTTGGCATGTAAGCATTCACTTACAAAGCATGTAAGCAAAGCCTGTAAAACAGCTCAGGTAGAACGCTTGGCGAAATATTTTTATGTGTAAGTTATTGATTTTCAGTGAAATAAATATCAGATTGCATAATTACTCGTTTGCCATCATGCATTTTTCCGAGTTGCCGTTGTCGGCCGAAGCCTTAATATCGCACCTGTGCTCAGGGACAAGCACAACCGGCAAGGATGTTGGTCGGGACCAATCGCAGGATGCGGTTTCATCAGGACGATGAGCAGGAAATAAAGGGAAGCATGGAAGGAGGCGGGCGGGGCTTAAACCCCGCCCCTTTTTTTGTCCGCAATAATGTAGCGGTGGACGATTCGCCGAACGACTCCTTTGCACGGTGGCCTAAACGCTCGTGACACACTCAGAGGAGTTCATCATGAACGGTAAAGACACCAACGAACCTGACCAGCCTGGGCAGAATCAGGAAGACCAGATAAAACGCCGCCCAGACGAGGCTGACGAGGATCATCTGGACGAAGCCCTGGAAGAAACCTTTCCTGCCAGCGATCCCATCTCGCCATAGGCTGGAACAGCCTGAGCGGTGCTCAGCGTGTTATCGCGGTGAGCCGCTCACGCAATACGGGGAGTACCTGTTCGCGAAGCAGCGGGGCGACATGTTCCAGCTGTCGCGCGTGCAGCTCCAGCCAATCTAGTACCTCAATTTCCGCTTGCACCTTCACGTCGCTTGCAAGATGTCCTACGAAGACATCCGCTTCGACCCAGTGGTCCGGCTCGTTAGCTGCGCGCGCTTGGAAGTGCCCGAGCGATTGCAGCTGGGATTCCTCCATCCGTAAATCAAGCTCTTCGTGAAGTTCGCGCCGAAGTGCCTGTAGCGACGTTTCTTCTGGTTCGATCTTGCCGCCAGGCAGCATGAAGAAGCGGGTGCCACGCTTGCGTACTACCAGTAGTCGGCCGTCATCGTTGAACAGGCAGGCTGTGACAATTTTCAGAACGGTAGGGGGCATGCATATCTCTTGTCGTCGTGCCATAGCGCTATGAGCGCCTTGTTTCGGTTGTAGCGCTGTAGACGCGCGGCGAGCGCTTCAGGCAGTACGCTGGCCGGCTCACTGAAGCCGAGCTGCTGGTAGAAAGCTTTTAGCTTCGGATCGCAGAACAACCACACAGGGCCTTCGCTGTTGCGCAGCGCCTGTTCGATCAGTTGCTTTGCCAAACCCTGATTGCGCTGGCCGGGCGCGACCAACAAACCAGTCAGCCAGTGCCCATCATCGATTCCGGTCAAGCACAGCCCCGCAACGATCTCAGTATTCCCTGCTATCCAACAGCGAGCCCCGGCTGGTACGCGCATGTGGCTGCGATGGGCTCGGTAAAACTTGTTCAGTAAAGGCCGGCATTCGGCCGGTAGCTGACGCAGTTGAATTTCAAACATAAGCACATCCTGCGAGACCGTGGAAGGTAGCCCATCTGACTGCGGCACAGCGGCTTTCACGCTCCTGTGGCGCAGATCGCTCCGTTCATCCGAACGCTGCAATCTTTCGTTATTTCGCAGGTTCTCAAGCAGAACAGCTCTCCAACAAGGACAAAACCAATATGTTGGATTTACTGATAGTGACGGCTTTCATCCTGTATGGCCTGGGTTCCGGTCTGCGTGCTCGCGGTAAAGCTTCGCAGAGCCTTGACGAATATTTTCTGGCAGGCAGGACGATCAAGGGTTGGAAGGCTGGCTTCTCGATGGCTGCGACGCAGTTCGCCGCAGATACTCCGTTGCTGGTTACCGGTCTGGTTGCAACGGCAGGTATCTTCGCCCTCTGGCGTTTGTGGATCTACGGCATCGCGTTTCTGCTGATGGCATTCGTGTTTGCAGTTGGTTGGCGCCGTGCCGGGGTGTTGACCGACGCCGAGCTGACCCGCGTGCGTTACAGCGGCAAGGGTGTGACGCCGTTGCGTCTGCTCAAGGCCATTTATTACGGCACCGTAATCAATTGCGTGGTGCTCGCCATGGTACTGGTAGCGGCGGTTCGCATCGCTGAAGTATTTCTACCGTGGCATTTATGGCTGCCTACCGGAGTTTACGAGCCTATAGTCGGCTTCGTTACCAGCGCTGGGCTTCAGCTAGGCGAAAGCATTACGGGCCTTGAGCCGAGCATGATGACGGCCAACAACCTCATCTCGATTCTGCTGATTCTTGCGTTTACCGCCATGTACTCGATCACGGGTGGGCTGCGCGCGGTGGTCCAAACGGATGTGGTGCAGTTCAGCCTGGCAATGATCGGAACGCTGCTCTACGCCTGGTTCGTCATTGATGCAGTGGGAGGGTTGGGCGGGCTGACGGACCGCATCGTCGAACTCTACGGTGCCGAACAGGCCGGCAAGATGCTCTCCTTCGCGCCGCCAACCGATGCCGGGGAGTTGTTGATGCCGTTTTTGGTGATCATTGGGCTACAGTGGTTTTTCCAGATGAACTCCGATGGCACCGGCTATCTTGCGCAGCGAAGCATGGCCTGCCCGACCGACCGCGACGCCCGAATCGCCGGATTGGTATTCACCTGGTTACAGATTCTCCTGCGTAGCCTTTTCTGGCTCGCGATCGCCGTCGGTCTGTTGGTGCTTTATCCCTTCACGCCAAGTGAGATGGCCGGCGAGGGGTTCACTGCGGCCCGAGAAGCCTTGTTCGTGACAGGCATCGAAGATCTGCTACCGCCGGGTGTACGCGGATTGATGCTGGTCGGCTTGCTTGCAGCACTGGCCTCGACTGTCGATACGCATCTCAATTGGGGTGCGTCCTACTGGAGCAACGATGTCTATGGCGGCGTGTTTGCACCCCATGTGCTCAAGCGCAAGCCCAGGGACCGAGAGCTCGTGGTCGTTGCGCGTTTATCGAATGTGCTGATTCTGGTGATCGCGATGATCATCATGGCCAACCTCGGCTCGATCCAGACTGCCTGGTTCATCTCGCTGCTATTCGGTGCGGGAATGGGTTCGGTCTTGGTGCTGCGCTGGTTGTGGGAACGAATCAATCTGTATTCGGAACTGACCGCCATGGCAGTGTCGCTGATTACCGCGCCGCTACTGCTCTATTACCTGGGTACTGACCCGGAGCGCGAATGGATTCGCCTCGGCATCATGGCCCTGACCACAACATCCGCCGCCATCCTGGTGACCTTCATCACGCCAGCGACAGATGATGCGACGCTCAAGCGTTTCTATCGGCGGGTGCGTCCGTTCGGCTTCTGGCGGCATGCAGCGATGCTTAACGGTGTTGCTGCAGCGGTGTCAGTCAGAGCGCTCGGTACTCGTTTGTTTGCAGTCGCAGTGACCGCGGTTTCGCTGTTTTCGCTGCTGGTGGGCATAGGCCGATTGATGTTCCCGCCGCCTGAGGGCAGTTCGGTTATCAGTTGGGTGTGTCTGGCGCTCGGTCTGCTGTTGATACCCGTATGGTTGCGCATCGCCATGGGCCGCGACTTCGACACGGACCCGGAAGACGAGCCACTGCGTGAAGATATTTCAAGCAGGCAAGGTGGCTCTGCCTGATTAATAGGCGCTACTTCCGGCCCCGATTCGCCATCTGCTAGTGAGTCGGGGCCGTTTCGTTAATTAGCTTAATATAAAAGAGCCGCTCTGTTTGTTGGTGAAGGACTATCGCTGTTGCGCTTTTTAATATGGCTCGGTTTAGTATGAAAGGTTAACTACCGAAGCGGTTAATGAAAATAAAAGTCTTGTAAAATTAACAAGTTGCTTCATATACCTAAAATAAAATGAACAGTCTTGGTGTGCTTGGGTCATTAGCATACGCATCGCGTCAGCGACTTGCGTATTTCGCCATAGCAGAACAAGAGGTGGTGTCATGAACCGACTTTTCAAAACTTCCCTGCTGGTAGCCGCTATGTTTCCAACTTTCGCAGGTGCCGCTCCGATGGCAGGTGATCGCGAAGTTACTCTGAGCGGCGCGGGCAGTAGCGACAGGGACTTCGACGACACAGTGTTCTCCGTACAGGGCAGTTGGGGTACTTATTTGGATGAAGCTTCCATGTGGGGCATCCGACAAACAGTCAATGCGCGTGACTCGGAAGGTGAGAGCGTCCAGTTCGACGGCTCCACGCGAGCGTTTTATGACTATCACTTCGGTAGCGGAAAAACCCGTCCATTCATTGGTGTGAGCGTCGGCGGGCTCTATGGCGAGGAGGTTGACGAGACCTTCATGGGTGGCCCTGAGTTGGGCATCAAGTACTGGGTGCAAGACAAGACATTCATCACTGCAATGGCCGAGTATCAGTTCCTGTTCAAGAGCGGGAGCGATGCGCAAGATCGTTACGATGATGGAGCGTTCTTCTATAGCGTCGGTATTGGTTATAACTACTGATCGCTACGTGTGCGATGCCAACGGCATCGCACACCTTGTTTCGCCTCGCTTGATCAAGTTGGACTTGAAACTTTGCCGGAATGTTAATCACGCCTCTACCAGCTCCCTCAGAAAATTCTTCAAAGCCAGCCCTGGTTCATCATCTTCCGAAGTAACCATCTGAATACCCCATTGGCTGAGAATCTCTTCCTGTACGGGATTGGGTTTGTGCGAAAAGACATACGAAATCGGCCGAACACCGAGTGTCTCGTGCTCATTCCACATCTTCGAAAGCTTGTAGAACAACAGCCGAATATTGGTATCGGAAAGGCTATAACCAATAAATAACACCGCTTTGCTCAAGGTGTCTGCGCGCAGTTTGATATCCAGCGGCGTCTCGAACTGCAGGCGCTCGTAATAACTGGTCTCATCCAACACGATCGAGTCATCGTCATCGAAATCCCCGTGGAACTTAACGATCTGCCGGACTCCGTCACGGGCTTTTACCAAGTCGCTCGCATTGGCGATCTTGATATAGCTGACGCCATGAGCGTCGTGAGCGTTCTCCAGCCAGCGGTCATAATTGGTCGTATAGATCGCAGGAAACCTGCCCTGAACGATCAGTCGGTGAATCTCCGAGTCGCGAATTTCGATATTCCGGTGCCACTCACGGTCCATCCAACTGCGCAAAGGGCCGATATTTCCTTTTTTGATGCGGTAGTACTCGGCTAGCGAGAGGAAATTGCCATAGGTGTCGAATACGTCGGGGTCGTAGTCGAGTTGTAGAGCGATCTCGTTGATCAAATCTCGCCAAGGTGGCAGCCCGATATTGGCCGACACTCCGGAGCCAACGAAAAGAATCAGACGATCGTGCCGGTAGGCTTCCAGAAGTTTCTGCATCGATTTGCCCTCAGGTTTCGCGCAAGTGGGTCACGAAGGCATCCAGTGCCCGCTTTCGCATGGACAGATCGTTATGGACCCCACCCAACTCGGCGAACGTACAAGAGTAACCGTCGGGGATGAACACGTTGTCCCACTCGAAGCCTTCATCGCCCGCCGGTTCGCGGGAAATCTTCCCGGCAACCTCACCTTCGAAAAAATGCCGTTTGCGTCCGTCGCAATAGCCAATCAGGGTTCGCGCCACCGCTGAAGGATCATCCAGACCGCCAATCAGTTCGGAAAAGCGCACGGCGTGCAATCGATCCCAGAATGTCTGGGTCAGACCGCCGGGAAAGCCGTTCAGGCTATTGATGAACAGACCGGAATGTTCGACGAAGACCGGTTTACCTATCAGCTTGAAGGCATCCAGCAATTTATCGCTGACCAGTTGATACAAGTCTTCCGTCTGGGTTTCAACGATCCGCACCGGAAAGTTGATGATCTCTATGCCGCTCTGCTCTAGAAATTCCCCTATGTCACGGATTTTCTGCTCGTTGACCGAGGCAAAGCGGATCTTCATCTTGATTACCTGACAGCGCGATTCGAAGCGTCGATGCTGCAGGGCGCGCATTTTTACCCCGCTAGGGATAGACGCATCGATGCGCTCAGGGGTTCAGCTAGCGCTAGGGCTGAAGTGATTGGGGGCGTGCCGGACATGCCTGCCGTCCGGCCTGGAGGATGCGCTCTGCCGGCACTCGCAACTGCGCCAGCAGATAGGCGGCGAAATCCGCTGTGTAATTTTGCCTGGCAATGGCGAGCGCCATGCAGTCGAGCCAGGCGTCCCGTTCGGCTTCGCCTACCGTCCAGCGAGTATGGAATTGCGGAATGCTGATGCTGCCGTACTTTTCCGCATAACGACGCGGCCCACCCAGCCAGCCGCTGAGAAACGCCGCCAATCGTTCACGTGACGCGCTCAGGTCCTCAGGGTACAGGAGGCGCACGCAAGCGGCTGTTTCGGTTTCATCCATGATCCGGTAGAAATCCGCGACCAGACACTCGATGCCGATTTCGCCGCCGGCTGCCTGAAATGAAGCGTCACCGACGCCAAACGGGGTTTTACAAGTTGTACTCATCAGCTGGCCTATGAGATAGGGCGGTTCGCAAAAGGAGATTTAAGAAGCGGTCGTGCTGCCGGACGCGATTAAGCATTGGTCTATGCTGATTTAACCACTCTCCATGGAGGTCTACATGCGCACCGTTCTTTTAGCTTACGACGGTTCGGACAATGCCAAGCGGGCATTGCAATACATCATCGATTTCGCAGCTGACGCGTCTAAGGCGCTCAACGTGCATGTGCTGAACGCGCAACAGGAACCGGTTATCTATGGTGAGTTCGTCACCCCCAGTACGGTTGAGGAACTCAATAACGGCCTCCTAGCCAAATCGCACCATACGCTTGAAGAAGCCGCTACAGCACTGCAAGCGGCCGGGGTTGCGCACCAGACCCATGCTGTTTTGGGCAACGTGGCGGAGCAAGTGAATGACGCGGTGAAGCGACTCGGATGCGACACCGTGGTGATGGGCACTCGCGGCCTGGGTAGTTTCACCGGCATGCTGCTTGGCTCGGCGGCCAATCGGGTAATACATGAGGTCTCGGTGCCGGTACTGCTGGTGAAGTGACCGGCACCGAAAGGCGGGCTGGGGTCAGTCCGATTTTCCCTTGAGCAGATCGCCAAGGTTGGCGAAAGCCTTGAATGTCTCCTTCGGGCCCAGGTCGCTGCCGGGCCTGGCTTCCGCCTGGTACTGATTGTCCGTATAGCGCGAGTGTTCGTTGTCGTGGCAGTACAGGCAGAGCAGCTCCCAGTTAGAGCCGTCCTCCGGATTGTTGTCGTGGTTGTGGTCTTTATGGTGGACGGTCAATTCGCTCAGACGTTTGCCCGAAAACTCTCGCGCGCAACGCCCACAGACCCAGGGGTACATCTTCAGTGCTTTCTCGCGATAGCCCTGTTCGCGCTGAGCGTAAGGCGTATTCGGTTTGTTTGTGCTCATCGTGTTTGCCTCTACTGAACTCGATCCGGACTAAATCAGCCCGCCAATCCAACGTATACGTTCTGTACGTCGTCATGGGCATCGATGGCGCTGAGGAAGGCTTCGACCTCCTCGAGCTCCGCGCCGGACAGGGTTGTGACCGGATTCTTCGGCCGATAGCCGAGTTGCGCTGCCTGCACGGTAAAACCGTGATCGGGAAGGGCGCGGCAGACCACGTCCATGTCCGTGGCATCGCTGATGAACAGCGTGGCGCCGTCTTCAGCAGCTTCGAAATCCTGTGCGCCGGCTTCGATCGCGGCGAGTTCCGGATCGGAATCGGCGGCATTCGGCGCCGCTTCGATCATGCCGCAGTGGTCGAAATCCCAGGCGACCGAGCCGGATGCGCCGAGTTGACCCTTGCGGAACAGTACGCGGATTTCAGCGACGGTGCGGTTGACGTTGTCGGTCAGGCACTCGACGATCACCGGCACCTGGTGCGGCGCGAAACCTTCATACGTGGTGCGCTCGTAGTTGACGCTTTCGCCGAGCAGGCCGGCGCCTTTCTTGATCGCTCGTTCCAGCGTTTCGCGTGGCATTGATGCCTTCTTCGCCTGTTCCACCACCAGACGTAAGCGGGGATTCATGTCCGGATCGGCACCGCTGCGGGCCGCGATCATGATTTCCTTCGACAGTTTGCCGAACGTACGTCCCTTGGCGTTGGCTGCCGCTTCCTTATGTTTCGCTTTCCACTGTGCGCCCATGGTTACTCTCGTGTTTGGTACGGGTTGATGGTGTCGACCGAATAGACGCCGATTCTAGCCGTTGCAGCTGAAGCAGGCACGGCCCGCGCGTCACTGCGTCATGCGGCGAGATGCGCGGCGCCTGTTTGCGTAAGTGTCGCGGAGTGTATTGCCGAATTGCATGTTCGCTGTATGAGTGCGCCTGCATTGCGCCCAGCTTTAATGAGTCTTTGCTTGCGGAGAATCTGCCATGTCGCCCAAGGACCTGCTGCTGGCCCTGGTCGTGATCATCGTCTGGGGCATGAATTTCGTGGTGATCAAGATCGGTCTGGACGACATCCCGCCGATGCTGCTCGGATCACTGCGCTTTCTGCTGGCGGCGTTCCCGGCTGTGCTCTTTATCAAGCGTCCGCAACTTCCGCTGCGCTGGTTACTCGCCTATGGCGCGACCATTTCGCTGGGTCAGTTCGCCTTTCTGTTTTCGGCGATGAAGGTCGGCATGCCGGCCGGGTTGGCCTCGCTGGTATTGCAATCCCAAGCGTTTTTCACCTTGTTCTTCGCCGCGCTATTTCTCGGCGAGCGGCTGCGTGCCACCAACCTGGTCGGGCTACTGATCGCCGCCGGCGGTCTGCTGCTGATTGGTCTACAGGGTGATCGCAGCATGACGCTGGCGGGCTTCGTGTTGACCATATGCGCGGCGTCGATGTGGGCTCTTGGCAATATCGTCACGCGCAAGGTAGGCAAGGTGAACCTGGTCGGTCTGGTGGTCTGGGGCAGCCTGATTCCGCCGATTCCCTTCTTTGCGCTGTCATGGATGCTGGAAGGTCCGCAGGTGATCGAAAGCGCGTTGCGCGGCATCGGCTGGGATTCGATTCTGGTGCTGGTCTACCTGGCGTTCGGTGCGACGATCCTTGGCTACGGTCTGTGGAGCCGGTTGCTGTCGCGCTATCCGGCAAACACCGTGGCACCTTTCTCGCTATTGGTGCCGGTGGTGGGCCTGACCTCCGCCGCGCTGTTGCTCGATGAGCATTTGGGTGTGCTGCAAGCGATCGGTGCGCTGTTGGTGATGCTGGGGCTGATCATCAATGTGGGTGGTGGCTGGCTGCTTGGCCGGGTGCGCATGGCACTGGGTAGTTCGGTGGCCTGAGGGAGCCGGATCGCGCATTCGTGGCCTACTCAGCTCCGGAGGCTGTGGCAGAAATCAGGCCTTGAAGCGGCCGATCAACGCATCAGAACAGCGCTCTCTGATCGCGCTGCCGCCGCCGCGCATCGAGGCGTTGGCGGAATCGTCGGCGATACTCGGTCGCCAATGGCTCCAGCTCGGCCAGCCAGGCCAGCTCAGCGTCGCTGGCATCGTCATCGGTGAAGCCGCGCCATATGCGAGCGACACTGGCGGTTGGGCACGGACGCTCAACCAGATGTAACGGGGTACAGATGGCGATCTCACCGGGCTCGATTGTGCGGTACAGCCAGCCGATTCTGCCGCTTTGCGCCAGTTGTTTTGCCAGCCCGCGTGCAGCGTGGCGCCGATCAAGATTGGCGCATGGTGAGCGCGGCTGGCTCACTTCGATCAACGCATCACCCCAGCGAAAGCGATCGCCTATGCAAACCTGGCGCTCATCGATACCAATGGTAGACAGGTTTTCGCCAAAAGCGGCGGAACCGAGTCGTTGCAGGTGCGGATAGGCCTTACGCCAATGGCCATAGTGTTCGGCCGGGTAGTGACAGAGACTGCGATCAGGTCCGCCATGAAAGCGACGATCGGCAACTCGGTCACCGTGCAGCCCGTCCATGCCGAGCCAGACCGTTTCCTGCGCCAACTGCTTGTCGATAGCCGACGGTTTTTCAGTACCGGGCAGGCGTAGCAGCTGCTTACTCAGAAAAGGGCCATCAACCGACCATTGCATGTTGTTTTTCCTGATCCGAATAGAAGTCTGCGTGACCGTCTCTATTCAGCCTTCGTTTAAGCGTGCTAGCTCACGGCGGACCATGGCTGCGTATTCGGGTGGGGTGAGTTGATACAGCTCCGAGGCGACCCAGGCCAGCCAGCGAGCACCCAGTGCCGACCGCTTTTCAAGCAGCCGCCTTGCTTCTGCTGCGGCGCGCTCGGCATGTTGTTGATGAAAATTCGATCGGCTCATGATGGCTTCGATTCATGCTGGGACGGCCGATTCTAATCGAGAGGGCGCTACGGTAGTGCCCTACGGTCTTGGTAAAGCCGTCATGCCGCGCTAGGCTCCTCAATCCCTTTCGTTAGCGAGTTCGACCCATGCCGGGGCCCGTCAATTTCAAGCACAAGATTTCCCGTCAGCGACCTCATGGCCGTGTCGAGTCGGGCCTCCTGGCCTCCGAAGATATGTCGCTGATCATCGATGCGCTTGAGAGCGACCGCGGGCGCATCGTCAATTCAGCTGCCGTGCGCCGCTTGCAGCAGAAAACACAGGTGTTCCCGCTGGAGCGCAATGCGGCAGTGCGCAGCCGCCTGACGCATTCATTGGAAGTGCAACAGACCGGCCGTTTTATCGTCCGGACGCTGTACAAGCAGCTCGGCGACAAGGCCGGTCAGTACGGCCTCGATGGTTTGGAAAGCGCACTGGAAAGTTTGGTGGAAATGGCCTGCCTGATGCACGACATCGGTAATCCCCCCTTTGGACATTTCGGCGAGTTCGCCATCGGCGAGTGGTTCGCACGTAACCTTGAGGCTCTGTTTGACGTCGCGGTTCCGGCTGGGCAGGGCGATGGCGATGTCGAGCTACGCACGCGCATGCTCGTCGATCTAAAGCAGTTCGAGGGCAATGCCCAGGCGATCCGGCTGGTGGTCAGCCTGCTGCGGCTGAACCTGACCTACACCCAGACCGCCGGCTTGCTCAAATATGTGCGTGCCGCCTATGCGCCGAGGCCGCCGCAGGGATCGCCGGGTGCTTATCTGCATAAGAAGCCGGGCTTCTATCTGTCCGAAGAGCCGTTTGTAGTCGGTATGCAGGCAGCTCTGGATCTTCAACCGGGCACTCGCCATCCGGTCGCCTACATCATGGAAGCGGCGGACGACATCGCCTATTGCCTGGCAGATATCGAAGACTCGGTGGAGAAGGGCATCTTCACCATCGAGCAACTAGCGCGACTGCTGGTCGACAAGTTCGCCGAGCACGGCTCGCCAGACGAGCCGATCGGCGCGACCGGTCGCAGTTTCCGCAACATGGTCACCTATGCCGAGTCGCGTGCGGAAAAAGAGCCGATCAACAAGGTTGGCGAGTTCTTCATCTGGTTGAGGGTGAACATGGTCCATCCATTGGTGCAGCACGCGGCCCAGCAGTTCATCGAACATATCGAGGCGGTGTATCACGGCACTCTGGACCGTGCTTTGCTGGAAGACGCCAGCTTGCCCAACGCCATCGTGCAGACCTTCAAGGACGTAGCGATGGACCGCGTCTTCTGCCATCGCGAAGTGGAAACCCTGCAGTTGCAGGGATATCGAATTCTTCAAGGCCTGTTGGATACTTATGCACCGCTACTGCGTGTCGCTCCAGCAACGTTCCAGGCCTTGACCGAGGGTGGTTGCCGCCGCGAACCGCATCTGCAAATGCTGGCCCGCCGGCTGCCGAGCCAGTTGATCAAGGCCTACCACGAGGCCATGAAAGCTCATTCAGAGGATTCGCCCGATCAGTCGCTGTGGGAGTTCTACTACCGCTGCCGAATGCTGCAGGATTTCGTCAGCGGCATGACCGATCAGCTGGCGCAGGACGAATTCCGTACGTTGTCCGCGTTGTAACCGCATCCCGCTGCTGCCCCGCTCTGGGGCGCTCGACTTCCCCATGATGCTATAGGCGCTTCCCCGCGGCGCCTGTCTCGCCTGCTACCCGGCATACCTTGCGCCAACTTGGGCCGTCTTTCCGCTTCGCTGGTACAGGCCTTGCAACGGCTTGGTGCGTCTTTTTCGCTGCTGGCGCTCAAATGGCGCAGCGGAAAGTCGGTTCCAGGTGGCAGTGGCTGTAAATCTTTGAATTTGAAGGTTCTGCAAACCGGAACTCAGCAAATCCTGGCAGCCGGCCGGGGCAGGCAATGGCGAGCAATCAATCAGGCGTGACGCATCATGGTGCGTTTGTCTGGTAATTCTGGCCGTTTTGGTGCGACTCAATGGCGGGAAGCAGTAAATGGAAAATCCAAATAGTGCCGTGGAGGTGCTAATCCATAGCGCCAATTCTTTATTTATCCTGATGGGCGCTGTAATGGTGCTGGCGATGCACGCGGGTTTCGCCTTCCTCGAGGTTGGCACCGTACGCCTGAAGAATCAGGTCAACGCGCTGTCGAAAATCATCGCCGATTTCGCCGTTTCAACGCTGGCGTATTTCTTCATCGGGTATTGGGTCGCCTACGGTGTGACATTCATGCAGCCTGCTGACCAGCTCATCGCTGAAAACGGCTATTCGCTGGTGAAGTTCTTTTTCCTACTCACCTTTGCCGCGGCGATACCGGCAATCATCTCCGGTGGCATCGCCGAACGCGCGCGTTTCGGCCCGCAGTTGTGCGCGACGCTGCTTATCGTCGCGTTCATTTATCCCTTCTTCGAAGGGCTGATGTGGAACGGTAACTTCGGTCTGCAAGCCTGGCTGGAAGCGACGTTCGGCGCTCCGTTCCATGACTTCGCGGGTTCGGTGGTCGTGCACGGCATGGGTGGCTGGTTGGCGCTCGGGGCGGTCCTCCTGCTGGGGCGGCGCAACGGGCGATATCGTGATGGACGACTGGTGGCTTTCGCGCCTTCGAACATCCCATTCCTGGCGTTAGGCTCATGGATTCTGATCGTCGGCTGGTTCGGCTTTAACGTGATGAGCGCGCAAACCCTCGAAGGCGTCAGCGGCCTGGTAGCGATCAACTCGCTGATGGCGATGGTCGGTGGTACTGCGGCGGCCTGGGTGGTTGGCCGTAATGACCCTGGTTTCCTGCACAACGGCCCGCTGGCTGGACTGGTCGCGGTCTGTGCCGGCTCCGACGTGATGCACCCGATTGGTGCGCTGGTCACCGGCCTGATCGCGGGCGCTTTGTTCGTCTGGACCTTCACCGCGGCGCAGAACAAGTGGAAAGTCGACGATGTACTTGGCGTATGGCCGCTGCACGGCCTATGTGGCGTCTGGGGTGGGCTGGCCTGTGGAATCTTCGGTCAGCAGGCCCTGGGTGGGCTGGGTGGAATCAGTATTTTCAGCCAACTGGTCGGCTCGGCACTGGGTATATCGGTTGCGTTGATTGGCGGCCTTCTGGTGTACGGCATCCTCAAGGCGACCATTGGGATACGCCTGAGCCAGGAAGAAGAGTTCAATGGCGCTGACCTGTCCATCCATCGGATCGGTGCGTTGAGCCACGACTGACGATCAGCTGCAACATGCAGAAGTGAAAGCGAACTTTGGGCGCATCGTGCGTACGGGTTCGCTGTCGTCGTGTCAGTCTGTCTCGTGCTACCCAGCGCCATAGGCACGCATAAATAAGGCGATGCAGTCCTGTACGTGCTTTTCCGCCTCTTCCGCGCTCGGCAAATCGGCATAGCCGATCAGCAGGCGGAAATGCGCCGCGCCTTTGATCAGTGAGCAGAAGTGTTCAGCGGCACGCATGGGCTCGGGAATCTTCAGCATGTCGCTCTCGTCCGCCTGGATGAGTAACTGCTCGAGATCAACCAGTAACCGCTGCGGGCCGGCATCGAAAAACATGCGTGACAGCGCCGGGTTCTGTGTCGCCATCGCTACCATGACGCGATGCAGGCCGATGGATTCCGGGCTGTTGACCAACTCTTGGAATGCATGACCGATATCCAGCAACACCTGCTCGATCGAACAGCCATCCGCCAGCGCAAACAGCTTGCGCGGCAGACGCGTTTCGCAGGTGGCTTTCACCGCGGCGCCGAACAGCGCCTCCTTGTCTTTGAAATGGCTGTACAGCGTGAGCTTGGAAACGCCGGCCTCGGCAGCGATGGTTTCCATACTGCTGCCTTCGTAGCCATTGCTGAGGAATAACACCTTAGCGGCAGCCAGTATCGCCTCGCGCTTGGCTGGATCCTTTGGACGGCCTGGGCCAGAGGGTGCGGATGGGCTTTCTGTCATATGTGTTTTTAATACTAGACTGGTGAGTTCGGTATTTTTACTATACCGCGCAGTATAGGTATCAAGCCCGCCTTGCGACAGAGAGAGATCCATCGTGTTCCGACATGCCTTGCCTTTCCTCGGTGTCATTGGTTTCGCGTTGCTTGCTGGCTGCGGCAACGGCGAGCCCGAGCAACTCTCGGCAAGGCCGGTAATGGTGGTTCAACCCCAACCGGCCAGCGAGGCGGTCGAGAGCTATCCGGGCGAGGTGCACGCGCGTTACGAGCCCGAGCTGGCTTTTCGTATCGGCGGGAAGGTGACCGAGCGTTTGGTCGAGGCTGGTGAGCGAGTGCGCAAGGATCAGCCGCTGGCCAAAATCGATCCGCAAGACGTGCGGCTGCAACTCGAAGGTATCCGCGCTCAGGTCGCTGCCGCCGAGGCCAACCTGAGGGTCGCCCGCGCCGAACACGAGCGCTACAAGACGCTCATGAATCGGCAACTGGTCAGCCGATCGCAATTCGACGCTTCGGAAAATGCCTTTCGTTCGGCCCAGGCACGCCTGAAACAGGCACGTGCCGAGTTCGACGTCGCGAGCAACCAGGTCGACTACGCGACTCTGCGCGCGACGCGCGACGGGGTGATCGCCAGGCGTCTGGTCGAAGTCGGACAGGTAGTCGCGGCCGGGCAGACGGCATTCGTTCTAGCCGCCGATGGTGAGCGTGAGGTCGCGATCAATCTCCCCGAGCAAGCGCTGGATCGTTATGCGATCGGCCAGAAAGTTTCGGTGGAAATCTGGTCGCAACCGGGCAAGCAGTACCCCGGCAAGATTCGTGAGCTGTCACCAGCGGCCGACGAGCAGTCGCGTACCTACTCGGCGCGGGTTGCATTCACAGATGCGGCTGTGCCCGCCGAACTCGGTCAGAGCGCATTGGTATCGATCCGTACTAATGGAGACGTGCCCCTGGCTGTCCCGCTTTCGGCTGTTACGGCGGAGCAGGGCAAGGCCTTTGTCTGGCGGATAAAAGACGACGCCACGCTGGAGCGGGTGGCCGTGCGGACCGGGGCCTACGGCGAAACGCTGGTGCCGGTGCTCGAGGGCCTGCGAGCCGATGACTGGATAGTGCTGGCCGGTGTGCAGATGCTCCACGAGAACCAGTCGGTGAGGGCAGTCGATCGTGATAACCGCCCGGTCGTACTGGCTGCTCAGGAGTAACCACGATGCGCTTCAATCTCTCCGCCTGGGCGCTGGGCAACCGGCAGATCGTCATTTATCTGATGTTGCTGATGGCCGTTGTGGGGGCGCTGTCGTACAGCAAGCTCGGTCAGAGCGAAGATCCGCCGTTTACCTTCAAAGCGATGGTGATCCAGACCCAATGGCCGGGTGCTACCGCTGAGGAAGTTTCCCGGCAGGTTACCGAGCGCATCGAAAAAAAGCTGATGGAGACCGGCGAATACGAGCGCATCGTTTCCTTTTCACGTCCGGGCGAATCCAACGTGACCTTCATGGCGCGTGACTCGTTGCGCTCCGAACAAATTCCTGACCTCTGGTACCAGATACGCAAAAAGATCGGTGACATCCGCCACACGCTACCGGCCGGGGTGCAAGGTCCGTTCTTCAACGACGAGTTCGGCACCACCTTCGGCAACATCTATGCGCTAACCGGCAAGGGCTTCGACTACGCCGTGCTCAAGGACTACGCCGACCGTATCCAATTGCAGCTGCAGCGTGTGAAGAACGTCGGCAAGGTCGAGCTGATCGGTCTGCAGGACGAGAAGATCTGGATCGAGCTATCCAACGTCAAACTGGCGAACCTGGGTGTGTCGCTAGAAGCAGTACAGCAAGCCTTGGAAGCGCAGAACACGGTGATGTCGGCGGGCTTCGTCGAGACGCCCAGCGACCGTATTCAGTTGCGTGTTACCGGCAGTTTCGAGACGGTGAAGGAAATCCGCGATTTCCCTATCAGAGTTGCTGGCAACACTTTCCGTATTGGCGATGTGGCCGAGGTTTACCGCGGTTTCAACGACCCACCGGCACCCCGTATGCGCTTCATGGGCGAGCCGGCGATCGGGCTGGCGGTTTCAATGAAAGCCGGTGGCGACATCCTCATGCTCGGCGAAGCGCTGCAAGGCGAATTCGCCAGGTTGCAGCAGGAGCTGCCGGCCGGCATGGAATTGCGCAAGGTGTCCGACCAGCCTGCGGCGGTAAAGACCGGCGTTGGCGAGTTCGTGCGGGTGCTGATCGAGGCGTTGGTGATCGTGCTGCTGGTGAGCTTCTTCTCGCTCGGCGTGCGCACCGGGCTTGTAGTCGCGTTGTCGATTCCGCTGGTGCTGGCGATGACATTCGCGGCCATGGACTATCTGGACATCGGTCTACACAAAATTTCGTTGGGTGCGCTGGTGTTGGCGCTCGGGTTGCTGGTAGACGACGCGATCATCGCCGTGGAGATGATGGCGATCAAGATGGAACAAGGCTTCGATCGGCTCAAGGCGGCGAGTTATGCCTGGACCAGCACGGCCTTCCCGATGCTCACCGGCACCCTGATCACCGCGGCCGGCTTTCTACCGATTGCCACGGCACAGTCGAGTACTGGTGAATACACCCGGTCTATTTTTCAGGTGGTGACCATCGCGCTGGTTGCTTCATGGATCGCCGCGGTGATGTTTGTCCCTCTATTGGGCGCGAAGCTGCTGCCGGATCTGGCCAAGCGTTACGCGCAAAAGCACGGCGGTAGCGATGCAGGGCACGATCCCTATTCGACGCCGTTTTATCAGCGGGTGAGGCGGATCATTTACTTCTGCGTGCGTCGGCGCAAAACCGTGATCGTACTGACGCTGTTGCTCTTCGTCGGTGCGATCGGCCTGTTCCGTGTCGTTCCGCAGCAGTTCTTCCCGGCGTCTGGGCGTCTGGAGCTGATGGTCGATCTCAAACTGACCGAAGGCGCTTCGCTCAAGGCCACCGAAGCCGAGGTGCGCCGCCTCGAAGACATGCTTAAGGACCATGCTGGTATCGATAACTACGTCGCCTATGTCGGTAATGGCTCGCCGCGCTTTTACCTGCCGCTCGACCAACAACTACCCGCTACTAGCTTTGCCCAGATCGTGGTGCTGGCGAAGAGCATCGAGGAACGCGAAGCCCTTCGCAGCTGGCTGATCGAGCGCCTGCGTGAAGATTTCCCGACCTTGCGCGGACGCGTCAGTCGTCTGGAAAATGGCCCGCCGGTAGGCTACCCGGTGCAGTTCCGAGTGACCGGCGAGCATATCGATGTGGTGCGCAAGTTGGCGCGTCAGGTCGCCGCCAAGGTGCGTGAGAATCCCTACGTTGCCAACGTGCATTTGGACTGGCAGGAGCCGAGCAAGGTGGTCTGGCTGAATGTCGATCAGGACCGCGCACGCGCCCTCGGGGTGAGCACGGTCGAGCTGTCGAGTTTCCTCAAGCGTACTTTCACCGGCGCCACTGCCGGCCAGTTTCGTGAGGACAATGAGCTAATCGAGATTCTATTGCGCGGTACCGCACGCGAGCGCGAGACGCTATCGATGCTGCCGAGCCTGGCGATTCCCACCGCCAGCGGTCTCAGCGTGCCGTTGTCGCAAGTCGCCACGCTGGAATATGGCTTCGAGGAAGGCGTGATCTGGCACCGTGATCGCTTGCCGACGGTGACGGTGCGTGCCGATATCTACGGCGATCAGCAGCCGGCCTCGCTGGTGCAGCAGATCCAGCCGACACTGAGCGAGATCCGCGACACGCTGCCCAGCGGTTATCTGCTGGAGGTCGGCGGCACTGTGGAGGACTCCAGTCGCGGGCAGGCTTCGGTGAATGCTGGTATGCCACTGTTCATTATCGTCGTGGTCAGCTTGTTGATGCTGCAGCTCAAGAGCTTCTCCCGCGCGGCGATGGTGTTTCTTACTGCACCGCTGGGGCTGATCGGCGTCACCCTGTTCCTGCTGCTGTTCGGCAAGCCGTTCGGTTTTGTCGCGATGCTCGGCACCATCGCGCTGTCCGGGATGATCATGCGCAACTCAGTGATTCTGGTGGACCAGATCGAGCAGGACATCGGTGCCGGTCATGACCGCTTCAACGCCATCGTCGACGCCACGGTGCGCCGCTTCCGGCCCATCGTGTTGACCGCGTTGGCCTCGGTGCTGGCGATGATTCCGCTGTCACGCAGCGTGTTTTTCGGGCCTATGGCGGTGGCCATCATGGGTGGATTGATCGTCGCTACCGCGCTGACGCTGCTATTCCTGCCGGCGCTTTACGCCGCTTGGTTCCGCGTGAAGGAAGAGCGCCCGGCATAAGAGCGCGCTATCCGGCATCACCTCAAATACCGGCGGCCTGCAGCAAGTGGTCGGCCGCCGCCTTGGCCAGCAGCGCCTGATCGGCCGGCCCTTCGATGTGCGCCATGCTCAGCGCACCCTCGATCAGAAATTGCAATTGCCGCGCAAGGTGCTCTGGCTGCGGTGCGTCGAGCGCTTCGAGCAGTTCGCGCAAGTGCGTCTGGAACTCTGCCTTGTAAGTAGCCGAACGCTGATGAATCGGATGATCGCGGTCGTGGTATTCGGCCGCGGCGTTGATGAACAGGCAACCACAGAACGCGCTCGGGTTGTGAATCATGTTGTTCAATCCTTCAAACACACCGAGCAACGCCTTGCGTGGCGGCAGCTTGTCGCGCGCTTCGCGTAAGCGCTCGAGCATCGGCTGCTGACGTGCGTCGAGCACCGCCAGGATCAATTCTTCCTTCGACTTGAAGTGCTTGTACAGCGTCATCTTCGCCACACCGGACTCGCTGAGAATCCGGTCGATGCCCGTGGCGTGGTAGCCCTCTGTGTAGAACAGCCGCTCGGCAGTGCTGAGCAGTAGGTCGCGCTTGTTCGTTGCCATGTAGGTCTCCTCGGACGGCCATTATGCGGGAGCGATTCTTTTCCCTCCAATCGCCATCCTCATGAACATTTTGCGCTTGCAGTGTACAGACAGGTCTGTCTATTATCCAGTCGTGCCTTACCAATCCCATCTTGCGAAGGAGCGACACGATGAAACTTTACGATCTGACCTTGTCCGGCAACTGCTACAAGGCGCGCCTGTTTCTCAGCCTGATCGGCCAGCCGGTTGAGCTGGTGCCGGTGAATCTGCTGCAAGGCGAGCACAAGCAACCGCCGTTTCTCGCTATCAATCCGCGCGGGCAGGTGCCGGTCCTGGAGGATGGCGATACCCGAGTGGCCGACTCCCAGGCCATCCTCGTCTATCTGGCGCGACGCTACGCCGATGAAGCCTGGTATCCGCAGGACGCGCTTGCTCAGGCGCGCATCGTTGGTTGGCTGAGCTTCGCTGCCAACGAGATGCACCACGGTCCGGCTACGGCTCGGGTAGGGCGCTTGTTCCGCCGTCCGATAGACGAACCATTGACTGCCAGCCGTGCACTCGCCGCTTTGCAGCTAGTCGAGCAGCAACTCACCGAACATGCCTGGCTGGCCGAGACCGCTGCGCCAACCATCGCCGATCTCGCGGTATACCCCTACGCGGCGCTAGCCGGTGAAGGCGGCATCGATCTCGACCCGTACCCGGCAATACGTGCCTGGTGCGCGCGCATCCGTGAGCTGCCGGGCTACATCGGCATGCCTGGCCTGGAATAGGACGGCTTGGAATAGGAGTAACCGCTATGAGCAGCCCCTTCCACGTCGGCGAGCAATTGATTCAGACCCGCGCTGGCGTCCGCGAAAAAGCCGAGCAAATAGGCGGGCGCATGATCCGCTCGTTCATGCCTGAGCAGCATCGGGAATTCTTCGCGCAATTGCCGGCTTTGCTGGTGGCGGCAGTAGACAGCGAAGGGCAGCCTCATGCATCGGTACTTAGCGGCGCGGCTGGTTTCGCCTGGTCGCCGCACCCAGCCCTGCTATGTATCGACGCCAAACCACAGGTCGACGATCCTATCGCATCATTGTTGCATCCGCGCGCTGCGGTCGGTCTGCTCGGGCTCGAGTGGCCAACTCGCCGACGCAACCGCATGAATGGACGAATCGTAGAGAGCGACGAGCGGGGCTTCAGCGTTGCGGTCGCCCAGTCGTTCGGCAATTGCCCGAAGTACATCCAGGCGCGCGATTGGGAGGCAACTCCGCGTCTACCAGGCTTAATGCTCGAAGGCGACGGCCTGGACGAACAATGGTTGGGGCTGGTGCAGACGGCGGACACGCTGTTCATCGCCAGCCAGAGTCCGGACCCGCAGGGTGGCGGGGTGGATATTTCGCATCGTGGCGGACCGGCCGGTTTCATTGAAATCGGCCGGGACGGTCGTTTATGGATGCCGGACTACAGCGGCAATCGGCTGTTCAACACGCTCGGCAATTTGCTGCGCGAGCCGCGCTGTGGGCTGCTGTTTATCGATTTCAGCAGCGGCGATTTGCTGCACCTGCAAGCACGGGCCGAGCTGGTCTGGCCTGAGCAATACGCCGCGTTGGGCGTCACGCCGCCGCCTGGCGCCGAGCGCATGCTCGTTCTGACTCCGGGGCGCTGGACGCTGCGACGTTCACGCCTGCCATTGGCGTTCGCTGCAGCGCAGATCTCGCCGTTTCTTCCCGAGGCAGGAGTGTGAGCCATGCGCAGCCTGAGAATTATTGGCTTGTTATTGATTTTATCGGCCGGAACCGTGAGCGCGGCGGAACTGCGCTTCAGTTTGGTTCGCACCGCCCAGACCACTTCCAGTGGTGAATTCGCCTGGCGTGACGGTGGCTGGGTACAGCCGCCAATCATCAACCACATTGCCGTCTTGATCGAGCATCAGGGCAGTCGGCTGCTATTCGGCACGGGCTTAGGCCGGCAGATCGATACGCAGCTGGACAGCGCGATTCCCTGGCGGGAAAAGCGCTACGGGGCCGTGCAGCCTGTGCGTGATCAGCTTAATCGCGATGGCATCAGTATCGATCGGGTCGTGCTGGGGTGTGCCCGTTGGGAATACGCGTCCGGGTTGGCTGACTTCGCCGATCTGCCAGTTCTGGCCAATCCGGAAAGCATTCATTACGCCAGCACCGCAACGCCGCCCGCGGTAATCCCGGCGCAATTCGCCCATGGGGTTAAATGGCAACCACTGCGCTTCGAACGGCGTCCTTTTTATGGGTTTGAGGAAAGCCTCGACCTGTTAGGCGACGAACGGCTGGTGCTGGTAAAACTGCCCGGACATGGTGCCTTGGGGCTGTTTCTTAAGCTGGATAATGGGCAGCGCTACTTCTTTCGTGGCGATGCTGCCGATAGCGAAAATAGCCCAAAGCCACTGCCTGTCGAGGTCTTGCAAATACAGGATGTGCAATTGCAGTCTCAGCTGGGTTTTTACCCGCGCTGGATTGAATAAAAACGAGCCTTGATTGCATCGTGTCACTGCTCTGTCAGGCCCGTTTTTGAGCGCCTCCGTTCGTCTGCTTGGCACGCTGAACGAAGCGCCTCCAGCTAAGCTTAAGCCTGTGATTTCTCTTGAAAGCCAGGCCGGAAAAGATGGGCGCAGTATGGCGGACCGATACATCCCGGGTAGGTGGCAGCAAACGAGCGCCATCCATCAAAAAACCCGGTAAGAAGCCCTCGCACGGCAGCCGCTTGGCACGTCGTATGAGCATGGTGCTGGGCGTTTCGTTGCTTGCGGGCGGTGGCTATGCCGCTTGGCATGAGATGCATACATCAAAGTTGCAGGCGCTCTGGCTGAGCCGTTACGCGGAAAATCTCGATTATCAGGTCGCGCCGGGTGCCAGTGCCAATATCCTGTTTCCCGAGGCCGGGCCTTTCGACCGTCGTCTGGGCTACGCCGACCTGCCGACCTTTTTGCAGCGACTGACGGAGCGTGGCTTCGACATTGAGCAGCAAGTGCGTTTTTCGCCAGCGTTGCAGCGGTACGCCAGTCGTGGCTTTTTTGTGCCTTATCCGGAGAAATCCCAGGCCGGGCTGACGATCGAAGACTGCCGCGGCGAGCCGCTGTACGCCAACAGTTACCCGCATCAGTACTACGAAACGTTCAATGATGTACCGCCTGTCATCGCGATGAGTCTGCTGTTCATCGAGGATCGCGGCCTGCTTAATGCCGAGCGCCCCCGTGCCAACCCGGCGGTGGACTGGCCGCGTTTCACCATGGCCGCGGTGAGCCAGGTCGAGAAGAAGCTCGGCCTGCCGGTCCAGGCGGCTGGAGGCAGTACGCTCGCCACGCAAGTGGAAAAGTACCGGCACTCTCCTGAAGGCCGGACCGGTAGCGCCGAGGAAAAAATCCGGCAGATGGTTTCGGCGAGCGTGCGTACCTATCGCGAAGGCCCGCAGACGATGGATACCCGCAAGCGCATCGTCCGCGATTATCTCAACAGCGTTCCGCTGTCCGCTGCCTACGGCCACGGCGAGGTACATGGCATCGCCGATGGCTTGCGCCTCTGGTTCGGTGCCGACTTCGCCGAGGTCAACCGTCTGCTCGATTCGCGCCGCAATGCCGGCACCAGTTTGGAGGCTCAGGGTCTGGCGCTTCGTCAGGTGTTGTCGCTACTGATCGCGCAGCGCCGCCCGTCCTATTACCTGGGTGCGGGTCGTGATGACATGGCTGAACTCACCGACAGCCACATTCGCTTGCTGGCCAACGGCGGTGTGATCGGCACCCGGTTGCGCAACGCGGCGCTGCAGCAAAAGGTCAGCTTCCGCGATCTGCGCCTTGAACCGGGCATCCGCGAAGTGCCATCCAGCAAGGGCATCACTGCCGCGCGTATGCGCCTGAGCAGTCTGCTCGGCGTGTCGCTGTACGAACTGGATCGCCTAGATTTGGCCGCGACCACGCCGCTGCATGGCGAATTGCAGAAGCAGGTCAGCGAATATCTTCAGCGCCTGGCAGAGCCGGAGTTCGCCGGTGAGGTCGGGCTGTTCGGCGAGCGCATGTTGTCACCGGAGCGCACCGCTGACGTCCGCTACAGCTTCACGCTGTTCGAGCGCGGCGAGCAGGGTTTCCGCGTGCGGGTACAGACCGACAACACCAACCAGCCATTCGACATCAACGAGGGCAGCAAGCTGGAGCTGGGCTCCACGGCGAAGCTGCGCGTGCTGACTACCTATCTCGAGGTCATCGCCGAGCTGCACGACCGCTACGCGCGGAGCGAGGTCAGTGATTTGCGCAAGGCCGAGGCGGTCGATCCACTGACGCGCTGGGCTCTGGGTTATCTGATCCAGAACGAGGACCGCAACCTGCCGGCGATGCTCGATGCGGCGTTGGAACGGCGCTATTCCGCCAGCCCGACCGAGCGCTTCTTCACTGGAGCCGGAATGCACCGTTTCGGCAACTTCCGCCACCAGGATGATGGCCGTTTGCCGACCATGCGCGAGGCTCTGCAGGAGTCGATCAACCTTCCATTTGTGCGGCTGATGCGCGACCTGGTGAGCTACAGCACTTACCAGACGTCCAACGGCGCCGAGTTGTTGAAAAGCGATGACAATCCCGAGCGGCGCGAATACCTGAGGCGTTTCGCCGATCGCGAGGGCTCGGTATTCCTTCAGCGGTTCTGGAAAAAATACCGAGGCAAGACCGCCGACGAGCGCATCGAAGTGCTACTCGACGGCATGCGTCCAACGCCGCCCCGGCTCGCTGCCGTGCATCGCTATCTGATGCCGGAGGCGGATCGCGCCGCCTTCGATCGTTTCCTCAAGAAAGGCTTGCCTGACGCCAAGCTCACCGACAAGGCGCTCGATTCTCTGTACACCCGCTACGGCCCCGGCACTTACAGCCTGCCGGATCAGGGCTATATCGCGCGCGTGCATCCGCTGGACTTGTGGCTGCTGGGTTATCTGATCAAGAACCCCGACGCGGGTATTTCCGAGGTGATTACCGCCAGCACCGCCGAACGTCAGGAAGTCTATGGCTGGCTGTTCCGCAGCCGACACAAGAGCGCCCGTGACAGCCGCATTCGCATCATGCTGGAAGTGGAGGCATTTACCGATATCCATCGCCGCTGGCAGCGGCTGGGTTATCCCTTCGATCATTTGGTGCCGTCGCTGGCAACCGCACTGGGCAGCTCCGGTGATCGTCCCGCCGCGCTGGCGGAGTTGATGGGTATCATCGTCAACGATGGCGTACGGCTGCCCAGCGTGCGGATCGACAGTCTGCATTTCGCCAGCGACACGCCTTATGAGACCCGTTTGGGGATCAAGCCGGACGCTGGCGTTCGGGTACTGCACAGCGAAGTCGCGGCGGCCTTGCGTGAAGCGTTGGCCACTGTGGTCGAGGGGGGGACTGCGCGACGTCTGCGAGACACCTTTCTGCAAGCGGATGGTGAATCACTGCGGGTCGGCGGCAAGACCGGAACGGGGGATAACCGTATCCAGACCGTTGGCGCGGGTGGCCGCTTGATCAGCTCGCTAGCGATCAACCGGACCGCAACTTTCGTCTTCTATCTCGGGCCGAACCACTTCGGCACCCTGACCGCTTATGTTCCAGGGCGCGGCGCAGACAGCTTCCGCTTTACCTCGGCGCTGCCGGTGCAGGTATTAAAGGGTATGGCGCCGATTCTTCAGCCCTATCTACAGGTCGGCGCGCAGACGCAATGCCAGCCGCCGGCAGAGCCGATCAAGCCAACACTCACTGCGAGTATGGCGTCGAGTTCCTGACCCAGCCGGCGACCTCTGCGTCGCCGGCTGCCTGTCACTCAGGAAGATTGCCGGGCGCTTCCCGCTCGGCGAGACTGGCTCGATCAGCGCGCCCGACGGCGGGCGCACGCCGGGATGAGGGCCAAGCATGAAACTGCCGATCTACCAAGTCGACGCATTCACCGATGAGCTGTTCAAGGGCAACTCCGCTGCGGTGGTGCCGCTGGAGCGATGGCTGAGCGATGCGCAGATGCAGTCGATCGCTATCGAGAACAACCTGTCGGAAACGGCCTTTCTGGTCCGCGAACCGGACGGTGCCTATCACATCCGCTGGTTCTCGCCCTTGACCGAAATTGACTTCTGCGGTCACGCAACCTTGGCCAGCGCCTTCGTGCTGCTCAGTCAGGGAATGGCGACGGCGCCGCTGACCTTTCGGGCCGCCGCGGTGGGGGACGTCAGCGTTGTGCAACAGGACAACGGCCTGCTTGAAATGAACTTCCCCAATCGTGAGCCGGAGCGAGTAGAAAATCCTCCAGCGGAACTGCTCAACGGCCTTGGCATCGTTCCGCAAGCCATTCTGAAGAATCGTCAGGCCTGGTTCGCCGTATACGAGGACGAGAATCAAGTACGCGACCTGACGCCGGATCTGGCTGCTTTCAAAACGCTCGCGCCCCTGGATGTGGTGATCACCGCGCCGGGGCGTGAGCAGGACTTCGTCTCACGTTACTTTTGGCCCGCCAATGGTGGAGATGAAGACCCGGTCACCGGCTCGATTCATGCTGGCCTCGCGCCGTACTGGGCCGGACGTCTTGACAAATCGTCGCTGGTCGCGCTGCAGGCCTCGCGTCGCAGCGGGCTGCTGTATTGCCGGGTGGAAGGGGAGCGAGTCTTCGTTGCCGGGCGGGCGGTGCAGTACTTGCAGGGAACGATTGAGGTCTAAGCCGTCGTTCATGAGGCGCCACCCTAGAACGACTTGATCATTCGTCCAAGCAACTCCATCGCCTTCTCGCTGCGCGCATCCCAGGGGTAGCCATGGTTCAACCGCGCGCAATTTTGGAACCGTTGTGTGGCCGAAAAAATCGGACCTGGGGCGAGGCTGATGCCTTGGGCGAGAGCAAGCTGCAGCAGTTGCAGGGAGTCGACCTGCTCCGGAAACTCGAACCACAGGAAGTATCCGCCGCTGGGGCGTGTGACCCGCGTAGTCGCCGGGAAATGCCGAGCGGCGGAGGCGAGCATGGCGCCTTGTTGCATTTCCAGCGCGTGTCGCAGCTTGCGCAGGTGACGGTCGTAGCCGCCGTGCTGCAGGTAATCGGCGATGGCTGCCTGGGCCGGGACCGAAGGTGAAATGGTGGTCATCAACTTGAGTCGGCTGATCTGCTCGGCGTAACGACCGCCGGCGACCCAGCCGATGCGATAGCCCGGCGCAAGGCTTTTGGAGAATGAGCCGCAGTGCATGACCAAACCGTCGCGGTCATGACTTTTGACGGGCTTGGGCGGTTCCTGGGTGAAATAGAGCTCGGCGTAGACGTCGTCTTCGATCAGCGGCACCTGGTGCTGTCGCAGCAGCTCGTAAAGCTGCAACTTCTTCGGCTCGCCCATGCTCGCACCCAGCGGATTCTGCAGGCTGCTCATGAACCAGCACGCTTTGATCGGAAGCTTGGCGAGGCCGTCAGCGAGTGTTTCCAGGTCGATGCCCTCGCGCGGATGCACCGGAATTTCCACCGCTTTGAGCTTGAGCCGCTCCAGTACCTGCAGCGTGGCGTAGAAGGCGGGCGCTTCGATGGCGACCAGATCGCCCGGCTCGGTCACGACCTGCAGACACAGATTCAGCGCCTCCATGGCGCCTGTCGTGATCACCAGTTCGTCCATCGGCAGCATCACGCCGCTGACCATGTAGCGCAGGGCGAGCTGCCGGCGCAGGTCCGGATTGCCGGCCGTCATCTCGGCGACTACCGCGCTGGCCGGCATGTCGCGTACGCACTGTGCCATGGAGCGCGCCAGGCGTTGTAGGGGAAAGAGCTCCGGGCTGGGAAAGGCCGAGCCGAAGGGCACGGTGTCAGGGTCACGCAGCGAGGCGAGCACCGAGAACACCAGCTCGCTGACGCCGACCTCGGTGGTTTCGGCCAGCCGTGGGCCGATCTCGGGTTCGTGCAGCGGCCGCTTGGCGTGTTCGCGAACGAAGTAGCCGGAACGTGCCCGCGCCTGAATCAGGCCACGATCTTCAAGCAGGTAGTAAGCCTGGAACACCGTCGACGGGCTGATTCCATAGGTGCGGCTGGCATGGCGCACCGACGGCACTCTTTCCCCCGGCCCCAGTACGCCGGTGCGGATCATTTCGGCTATCTCGTCAGCGAATTTTTCGTAGCGCTTCATGCGTCTGGCTCAGCGGCGGCAATGCTGGGTGACGATACTGCACGAAGCGCGGACGGTGCGTCTCGGGTTAAGCGGATCATGACGCGCTCACGGATTGGCCGGCGCGACGAAGGTGCTGTGAGTACTGACGGCGCTGTGCGGATCGTCCAGATCGTGAACCTCGAACTGCAGTCTGCGGCTCAGCGCCCGGCTATGGCTGGCATCGGTGAGTGCCACGCTGACCGGCAGATCGGCGATCTCGCCGGGAGCCAGGCTTATTTCGCGTCGACCGTGCAGCTCGAATGGACCCTCGCCGAGCGATATCGCGTACTGCCGGTGCTGTTGGGTCTTGTTGATGACCTTGAGGCTGTACATGTTTTCGATCTGCCCCTGCACGTTTTCGCGATACAGGGTGCGGTCCTTGGTGACATCCAGCGACAGCATTGGTCGAGCATCCAGCGCCCAGACGAAGGCGCCGATCATCAGCAGCAGTGCCGCTGCGTAGCCGATTAGGCGCGGTCGAAGCAGCCGCGTCCTACCACCTTGCAGCGCTCGCTCGGATGTATAGCGAACCAATCCGCGTGCGTAGCCCATTTTGTCCATCACGCTGTCGCAAGCGTCTATGCATGCACCGCAGCTGATGCAGTCGAGTTGCAGGCCGTCGCGGATGTCGATGCCGGTTGGGCAGACCTGCACGCACAGCGTGCAGTCGATGCAGTCGCCAAGGCCCTGCGCGCTCGGATCGCTGCCCTTGCGGCGTGCACCGCGATTTTCGCCACGGGCGGCGTCGTAGGAAACCACCAGGGTGTCGGCGTCGAACATTACGCTCTGAAAGCGCGAGTAAGGGCACATGTGCAGGCAGACCTGTTCCCGCAGCCATCCTGCATTGATGTAGGTGGCAGCGGTGAAGAAGAACAGCCAGAAACCGGCGGTCGGGCCCACATCCAGCGTGAGCAGGTCGCGCACTAGCTCACGTACCGGGGTGAAGTAGCCGACGAAGGCGAGTGCCGTGGCGAGACTCACCGCCAGCCAGAGCACGTGCTTGGCCGTGCGGCGTAACAGTTTCGCGGCTGTCCAGGGCGCGACGTCGAGCTTGATTCGTTGGCCGCGGTCCCCCTCGGTGACCTTCTCCGCCCACATGAAAATCCAGGTCCAGGTGCTTTGTGGGCAGGCGGAGCCGCACCATACGCGGCCGGCCAGCACGGTGACGAAGAACAGGCCGAAGGCCGCGATGATCAGTAATGCCGACAGCAGGATGAAGTCCTGCGGCCAGAAGGTGGCGCCGAAGATATGGAACTGCTGTTTGCCGAGGTCCCAGAGCACCGCTTGTCGACCCTCCCAATTCAGCCACTGGGTGCCGAAGTAGAGCAGGAACAAAAGGCCGCCGCCCAGCAGGCGCAGAGTGCGGAACAGGCCAGTGAAACTGCGGGTATGAATCGGTCCGCCAGTCTGGGCAGGTGTTAGGCGTATGGGTTTGCTCGGATCAACGCTGTTGATGATCGTGGCGGGAATTCGTTCGGTCATTGTGTCGCCCCATCAGGCATTCAGACGGGGCGGATAATCAATCCACGATGCTGTGCATAACAGGCTCAGGTAAACGCCAAAAATACGGATCAGATAACGTGTGAATGATTATGCAGATGCCTGTTGGCGAAGCATCCGGCCCGCCGTCTGGGCTCGCGGCCAGGTTCGCTTTCCAAGCTGGCAAAGGGCACGGGCAGGCCTGCGGCGCTACGCCACAGGCAAATTGGAAAGTTCACAGATCTGTGATCCGCTTTTTTCGTGCCTATCTGCACCTGTTTCGCTGCCGCTGCGCCGGGTGATAGTCCTACGCTTGCATCGGTCGCGGGCGCGTGCTGCCATCCGTCGTCTGGCTTTGGCCAATCTGCGTTCTGTTCTGCTGTCGATTAAGGAAACATCATGATTCTCAAAGGCCTGACCTGGCTGGTAGTGCTGCAATTGCTTGGCAGCGTCATCAATCTCTCGCTGCTCCCTGCGTTACCCGGTCCGATCATCGGCATGGTGCTGCTGTTCGGCCTGCTGTTACTGCGCCGTGGCATTCCTGAGCCTCTCGAAAAAACCGCCGCGCTGCTGCTGCAATACCTGCCGCTGTTGCTGATCGTACCGGCGGCGGGAATCATGACCAACAGCGATGCCTTGCTGGCTGACTTGCCCGCCATTGCGGCCGGCCTGGTGTTGTCGCTCATGGTGACCGTGCCGTTCTGCGGCTGGCTGATGCAACTCCTCATCCGGCGGATGGATCGGCGGCAGGAGGAGCAGGCATGAGTCGTCTGGAATGGAGCCAGGTCTGGGCGATGACGTTGGATCACCCGCTGTTTTCCGTGGTGCTGACGCTGATCGCATTCCAACTGGCGCTGGCGCTGTACCGGCGCAGCGGCTGGCTGGTGCTGCAGCCGGTGATGATAGGAATGCTGTTGGTTGTCGGAACGCTCTACCTATGCGGAATCGATTATGCGAGCTACCGCGAGGGTGCCTCGATGATCGCCGTGCTGGTCGGCCCCGCAACGGTGGCGTTGGCGGTGCCGCTGTATCGCCATCTCAGGCGCATCCAGCAATTGTTCTGGCCAATCCTCATCACGCTGGTTAGCGGCGGCGTGCTTGGCGTTTTCCTGACACTGGTAATAGCCCGCGCGCTGGGTGCGGACTTGTCGGTATTGATGAGTCTGTCACCCAAGGCAGCAACCATGCCAATCGCCATGCTGGTGGCCGAGCAAATTGGCGGTCTCGCTTCGCTGGCAGCGGTTTTCGTCATGCTCACAGGCGTTATCGGTACTGCGCTGGGACCATGGCTGATGGGCTGGGCCGGTGTGAAACATCCGGCGGCGCGCGGCCTGAGCTATGGCATCAATGCCCACGCCATCGGCACGGCGCGCGCGCTGGAAGAGGGCGATGAATGTGGCGCCTTCGCCGCGCTGGGAATGAGTCTGCTGGGGATTCTGATTGCGCTGTTTTTGCCGCTGAGTTTTGGGTGATTTGCGGCGCCGGGGATACCCTTTGGTCTCTTTGCTACATTGCCTTCATATTATTCGACTGGTTTTGCATTTGTGCATCCGATGAGCTTTATTTGATCATCGACTGCCTGGACGGAGCAATCCTGAGAAAATTCGCTGGGAGTGGTTTTTGAGTAATAGTTGAATTTGAAGATAAGTGAGGTATTGGTGAAGTGGATATCTTCAAAAGCCGAGTATGTGTAGCCGCTAGCTAACGATAAATCATTCATCTCGCATATGTCTTTTTTATCAACAATTTCCCACTTATCCAGAGGCTTTATTAGTTCAAGCCGCAAGCACGGAAAGGGCGACTCGGCATTAAATCGTGTATATCGGAACAAAAGGCTATTAATCCGTTTTGTCTTCATTTCCATCGCATAAGGAGGTATGTCATTGGCTGCAGTTGCGCTAAAAGCGAGGAGTAAGACAGTGGCGAATAGCATTAAGGCTCTATAGGTGTTCCACATAATCTAGGAAATTTGATCCTTTCACGCGGTGATTTTAGGAGGTTATTTGGCCGGGCCGATCAATTCTTCATGGCACTAATTATCCTGGCCGCTTCGTTAAGCGTTATGGCGAATGGCCTGGCAGAGCAGCGCCACTCATATCTATGTTGCGATCAAAATTTTCTTCATTAAAAATATCGAATGCTATCGATGAAATTCCTGCATCTTCATTGTCGCAATATAACGACGCTATATTTCTACCGTCTTTTCTGACCAAGATGCCGGACATAAATATGGGATATGATTGCCCGTCAGAGTCTACCTTGGACTTTGTAATGTCATACATGAAGTAATTGTACCCGCCGTTGACGAAGCGAATCCGATTTGCCCCACCTCCAGGGTATGGCGTAGTGCTTAGCATAAACTTCCCGGCAGAATTCCTTTGCGTCGTAGGATAAGCAAGTTCTAATTTCTTGCTAGTTCCATATCTGTACTGAACGAACAAATCGTTTCGGCCCTTTTTGATGCACAGTGATGCCGCTTTTTTTCCGGTAAAGCATGTGAAAATGCTTTTCTCTCCCGCCATGCAAAGGGTGTTTGGCTGCTGGCTATTGGTTTTATTTTCTGTAGGCAGCGTAAGAGTGACTTGGCAGTAAGCAGAAAAGGATAGTGGAAAAAATAGAATAAGCGCTAGTGCTGGCTTTTTATGGTCGCTATTCATAGTTTCATATGCTCTTTCAGTTTATTTAAGCATTCAACGCGGTCACTATGACCATTCATTCCGCCGTTAATGGCTAGGGTTAGATCAGTGGGTTTGTCCGTGTCAGCTATATCGTTGGCCTTCACCATCGCCCAATAAACAAACCCTGATTCAATACCATACCTAGTTATAGTGGCTATCATGTCTGGGTTTTCTACGAAATTCTGCGCGTCGCTAGGGTTGGCGCGATTATGGATTTCTGTATATTTCCGGTAGTTATTTTTTCCTGTCAATTGAATAATTCCTCTGCCGCGGAATTTATATCCTTCCTGGCTGGCCTCGTCACCATTTCCCATTCTTGAGGCATATACGAAGCTAAGCAGATTTCTTGGGTTGTTAGCGTATTCGGATTCGTGTGTCCAAAGCCTATTTCGCAAGCGTCCTAAAGAACACTCATCCGTCGCTTTTACATAATTATCTTTACCGCCTTTGCATCCAAAAATCTCGCGCATTCGTGTAGCACTATAGTTGCCGTTTTCTGAGCGCACCCTGAACCCACTCTCATGGCCAATTTGGGCAAGAAAATGAGCAATTCTTAGCGGCGTATTTACTTTATAAGCGTGAGCATACTCATTGAGATAGGGTAATATTTCCTCATAATAGTTTTTATTGCTGCTCGGCTTGGTAATTTGCAACATCTCCATTGTAATTAATGGGGTTTCAGTCTTGTGGAACTTTCCTATCAATTCCAGTGTGTGAAAATGCCAAGCGACCCCATCCGCCGCTATCCCATACTTCCCGGCCAAATCCTTCCACCACGCTAGTTTCTCTATCCGCTTTTTCTCTTCAACCCAATCCAGGTTCGGGACGGTTGGGCTGTGGTCCATCAGCTCATCCAACTCATCCCATTTGCCCGGATTCCAGAACCATTCGCTTTCGTGGCGGGTAATCAGCTGGGCGATGGACTGGGCGTGCCAGGGTTTACTTATGGCGGTGCGGATTTCTTCTAGGGTGATTTTCCGGTCGCCGTTTCCGTCAAGGATGGCGTGCAAGCGCTGCTTGATCGGGCCTTTGTCGGACAAGTCGATCATGCTTTGATAATTGGCCCGCTCATCATCAGTCAAACGGCGGAGGGCTTCGAGGTGATAGGCCAAAGCCCCGGCTGAGCGTTCGCTATTTTCGATGAAGTCGTAGCCCTCCCATTCCCAAGGGCTGTGGCGAGTGGTGATCATCTCCTGTTCGGCCAGCCAGCCGCTGATCGGTTTGCCGTCCTGGTCAGCCAGCAGATTATCGAGCCGCCACCAGCGGATCTCTGGGGTACCCGACACGCCCTCGGTGCTGGGCGGCACGACAAGCTTGGCGTTGGCGGGCAGGTTGTCGAGCAGGCTTTGCGGGAGGATCAGGTCAACGCCGATTGTGACGCCCCCATCGCTGATATTGGGTGGGTTGCTGGCGCTAATACCTGCGCGGTGCGGGATAAGTTTGCTGGCGCCCTTATGAATTTTCAGAAGGGTTTTTTGTTCGTCCGGCAGGCGAGCGGCGTGTGCTCGGCTCGACGCGATGAATGCGGGTACGTCCTCACAGCTGAACACCTCCAGGTGCAGCAGCGCCTGAGGCATGCCCTCGCTTTGATTCTGATATTGGCCAAGGTGGCCGATAAGGGCACCGGCCTTGATCGATATCGGAGTGTCCAATACCACTACCTTGTCCTTGGTCTGGGGTTCGTATTGCGCTTTAAGAAATTTGCTCGCGAGGTAACCCGGCAGGTTTTCCTCGCCGCCGGTAGGCTCCAGCGCTGGTACCGACGAGCCGCTGACGATGCTCAGCAGTTTGCGGAAACCGCCATTGATGGCACCGATCTTGACCCGTGCTCCGTTGGCTAAAGCGGCCAGAATGGGCGCGTTCTGGCTGGCCTCGGCGCGCACATTGAGGCTCGAGCCCTGGGTTTCGACCCGATATGTCCCGTCACCCCAGAATTCCGGACGTGGCAGGGTTGTTCGTTGCTGGTAACCGGCCCAGTCCTGCAAATGCATATACAGGCTGTAGAAGGTCAGCGCTGGCGCGATGGACGTAGACGTTTTGCCTAGCGGTGGTAGCGCCAAGCGATGCCTCACCAAGACGAACCCCGTGGAGAAAGGTGCGCGTTTGATCAGCGGGATGTCGCCTGTGTATTCGCTGATCGGATATTGCTCGTCGATACGGTAAGCGATTACTTCACCATCGGCGATGCAACGAACACTGGACTGATCGAAGACCGTGTCGGTGCCTTTGTCAAAATGCACTCCGCCATGCCACAGGCCGTTCGCCCCCATTGGATAATGTCCGCCGTTGGCTTTGGCCAGGCTGGTCAAGTTTGCGAGCGGGCTGGCGGCATTGCCGGCAAAGGGATAACTCCAGTTTATAACGCTGTCAGGCATCGCCACGATCCTTGTTCTGCATGGGGCGGACATCATTGTCCGCGCTTGTTTTTCCGTCCGATTAACCGGCTAAGCTCAGCTCTCACTTGGCCGCGCAAACCATGCGACAAAGCAGTCCTGTGATGCAATTGAACAGCGCAGTTTTATGGCCTGATTCGCAGCAATAGCCCCGACTGCGCAATGAGTTGCGCAGTCGGGCTGCTAATTTCGTGTGTTTAACTGATGGTCATGCCGCCGATATCCGAGGCAGCACGGGTTTGGCTACAGCATCCAGTGAAAAGGACGCTGTACGAGACGATGTATCTCATCTTCCACCTTCCGCTGGCTTGTCTGATGGCTGTTGTTGCGCTCGGACAATCTACGCCTAGGATTAACAGCCACCACCAGGAGTGATCCCATGTTCGAGCAGTTTCAGCGAGACGAGTGCGAAGTCAACGGCGTGCGAATTGCTTATCGCAAAGCGGGTTCCGGGCCGCCCTTGCTACTGCTTCACGGCTACCCGCAGACCCATGTCATCTGGCATAGAGTTGCCGATCAGCTGGCTGAACGTTTCACCGTCGTGGCGGCTGACTTGCGCGGCTACGGCGATAGCAGCAAGCCGGAGGGCGGCAGAGATCACATCGCCTATAGCAAACGGGAAATGGCGCGCGATCAAGTCGAGTTGATGCGGGCGCTTGGCTTTGACCACTTCGACATCATCGCCCATGACCGCGGGGCGCGGGTCAGCCATCGGCTGGCGATGGACCATCCGGCAGCAGTGCGCAGGCTGATTTTGCTGGATATCGCGCCAACCCTGGCCATGTACAGCCAGACTGACGAGACCTTCGCTCGCGCCTATTGGCACTGGTTTTTCCTGATTCGCCCGGCGCCGCTGCCGGAGACGCTGCTCGAAGCCGATCCCGAATTGGTGTTGCGCACCGCCGTGGCCACCCGCGCCGACCATGTGCATCCCTTCAGCGATGCCGCCTATGCCGAGTACCTGCGCTGCATGAAGCTGCCCGGCACTATCCATGCGTTTTGCGAGGACTATCGCGCGAGTGCCGGTATCGATCTTCAGCACGACCGCGAAGACCGCGCCGCAGACCGGCGCATCGAAGCGCCATTGCTGGTGCTCTGGGGCACCAAAGGCGTCATCGAACGTTGCTTCGATCCACTGAAGGAGTGGCGCGAGGTAGCGACGAACGTACAGGGCAAAGCGCTGCCGGCCGGTCATTACATACCGGAAGAGGTGCCCGATCTGTTGCTGGAGGAGGCGCTGGGATTTCTGGCGTAACCGAAAACGACAAGCAACGTTTATTTATCGAATTTTCAGATCTATTTATGCTGGAAAATCCACCCATGGGTCGAGCATTCCAATAGAAGATGACCTCAATCATCGCCCGATAGCGCTTTAACCCCTCGCCGGGCTGATATCACTCAGAGGCTATCGAACGATTGTTGAGTCCTACCGAATATACAACCCAGAAAGAGGAAACAGAGATGGCGAAGATTCTCGTGCTGTACCACTCGATGTACGGTCACATCGAAACCATGGCCAACGCGGTAGCCGAAGGCGCGCGCCGCGTTCAGGGCGCCGAAGTGACCCTCAAGCGCGTGCCGGAAACCATGCCGGCGGAAGCTTTCAAGAACGCAGGCGGAAAGGTCGATCAGGCCGCGCCGGTGGCGAGCCCGGCCGAGCTCGCCGATTACGATGCGATCATTTTTGGCACGCCGACACGCTTCGGCAACATGTCCGGGCAGATGCGCAACTTCCTCGATCAGACCGGCGGCCTCTGGGCCAAGGGCGCGCTGCACGGCAAGGTTGCCAGCGTATTCACCTCCACCGGAACCGGCGGCGGGCAGGAGATGACTATCACCTCCACATGGACCACCCTGGCGCACCACGGAATGATCATCGTGCCGACCGGCTATGGGATCGGTGAGTTCTTCGATATCTCTGAAACCAACGGCGGTACGCCTTATGGCGCATCGACCATCGCGGGTGGCGATGGCTCGCGTCAACCATCGAACAAGGAACTGACCATTGCTCGCTATCAGGGTGAGCTGGTGGCTCAGGTCACGACAAAGTTGAAAAACTAAAGCTGTCGACGCGGTGTTGGGCGGTTCAGGCCGTCTACACCGCGTGCTTATCCTGATCAGTCGCGACTCACCGCTCGTTTAGCAACAAGCCATACATCAGTTCATCAACGCAGCTCTCATCGGAGGCACGCTTGTAGGCGGCCCGTTGAGTACCTTCGTGGATAAACCCGAAGCGTTCGTAGAAGGCGATCGCACGCGGATTATCTGCCTCGACTGTCAACTCGACTCGGGTGATACCGGCGTTGCGCAGCCGGGAGAGGGCATCGCCCATCATCGTTCTGGCTATCCCGCTGCCTTTCACCTGCGGCGCTACCGCCAGGGTTCCCAGATAGGCAACATGCGCGGCGCGTCCTAAATGCCGTTGCGCCTTGTAAAAGCCCTGTACGCAGCCCCCGACTTCGTACACGTAGAAGCAGCCGCTCTCGAACAATGGATCGAACACCTTGCCGAAGCCCTCCCGCGGCATCGGGTCGAAGCCGAGAAAGGGCACTACTTCTTTGTGCATGTAAATGTCGTAAACGCGATCGAAATCGGCTGGGGTTGCCAGTCGGCGCATGTGCTTCTCCGTATTGTCCCGTACGCCATCAACCCAGGTGGAGCTCCGCTGCTCATCGTCAGGCAACGGTTGTGCATTACGGTGATAATGCAGAAGTCATCCTGTTCATCGTCAACCAAGGATTAACTCATGGTGATATTCGAGATCAAGCAGCTCAGTCCCGAAACTTACCGCCAGCAGACTCGCCGCAGCACGCTGATCGTCGCGGCGACTTTCGCAGTGCTGGCCATGGGAATGGCCACCGTGGCGATCGGAATATTCGGCGAGGCGGGCGGGGATAACCTTCGTTTGAATGCCCTGGGCGTCGCAGCCGGGCTGCTGATAACCATTGCGCTGGTGCGTTCGGTGTACTGGACGCAGCCCTGGATGAGTTGTGCGGTCTATGGCTGGCGCCTCAAGCGCAGCTTGATGCGTGTAACTAACGTTATGCATCACGTCACGTCCGGTGTGGCCGTTGGCGATCCAGATGCGATGAAGTTGTTGCGTTTCTACCATTTGGGTTTGACGCAGATGCATCAGCTGGACAGCAACAGCGCGGCCCTGAGTGAGGCAGCTCGCGAGATCGATCGACACCGGGAAGCGTTGGATGCGCGTGGAATTGAAACCGATCAGAACCGGCTGGACTCCGACTGGCTCGAATCCGTGAAGCGCTTCGCTGCAACGGCCTAAGCGCCTTGCCTGTGCTCCGCCTTCGCGCACGCGCCGCAGTATCGCTAGCTCGCAGCGTCTCCCTTCCCATTGCTGGCCTCTGGCTTGTAACAGGCTGAGGCATTCATACTCGGCAAGTGGCTAGCCGGTAAATCCGGTTGCCACGCAGAATGCCAAAACGCCTCGTAAGCCAGGAACTTCTAATGAAAAGGCTTTATCTGTTCGGTTTAATCGCCGGCCTTTCGCTTCATGCTGTCGCCGCCGAGACCGGATCTGATTTGCTGGATGACAAACCAGCCTTCATTGCCAGCTTGATCGAACAAATGACCCTTGAAGAAAAGATCGGGCAGTTGCGTTTGATCAGCATCGGCGCAGACATGCCACGACCACGCATTCTCGAGGAGCTGGCCGCAGGACATATTGGCGGTACCTTCAACACCGTCACCCGCCAGGACAATCGCCCAATGCAGGATGCCGCGCTGCAAAGCCGGCTGAAAATCCCGATCTTCTTCGCCTACGACGTTGTGCATGGGCATCGGACAATCTTCCCCATCGGCCTGGGGTTGGCGTCGAGCTGGGACTTGGACGTAATTGCCAAGAGCGGGCGCGTGTCGGCCATCGAAGCCAGCGCCGACGGGCTGGATATGACTTTCGCGCCCATGGTCGATATTTCCCGCGATCCTCGCTGGGGCCGCACCTCCGAAGGCTATGGCGAAGATCCTTATTTAGTTTCGGAAATCGCCCGCACCATGGTTAAGGCCTATCAGGGCGAATCGCCTGCGGCCTCTGACAGCGTGACCGCCAGCGTCAAACATTTCGCCCTTTATGGCGCGGTTGAAGGCGGGCGTGACTACAACGTGGTGGATATGAGCCCGATGCGCATGCACCAGGACTTTTTGCCGCCTTATCGCGCCGCCATCGACGCGGGGGCGGGCGGGGTGATGGTCGCGCTGAATTCCATCAACGGCGTGCCGGCGAGCGCCAATACATGGCTGCTACAGGATCTGCTAAGGCGAGACTGGGGGTTTGATGGCGTCACCGTCAGCGACCACGGCGCCATCAGCGAACTGATGCGCCACGGTGTGGCACGCGACGGGCGCGAGGCCGCTCGGCTGGCGATCAAGGCTGGTATCGACATGAGCATGGCCGACTCGTTGTATCGCCAGGAATTGCCGGGGTTGGTAGAGGCGGGCGACATCGAAATCGGCGAAATCGACACGGCTGTGCGCGAAGTGTTGGGCGCCAAATACGACATGGGCCTGTTCCACGACCCCTACCGGAGAATTGGCGTAGCCCGGGATGACCCAAAAGACACTAACGCCGAAAGCCGTCTGCACCGCGAGGCCGCGAGAGACGTTGCTCGCCAGTCGATCGTGCTGTTGGAGAACCACGACCAAACGCTGCCGTTGAAGAAGGGAGGCACCATCGCCTTGGTCGGCCCGCTGGCGGATTCGCACGTGGACATGATGGGCAGCTGGTCGGCGGCGGGCGTCGCTAAACAGTCGGTGACCTTGCGCCAAGGGATGCTCGACGCGCTGGGCGACGAGGCGGTCCTGCTCCATGCGCGCGGGGCCAACATCACCGACGACCAGCATATGGTCGAGTACTTGAACTTCCTCAACTGGGACGATCCCGAGGTGGTGCAGGATCCTCGTCCAGCGGACGAGATGATTGCCGAAGCGGTAGCCGCCGCCGAGCAGGCCGATGTGATCGTCGCCGCGGTGGGTGAATCGCGTGGCATGTCCCACGAGGCATCGAGCCGCACTAGCCTGCAAATCCCGCCGAGTCAGCAGGCGCTGCTAAAGGCATTGAAAAAAACCGGCAAGCCTCTGGTGCTGGTGCTGATGAACGGCCGGCCGCTGGAGCTCAACTGGGCAAAGGCGAACGCCGATGCAATCGTGGAAACCTGGTTCAGTGGCACCGAAGGCGGTCATGCCATTGCCGACGTGCTGTTCGGCGATTACAACCCGTCCGGCAAGCTGCCGATTTCGTTCCCGCGTTCGGTGGGGCAGATTCCCACCTACTACAACCACCTGCGCGTCGGTCGGCCTTATGTCGAGGGCAAGCCTGGCAACTACACCTCACAGTATTTCGAAGAGCCCAACGGCCCGCTGTACCCCTTCGGTTATGGCTTGAGTTACACCGGTTTCGAACTGTCCGAGGTGCGTTTGTCGAGTCCGACCCTGCCACGCGAAGGCACGCTTGAGGCAAGCGTGACGGTAAAGAATACCGGCCAGCGCGATGGTGCCACTGTCGTGCAGCTGTACATTCAGGATCTGGTGGCCTCGGTGATCCGCCCGGTGAAGGAGCTCAAGGCTTTTCGCAAGGTTGCCCTCAAGGCGGGCGAGGAGCGCGAGATTCGTTTCAGCATCGACGAAGACGACCTGAAATTCGTCAATGCCCAGCTGCATCCAGTGGCCGAGCCGGGTGAGTTCGAGGTGCAGATCGGGTTGGATTCGCAGCACGTGAAGCAGCAGCGTTTCGTGCTGGAGTGATTGCGATGGTTGCGCCAATCCGATATCAGCCCGCCCGGGGCGGGCTGCAGGAAAAAATCGTCCCAGAGGTAGCTATCCGGCCAATTGCCGGCATGGGATGATCTCGCCGCTTCGATTACTAACCACGGGCCGGGGAATCATTTTCCGCTGCGGCAGACCAACGAAAGCAAACCGGCCGGATAGCGGCCGGAGGAAATCGTGTAGCTCAGGAGGCGATGTGTCACGTTTTTTTAATTTCATAACAGCCGCTCGCAAAGGTGGGGTACTGGGCGTGGCGCTGAGCCTGTCCATGGCTCTGGTGACGGGTAATAGCTGGGCTTTCGGTATCGAAGACGTTGCCGTGAAAGCCGAGAAATTGGCTGCAGAACGCTACGTAGCACCACAGAGCAATCTGCCGGCGGTATTCCGCAGCATGGCGTTCGGTGACTATCAGCAACTGCGCTTTCGTGGCGACAAGGCACTGTGGCACGAGGCGGAGACGCCGTTCGAGTTGCAGTTCTACCATCAGGGCATGCACTTCGACGTGCCGGTAAAAATTAACGAGATCACCGCTGCGGGTGTCGAAGAGATTCGCTACGACCCGGAAATGTTCGATTTCGGCAAGGTGCAGATCGAGCCCGCGGCGCTGGAAAATCTCGGCTTCGCCGGTTTCAAGGTGCTGTATCCGCTGAACAAGCCGGACAAGGCGGACGAGTTGATGACGCTGCTCGGCGCCAGCTATTTCCGCGTGGTTGGAAAAGGCCAGGTCTATGGCTTGTCGGCGCGAGGCCTGGCGATCGATACCGCGCTGCCCGGTGGGGAGGAGTTTCCGCGCTTCCGCGAATTTTGGGTGGAACGGCCGCAGGCCGACCGTCGCAATCTGGTGATCTACGCGCTGCTGGATTCACCTCGTGCAACTGGCGCCTACCGCATGGTGGTGACGCCCGGTAAGGACAGCACTGTCGACGTGCAGGCGCGAGTCTACTTGCGCCAACCGGTCGAAAAACTCGGCATCGGTGCCTTGACCAGCATGTATCTGTTCGGCGCCAACCAGCCCAGCAGCCAGCTCAACTATCGACCGCAGCTTCACGACTCCGAAGGGCTGGCGATTCATACGGGCGACAACGAATGGATCTGGCGACCGCTGAACAATCCCAAGCGTCTATCGATCAGTAGCTATAGCGTCGAAAATCCTCGTGGCTTCGGCCTGCTCCAGCGCACTCGGGATTTTGGCCGTTACGAGGATCTGGACGATCGCTACGATCTACGCCCAAGCGGATGGGTCGAGCCGCGTGGCGATTGGGGCAAGGGGCGAGTGGAGTTGATCGAGATTCCGACACCCGATGAAACCAATGACAACATCGTTGCTTTCTGGGTCCCCGAAGAGCCGCCGCAGCCGGGAACGCCGCTGGATTTTGGTTATACCCTGCACTTCACCATGGACGAGCCGGCGCTCCATGACCCGGCGCTAGCCTGGGTCATGCAGACGCGCCTTTCCGCTGGTGACGTCAAGCAATCCAACTTGATCCGTCAGCCCGACGGCAGCACCGCGCTAATCGTCGATTTCGTTGGTCCAAATCTGGCCAAGCTGCCGGCGGATGCGCTGGTGAGCACCCAGGTCAGTGTCGGCGATAACGCCGAGCTGGTGGAAAACAACCTGCGGCACAACCCCGTGACCAAGGGTTGGCGCTTGACCTTGCGGCTGAAGGTGCGCGACCCAGCCCGGCCGGTAGAGCTGCGGGCAGCCCTGGTGGAAGGCGAGAAGACACTTTCCGAAACCTGGAGCTACCAGATTCCGTCCCATGAATAACCCAGTGGAGCCACCGATTACGGGACGTTATATCGACCAACTGCCGCTCAGTGCCGAACAGCGCGAAGCCCTGGCTCGCGAGACGGAGCGAGAAGGCGGCGAGCTGGACGATCTGCATCGCGTCCTGGCCCGTACCGCACCGACCGTTGGCGATAGTGAGCCGAGCGCAGGCGGTTTGCTGGGCTCGGTCGCCGCGCGGCTGAAGCTCGGCTGGGGCGAAACCCTGGAGCGTGGCCGGGCGCTTTCGCGCGATCACCAGGACCGCGTCTGTATTCAGTCAACGCCGCCAATCGTGCGCACCCGGATGGTGCCGGAGCCCTGGCATACCAACGTGCTGCGCCTGAGCTGGTGGCGCCTGCTGCGTAAGAAGAACCGCGCGGTCGACATACCGCCAACGCCGGAAATCAACCGTTCCGGATGGCGTCAGGTTGCCGGGGTTCGTCGCAGCATCCTGCTGTTGCTGATGCTGGTGCAGACTGTCATCGCAACCTGGCATATGAAATCCGTGCTGCCTTATCAGGGCTGGGCACTGGTGAATCTGCAGGAGGTGTTTCAGCAACCGCTGCAGCAGTCGGCGAGTCAGATTCTTCCGTATGTGGTGCAGACGAGCATCCTGCTGCTCTTCGCATTGCTGTTCTGCTGGGTGTCGGTAGGGTTCTGGACCGCGTTGATGGGTTTTTTCCAGCTACTCAAGGGTCGTGATCGCTACAACATTTCAGCCACCACCCTCGGTGACGAGCCGATTCCGGACGACGCACGCACGGCCTTGGTGATGCCCATCGCCAACGAGGATGTACCGAGAGTATTTGCTGGACTGCGTGCCACCTACGAGTCGCTCAAGGCAACCGGGCAGATCAAGCATTTTGACATTTTCGTTCTCAGCGACAGCAACGATCCGGACACCTGCGTTGCCGAGCAGAAGGCGTGGCTGGAGTTGTGTCGCGAGGTCGACGGCTTCGGCCACATCTTCTACCGCCGCCGTCGGCGCAGGGTGAAGCGCAAGAGCGGCAACATCGATGACTTTTGTCGCCGCTGGGGTAGCAGCTATCGCTACATGGTGGTGCTCGACGCAGACAGCGTAATGAGTGGCGAATGCCTGACGAGCCTGGTGCGGCTGATGGAAGCCAACCCTGGTGCCGGCATCATCCAGACCGCGCCGAAGGCGTCGGGCATGGATACGCTTTATGCACGGATGCAGCAATTCGCTACGCGGGTTTACGGACCGTTGTTCACCGCCGGCCTCAATTTCTGGCAGCTGGGCGAATCCCATTACTGGGGGCATAACGCGATCATCCGGGTCAAGCCCTTCATCGAGCACTGCGCTTTGGCGCCGCTACCCGGCAAAGGGTCGTTCGCCGGCGATATCCTTTCTCATGACTTCGTCGAAGCCGCGCTGATGCGGCGGGCTGGTTGGGGCGTGTGGATCGCCTATGACCTGCCCGGTAGTTACGAAGAGTTGCCGCCGAACCTGCTCGACGAGCTCAAGCGCGACCGCCGCTGGTGCCACGGCAACCTGATGAACTTCCGATTGTTTCTGGTCAAGGGCATGCATACCGTGCATCGGTTCGTGTTCCTTACCGGCGTCATGTCGTATCTATCGGCACCGCTCTGGTTTGTTTTCCTGGCTTTGTCGACCGGGCTGCTGGCGATCCATACGCTGATGGTTCCAGAATACTTCCTGCAACCGAACCAGCTGTATCCGCTGTGGCCGCAATGGCATCCGCGTGAAGCCATCGCGCTGTTCTCGGCGACGCTGACGTTGCTGTTCCTGCCCAAACTTCTCAGCGTACTGCTGATCTGGATCCAAGGCGCGCACGAGTACGGTGGACGTATTCGCTTGTTGTTGTCGATGCTGCTGGAAACGCTGTTCTCGATGCTGGCAGCGCCGGTACGCATGCTGTTTCACACGGTATTCGTCACCGCCGCGTTTCTCGGCTGGTCCGTGCAGTGGAACTCGCCCCAGCGCGCCGACAACGCCACGCCATGGGGCGAAGCGCTACGTCGGCACGGCTCGCAGATGCTGCTGGGCGTGCTCTGGACGGCGCTGGTGGCTTGGCTCGATCCGGCATTTCTGTGGTGGCTGGCACCCATTGTGGTGTCGCTGATCCTCTCGGCGCCGGTCTCGGTGATCACCAGTCGCACCGGGCTCGGCCTGGCTGCCTTCCGGTGCAAGTTGTTCCTGATTCCCGAGGAATTCAACCCGCCGCAGGAGCTGGCTTCGACCGATCGCTATACCCGGCAGAACCAGGAAAATGCGCTGCACGATGGCTTTATCGCTGCGACGGTGGACCCGATCTACAACGCGCTGGTGTGCGGCATGGCGCGGGCGCGGCATGCCAAGGTAGTGAAAGGCGCCGAGGTGCTGCGCGAGCAGCGCATGCTGCAGATCCTCGATGCCGGGCCCAACGGCGCGGCCGAAGCGGCACGCTGGCGCCTGCTCAATGACCCGGACGGCATGGCGCACCTGCATCAGCGCGTCTGGCAGGACCAGCGTTACCAGACGTGGCGCGATGCCTATCGTCCACTTGGCGTAAGCGAGGTGACGCAAGCGTCGCCAGTCGAGAGCCTGCAGAGTTAGCGCTCTTGAGGCAACGCGGTAATCGCGGGCTCCTCGTAAAAGCGAGCTAGCTCGCGACGCGTTCCATAGGCTGCGCCGGGCCATAATCGGGCCGGCGCTCCAGCGCATCGATATTCGCGACCGAGGTCGCTCCTACATGCTCGGTGTGTACATCCTCGGGGCCGGTGGCCCACCGCCTCAGACCTGCCGATAGACGCGAACAAGTCCGTAGGAGCGAGCTTGCTCGCGAAGCCGTTCCAAACCCCGCAGGCAGCCCCGTCAATGAACGTGCTGGCTGCCATCGGCGTGATGATGGATGTCAAGGTATGCCGAGGGCAGCCGCCAGCAGCGTCGTGATGGTTTTAAGCATGTGCCGGGCCTCAGAACCAGAATCGGATACCCGCCACCAGGCGGGCTTCGCTCGTATCTTCCCCCTCGGCGCGTAGCAAGTCTGCGCTATTGCCGTAGGCGCGGTCCCAAATGACCCCCACGTAGGGCGCGAACTGCCGGTTGATCTCATAACGCAAGCGCAGCCCGACGCCGACATCGCTCAGGCCTGAACCCACGCTGCGGCGATCGTCGTTGCGCCCGTACAGGTTGATTTCCGCGGTGGGCTGCAAGACCCAGCGCTGGGTCAGCAGGATGTCGTACTCAGCCTCCAGGCGCAGCGCGCTCTGGCCGCCCTCGCCGATGAAGGCGGTGGCTTCGGTTTCCAGGCCATACAGCAGCATCCCCTGTATGCCGAAGGCGGCCCAGGTTTGCGGCGAGCCGGGTTTGAAGTCCTGACGAATCCCGGCAACGGTTTCCCACCAGGGGCTGATGGCATGGCTCCAGAGCAGCTGCAGTTCGGCCTCTTCGGTATGACCGTTGGTCCGCTCACCCTCGGAACGAAACGCCAGGCGATCGATATCGCCACCGGCCCAACCGCTGATATCCCAGGCCAGGCTGCTGCCATCGTCGGCGTCCTGCCATTCCAGCTCGTCGGCGACGAACAGAAAGTGCGTGCCTCCCTGATGCATCTGGTGCGCGGGCAGGGCAGGAAAGGCGGCGGTGCGGTCGTCGGGCCTGATGGTCGGTACGGGCGGGCGGCTCGCTTGCCCTGGTGGAATACCGGTCGCGGGTGGATGCGGCATCTCATCGGCTGAATGGTCCATGGTTCCATGATCCATATCGCTCGGAATAGGCGTTGCGCTGCTGTGGCTCATTCCCGAGTGATCCATCGGCTCGGAAGCGACCGGTGCATGATTGCCATGCTCCGTGTGGCTCGAATGATCCATGGATTCTTGCGCCTGGCTAAGCGCAGCGCTCAGGGTCAAGGCGATGGCCAGCGGTATCTTAATGGTCATGCTGATGCCCCTTTTCAGCGCCCGCCTGCGGCGTGTGCACGTGCTTTTCCGATTCCTCAACGCGGACTTCACGGAACATCCCGAGATCCATGTGCATCAGCATGTGGCAGTGATAAGCCCAGCGCCCGAGGGCATCGGCGGTTACGCGGTAGCTGCGTTTCGATCCGGGCGGCATGTCGATGGTGTGCTTGCGTACTTGAAAGTTGCCGTGTTCGTCCTCCAGGTCGCTCCACATGCCATGCAGGTGAATGGGGTGATGCATCATGGTGTCGTTGACCAGCACGAAGCGGACCCGCTCACCGTATTTCAGGCGGACCGGCTCGGCATCGGCGAAGGGAATGCCGTCGAACGACCAGGCGAAGCGTTCCATGTGACCGGTCAGGTGCAGCTCGATGGTACGCATCGGCTCACGACCGTCAGGGTCAGGAAATGTGCTGCGCAGGTCGGAGTAGGTCAAAACACGGCGACCGTTGTCGCGCAGGCCGATGCCGGGATCATTCAGCTTGGGCGCCGGCATCATGGTCTGCATGTCCACTAGCGGATTGTCGTTCTCGCTCGCGGGATGAGCCTGCATCTCCATCTTTCCGCCGGCATCTGCCATGCCGGTATGCCCCATGGCGGAGTGATCCATGCCGGCCATATCGCCGTGGTTCATCTCGCCATGGCCCATGTCTTCCATGCTCAGCTCCGGCCGTGGATCGATCTCGGGTACCGGTGCACTCAGGCCGTCACGCACTGCCAGCGTGCCGCGGGCGAATCCGCTGCGGTCCATGGATTGAGCGAAGAGGGTATAAGCGCTCTGGCTGCCATCCGGGGTGACAAGAACGTCGACCGTTTCCGCCACAGCCAGGCGCAGCTCGTCGACTTCCATGGGCTCGACGTTCTGACCGTCAGCGGCCACCACGGTGAGCTTCAGGCCGGGGATGCGGAAGTCGAAATAAGTCATCGCCGAGCCGTTGATCAGCCGCAGGCGGATGCGCTCGCCAGCTTCGAACAGGCCGGTCCAGTTGCCGTCCGGCGCTTGGCCGTTGAGCAGATAGGTATAGGTTGCACCGCTGATATCGGCGAGATCGGTGGGCGTCATCTTCATCTTGGCCCAGGCCCAGCGATTGCCGAGCGTCTCGCGCCAGCCCTGCTCGGCCACGTCGTTGATGAAGTCGCCAACCGTGCGACGGCCGCGGTTGTAGTAGTCGGACTGCTTTTTCAGTTTGTCGAGTACCCGCGCCGGGCTTTCGTCGGTCCAGTCGGTGAGCATCATCACGTAGTCGCGCTCGTATTGGAAAGGCTCCGGCTGCAGCGGATCAATCACCAGCGGGCCGTAGACGCCGAGCTGCTCCTGAAAGGCCGAGTGGCTGTGGTACCAGTAAGTGCCGCTCTGCTTCACCTTGAAACGGTATTCGTACATGCCGTCCGGTGCGATGCCGGCAAAGCTGAAGCCGGGTACGCCGTCCATGTTGGCCGGCAGCAGGATGCCGTGCCAATGAATAGAGGTGTTCTGTAGCAGACGGTTGTGTACCCGTAGCGTCACGGTATCGCCTTCACGCCAGCGCAGCAGCGGGCCGGGAATGCTGCCGTTAATGGCCATGGCGGTGCGTTCGCGACCGCTGAAGTTGACACCGAGCGAGTCGATGGTCAGATCGAACTGGGTGCCGGCCAGCACACCCTTTTCGCTCGACTGACCGGGGCGCGCTACGGCCCATACAGGCTGACGCCAGATGCCCAGTCCGGCAACGATGCCACCGGCGGCCAGGCTTTTGACGAAGGTTCGCCGCGAAGATGTGGATTGCATGATGGCCCTGCTCTGTCAGCTGTCCTTTTTTACGGCCTGCCCACGCTCGGCGCGGGCAGGTTGCCACTGATACGGCTATGATGGCAGCCGTGCCAGTCAGTCCGCTTGATATTCCGCGATCAACACATCCTTGCCACCAGTTGTCAGACCGATCACCTGATAGGCCTGCGCGGGCTGGCCGTAATCCATGCCCGGAGAGCCCGCGGGCATCCCCGGCACGGCGACACCGGCAAGGTCGTTTCGCTGCTTCAATTCATGGATCTGCGCCACTGACACATGCCCCTCGACGAATTTGCCGTCGATCACACCGGTGTGGCAGGAGGCCAGGCGCGGTGCCACGCCGAGGCCTTGCTTGACCGCGCTCATGTTGCTTTCGACATGGTCGCGTACCTCGAAACCGTTAGCCTGAAGGTACTTGACCCAGTCCTTGCAACAGCCGCAATTGGCGTCGCGGTGAACGTCGATGATCTCGGCGGCCTGTGCGCTACCGGCCATGAACAGGGCGGCAAAGATGGTGAGTTTCAGTTTCATACGCGTACTCCAGAAGATTGGCCCAAATGAACTTAGCGACAACCGCAGCCGCTGCCACAACCGGTTTTAGCCGCGGTCGTTGGCGTTGTGTTGCTCGCGGCTTGCGCCGGATAACCAGCGTCGTCCAGAGCGGTGATCAGCGCCGTGCTGTCGGCGTTGCCCTCGACTCGAACCAGACCGGTGTCGAGGTCCACCTCGACGCGGTCTACGCCGGCGATGGGTGTCAGCGCCTGGGTCACATGGCGAACACAGGAGCCGCAGGTCATGCCCTGTACTTGAAGATCGATGGTGGTCATGAGAAGTCCTCAGCTAGTCGCCGGTCATTCCGGCTTGGTTGGATCTTCAACCTTTCCCTTATGGCAAGGTCAAGCAGCCGACGCAGTCTCGTTTTCTGTTGTCAAAATAGCCCCTCGCGCCTTCGCCAAGCTGAGGACCGTCAGCTGACTCAGCTATGAGGGCGGAACAGGACCTCGAACGAAGTCCAACCGTCCTGGCTGCTGCAACGGATCTCACCTCGATGCGCTTCGATGATTGATCGGGTGATCGCCAGCCCTAGCCCTGCGTTGCTCGGGCTACCTTCGCGACGAGTCGGATCGACACGATAGAAGCGATCGAACAGGCGCGGCAGATGCTCTTCCAGGATGGTGGCGCCAGGATTGCCGATACTCAGCAGAACACCCTTCACACCTGTATCGATGCCCAGACGGATCACGCCGCAGCGCATCGGTGCCGTGGTGACCAGCACTGTTCAATCCAGGCTGCACGTGTTTGCATCGTGTAACCGCTTTGCTCTTCCGGACTACCACGGCCGGCAAATTACCGCAGCGGATGGAGGCGTCATGAACATCGAACGATGCGAAGACCTGATCGATTGGACCAGCCAAGCCCATGCCCGGCTGTCCAAGTGCATGACAGAAGGTGCGAATGAACGCAGCGACTCGCTGGCCAAGATGCTTTTGGTCTATCTGGCACAGCACGAGCAGCAGCTGACCAGCACGATCGCGCGAATCAAGGAGCACGCCGATCCACGTGCCCTGCAGACCCGGCTACACGATGCCGTTCAGCGCGACATGCTGGGGCTGGAGTTCGACAGCGACGCCTATGCACGAATGAGCGTCGACGATATCTCGCGAGAAATCTTCACGATCCACAACCAGATCATCGATCTGTACCGCTTGCTGGAAAATCGCGCCGGTCTCGACAGGGCAGGGGACCTGCTCGGCGAAATGCTGCAACTCGAAGAACACGAAACCATGCGCCTGGCTCAACAGGTCAACCGCATGCACGAACTTTGAGCGCCGAGACGTTCGACGTCTGGATTCGCGCGGCTGGAGTCGAACGTCAAACGACGTAGCGCAGAATTGCCACGAAATGCAGCAGGCTGCCGGCCATGACGAACAGATGCCAGATGCCGTGCCAGTGCCGAAAACGCTGGTCGTAGGCAAAAAAGATGATGCCTACCGTATAGAACACGCCGCCGGCGACCAGCCAGGTAAAACCGGTGGTGCCGAGCGCATCGAGCAGTGGCTTGACCGCCACGAGCACGATCCAGCCCATGACCGCGTAGATCACGATAGAGAGGATTCTTGCTTCCGAGCGCGGTTTGATTTCCTGCAACATGCCGATCGCTGCCAATGACCAGACGATACCGAACAGCCACCAGCCCCAGGCGCCACGTAGGGTGACCAGGCAGAACGGCGTGTAGCTGCCGGCAATCAGTAGATAGATGGACAGGTGATCGAGCTTCTGCATGATCGCCTTCGCCCGGCCACGCACGCTGTGATAGAGCGTCGAGGTGCTGTACAGCAGTACCAGCGTGAAGCCGTAAATCGCCACGCTGACAATCTTTGCCAGGTCGCCGTCCATGGCCGCCAGCACTAGCAGCCAGACCGTGCCGATCAGGGCCAGCACACCGCCGGCAAGGTGCGTCCAGGCGTTGAATTTTTCTCCGTGGTACATCGATGTTCAGACCTGAACCTGTGCGTCCATCAATTGCCCGTCAGTACGCCGAAGACCTTCTTCGCCACGCTGGTTGCCGCCTGTGTCGGGTTCTGGCGAATGCTCGCCTCCTGCTCGGCGACGATGGTAAACAGTCCGTCGAGTGCCTGCTCGGTCACGTAGCCTTCGATAGTGCCGTATTTGGAGTCGACCGCACCGAGGCCAGACGCCTTACCGGCCAGCGCGTTGTACTGCTGAGCAACGCCGACCTGATCGGTGGCCTGCTTGATGATGGGGAGGAATTTGGTGCGGATCTGCTCGCGGCTGGTTTTGTTCAGGTACTGAGTCGCCGAATCGTCGCCGCCGGCCAGAATCGCCTTGGCATCGGCGACAGTCATCTTGCGTACCGCCTCCAGCAGTAGCTCCTGGGCTTGTGGTACGGCGGCTTCGGCGGCTTTGTTCATGCCGGTTTCCAGCTCTTCGACCTGAGCACCCATGCCCATCATCTTCAGCATGCGCGAGGCTTTGCCGATATTGCCCGGCAGCTCGATGCGCACGTCCGGATCATTGCTGAAACCGCCTGGCTTGCCGAGCTGCTGCACCGCAACTTTGGCACCCTGGCTGAGGGCATCCTTAAGCCCTGCGCTGGCGTCGCCCTGGCTGAGGTCGCCTAACGAAAGGGCATATGTGCTGGCAGACAGCATCAGACCGGCGATGAGAGTAGCAATGCGGAACATGTGAAATCCTCTGGGATGATGCAGCGGGCAGGCAAAGCGCTTAAACGCAGGAACGACGCGCTAGATATTGGCAGCTTGCATCGGTCGTTTCAGTGACGCAAGGGCGCAACACAGCCGAGCCAGCCACCCTGCGCAAGCCGTCAATGCAGGACGGCTCACCTGAAACCAGCTGGCGATGGCGGTTAGAACTCGAACGCCCCCGGGTCGCAATTGCGATCGTCACGTGGCCTGCCGCGTTGATCGGTGTCCGGGCAGAGCACGCCGCCCATGTCGATGGGGTCGAAGTAGGGGCTGTCTTCGAGCGGCTCGCGCAACGCGATGGTTCGGGTGGGGCCACCGTTGTTCTGCAGTGAGCCGAGATACAGGCGTATCTCGGTTTCATCCGCGGTGGAGGGGACGAAGCCGCAGCCACTGAAAAAATCATAGGACCCGCTGGAGCCGCCGATGGCATTGAAGCTGCCGCTGGTCAACGTACCGCTGCAGAACGGCAGATCGGTGAAGGCGCGTATTTCGACCAGGCTGTTGGCCAGGCGGAACTCGCCGGTACCCGTATGGCTGAACAGCTGCGAATGATTGCTGAAGGTTGCGTTGCGGACCGATACGGTGCCGTCGACATTGCCGATCTCAGCGGCTCGAACGCCGCCGGTGGTGCTGCGATTGTCGACGAATGTGGAGTTCAGAATATCTACGGTGCCCTGGTAGTTCAGCAGCCCGCCCCAGAAACGCGCGTCATTTCCGGTGATCAGGCTGTCGCGCACATACAGCTGCGCAGTCGGCCCCATATTGGAAATGCCACCGGCGTGCCCGGACTCGTAGCCGGTCGAGTTCTGTTCGATGGTTGAGCGTGCAATCAGTGCTTGCCCTTCGTTGAACAGGCCCGCGCCACGGTTGCACAGGCGTCGGCTTGGAAAGGCTGCACATGAGGATTCCAGCTCATGATCGATGGTGTTTCCACGCAACAGCATCCGGTCCATGCGCAGGTTGCCGCGATTCCATATCGCGCCGCCGCCGCTGTTCTTTGGACGACCATTTTCCAGACGCAGATAGGTGAGGGTCACGGCCCGCGGCGCGGCGGTATAGATATCGAAAATCCGATCGATGTCGCCACCGTCTATCACGACCTGAAGGTCCTCATTCCTCATTGCGCGCCCGAGCCCCACCAGCGTCAGCCCATCAGTGATATCCAGGTCGCCAATCGCATCGTTTGCCACATCGACGGTTTCGCTACCGGCCAACGAAAGCGCGTAGTGCCCTGACGGCACCTCTATCAGATCGTGGCCCTGGTGCACGTTGCTTTCCATCACCGCCGCCCTCAGCGTGCAGCGATTGGAAATGGATCGGCAGTTACCATCGCCAGGCTCGACATCCACCTCGTCGGTCGTACTGTCCACACGCAAGGTCAGGCCGATGGATGCGCCGCAATCGTCCGGCGGCGGCTCGCCTACAACATTCATCACGTAACCCCCGGCCTCCGGGAAGCGCTTCTCCCGCACGATGCTGGAGTAGCCGGAACCGAGCAGATTGCGCCGTTGGTAACCGACGCTGAAGTGGTAGGGGATGTTTGTTTCGCACATATCGGCAAAATACCCCACCGCATGCTGATCGCTTGGCAAAGCCATCATCGCCCAGGGAATGCCGTGAATGACCGCGTTGACATGGGCGATGCGGTTGCCGCGACCATCGACCTGCGCCCGCAACGGATAGAGCGGCACCGGCGAACGGCTAACGGAGGAGGGTGTGAGATTGGTCAGGCTAGGTGTTGCACAACCACCTAGACCAACAATTAGAGACAAGGCGATAACACTGGTGCGTGTCATACAGGCCCCTTTCGGTAGACGTCCGAAGGATTTTCGTTGGGTTGCCTGCTGATTATGGGCGTCGTGCTTGTCGGTGAACGAACGTTTTGGCATTAAGCCTGAGCGTCGTTAGCCTGGTTTCCACTGATGGCACCGCTGTCGGACGCCCATGCTTGAGCGCCCGTGACCGGATTAGTCCGTTAGCTGTTCCTCATCGTGGCGCTCCAATGCGACCTGGCGGATCGACAGGCGAATCTCGGCCGGCAGTACGCGCTTGGCGACGCCTTCGGCCAGCTCGCCGAGCTTGTCGTGGTAGCCGAGCTTGCCGGTTGCGTCCTCGCGCAGCACGTCTTGATCCAAGAGCGTCTTGATGAAATGACGGAACAGGCTCTTGTCGAAGAACTCCGGTGCGTTGATCCCATGCAGGATCGACAGCCGCTGAGCCATCACCGTGCAAAGGGTTTCCAGTTCTTCGGCGTCAAGGCTTTGCTGGCCGCTGTTGAGCAGCAGCGAAATCGCCATGTAAAAGCGTTGCAAAGTCTGCACGATCACCCGCGCCAGCAGCGTCAAAAGCACGAACTGACGCGAACTAGGTGCCGGCCGCACGTAGGTATCGCCATCGAGCTTGAGCAAACCCTGTTCGACGAAGGCCGCTAACCATTGATCAATCACCGCTTCCAGCTCCTCCGGCTCCCAGCGAATGAACAGCTCGGCGCGCAGATACGGATACAGCGCCTCGGTGAAGCGCAGGATCTGCTCGCGGCTGATCCGTGAACTGCTTTGGAAGAAGCTCGCCAGCAGCGCCGGCAAGGCGAAGATGTGCATCACGTTGTTGCGGTAGTAGGTCATCAGAACGGCGTTCTGCTCGTCCAGATAAAGAATGTTGCCCAGCGCATCCTTCTGCTCGGCGAGCAGGTTGAGATCTTTCACATATCTGATCAGCGTTTCGCCATCGCCTTCGGGCAGGGTGGTATGAGGCGAGTAGGGCACCGTGCGCAACAGGTTCTGATAAACATCGAGGATGCGCGCAAGCGAACGCCTGTCCAGCGCTTGCCGACTGGTCGACAGCATCGCCAGTGCGACCAGGTTTACCGGGTTGACGGCCGCTGCTTCGTTGAGCCGCTGAGCGATGCGTTCCGAGAGCCGATTGGTGGTCTTGTTAAGCCACTCCGGACGATAGTTCGGCGCCAGGTCTTGCTGACGCCAGCCGGGTTGCTCCTTTTCGAGAAATTCGTTGAGCTTCAGCGGCTCGCCAAAATTCACCCAGACCTGACCGAAGCGCTGTTTCAGCGCGCCGAAGACCTTGAAAATGTCGAAGATCGACTCTTTTTTCTTCGCCGCGCCACGCAGCTCACCAAGGTAGGTGCGGCCTTCCAGCACTCGCTCATAACCGATGTACACCGGCACGAAGAGAATCGGTAGCCGCGAGGAGCGCAGGTAGCTGCGCAGGGTGATGGCGAGCATGCCGGTCTTCGGCTGCAGCATGCGCCCGGTGCGCGAGCGCCCGCCCTCGACGAAGTACTCCACCGGAAATCCACGGCTGAACAGGGTGTGCAAATATTCGTTGAAAACGGAGGTATAGAGCGGGTTGCCCTTGAACGTTCGGCGCATGAAGAAGGCGCCGCCACGGCGCAGCAGGCTGCCGATCACCGGCATGTTGAGGTTGATCCCGGCGGCGATGTGCGGCGGCGTCAGGCCGTTGCGAAAGAGCAAATAGGAAAGCAGCAGGTAGTCGATATGGCTGCGGTGGCAGGGTACATAAATGACCTCGTAACCCTGTACCGCCTCTTGGAGCGGCTCCAGATGATTGACGCGGATGCCGTCGTAGATTTTGTTCCAGAACCAGGACAGCACCACCTCGATAAAGCGCACGGCAGTGTAGGCGTAATCCGAGGCGATCTCGTTGCCATAGCGCAGCGCGCGGGCCTCTGCCTTCTCCAGCGGGATATTCTCGCGCTCGGCTTCGTCTTTGATTGCCTGGCGTACCTGAGGCGCATGGACCAGCCCCTTCACCAGGTTGCGGCGGTGCGACAGGTCGGGACCGATCACCGCCGTTTTCTGGTTACGGAAATGCACCCGCAGCATTCGATGGGCCATGCGCAGGGTGCGCTCGTGGCCCTTGCTCTGCGCCACTAGCTCGTTGAGCTGGATAGGCGCGGAAAACTGCACGCGGGTCTGGCGCCCGAGCATGACGATGCTAAGCAGCTTGCGCAGCCGCCCGGTGACGGCCCAGCTATCGGCGAACAGCAGCTTCCAGGCGCTGGTCTCGCGGTCCGGCGAGCGCCCCCAGAAGACGCTCACCGGAATGATCTGCGCGTTGTCCACCGCGTTCTGTTCCAGCGCCCCAATCAACCGCACTAATGGCGCAGGCGGCTCCATCGGTGTGCGCCGACCAAACCAGCTGGCGGCAGGGCTGAGAAAAATAAAGGCCGCCGGTTCGACGTGATTCCCCACTGCCACATCAGCCACCGGACGCGGCAGCCCGGCCTTCATGCATTCATGATCGAGCACCGCCAGATCGCTCAGCGACGCGCGTTGCAGCACGTAAAACACCGGCTTGCTGCGGTCCAGCTTGAGCGTAAAGGCGGATTGGTTGATGGTCTCCGAGCGCACCCAGACATACAGCAAACGGCGCACGATGGAGAAAATCAGACGGCGGATCGGAGAACGGGTCATACGGCAAATTCGACTATGAAAGGGTCAACGCCCTCGAAGGCGGCAAGTGTGCCGCAAGCGAAGGTGACGGGCAAAACGCCTGGCGTTCGGATGAGTAAATCCACGTTTGGGAAAACCACCAAATTTTCCACCGAAGCGATGATGCGCTAGCGTTGTGAGGAGAAATGTTCGTGCCTGTTGGTGGATTAGCTGCGCGTTATCCAACCTAGAGAATTGTCAGTCCGCGCTTGGGCGACGGCCAAAACGACCTTGAACGCGAGAGCCAATATAAGCACCGCCAGGAAATAACAGCGACCATGACAACAGGAATACGAGGCCAACGACTATCAGTGGGCTAGATGGTAAGAACAGAAGTAGGTAAACGACCTGGCCGAAGATATTGCCAGCGTAAAGCACCCAGAGCGGCCTCGCGGCGAGAAGACCTGACAGCAACCCAGACAAAACCAGGGCCGCAGTGTAGTAAATGCCGCTTGCATCCCATGGCTCAGCGTGGCCGGTGACCAAGGGAGACAATGCCCAGATAGCAGCGCCTGCTAGAGCAGCGACCAGAAAGGAAAGAATCAACGATCGGTTCATGGCAGCCAGACGTTTAAGTTCAGCCACGCCAATATGGCATTGGCTGCAATGAATTGCCTCCAGCGGCTGCGTCAGCAGTATTAAGCAAGCTGGTCATCCGAGAGAATTTGTTGGGTGATGTTATCGACCACGACAGGGCTGTCGAGATAGGTGACAGAAGGTTCGGTACCGTATTTCTCACGTACGAATGTCTTCCAGCTGTCGGTGTACATGGCGTCGGCTTCGGCTTGCGAGTTCCATAGATAGATCCCGCCGGCTGTGCTCCCGTCCTGGGAGAGCACATAGTGTTTACGGGCGAGCCCGGTTACACCTTGATAGGTCGGTGCTGTGCTTAGGAAAATATCCCGCGCCTCGCTCCGCGTGATGGGCTTGGGCAACCGGAACGTGGTGATCGCTATGATCATTCAGGCTTTCTCCAGAAAGATTCGGATTCGCTACTGATCGATTTTGTCAGCGCATCCATGGCATAGCTCTGTCAGCGTTGGCATTTGCGGACTCGCTATGTACGGGCCGGCTTGAGGCTAGTACAAGCCGAGCGCATCTGCACCGCCAGGCACCATCGCGGTCGGCATTGGCTTCAACGCCCGGAAAAAACTCGCAGACGAGAATTGTTCCTGTTCTATACTCGGCCGGCGAACGGTTTGAAACGCGCTTGTCATGCCTGCTTCGGTATATTGCTCGAGGCAGGCGGACTCAGTGGGTCGGGCCTGATCATTCATCCCCGAACGGGGAATAATAAGAATCGAGTTGGAGAAGTAGGATGGCTGAGCGCGAGACCGGAACCGTTAAATGGTTCAACGATGCCAAGGGTTATGGATTCATCCAGCGTGGTAGTGGTGCGGATGTGTTTGTTCACTATCAGGCTATTCGTGGCGAAGGCCACCGCTCTCTGGCCGAAGGTCAGCAGGTGGAATTCTCGGTAACCCAGGGCCAGAAAGGCCTGCAGGCCGAGGATGTGGCGGGGCTCTGACAGCCAACCGCGACAATGAAAAAGCCCGTCGATTGACGGGCTTTTTCATGTGCCGACGTTATGCGCTAGGTCTAATCTCAATCGGTCCTCCAGACAATTTCCTCTTCGCCGCGCTCGCTCACGCTCATCCAGCGGTCGGCAACTTCTACGGACTCTTCTTCCTGCCAACCACCCGGTGCGCAGCGGATTTCTACCTTCAGCGCCTGATACGCGGAGCGGGCGCAAGCGATGTCGTCTTCCCAAGGCGTGGCGTCGCTTTCCAGCAGCAGACTGTGCCATTTGCCGACAGCCTTGGGCAGCCAGGTCACCGGAATCTCACCGGATTTGCATTTGAACGTCTGGCCCTTTGGTTGCCAGGGTGAGCAGGGACCAACCGTCTGGGTCAGCCAATCGGTGACGGCGTCCTGGCTGGCGTCCCTGAGGTAGATCTCGATGTCCGGTTGACGCATGGGCGGCTGCCTTGTGTGTGGTTTAGTGCTGGTCACGCTGGATCCAGTCGTAGCGTATCGCAACCCGCACGCGCAGTGGCGCGTCGATCACCGCCGCACGGCGCTCGGCACTGGCGCGCCAGCCGTGCGGAGTCATGGCCAGCAGGTCGGCACGGGCCTGGGCGCTATCCAGTTGCAGCTCGAACGACAGGGTCTCGCTGTGGGCGAGGTGCATGTCTTCGGGGATCAGCGACAGGTGTTTTTCGTCGTCGTAGTCACGTACTTCGTCATACAGCAGGCCGCGCAGTTCCCACAGATGGTCGCGGGTCGGACCCATGCGCAGCAGACCGCCGCCGGGTGCGAGCAGGCGCCGGGCTTCGTTCCAGTCCAGCGGGCTGAACACGCTGGCGAGCAGATCGCAGCTAGCATCGGCCAGTGGCACCCGAGCCATGCTCGCCACCAGCCATTCGAGCTGCGGCGCACGTTTACAGGCGCGCTTGACCGCCTCGCGGGAAATGTCCAACGCATAGCCGTCCGCGTTGGGCAGCGCCTGGGCGATCTGCGCGGTGTAATAGCCTTCGCCACAGCCTATATCTAGCCAGCGATTCGGCGCACGTTCGGCCGCCAGCTGCGCCAACCGTGCGGCCAGCGGCGCATAGTGCCCACCATCGAGAAAGCGTCTGCGCGCCTCGACCATCGCCTGGTTGTCGCCGGGGTCGCGGCTATTCTTGTGCTGCACCGGCAGCAGATTGAGATAACCCTGACGGGCACGATCGAAACGGTGATTGGCCGGGCAGGCGACGCCATTGTCGACCGCGCTCAGATCACCGCGGCAAATAGGACAGATCAGCATGCGAGCAGATTGACCAGCGTCTGGTAGTAGATCTCGGTCAGCAGGTCGAGATCGCTGGCCAGAATATGTTCGTCCACTTGATGAATCGTTGCGTTGACCGGGCCAAGCTCGACCACCTGGGTTCCAAGCGTGGCGATGAAGCGGCCATCAGAGGTGCCGCCGCTGGTGGAAGGCGTCGTTTCGCGACCGGTCACGCTGCGGATCGCTGCGGCCACGCCGTCGAGCAGATCGCCCGGTTCGGTAAGGAAAGGCTGACCGGACAACGCCCAGTCGACGTTCCAGTCCAGCCCATGCTTGTCGAGAATCGCCACGGTGCGCTGTTGCAGCCCCTCGACGGTTGATTCTGTGGAGAAGCGGAAGTTGAACACCGCCTCCAGCGTGCCGGGAATGACATTGGTGGCGCCGGTGCCGGCATTGAGATTGGAGATTTGAAAGCTGGTCGGCGGGAAGAAGGCGTTGCCATCGTCCCAATGCTCGGCGGCCAGCTCGGCCAGCGCTGGTGCGGCGAGGTGGATCGGATTCTTCGCCAGATGCGGGTACGCCACGTGGCCCTGCTGGCCTCGGACCGTCAGGGTGCCGCCGAGCGAGCCGCGGCGACCGTTCTTGACCACGTCACCAACCAACTTGGTGCTCGACGGCTCACCGACGATGCACCAGTCCAGTCGCTGGCTACGCTCGCGTAGACGCTCGACCACAGCCTTGGTGCCGTGGTGGGCTGGGCCTTCTTCGTCACTGGTGATCAGAAATGCGATCTGACCTTTGTGGTTGGGATGGTCGGCGGTGAAGCGTTCCACCGCGACGATCATCGACGCCAGGCTGCCCTTCATGTCCGCTGCGCCGCGCCCGTGGAGCATGCCCTGCTCATCGATGCGCGCCGCGAAGGGCGGGTTCTGCCAAGCCTGCAGCGGGCCGGTGGGGACCACGTCGGTATGACCGGCGAAGCAAAGAACTGGCCCCTCATTGCCGCGTATCGCCCAGAAGTTCTCGACGTCCTCGATATGCATCGGCTCGATGGCGAAACCGCAAGCCGCGAGACGCTCAATCATCAGTTGCTGGCAACCCTCGTCCAGAGGAGTCACCGATGGCCGATTGATCAACTCGCAGGCGAGTTCGAGAGTAGGGGTGAGGGCAGCGGTCATCACGGCTCCGAGCTGGCGGGGAAAGGGCGCCATATTAAAGCAAAACGCCAATTCTCGCGGTGGTGCCGGTGGCGGATGGTTTGCACGGTACGGTCGCTGCGCAGTGATCGACAGCCTCGAACGACCTATAATCGGCGGACGTTTTTCTGGGGTATCGGGATGTCTATCGACGATCAGCGGTTCGGTGGGATTGCCCGCCTGTACGGCTCTGCCGGGCTCGAGCGGTTAGCGGCTGCGCATGTCGCCGTGGTCGGCATCGGCGGGGTCGGTTCGTGGGCCGCGGAGGCGCTGGCGCGTAGCGGGGTTGGCGAGATCAGTCTGTTCGATCTGGACGACGTATGCATTACCAACACCAACCGGCAGATCCATGCGTTGGAAGGGGCTGTGGGCAAGCCTAAGGTGGACGAGATGGCGTCGCGAATCCGCGCCATCAACCCGGCCTGCGTGGTCCATGCGGTTGCCGACTTCGTTACGCGCGAGACCATGGCCGAGTACATCACCGAGCAGATGGATTGCGTTATCGACTGCATCGACAGTGTGCCGGCCAAGGCCGCGCTGATTGCCTGGTGCAAGCGCCGCAAGATCCAGATCATTGCCACCGGAGGAGCGGGTGGACAGGTAGACCCGACGCAGATCCAAGTCGCTGACCTGAACAAGACGTTCAACGATCCGCTGGCGGCGAAGGTGCGTTCGTTGTTGCGGCGCGAGTACAACTTCTCTCGCACGCCCGGACGGACCTACAGCGTGCCCTGCGTGTTTTCCACCGAGCAGCTGCGTTATCCCAAACCCGATGGCGGCGTATGCCAGAGCAAGAGTTTCGTTGGCGAAGGCGTGAAGCTCGACTGCGCCGGCGGCTTCGGCGCTGCGATGATGGTCACCGCCAGTTTCGGCATGGTGGCTGCGGCGCGCGCGATCGACAAACTGGTTGCCGGTGCCAGGCGGCCGGCAGAGCGCGCACAGAGCTGATGGTTTCGGCTGGTTAGGGATCGAGGCGGCGTAGCCCATCGACAATGCTGAATTCGATCACTCGGCCAATGCCAGTTCGCGCATTCGCTGCAGCACCGCATTCATGCCGTTGGCGCGGGACGGTGAAAGTTGCCGAGCCAGCCCGAGCTGACCGAACCAGTCCGCCACATCCAGCCGCCGCAGCTCTTCCGTTTGCAGGCCGTTGACGCGCACCAGCAACACCGCAAGCAGCCCGCGCAACAGGCGAGCTTCGCTGGTGCCGCGAAAGCGGCAGCGGTCGTCGTGCTGCTCGCCTACCAGCCAGAGCTTGCTGTCGCAACCGGCGACCAGATTGCGGTCGTTGCGCTCGTCGTCGCCCAGCGGCTCGAGGCGATCGCCCCACTGCATCAGCAATCGTGCACGCTGTTCCCAGCCGCCGGCTTGCTGGAAGCTTTGCAACGCTTCACTGGCGGCTTCGGACAGATGATTCACCGCAGCATGTCCAGTGACCGATCCAACGCGGTAAAAAAACGCTCCAGATCGACGCCGTCGTTGTACAACCCGAGCGACACGCGAATCGCACCGTCAACGCCAAGGGTCTTCATCAGTGGCTGCGCGCAGTGAGTCCCGCTGCGTACGGCGATGCCTTGCTCGGTGAGCAAATGAGCGAGATCACCATGATGAACACCGTCAACGGTAAAGCTGGCCAGCGCCACCTGCGGATCACCGAGCAAGCGCACACCGTCGCGTACTGCCAGGCCTGCCAGCAGTTTCATATGCAGCGCTTGTTCATGACCCGTTACCGCGGCGGCATCCAGTTTCGATAGGTAATCTAGCGTGGCGCCAAGCCCAATCACCCCACCGATAGGCGGCGTGCCGGCCTCGAATCCCAGTGGGGCGGCATGGAAATCGGCGGTTTGAAAGTCAGCGACGCGCACCATCTCGCCCCCGAATTGCCAGTGGCGCAGTTCGAGCAGCGACTCGCCGCGACCATAGAGTGCGCCGACGCCTTCCGGGCCGTACAACTTGTGGCTGGACAGTACATAGAAGTCACAAGCCAGTGCCTGCATGTCGTGCCGGCCGTGCACTACGCCTTGAGCGCCGTCCACCACCGTCAGCGCACCTTGGGCCTTGGCCAGCGGCAACAATTCGGCAAGCGGCTGCCAGACGCCGAGGACATTGGATAGCTGGCTGACAGCGAGCAGGCGAGTTCGTGGGCCGATGAGCCTGGCGGCAGCTTCCACGTCAATTGCGCCGCGATCATCCAATGGCAAAACCAGCAATTTTGCATTTCGACGCTTCGCCAGTTGCTGCCACGGCAACAGGTTGGCGTGATGCTCCAGCGTGCTGATGACAATCTCGTCGTCCGCTTCGATCAGGTGTTCAAGCCCATAGGCGAGCAGGTTCAATGCCTCGGTGGCACCGCGCGTGAACACGATCTCGGTCGGGCAGGACGCGTTCAGCCAGCGCGCCACCTTGATGCGCGCGTCCTCGAACGCACGCGTTGCTCGCTCGGCGGGCTGGTGCTGGGCGCGATGGACGTTGGCGGTGCCGCAGGTGTAGTACCCGGTAAGGGCGTCGATCAGTGCCTGGGGTTTTTGCGCGGTGGCGGCGCTGTCGAGGTAGGTCTGACTCTGAGCTTCAAAGATAGCCAGGGCGGGGAAGTCGGCACGCCAGGGAGATATCAGCGACATGGAGACTCCTGAAAACAGGACGGAGAACGATGCAGGCGGGCTGTCACGGGGTTGGTTAGCCCGCCTGCATCATGACGCTGCGCTTAGTTATGCGCGTGCAGCGCCTCGTTCAGCTCGATCGCGGACTTGTGGGTCTTGCATTCGACCGCACCGGTCAGCGAGTTGCGGCGGAACAGCAGGTCGGTCTGGCCGGCCAGCTCGCGTGCCTTCACCGCTTTGACCAACTCGCCTTGTTCGTCGAGCAGGTTCACCTTGGTGCCAGCAGTGATGTAGAGCCCGGACTCCACGGTGTTGCGGTCGCCCAGCGGGATGCCGATACCGGCGTTGGCGCCGATCAGGCAGCCTTCGCCGATAGAGATGACAATGTTGCCGCCGCCGGACAAGGTGCCCATGGTGGAGCAGCCGCCGCCGAGATCCGAGCCCTTGCCGACAAAGACGCCAGCCGAGACGCGGCCTTCGATCATGCCTGGGCCTTCGGTGCCGGCGTTGAAGTTGATGAAGCCTTCATGCATTACCGTGGTGCCTTCACCCACGTAAGCACCAAGACGGATACGCGCGCTGTCGGCGATGCGGACGCCTGCCGGCACCACGTAGTCGGTCATTTTCGGGAATTTGTCGACCGAGACGACCTCTAGCAGGTAGCCCTTCAGGCGGGCTTCCAGTTGGCGCTCGGCCAGCTCGGCCAGATCCACCGCGCCTTGGTTGGTCCAGGCGACGTTGGGGAGCAGCGGGAAGATGCCGGCGAGGTTCAAGCCGTGCGGCTTGACCAGACGGTGTGAGATCAGGTGAAGCTTGAGATACGCCTCGGGCGTGGAAGTCAGCGCGGCGTCTTCGGCGAGCAGCGTGGCCACCAATGGACGCTGGCTTTCGGCGAGGCGTGTGAGCAGAGCATGCTGAGTAGCGTCGATCGATTTGACGGCATCGGCCAGCTGCGCGGCCTGGGTGGTGCTGATGGCGATCGCCTGGTTGCCGCCCTGGTAGTCGAGCAACGCTGCGATGGCGTCGACCAGTGCACCGGCCGGCTGCACCAGCGGCTGCGCGTAGAAGACTTCGAGCCAGTTGCCCTGACGGTTCTGGGTGCCGACGCCGAACGCCAGGCTGAATAGGGTAGTGCTCATAAGGAATCCTTTTATCAATCGCGCTCGTCTCGGTGAGCGGGTCTCAGTTCTTGGCTGCCAGCTCGGCAGCGTACATATCCGGCTTGAAGCCGATCAGCGTCTTGTTGCCCAGATCGAGTACTGGGCGCTTGATCATCGACGGTTGGGCCAGCATCAACTCGATGGCTTTCACCTGATCGAGGTCGGCTTTCTGCGCGTCGTTCAGCTTGCGGAAGGTGGTGCCTGCACGGTTGAGTACGGTCTGCCAGCCATGTTCATTGCACCAGGCTTCCAAATGGGCGCGGTCGATACCGGCGCTCTTGTAATCATGAAAGTTGTAGCTTAGCCCCTGCTCATCGAGCCAGGTGCGGGCTTTTTTCATCGTGTCACAGGCCTTGATGCCGTACAGACACAGTCCTTTGTTTTGATCGGGCATGACGGGCTCTGCGCTCCACGGCCAAACTGGGTCGCGGATTATGCCACGATGAGACGAAGACTGCCGCCTGGCGGGTCCGCACTGGTCTGTGCATCAGGCCGGAGCGAGCCAGGTGTCTATCCAGCCCGAGGATTATCCGCATGACTGAGCAAGTCCTCGATGGCCCGGGTACTGGTAGGGCGCACAACACGGCCCAACTCCTCTCCCTGGTACATAAGTATCAAAGTTGGCCAAAGCTTAACGCGAAAAGAACGTCCCAGCGCTCGCCCTGGGCCATCTTCGACTTTGAGGTGGCGAATGTCGCGCTCGGTCATGGCCGCCGCTAGTAACGGTTGCGCTACGCGGCAATGGCCGCACCAAGCGGTGCCAAATTCGAGCAGAGTGAAACCGTCGAATGCATCCACCTCGGCACGTGAGGGTGCGCTGGCGCTGTAGTTTTCATTCATGGGCATGGCTGGCCTTCCGGTAATCGCTAATATGATTGGGAGTCGCGTCAGCGGCTCTCGTTCAGCTGCGGAGTCTCGAAATCCGCTCGACCTTTTTCCCTTGATGTGTTGTCCATTGATGACAATCGCAACGATGAGGTCCTGTATGGCACGCAAGCATTTCGAACACTACGAGGCCATTTCCTCCGCGGTTCCCGCCGATGATGCATTCGAGGCGGTGATTGCCGTGAAGCGTCGTGGTACGGATGAAGATGCTCAGGTCTTTCACGTCGCCAACGGCCGGCGTTTCGATCTCGCCTCCGAGGCGGACGTCGCGGCTGAGGCGGCGCTGACCAAGGTGAGAGAGGTCAGTGACGAGGGTGAGCTGATCTGGGAAGAGAATGCGATCTGACGGAGGGTAGTATGAACGAGCCAGAAAAGCCGGACGTGGATGATCATGACAAGCGTGATGAGTCAACCACAGCGGACATTCCCGAACACATGAAGCCAGAGAATCTGGAAAAACTGCGGGACTACGGCAAGGACAAGATTCCGCCGGGAGTCGCCTGAATTGCCGAGCCGGACACCGTAGCGTCCGGCTCCGGCTTTACAGTGTGGCGACGAAATCGCGGATTCGCTTGGCTGCTTCGACACATTCCGCGAGCGGCGCGACCAGCGCCATGCGAACTCGGCCAGCCCCTGGGCTGAATCCGTCAATTTCACGTGACAGATAGGAGCCGGGTACCACGGTCACGTGTTCACTCGCAAAGAGTTCGCGGGTAAAGCGCTGGTCGTCAATGGGCGTCTTCGGCCACAGGTAGAAACCCCCATCGGGACGTTGCACATCCATCACCGGAGCGAGAATGTCCAACACTGCATCGAACTTTTCCCGGTACAGCTGACGATTGGCCTGTACGTGTACTTCGTCTTTCCATGCGGCAATGCTGGCCAGTTGTGTCTGCACCGGCATGGCACAACCGTGATAGGTGCGATAAAGCAGAAAGGCCTTGAGAATCTGCGCGTCACCCGCGACGAAGCCGGAGCGTAGTCCGGGCAGGTTTGAACGTTTGGACAGGCTGTGGAAGACCACGCAGCGCTTGAAGTCATCGCGACCCAGCGCCGCACATGCGGTCAGCAGACCCGCCGGCGGCTGGTCTTCATCGAAATACAGTTCGCTGTAGCACTCGTCCGCGGCGATGACGAAGTCGTGCTCGTCGGCCAATGCGATCAACTTCTTCAGAGTTTCAAGCGGCACCAGGGCACCGGTGGGGTTGCCAGGTGAGCAGAGGAAGAGGATTTGCGTGCGCTTCCAGATATCGGCCGAGACGGCATCGAAGTCCGGGTTGAAACCGTTCTCGACAGTGCAAGGTAGGTAATGCGGCGTCGCGCCGGCCAGCAGGGCCGCCCCTTCATAGATCTGGTAGAAGGGGTTGGGGCTGATCACCAATGCATCCGGTCCGCGATCGACCACGGTCTGGGTAAAGGCAAAGAGTGCCTCGCGGGTGCCGTTGACGGGTAGCACGTGTCGCGCCGGATCGATTTTGCCCTCAGCCACGCCGAAGCGCCGTTCGCACCAACGCGCAATCGATTCGCGCAGTGCGGGAATGCCCAATGTAGTTGGATACACCGCCAACTGGTCGAGGTTTTCGGCCAGCGCCTTAGCGACGAAATCCGGCGAGCGGTGTTTCGGCTCGCCGATCGAAAGGGCAATAGGGCGTTTGTCAGCCGGTGGTTGCGCGTCGGCGAGCAGGTTGCGGAGTTTCTCGAACGGGTAGGGCTGCAGCAGGGTCAGAGCGTCATTCATCGTTGGGATCTTCGAAACGTCGGTAGGCGCGCAGCAGCGCGCTTCGATAAGTTCAGTCGTTGCGCGCGCCGCCGTAATAGGCGCAGCCACGCAGGGTCTGGTCGTCAAGGCGCAATTCGGCAGTCAGGTGGCTGACCGTGCCTGTGGCGGTGTCAACGCAGCGTTGCGGGGCAACCCATAGATTGAGTCGCTGATTGTTGGCTTCGCTGCTGAAACTGGTTTGGCCGCTGGGTAGCTGCTCCTCGAGATAGGGAACGGCCAACGGTGGTTGTCCAAGGCGTTCGAGCAGCATGCCCTGGCTGGTCACACGCAGATCCCAGTCCGGCTCATGGCCGCCAGCCCGCAGCATCAGTTGTTTGAAATCGGGCGCGCTGCATCCCGGTCCTTCGCCCTGCAATCGATAGACTTGGCTCAGCTGCAACTGGCCAGTGCCGTCAGGGCGCGAAATCAGACTGCCGCGTACGTCTGCGAACAATGGCTGGCCACCGTCCGCCAGAAGCGCCTGTGCATCGTCTGGCAAGCCTGTCGAGCCGGCATCGAGCAGTTCCAGGCTTCGCCGGCCTTGGCAGGTGTGCAGCAGTAGCTTGCCATCGGCCTGTGTGATTTCTCCCTGCAGTCGCTCGGTCGGCGGCGCCGGAGGCTCATCGTTCCATGACAGCGACTGACAGCCGGCAAAGAGCGGTAGCAGGATAAGCAACAGGGCACGGGGAGAGGTCATGGATGGACTCGATGTAACGGCGGGCGGCCTGTGCCAGCAAGCTGGCGCAGGGATCAATTACCTTTAACGGCTTTGCCGTTGACGGTGCCCTCTTCGAGCATGATTTGATACTCCTTGCCGTCCTTTTCAATCTGATGCAGGCGCACCAGCAGGTAATCCCAGTCGGTGGCGAACCAGAGTATGGTCTGGCGCTTGCTCTGCGTCGGGTCGCGCACTCGCTCGACCTTGATCGCATCGACCTGGCCAGCTTTGGTGCTGACTTTCTCTTCGCCGAGCACGCGGAAATCATAGGTTTCGATCTCATCACCGTCGACGACCTGATAACTCATGCTCTTCTCGCCAGCCGCCACAGCTTCCTGCAGAGCGATCTGATAGGTGGATTTGTCCAGCAGGCCACGGTTGAGCGGCAGTTTGACAGGATCGCCTCGATCCTCCCCCACGACCTGTTTAGCGGCCCAGTCGAAGTCGTGCTTGATCGTCTTGCCTTTACCAAGCCCGCTGCGCTTGAGACGGTAGCTCTGCGGCATGAAGGTATCGCCTTCGACGCTGAAGGTGCTGCGCTCATTGAAACTGGCAACCAGCATGGAGGCTTCGAAATCCAGCCGCCAAGTGTCGTCGCCGAGTTTTTCCAGGCTGCGCTGTGCGGTGCCGCTGACAGGTACCTGTTTCCAGTCAGCGGTGTAGCTGGCAGAGAAGGGCTTGAGCTCCAGGGCATGAACCGGCAAGGCCAGTACGGCAAGAGCGAGCAGCAAGGCGCGGCGCATAATTTCTCCTAGATTCGTAGCAGATGGCCGGTAGCCGGCAATGGAATGTCATCCAGCATCGCGCCTTGCTCGGCGAGGCGCAAGCGACCTTCAGCAAACCAGCGAACAGCCAGCGGGTAGATGATGTGCTCGGCCGCATGAACCCGGCCGGTCAGCGCATCGATGCTTTCATCAGGTTCGATGATGAAGGCGGCTTGTATTGCAACGGGGCCACCATCGAGCTCTTCAGTGACGAAATGCACACTGCAGCCGTGCTCACGGTCACCCGCTTCGAGGGCGCGACGGTGGGTGTCTAGCCCTTTGTATTTCGGCAGAAGAGATGGATGGATGTTGAGCAAGCGGCGTTGGTAATGGCGAACGAAGCCCGATGTAAGGATGCGCATGAAGCCGGCCAGTACCACCAGTTGCGGCTCGTGCGTGTCGATGATTTCCATCAGCGCCGCATCGAAGGCCTCACGGTCGGTGAAGTCCTTGTGCCGTACAACGTGGGTGGCAATGCCGGCTGCTTGGGCGCGCTGCAGACCCAGCGCTTCGGGGCGATTCGAGATCACCGCGCAGATACGCGCCGGGTTGTCTTCGCCGAGGCTGTCGATCAAGGCCTGCAGATTGCTGCCGGACCCTGAGATCAGCACCACGACATTGCAAGGTGCGCTCATCAGTGGCTTTTCAGGTTGTTCAGCAAGACGCGCTCGGCGCTCTCGCCAGTCGATGCGATTTCGCCGATGACCCAGGGCGTCTCGCCGGAGCTGCGCAGGTTTGCGAGAACCGCCTCGACCTGCTCCTGCGCAACGCAGATGACCATCCCGACGCCACAGTTGAGTACACGGTGCATCTCGTGCTCATCGACGTTGCCTTGCTGTTGCAGCCAGTCGAATACGGCTGGACGTTGCCAGCTGGCAACGTCAACGACAGCCTGGCTACCTTCGGGCAGCACACGCGGGACGTTGTCCAGCAGGCCGCCGCCGGTGATGTGCGCCATGGCCTTGACCGCGCCAGTGTCCTTGATCAGTTTGAGCAGCGGCTTGACGTAGATACGCGTCGGCGCCATCAGCAGTTCGGTGAGCGGCTTGCCGTCGAGCTGGATGTTGTCAATATCGGCACCGGCGACTTCGATGATCTTGCGGATCAGCGAATAGCCATTGGAATGCGGGCCGGAGGAGGGCAGCGCGATCAGTGCATCGCCAGCGGTAACCTTTGAGCCATCGATGATTTCGCTCTTTTCCACCACGCCGACACAGAAACCTGCGAGATCGTAATCTTCGCCCTCATACATGCCGGGCATTTCAGCGGTCTCGCCACCGACCAGCGAGCAGCCGGCCAGTTCGCAGCCGGCGCCAATGCCGGTGACCACAGTGGCGGCGATGTCGACATTGAGTTTGCCGGTGGCGTAGTAATCGAGGAAGAACAGCGGCTCGGCACCGCAAACGACCAGATCGTTGACGCACATGGCGACGAGGTCCTGGCCGATGCTGTCATGCTGGTTCAAATTCAGCGCCAGGCGCAGCTTGGTGCCGACGCCGTCGGTGCCGGAGACCAATACAGGCTGTTTGTAACCAGCAGGGATTTCGCAGAGCGCGCCGAAGCCGCCCAGGCCGCCCATAACTTCAGGACGTGCGGTGCGTTTGGCTACGCCCTTGATGCGTTCGACCAACGCTTCGCCTGCATCGATGTCGACACCGGCGTCCTTGTAGCTGATGGAAGGTTGCTTGCTCATAGAAAATCCGGACCTGTGAGGAGAGTGCGGGGCGACCGGGTCGGAACGAGGCTGTTGTCTCGACGCGGCTAGGACGCCGGACCGGTCTGGAAAGCGCGAGATTTTATCAGGCTTGCCGCAGAGCGGCCATCCCGCGCGATCTCGCTGGGCATGCTTGCAAAAAACTACGTGGACTTTGATTTCGCCGCTCAACTCACATGTGTGGCGGTTGCCCCGATTCAGACGCCTGTTTAAGGTATAACGCTTGATTCACCATGGCCCAACCCGGTCGTCACCGCGCGACCGGAAGGCTTCCCATGACTGGCCAGCCAGCGAGTACTTTCATGCGTCTTATTCCCCACTTTTTGGCCCTCTGCTGCGCGATCGTTGCCGTCCCAGGCATGGCTGCACCTCTCAGCGATCTGTACCAGGTACGTGAACCGGTTACCAGCCAGCAGCCGGCAGAGCGTGAAGAGGCATTGCGCAAGGCCTTCGACACGCTGGTACTGCGCCTGACGGGTAACGCCGAGACGGATCAGGCGGCCGTTGCGCAATTGCGTAAGGATCCGCAACAGCTGATAGGTCGGTACGCTTACGAAGACAATGCAGTGGTGGTGAATTTTGATCCGATCACTACTGAGCGCGCTCTGCGATCCGCCGGTCTGTCACTGTGGGGTGCGGACCGTCCGAGCATTCTGACCTGGTGGCTGGGAGAGTCGCCTAACGGCTCGCAGCTCGTCGGTGATGCCCAGGAAGGTTCCGTCGACTTGCAAGCGGCTGCCCAACATCGGGGTTTGCCGTTGCGTCTGCCGCTCGCCGATCTAAGCGAGCAGCTCGCGGCCACTGCCGAGACGGTCGCGGCCAAGGATCCGCAGGCGCTCCGCGAGGTGTCCGAACGTTACGATGCAGATGGGTTGTTGGCCGTGGTAGCCAGGCAATCTGGTGAAGCCTGGGAAGCGAGCTGGCAGCTCTGGCTCGGCGACCTGCAAACGAAAGGCAAGGCGAGCGGCGACAGCCGGGCGGCGTTGGCCGATGCCGTGATGCTGGCTGTCAGCAAATTCCTCGCCCCGCAATACCGCGTCGCGCCTGGTGAGACATCGGAGATTACGCTTGAGGTGTTGGGCGCCGATATCGAGCGGTTTGCTGAGCTGGATCGCCTGCTCGAACCTTTCGGCGCGCGTCTGCAGCGTGTCGAAAGCGATCGGCTGGTGTATCGCCTCAATGCCAGTCCCGAGCAACTTCGCGCGCAGCTGGCACTGGCACGCCTGCAGGAGGTGCCTGTCGATGAAAGCGAGGCGCAGCCGCTTGATGCTGCGGCACCGCTTGAGCAGCCGGGTCAACCTGCTGCCGAACAGCCACCGCAGGCGGATAAGGGCAAGGTATTGCGCTACCGCTGGTAACGGTGAAGCCGGGGGCGCCTTGCCCAGTGTGCACGGCGCACTGAATTTGAACCTCGCAGCGCTCAACTTATCCCTTTCGCCTGCAGCCGTCCTACAGCCTGCGAATCATCCTGGAGCAAGGCGCCTTGAACATGACCATTACTCATACCAACCGCTGGCTATGGCTGGCGGCGTTATTACTGCTCGGCTGGTTGATCTATCACCTCTCGCCAATTCTTTCGCCATTTTTAGTGGGCATTCTGCTGGCCTACCTGGGCGATCCACTGGTTGATCGGCTGGAACGCTGGAAACTCTCCCGGACCTGGGGCGTGGTTGTGGTCTTCGCGCTATTCATCCTGCTGTGCCTGTTGCTACTACTGGTGCTGGTGCCGATGCTTGGCAAGCAATTGATGCATCTTTATCAGTTGGCGCCTCAGGGACTCGACTGGCTGCAGATGACTGCGCTGCCCTGGATGCAGATGCAGTTTGGTCTCGACGAGGATTTTTGGCGCTTCGATCAGCTCAAGAGCGCTTTTTCCGCCAATCTCGGCAGCACCAAGGATGTGGTAGCGGTGATCCTCAGCCAGGCGACGGCGTCGAGCATCGCCTTGCTGGCCTGGCTGGCCAATCTGCTGCTGGTTCCGGTGGTTTGCTTCTATCTACTACGCGATTGGGATCTGATCATGACCAAGTTGCGGGCGCTGTTGCCGCGGCGGCGCGAGGAGACCGTCATGGCGTTGATGCGCGAGTGTCATGAAGTAATCGGTGCCTTCCTGCGCGGACAGCTATTGGTAATGCTGGCGCTGGCGGTGGTCTATTCCGTCGGGCTGATGCTGGTCGGCGTCGAGCTGGGATTGTTGATCGGGGTGTTGGCTGGTCTCGCCAGCATCGTGCCTTACATGGGATTCGTGGTCGGTATCGCTGCGGCGATTATCGCAGTGCTGTTTCAGTTTGGCCTGGAGCCCTATCCATTGCTGGGCGTCGCTGCCGTGTTCACTGTCGGTCAGATGCTAGAGGGTATGCTGCTGACTCCGCTATTGGTGGGCGATCGGATCGGTCTGCATCCGGTCGCGGTGATTTTTGCGGTGCTGGCGGGTGGGCAATTGTTCGGTTTTACCGGCGTATTGCTGGCATTACCGGTAGCGGCCGTGATCATGGTTCTGCTGCGTCACGTGCATGATCTCTATAAACTCTCCGACCTTTACGCAGAATCCCCGATCGTCGTGGACGAATCATCCAGCCAAACATGAAACCCGTTCAGCTCCCCTTGGGCATTCGTCTTCGCGACGATGCCACCTTCGCCAATTACTATCCGGGTGCCAACGCTGCCGCGCTGGGCTATGTCGAGCGCGTATGTTCGCCTGATGCTGGTTGGGCAGACGAGCTGATCTATCTCTGGGGCAATACCGGCGTCGGACGCAGCCACCTGTTGCAAGCCGCCTGTTTGCGGGTCGAGCAGCGAGGTGAACTGGCGGTATATCTGCCGCTCTCCGAGATCGCCGAATATGGGCCGGCGCTGCTGGACAACCTGGAGCAGAGTGAGCTGGTGTGTCTGGACGATCTGGATGCGGTGGCGGGCGATCAGGTGTGGGAAGAGGCGCTTTTCCATTTGTTCAACCGGCTGCGTGACAGTGGTCGGCGTCTATTGCTCGCCGCCGATGCTTCGCCGCGAGAGATTGCGGTGCAGTTGCCGGATCTCAAATCGCGCTTGAGCCTTTCGCTGGTTTTTCAACTACAGGAACTGTCCGACGAAGACAAGCTGCGTGCGCTTCAGCTTCGCGCTTCGCGACGCGGCCTGAGCCTGCCGGATGACGTTGGTCGCTTCATTCTCACGCGTGGCGCGCGCAGCATGAGCGCGCTGTTCGAATTGCTCGACAGGCTCGACCAGGCGTCGCTACAGGCGCAGCGTAAGCTGACCATTCCCTTTCTCAAGGAAACCCTCGGCTGGTAGCGATCCGGTTGCCGAGCGCAACCGAACGCTGAGCCGGTGGGCTGAAGCCCACCCTACGGAATGGTGAAGGGCTTTGTAGGGTTGGCCGGGCGGCGCTCCGTTTCAGCCCACTCTAAGGGTGGTGTGGTGAGGGACCTTTTGTAGGGTGGGCTTTAGCCCACCAATACCTGAGGAGGCGGTTCTGTTCGCTCGGGGCGGTTTCCTCGAATCCAAGCCTCTGGAACTCAGTGCTAAGCCTTGCTGCGCTCCTTGGCTGCGTCAGCTCTCACCCATTGCTTTGCGTTCGTATTGATAAGCCCAGCGGGTATAAAGCAGGGCGCTGATAAACAGCGCCAGGCTGATGATCGCTTCCAGCCAGCCGTAAATCATCCGAGTCGGGTTGATTGCGGCGAGCACGCCCTGGATGAAGTACAGATTAACGATGAAGCAGGTCCAGGCGTGGGCGCGCGGACTGCCGGAAATCATTCCTGGAGCGACTAACAAAAGCGGAATCAGCTGGATGCTGATCACCACCCAGGTGCGTGCACCGTGCAAATCGGCGAACGCCAGGTTCCAAATGGCCAGCAGGGCGGCCAGGCCGATGAAACTAGCCAGACTGACCGCTCGGCTGAACTTCACACGTGGTGTCAGCCATTCCAGCGACGGTAACGGTTTGGGCTTTCTAGCCACGGGCATTCTCCAAGCGCTTGGCGGTTTGCGCGAGGCGTAGGCCCAATGCGCGGCAGAGGTTTATCTCGTGTTCATCCAGTAGGCGCTTACCGTCTGCGCCAGCGTGATGGCTGGGACCGTAGGGGGTGCCGCCACCTCGGGTTTCCAGCAATGCGTTCTCACTGTATGGCAGGCCGAGTACCAGCATGCCGTGGTGCAACAGAGGCAACAGCATGGACAACAGTGTGGTTTCCTGGCCGCCGTGTAAGCTTGCTGTCGAGGTAAATACGCCGGCGGGCTTGCCCACCAACTCTCCGGTCAGCCAGAGGCCGCTGGTGCCGTCGAGGAAGTACTTCAGCGGAGCGGCCATGTTGCCGAAGCGGGTCGGGCTGCCAAGCGCTAGGCCGGAGCAGTTCTTCAAGTCGTCGAGCGTCGCATAGATCGCACCTTGCTCCGGAATCGCCGGTGCTACGGCTTCGCATTCCGTAGAGATTGCCGGGACGGTACGTAGCCGCGCTTCGTAACCGGCCTGCTCGACACCACGGGCGATCTGCCGAGCCATTTCTGCAGTGGCGCCGTGGCGGCTGTAATACAGCACCAGGATGTACGGAGCGCTCATGGCAGTATCTCCAGCACCTTCTCTGGTGGCCGACCGATTATTGCCACATCGCCGACGACCAAGATTGGCCGCTCGATTAGCCGTGGGTGAGCGACCATCGCATCGATGATGGTTGTGTCGGTGACGGCTGGGTCGGCCAGATTGAGAGTCTTGTATTCGTCCTCACCGCTACGCAGCAACTGCCGCGGGCTGATGCCCAGGCGGGCCAGGATTTTTTTGAGCTCGACAGCTGAAGGCGGTGTTTCCAGGTAACGAACAACGGTGGGCTTGAGCCCGCGCGCTTCGAGCAGCTCCAGCGCGCTGCGTGATTTCGAACAGCGTGGATTGTGATAAAGGGTCAATTCGGTCATTTGTGGTTGCTTCGCGCCAGTGTAGGTGGCCATTCTAACCTTCAATACAGCGAGGCCTGAAACGCTGGTCGCGAGCGGCTGTCAGCAGCAGGTAGGCTTCGATTGCGCAAGCCTGCCGAATCAGCGAGTAGCCGGCAAAAGTGATTCGTCACCGAGGGGATGGAATGCAGCAACGGATCAACGATTTCATGGAGTTCGGCCGTTTCCTGGTGCAGCGCTTCCTGGCGGACCGCGGCCCACACAGCGCTGCTGCATTGACGTACACCACCCTGTTCGCGGTGGTACCAATGATGACGGTCACTTTCGCCATGCTCTCGGCGATCCCTGCTTTTCAAGGCGTTGGCGAGCAGATCCAGATGTATATCTTCAGCAACTTCATTCCCTCTACTGGCGCAACCATTCAGCAATATCTGGTCGCCTTTACCGATCAGGCAAGGCAGCTGACCTGGTTCGGCGTGGGTTTTTTGATGGCAACGGCGCTGATGATGTTGCTGACCATCGAGAAAGCCTTCAACGTTATCTGGCGGGTGCGACAGCCACGCCGCGGAATGTCGAGTTTCCTGTTGTACTGGGCAATCCTCAGTCTCGGTCCGCTGCTGCTGGGCGCGGGTTTTGCCATGAGTACCTATATCACCTCGCTGTCGCTGATTTCCGGCCCTCATGCTTTGTTAGGTGTGCGCACTGTGCTCAAGGCGATGCCGCTGGTGCTCAGTATCGCTGCGTTTACGCTGATCTACGCCGCAGTGCCCAACACTCGTGTGCCCCTGCGTCATGCGTTTGTTGGTGGCGTCTTTACCGCGGTTCTGTTCGAGGCGGCCAAGCAGCTGTTCGGTTTGTATGTGAGTTATTTTCCCAGCTACCAGCTGATTTATGGGGCCTTTGCGGCGGTGCCGCTGTTTCTGCTCTGGGTTTATCTTTCCTGGATGATCGTGCTGTTCGGTGCGGAGCTTGTGTGCGGCTTGTCTTCCTCGCAGCAGTGGCGGCGTCGATCGGTTCCGCGTTTGCTAGTGATGCTCGGATTGCTGCGAGTACTCTACGAAAGTCACCAGGCGGGTCGCGAAGTGCGTCTGCGCGATGCGCATCGAAGCGGCTGGCAACTGCCAGAGGATGAGTGGGACGAGATATTTGAGTTCTTCGAGCGGGAGCAACTTGTTTGCAGGACTGGATCATCCGGTTGGGTGTTGTGTCGTGATCTGAATCACTACAGCTTCGACCGGCTGCTGCGTCATAACCCTTGGCCGCTTTCGGGAATGCAGGCGCTGCCAGAGCATCTTGATGAGCCCTGGTATCCAACGCTGCGCCAATCGTTGGAGCTGTTGCAGCGGGAGCAGGCGAGTCTGTTCGGTGGCAGTGTCGCTGATTGGCTTCAGGCGCGGCGGGTATAAACAAGCACTATTGCAAGGAACCCAAGATGATTAAGCGACCCATGGGACTTCTCAGTCTGCTCGCCTGCCTCGCACTGGCTGGCTGTGCTGAAGATTGGGGGCCAGATCAACACGGCGCAGAGGTGACTGCGCAACAGCTCGAGGGTCAGTGGCTGTTAATCAATTATTGGGCGGAGTGGTGCGGCCCATGCCGCACCGAGATTCCTGAGCTCAATACCTTGGACGAGTCGAGGAGCGACATCACTGTGCTTGGAGTGAATTTCGATGGACTTCAGGGAAGTGAATTGAACGCAGCGGCTGAGGGTCTAGGCATACGCTTCCGGGTGCTCAGTACGGATCCTGCCGATCGTCTGGAGCTGCCACGTAGCGCCGTGCTGCCGGTGACTTATGTCGTCGATGAAGCCGGTACGGTGCGCCAGAGTCTGGTTGGCGAGCAGACGGCTGAGGGTCTTTTGGCCCGTCTGGAACAGCTGCGGCAGGAGAATTAGGCGCAGTTCTAATGCCGATGCGACATGCATCGGCCTTTTGCTGATATCAGGGTTTTACGTACCAGAAGTCTTGCCAGAAACCGATGACCTTGGCCGGGTAATGATTCTTGCCGAGGCTGCCGTTATAGCGAGCAAGGGCGCGATTAAGGTCGCCGTTTTCTTTCTTCAGGTAGTAACTGAGGATAGTGCAGCCGTAACGCAGGTTGGTCGCGTTGTCGGTAAGGTTGTCCTGCGGACGCCCGAGCTCGGCCTTCCAGAAGGGCATCACTTGCATCATGCCCTGTGCGCCGACGCTGGAAATGGCGAAACGATCGAAATGACTTTCGGCATGAATAAGCGCCAGGACTATGTCAGGCTTCAATCCCGCTTTGCTGGCTTCCTGATGGACCAGTCGCAGCAAAGTCAACCGCTCTCGCGGGTCGGGCATGTAGCGTTTGAGACGAGTCGACATGTCCAGCAGCCAGACCTCGGCCTCGAAACGGTCCTGAAAGCTCCCGGCCTCTGCCACCGTGCGCTGCATCAGCTCGCGCAGTTCGGGCTCTGGGGCTTGACGCATGTTCGCTGCGGCCGGCCAGGCTATGACCAGCACCAGCAAATACAGAAAGCGCAAAGACGCCACGATGGATCAGCCGTCTTCGCCCGGATCGTTGGCTTGACGTCCGGCATCTTGCATCAGGCTGCGTAGAAATTCCTGCTGCAAATCGGGATCGTTGCGCGTCAGTTCGACCAAACTCTGCTCGAGTTCGCTGGCTTCCTCTTCCAGCCCCAATTCCGAGAGTCGCTTGACGCGATACACCCATCGGCTCACGTCGTCACCTTCGAGGTCGTCGAAAATTAGGTCATGGGCTTCGAGAAGCTTGCCGCGCAAGCTGCGACTGACCAGCAGCGAGGCATCGGCGCGGGTAGCATCCTGTGAATCTTCGACCTGCAGGTGTAGCTTGCCGACCTGGCTGATGTCCTGATCAGAGAACGGACCGTCAAGAAGATTCAGACGCAGCACACCGTTTCGATCAGTGCTCAGTTCGTGAATTTCCGGGCCCGCTGTGACCAATACAGGACGTTCAGACCAAGGCAGGCTGGAATACTCCAGTCGTTCGTCCCGGCGTTGCTCATCGAGGCTGGCAAGATTCTGCTGCGAGCGCCCATTGGACTCGACGTTGATGAAGGGATTGAGGCCGGAAAACCCGTAGCTGATCCATCCACGCGTGGCGCTTTCCGGCAGGTTGCCGAGCAACACCACGTTAAGCACGTTGGCGCCTGTCCCGGCGACCACCGCGACGGCGCCCAGTGGTATTTCGTATAACTCTCGCCATGCCTGGTAAGGCGTGTAACGGTCGTAGCGGCGAGTCACTTCGAAATCGGTGACTTCGTACGTTTTCTGGTCGAGCACACGAATGCGCCTTTGCGGTAGCTCGAGTAGCGGCTCGCCTACCTCGATACGCAGGCTGTGATCAAGCAGCTTACGTTCGGTGCGGGCTTCTTGTTCGCTACGTTGGGGCAACTGATTGGCGCAGCCGGTTAGAAAAAGCGCCACGCAAAACGTGGCGCAGGCTGGAATACTTCGGTTGAGCATGATTTCCGTCAGCGATTGGCGCGCGAATTGATGAACTCGAGGATGTCGGCAGCGGGCACGGCTTGGCTCTGTGCATCGCGACGATGTTTGTATTCAAGGGTGCCATCGGCAAGTCCGCGATTACCCACGACGATGCGATGAGGAATGCCTACCAACTCCATATCAGCAAATTTGACGCCCGGGCTGGTCTTCTTGTCACGGTCATCGAGCAGAACGTCGTAACCGGCGGCGGTAAGTTCGGCATAAAGCCTGTCTGTCGCTTCGCGGACTGCTTCGTTCTCATACTTCATCGGCACCAGAGCGATCTGGAAGGGCGCCAGGGCGTCCGGCCAGAGGATGCCGCGATCGTCATAGTTCTGTTCGATAGCCGCAGCGACCACGCGTGATACACCGATGCCGTAGCAGCCCATGGCCAGCGTTACCGGCTTGCCGTTTTCGCCCATGACGCTGCAGTTCATTGCCTCGCTGTATTTGGTGCCCAGTTGGAAAATGTGGCCAACCTCGATGCCGCGCTTGATTACCAAGGTGCCGACACCGTCTGGGCTCGGGTCGCCCGCGACGACGTTGCGCAGGTCGGCAACCTCTGGCAGCGGCAGATCGCGTTCCCAGTTGAGGCCAAAATGATGTTTGTCGTCCTGATTGGCGCCGGCGGCGAAATCGCTTATGAATGCAACCGAGCGATCAATGACGCAGCTGATCGGCAAATTCAGCGGCCCCAGCGAGCCGGGTCCTGCCCCGATCGCCGCACGAATTTCCGCATCGGACGCGAACTCCAGTGGGCTTTTCACCTGCGCTAGATTTGCCGCCTTGATCTCGTTGAGCTCATGGTCGCCGCGGACGACCAACGCAACCAATTGGCCTTCATCGGTGCCATGCACCACCAGTGTCTTGATCGTTTTCTCAATCGGCAGATCGAACTGCTCGACGAGCTCGGCGATAGTCTTGGCCTTCGGCGTGTCGACGAGGCGCAGCTCCTCGCTGGCAGCGCCACGCTCGGTCTCGCGCGGGATGGCTTCGGCCTTTTCGATATTGGCCGCGTAATCGGAACTATCGCTGAAGGCGATATCATCTTCACCTGACTCGGCCAGAACATGAAACTCATGGGAGCCCGTGCCTCCGATCGATCCGGTATCGGCTTGCACGGGGCGGAAGTTCAGCCCCAGGCGAGTGAAGATGTTGCAGTACGCCAAATGCATGCGGTCATAGGTTTCCTGCAGCGACTGCTGATCGCCATGAAAGGAATAGGCGTCTTTCATCAGGAATTCCCGACCGCGCATCAGGCCGAAACGTGGGCGGATTTCGTCACGGAATTTGGTTTGAATCTGGTAGAAATTGATCGGCAGCTGCTTGTAGCTGTTCAGCTCGTTGCGTGCCAAGTCGGTGATGACTTCTTCGTGCGTCGGGCCCACGCAGAACTCTCGGTCGTGGCGATCCTTCAGGCGCAGCAGCTCAGGGCCGTATTGCACCCAGCGGCCGGATTCCTGCCAGAGTTCGGCGGGCTGAATGGCGGGCATCAACACTTCCAGAGCGCCGGCCTTGTTCATTTCCTCGCGCACGATTGCCTCGGCCTTGCGCAGAGCACGAAGCCCCATCGGCATCCAGGTGTAAAGACCGGAAGCCAGCTTACGAATCATTCCGGCACGCAGCATAAGCTGGTGGCTGATGACTACCGCATCGGAAGGCGTTTCTTTGAGAGTCGAGAGCAGGAACTGACTGGTGCGCATGTGGCCGTTATGTCCTTGCAGAGCGGAGAATTTGGCTCGGCATTGTACGGCGGCGTTACGGTGCCGTACAGAATCGTCCGAGCTGAGAGGGCCAGGTGGGTTATGTATGGAGACGTAATGCAGTAACGAAAAGCCCGGCTTTCGCCGGGCTCTTTTTCGTTCGAATCTCTGCGCTTCCGGTTACAGGATGCTCAGCGGGTACTCGACGAAGGCGCGAATTTCATTCAGATCCGGGCCAAGGTCGTTGCTGGCACGGTAAATGGAATTACGCAGCTTAAGGGATAGGTCTTTCGCCGGGCCGTCCTGGAAGACGTACTGGACCTGGTTGAAGATTTCACGCTCGGTCGCATCGCCAGTGCCAGCCCCAGTGTCGATATTGTCGCCACGAACATAGGCGGTTTTCCAGAACAAGCCTGGAACGCCGATGGTCGTGAAGTCCAACTCGTAGCTAGCTTGCCAAGAGCGCTCGTCCTTGTTGTTGAAGTCCGAGTAGTAGGAGTTCGACAGCCAGATGGCACTGCCGCCGTCGCCTAGGTCATAGGCATAGCCTACATCACCACTAACACGTTGGTGCGCCACGATGAAGGCATGAGCGCCAACACTGTACTTGGCAGCCAGGCTCCAGATGGTGTTGTCGTCACCCAGGATTCCATTGCCAAAGAACCCATCGCTGGCAACAGAGTCGTTTTCGTATTCGGTTTTGTAGATGTTGAAGTCGAACGACAGTGCCTGCTCTTCGCTGAGCGGCATTACGTAGTTTACGTTTGCATATTTCTTCTTATAGACGTCTTCGACGTCAGAGAAATAGAGCGATGCGCTTAGTGCATCGTTAAAGCTGTAGCTGCCACCGATAACATCAATGCTTTCTAGGCCACCCGAATCGCGGGTTGAGGAAGGCATGCCGCTGTCAGCGGTAAAGTGGCCAGCGTTCAACTCCAGGCCTTCGATTTCGCTGCTGGTAATCAGTGTGCCGGTGAAGGATTGCGGCAGGAGGCGGGAATCGTCGTAGGCCAGTACAGGCATCGACGGGAACTGGTTGCCGTACTTGATTACTGTGTTTGAGAACTGTGCCTTGATTGCGGCGCCGGCCTGGGACAGGTTGTCCTCGGGCCGGCCTTCCGCATCTTCCTCGAACATTGCTGTGTAGTTGTAGCCGCGGCCACCATCGAGACGAACACCCAGCAAACCAAAGGCGTCTACACCAAAGCCCACTGGGCCCTGAGTGAAGCCGGATTCGAAAGTAGTGATGAAGCCTTGGCCCCAGCTTCTTAAATCACCCGCGCCGTCTTTGAAATCACGGTTGTAGTAAGTATTACGCAGCAGCAAGTCAAGACTCGCATCTTCGACGAATCCTTTTGATTCAGATTGCTGGCTGGCCAGAGCCATTTGCGACGTGCCGGCCGCAACGGCCATTGCGATTACGCTCCACTTCATCACTTTCATAGTGATTGCTCCTTTGGTTTCAAATTGGTGCTTGCTTTCCTGCGTGCGCCGGAAAGAGGCATCTTTATTTTCGGTATACAAGCTCAATTCAATCCTTGTTTGCCTCGCCGGTCGAAACCTGCAGCAAGACCAGGAAAGTATTTTCCGAGAATTACTGTGTAGCTGGGGAAGCTAGCGACAGCAAGCTTAACCCAGCTATTTCGGTTTTTCTTCCCCCTGTTTTATGGCGTTTCTGCCATTAAGCAATAACCGTGCACATAATCGAAAAGTTGTTTTTTCGCTGCTATTCACGCTCTCGTTGAGCGTGCTGCGCGCTGAAGCTGGGCTGCGACGGTTTGATGATGCGCCCTTTTGGTGCGCCAATGCCTGCTGTTGGGTGAGACGCGTTGGAGTATTCTTGGCCGAACAATCAGACGCGGCCTCGGTGCTGCCATGATTTTGAAATGAGGAACAGGAGGGCCGTTATGTTCGTTCTCGATTCCCGCCTTGAGCAGGACACCTTGCGGCTGGGTGATTTTCCACTGTGTCGACTGCTATTGATGAACGATGCCAATTACCCCTGGTTCATTCTGGTGCCGCGCCGTGAAGAGGTCAGTGAGCTATTTCAACTGGATTCTGCGGATCAGCAGGCACTATGGCGAGAGGCCACTGCACTGGCTGAGACGCTGAAGGACACCTTCGGTGCCGACAAGATGAATGTCGCGACCCTTGGCAATGCAGTAAGTCAGCTGCACGTCCATGTAATCGCGCGGCGTCGAGACGATGCGGCCTGGCCGGCTCCTGTCTGGGGTTGCCATCCCGCCAATCCTTACAGTGAGGCGCAGGTCGCTGCAATCAGGCAAAAGCTGTCGCTCGTGCTCACAGATAATTTTCGTTTCGCGGAGTAGCACAATGGAGTTGGAGCATCGCATCACCGATCTTGAGGCGCGTTTGGCTTTTCAGGACGATACGATTCAGACACTGAACGATGTGTTGGTTACTCAACAGCGTGCTGTCGAGCGGCTGCAGGCGCAGTTGGGAATGCTCGCCAGGCGGCAGGAGGACATGCAGAGCAGGATTGGCGGTGAGGAGGATGAAGCACCTCCGCCGCACTATTGATAGATGCGGCGAAAGCGGATAAGCGTGAGAGCCGGTTTGCGCTGGCGGTCAGTAGCCCGCTTGGGTTGCGACTACGTCTTCGGCTTGCAACCCCTTGTCACGCATCATGATGGTGAATTCGACTCGCTGGCCTTCCACCAGAACGCGGTGGCCTTCGCCTCGAATTGCCCGAAAATGGACGAAGATGTCGTCGCCGCTGTCTCGGGAAATAAAGCCAAAACCTTTGGACGTGTTAAACCACTTGACCGTCCCTGTCTCGCGCCCGGCGGAGGGTGCTGCGGCACGGGTATTCTGACTTTTGCGAACGTTCGAGGATGGATTGCGGCCGGCTGCGGGTTCATTCCGTGACTGCGCTATAGCCAGATGCAGCAGTACGGCAATGAATGCGAGCATCAGACTGGCGAGCGTAGCGGGCTGGTTGGCAATCGCAGTGATCGGAGTCAGCAGTATTGCCGCCTGAATCGCGACCGCAGCAATTAGAAGTATGGATACGCCCAACAGAACCGGGCGGGACCGCTCATCGAAGTTTCGTTGTGTCGATGAGGCAAACTGAACATTCAGAAGGCCCAGCAAGAGCAGGCACAGGGCATCGGGTTGCAACAGAAGCGGCAATCCGCCGTTGAGGCTGGGTACGAGTGACAACACCAGGGCAATAACGCCCGTTAATACATGGGTAATCTTAAGCATTCTCATGACTCACAGTTAAATAGCACGACAGAAAAGCGGTAGGTGTTGGGCAAATGTGAAAGCGCGAGCGTGGTGGAAGCGACTGCTCGTATTAGATGGTGCCCAGCCTACGGCGCGCGTATTTAACAGCAAAGCAAGGCGCCGCTCAAATTGCGTGCTCGGTAGGGTTGGAAGGGATGTGAGGAGGGATGGTTGATAAAAAATTCATTGCCGAGTCATGACGGACTCTGATGATGCCCAGAGCGGTCGACCCTGCGATAGCCCTGGGATAAAGCCGATTCGACGCTTGGTATCAAGCAGCCAGCAAGCTGCGCAACATCCAAGCGGTCTTTTCATGAATCTGCATGCGCTGGGTCAGGAGATCGGCGGTGGGTTCGTCACTCACTTTTTCCAGCAGGGGAAAGATACCGCGGGCAGTACGAACGACTGCTTCCTGTCCTTCGACCAAGAGCTTAATCATCTCGTCGGCGGACGGAATGCCGTCCTGCTCCTTGATCGAGGATAGTTTTGCGTAGGCCGCATATGTGCCGGGTGCCGGAAAGCCCAGAGCGCGAATACGTTCTGCGATATCGTCCACAGCGACGGCAAGCTCGGTGTATTGGGTCTCAAACATCGTATGCAGGGTGTTGAACATCGGCCCCGTCACGTTCCAATGGAAATTGTGCGTCTTGAGGTACAGCGTATAGGTATCGGCCAGCAGGCGGGACAAGCCTTCGGCGATAGCGGCGCGGTCCTGTTCGGCAATTCCGATGTCGATATCCATAGTTATCTCCTGTTTGATGAGTCATTGCAGTTATGCCAGAAAATGAGCACGAGCGGTAAGTGGAGCGCCATCGCTCATGAGGATCTGTTCGTTCGAAGCCGCGAGAAGTATTGGGTTCAACTTCATGGGCTATGGATTCGATTGATCAAGCCTATCGGCAGCGGCTGCGTCCTGGCAATTATGCAGATATAATCCCGCGCTTGTGCCGGGCGGCTCGTTTGCCGTACGGGTAGAGCCGCGCTCTGATGCCGGTTGCTCACCTTTCAGCGCTGATGAGATCAATCAGGCCTGAGCGTTACTAAGCGCCGTCTGCCAGTCGCGAATCGAGCGACCCAACGAATTTCCAAGATACGAGAAGCGAACCCCACCATGATGCGCAGCCACTATTGCGGCCAGTTGAACGAAAGCCTGGACGGCCAGGAAATCACTCTTTGCGGTTGGGTCCATCGCCGCCGCGACCACGGCGGGGTCATTTTCCTCGACGTGCGTGATCGTGAAGGCATGGCGCAGGTGGTGTTCGATCCCGACCGCGCCGAGACGTTTTCAGCCGCCGACCGGGTGCGCAGCGAGTACGTCGTGAAGATCACTGGCAAGGTCCGCCTGCGCCCTGAAGGCGCGCGCAATCCGAACATGGCGTCCGGCGCCATCGAAGTGCTGGGTTATGAGCTGGAAGTGCTGAACGAGGCAGAAACCCCGCCGTTCCCGCTCAACGAATACAGCGATGTGGGCGAGGAAACTCGCCTGCGTTATCGCTTCATCGACCTGCGTCGCCCGGAAATGGCCGAGAAGCTCAAGCTGCGCTCGAGCATCACCACCAGCATTCGTCGCTATCTGGACGAGAACGGCTTTCTCGATGTCGAAACGCCGATCCTGACCCGCGCCACGCCGGAAGGCGCACGCGATTACCTCGTTCCCAGCCGCACCCATCCCGGTAGCTTCTTTGCATTGCCGCAGTCGCCGCAATTGTTCAAGCAGCTGCTGATGGTGGCCGGCTTCGATCGTTACTACCAGATCGCCAAGTGCTTCCGCGATGAAGACCTGCGTGCCGACCGCCAGCCGGAATTCACCCAGATCGACATTGAGACCAGCTTTCTCGATGAGTCGGACATCATCGGCATCACCGAAGGCATGGTGCGCAAGCTGTTCAAGGAAGTGCTGGGCGTCGAGTTCGGCGAATTCCCGCATATGCCGTTCGAAGAAGCCATGCGCCGCTATGGCTCGGACAAGCCGGACCTGCGCATTCCGCTGGAACTGGTCGACGTTGCCGATCAGCTGCAACAAGTCGAGTTCAAAGTATTCAGTGGCCCGGCCAATGATTCCAAGTGCCGTGTTGCCGCGCTTCGCGTGCCGGGCGGCGCGAGTATGCCTCGCAAGCAGATCGACGATTACACCAAGTTCGTCGGCATCTATGGCGCTAAGGGGCTGGCTTATATCAAGGTCAACGAGCGCGCCAAGGGCGTCGAAGGCCTGCAATCGCCCATCGTCAAGAACATCCCCGAAGCCAACCTCAACGCGATCCTCGATCGCGTGGGTGCGGTCGATGGCGACATCGTCTTCTTCGGCGCGGACAAGGCCAAGGTCGTTTCCGAGGCTCTGGGCGCGCTGCGTATCAAGCTGGGTCACGACCTCAATCTGTTGACCTGCGAATGGGCGCCGATGTGGGTCGTCGACTTCCCGATGTTCGAGGAAAACGACGACGGTTCGCTGTCTGCGCTGCACCATCCCTTCACTGCACCCAAGTGCAGCCCTGAAGAGCTGGAAGCTAATCCGGGCGCGGCGCTGTCGCGTGCCTACGACATGGTGCTCAACGGCACCGAGCTGGGCGGCGGTTCTATCCGTATCCACCGCAAGGACATGCAGCAGACCGTTTTCCGCATTCTGGGTATCGACGAGGCGGAGCAAAACGAGAAATTCGGCTTCCTGCTCGATGCGTTGAAGTATGGTGCGCCGCCGCACGGTGGTCTGGCCTTTGGTCTGGACCGCTTGGTGATGCTGATGACTGGCGCGCAGTCGATCCGCGAAGTGATTGCTTTCCCGAAAACCCAGAGCGCGGCGGACGTCATGACCCAGGCGCCGGGTGCGGTGGATACCAAGGCCCTGCGCGAGTTGCACATTCGCCTGCGCGAGCAACCTAAAGCCGAATAACCGCAGAGTCGGAGCCCAGGGAAACCTGGGCTTCTGCGTTACAGCAAGCAGATTGTTGAAAAACGTAGGCGAGGCAGGCAAGACGAGGCAAAAACAGTCGAAGAAGCGGAGTTTAGTTTTCTAAATGAGCATTCTGAGGCTGTTTTTAACGACGTATTGCCAACGCAGGTAGTTTTTTAATGACCTGCGAAAAGTTGATCAAAAGGGAGGCAGTTAATGGCTGGTCATTCCAAATGGGCCAACATCAAGCACCGCAAGGGGCGCCAGGACGCCAAGCGCGGCAAGATTTTCACCAAGCTCATTCGTGAGCTGACTGTCGCCGCCAAAAGTGGCGCAATTCCGGCGGATAACCCGCGCCTGCGCCTGGCGGTGGACAAGGCGCTGGTCGCCAACATGTCGCGTGACGTGATCGACCGCGCCATCGCTCGCGGCGCCGGCAATAACGAGGCTGACAATGTCGTCGAACTGAGCTACGAAGGTTACGCGCCCAGTGGCGTGGCCATCATTGTCGAAGCCATGACCGACAACCGCAACCGCACCGCGGCCGAAGTGCGTCATGCCTTCAGCAAGCACGGCGGCAACCTGGGCACCGATGGCTCGGTCGCCTACATGTTCGATCGCAAAGGCCAGATCAGCTTTGCCGCGGGCGTGGACGAGGATGCGCTGATGGAGGCTGCGCTGGAAGCCGGTGCCGATGATGTGGAAATGGGCGAGGACGGCTCGGCGCTGGTCTCCACCAGCTTTGCCGATTTCCATGCCGTCAACGAGGCGCTGAGCGCCGCTGGCTTCAAGGGCGAGGAGGCGGAAATCGCCATGATCCCCTCGATTGCCGCACCGCTCGCCGATTTGGAAACCGCGCAGAAGGTGCTGCGTCTGATCGATGCGCTGGAAGATCTGGACGACGTGCAGAACGTCTATCACAACGCCGAGATTCCAGATGAGATTATGGAGCAGCTGGACTGATTCGTTGCGCAGCGGTCAGAAGCCGGAAGCTGCCCTCGGGACTTCCGACTTTTTGTTGATTTGGTCATGGCGTCTGGTTATGTCGCTGGTCGTCGCGTAACGGGCTCCTTATACTGGTGCCTGGATAAATAGACAGTATGGCGGTTGCATGACGCTTATCCTGGGCATCGACCCCGGTTCACGAATTACCGGCTACGGCGTAGTGCGGGATAATGGTCGCAACTGCGAATATGTAGCGTCCGGTTGTATTCGCACCGGCAGCGGTGAACTCTCAGAGCGCCTGCAGGCGGTATTCACTGGCGTTAGCGAAGTGATTCGTCTGCACGGTCCGGTAACCATGGGTATCGAGCAGGTATTCATGGCGCGCAATGCGGACTCCGCGCTCAAGCTGGGGCAGGCTCGTGGCGCCGCGATCGTAGCCGCCGCGGAGCAGGGTCTGGAGATTGCCGAGTACACCGCCACGCAGGTTAAGCAGGCGATTGCGGGAACCGGAGGGGCCGACAAGCAGCAGGTGCAGATGATGGTGATGCACTTGTTGAAATTGACCCAGAAGCCGCAGATCGACGCATCCGACGCCCTGGCGATTGCGTTGTGCCATGCGCACCACCGCCAGAGCCTGATTCCACATGGTCTGGCCGGTGCCAAGCGAAGAGGCGGGCGCCTGCGGCTGTAATCATCGTCCCGGCGCTGCGTCGGGGTAAAGAACAATCCGACCCGCCCAAAAGTCGTCGGTCGAACGAGGACGCATCAATGATTGGACGCTTGCGCGGCACCCTGACAGAAAAGCAGCCCCCTTATCTGATTCTGGATGTTAATGGCGTTGGCTATGAAGTTGAGGTGCCCATGACCACCTTGTATCGCCTGCCTTCGATAGGTGAGCCGGTTACGCTTCACACTCATCTCGTGGTGCGCGAAGACGCACATCTGCTGTACGGTTTTGCTGAAAAGCGCGACCGTGAACTGTTTCGTGAGTTGATTCGGCTCAACGGCGTAGGGCCGAAACTAGCGCTGGCGCTTATGTCGGGGCTTGAGGTGGATGAGCTGGTGCGCTGCGTCCAGGCGCAGGACACCTCGGTATTGGTGAAAATTCCCGGTGTGGGCAAGAAAACCGCCGAGCGTTTGCTGGTTGAACTCAAGGATCGTTTCAAAGCCTGGGAAACCATACCATCCATCGCGACCTTGGTGGTGGAACGCCCCGGATCTGTGGCAGTCTCAAGCGCCGAGAACGACGCAGTCAGCGCACTGATCTCGCTCGGTTTCAAGCCGCAAGAGGCCAGCCGTGCCGTATCCGCAGTACAGGAAGATGATTTGAGCAGTGAAGACCTGATCCGCCGTGCACTCAAGGGAATGGTCTAGTGATCGAAGCTGATCGCCTGATTACCGCCACCGGTCGCGACCGCGAAGAGCAATTCGATCGTGCTATCCGTCCGCTGAGTCTGGCCGACTATATTGGTCAACCGGTCGTTCGCGAGCAAATGGACCTGTTCATCCGCGCCGCGCGTGGGCGCAGCGAAGCGCTCGATCACACCTTGATCTTCGGTCCGCCGGGGCTCGGCAAGACTACGTTGGCCAATATCATCGCGCAGGAAATGGGCGTCTCGATCAAGAGTACGTCGGGGCCGGTGCTCGAGCGCCCCGGAGATCTCGCAGCGTTGCTGACCAACCTGGAAGAGGGTGACGTTCTATTCGTGGACGAGATCCACCGGTTGTCTCCCATCGTCGAAGAAGTGTTGTATCCGGCGATGGAGGATTTCCAGCTAGACATCATGATCGGCGAAGGCCCAGCTGCGCGTTCAATCAAACTCGATCTGCCGCCGTTCACTCTGGTCGGCGCGACGACGCGGGCCGGTATGCTGACCAATCCACTGCGTGATCGTTTCGGTATCGTGCAGCGATTGGAGTTCTACTCCACTCCGGACCTGGCGACAATCGTCAGCCGGTCAGCAGGCATCCTTGGGCTGGCTGTCGAGGCCGAAGGTGCTTTCGAAATCGCTCGTCGTGCCCGCGGCACGCCGCGCATCGCCAACCGACTGCTACGTCGGGTGCGGGATTTTGCTCAGGTTCGTGGTAACGGCGAAATCACCCGGAGTACAGCCGATCTCGCGCTGAACATGCTCGACGTAGACGAGCGCGGTCTGGATCATCAAGACCGACGGTTGTTGCTGACAATGATCGAAAAATTCGATGGCGGCCCAGTCGGCCTCGATAATCTGGCTGCCGCAATAAGCGAGGAGCGCCACACTATCGAAGACGTACTCGAGCCCTATCTGATCCAACAGGGCTACATCATGCGCACGCCGCGTGGGCGGGTGGTCACTCGCCATGCCTATCTGCATTTCGGTCTGAACCTGCCGAAACGCATGGGCGATTCGCCAGTAGCCGACCTGTTCAGCGGCGACACAGAGTGACAAAAATTTTGTTCTTACACCTGATTGGCATTTGCAGGGCCTGGCACTAGTATGCGCGCGGAATCACATGCTCAACCGTTCACTCATCCTTGTCGCGTCTATTACGAAGACACCGATGCTGGCGGCATCGTTTATTACGTCAATTACCTCAAATTCATGGAACGGGCTCGCACCGAACGGTTACGCAGCCTGGGCTTCGCCCAGTCGCAGCTGGTTGGTGAAGATCTGCTTTTCGTCGTGCATTCCAGCGAAGCGCGTTATCACGCGCCGGCACGGCTTGATGATGAGCTGCTGGTGACTGCCGAAGTGGTGGAAATCAAGCGCGCAAGCCTTCGTTTCAAACAGCAGGTGCGGCGAGCAAAGGATGATCTGCTGCTCTGCGAAGGGCAGTTCGTGGTGGCCTGTGTGCGCACCGAGAGTTTGAAACCCCGCCCCATTCCCGAAGCGCTGCGTGCAGCCTTCGCCGGGTCGGGTCTACCCCCAGCAGGAGAGTAAGCGTGGAAGCCAACGTCGATCATATGTCCATGTGGAGCCTGATCAGCAACGCCAGCTTTGTGGTTCAGTTGGTCATGTTGATCTTGGTGGGCGCCTCGGTGACATCATGGATTCTAATTTTCCAGCGCGGCAACATGCTACGTGCTGCCAAGCGTTCGCTCGATACCTTCGAAGAGCGTTTCTGGTCGGGTATCGACCTGTCCAAGCTCTACCGTCAGGCCGGCAGCAATCCTGATCCGGATTCAGGCGTCGAGCAGATTTTTCGTGCCGGCTTCAAGGAGTTCTCTCGTTTGCGTCAGCAACAGGGTGTCGATCCGGATGCGGTCATGGATGGTGTCAACCGCGCCATGCGCGTAGCGATTTCTCGCGAGGAAGAGAAGCTCGAGCAGAGCCTGCCATTTCTCGCCACTGTTGGCTCCACCAGTCCCTACATCGGTCTGTTCGGTACGGTCTGGGGCATCATGAACTCGTTTCGCGGTTTGGCGCAGGTTCAGCAGGCGACCCTGGCGACTGTGGCTCCGGGCATTGCTGAAGCACTGATTGCCACGGCAATCGGCCTTTTCGCCGCGATTCCAGCTGTCATTGCCTATAACCGTTTCTCTGCGCGTGGCGAAATGCTCGTCGGTCGTTACTACACCTTCGCCGATGAGTTCCAGGCGATCCTTCATCGCAAAGTTCACACCACCGAAGATTGAGGCCCGCTGGCCATGGCAAGAATTCGCAAAAGACGCAAACCTGTCGCCGAGATGAACGTGGTGCCGTACATCGACGTGATGCTGGTGCTGCTGGTGATCTTCATGGTGACCGCCCCGATGCTCAACCAGGGCGTGAAGGTCGATCTGCCGAAAGTCAGTAGCGAAGTTTTACCTCAGGATAACGACGCTCAGGTACTGACTATTTCGATCAAGGCAGACAAAACCTACTACTGGAACATCGGCAGCGAGGTGGATACCGAGACGGTGCAGGATCAGGCGTTGACGCTGGACGAAATGACCAAGGCGGTCACCGCAATCATGAATCAGAACCGCAGTCAGGGTAAGCAAGTACAAGTATTCGTGCGCGGCGACAAGGCGGTGGATTACGGTTCGGTGATGTCCGCCATGGGCGGTCTGCAGGAAGCGGGTGTCGGTAACGTCGGTCTGATTACCGAGGCGCCTTGATGCAAAAGTTGGATCGTTCGCGCTCGGAGAGTTACTACTGGCCAACCATTCTGGCGGTTGGGCTGCATATCATCATATTTGGGATGCTCTTCGTCAGCTTTGCCATGACGCCGGAGCTACCGCCGTCCAAGCCGTTCGTCCAGGCGACGCTGTATCAGCTCAAGTCGCAAAGCCAAGCAAAAACCCAGACCAACCAGAAAATCGCTGGCGAGGCGCAGAAAACTGCAGCCAAGCAGTACGAAGTCGAGCAGATGGAGCAGCGCAAGGTCGAGCAGCAGAAGCAAGCCGCAGCCAAAGCCGCGGAACAAAAGAAGGCTGATGAGGTTCGAAAGGCCGAAGCAGCGAAGGCCGAAGCAGCCAAGAAAGCGGACGAGGTCAAGAGGGCGGCCGAGCAGAAAAAACAGGCGGACATCGCCAAAAAGAAAGCAGCTGACGAGGCCGCCAAGAAGAAAGCTGCAGAAGAGGCGAAGAAGAAGGCTGCCGAAGCTGCGAAGAAAAAAGCGGCGGAAGAGGCCAAGAAAAAGGCTGCGGCGGAAGCTGCGAAGAAAAAGGCTGCCGAAGAAGCGAAGAAAAAAGCGGCAGCGGAATCGGCACGCAAGGCTGCAGAAGATAGAAAAGCGCAGGCGCTTGCCGAGTTGCTATCCGAAGATACCGAACGGCAGCAGGCCATGGCCGATACTCAAGGCGATCAGACTTCCGGCAACTTCGATGATTTGATCCGCATGCGGGCGGCAGAGGGTTGGACCCGGCCGCCGTCGGCCAGGAACAACATGTCGGTCTCGCTGCGGGTCAATATGCTGCCGGACGGGACCATCACCGCTGTGAGTGTTTCACGATCGAGCGGTGATGCGCCGTTCGATAATTCCGCGGTAGCTGCAGTGAAGAATATCGGTCGGCTGACCGAAATGCAGGGTCTTTCTGCTCAGGAGTTCCAGCCGTACCGCTCGTTCACGATGACATTTACGCCTGAGGATCTTGCGTTGTGATCAATTACTTTCGAGGTTTTATCGTCCTTCTGTTCTTCGTGCTGGGCAACGCCGTAGCTCAGGAGAAGAATATCGTCGTCACCAGTGGTGCCGATCGTGCGATTCCCATCGCCGTGGTGCCGTTCGGCTGGCAGGGCGGTAGCGTTTTGCCGGAAGACATGGCCGATATTATCGGTAACGACATGCGTAATTCTGGCCTATTCCAACCAATCCCCAAGCAAAACATGATCAGCATGCCAACCCGCGGCAGCGAGATCATTTTTCGTGACTGGAAGGCGCTGGGCGCTCAGTACGTTATGGTGGGCAATATCGAGCCATCCGGTGGCAAGCTGCAGATTCGTTACGAGGTCTTTAACGTGACCACCGAGCAGTCGGTAATGAGCGGCACTGTCGGTGGTGGCCAGGACCAACTGCGCGACATGGCACACTACGCAGCTGATCAGGCTTTCGAAAAGCTCACAGGGATTAAGGGAGCGTTCTCCACGCGTCTACTCTATGTCACCGTCGAACGTCTCGGTGGTGCTAACACGCGCTACACCCTTCAGCGGTCCGACTATGATGGGGCGCGTGCAGTGACGTTGCTGCAGTCGCGTGAACCGATTCTGTCACCGCGTTATTCGCCCGATGGCCGTCGTATCGCCTACGTCTCGTTCGAGCAGAAACGTCCACGTATTTTCATGCAGCATATCGATACCGGTCGCCGCGAGCAGATCACCAATTTCGAAGGGCTTAACGGTGCTCCGGCGTTTTCGCCCGACGGCAATCGCCTGGCGTTCGTGCTGTCGAAGGATGGCAATCCGGAGATCTATGTAATGGATTTAGGGTCCCGCCAACTGCAGCGGCTGACCAATCATTATGCGATCGATACGGAGCCTTTCTGGGGTGCTGACGGTCAAACGATCTACTTCACCTCGGATCGCGCTGGTAAACCTCAGATCTACAAGCAGCGCCTCGGTGGCAATAATGCCGAACGTGTTACGTTCATTGGTAACTACAATGCCAATCCGAAGCTTTCTGCAGACGAGAAGACGCTGGTGATGATCCATCGCCAAGAGGGCTATACCAATTTCAAGGTGGCGGCACAGGACCTGCAGCGCGGCACTTTGCGGCTACTCTCCGAAACGAGTTTAGATGAGTCGCCCACTGTTGCGCCTAATGGCACCATGCTAATCTACGCGACCCGCCAGCAGGGCCGGGGAGTCTTGATGCTCGTATCAATCAATGGTCGAGTTAGGCTCCCGCTTCCTACTGCTCAAGGCGAAGTCCGTGAGCCATCGTGGTCCCCTTACCTGAACTGATGCGGTATCAACGCTTTACCTAACCAAAAACACACTGGGGTTGTTACACATGGAAATGCTGAAATTCGGTAAGTTCGCTGCGCTGACTCTAGCTATGGCCGTAGCTGTTGGTTGTTCGTCCAAGGGTGGCGACGATTCTGGCGAAGGCTCGACTGCTATTGATCCGAACGCTGGCTATGGTGCGGACAGTGGTGCCGTCGACGGCAGCATGAGCAGCGAAGAAGCCGCTCTGCGCGCCATCACCACTTTCTACTTCGAATACGACAGCTCCGATCTGAAGCCGGAAGCCATGCGCGCTCTGGACGTCCATGCCAAGGACCTGCAGTCCGCTGGTAACCGTGTCGTACTGGAAGGCCACACCGACGAGCGTGGTACTCGCGAGTACAACATGGCTCTGGGCGAGCGTCGCTCCAAGGCCGTGCAGCGCTACCTGGTTCTGCAGGGCGTCTCTCCTGCTCAGCTGGAGCTGGTTTCCTACGGTGAAGAGCGTCCAGTTGCCATGGGCAATGACGAGCAATCCTGGGCTCAGAACCGTCGCGTTGAACTGCGTAAGTAATTAGCCATGCTCAAGCATCGTTATGTTCTGACGCTTATTGCGCTTGGTCTGCCGCTTTTTGCGGCTGCTCAGGTCCCAGTGGTTGATTATGACTCGCAAGCCCAAAGTGGTACGCCCGAGTCGGGTTATTCCTCTGGAGCAGATAATGGCGGTGCCTATGCCGGGGGCGGGGCAGCAGCTCCGTCTTCGGCGCAGGGTATGCTCTTCGTTCATCTGCAACAGATGCAGGAAGAGATCGCGCAATTGCGCGGCATGCTCGAAGTGCAACAGAACGAGATCCAGCGCCTGAAACAGGAAGGTCTGGAGCGTTATCAGAATTTGGACAGTCGCTTGTCGAACGTCGTATCGGGCGGATCGGCTAGGCAGGATTCTTCAGCTGCGGGTGGCAATGCCACCGGCGGCTCAGCGCAGGCGCCTTCAGGTGCTTCAGCACAAGATGCGGCGAGTAATCAATCAGCTGACCCTGAAAAGGAAAAGCTGTATTACGACGCTGCCTTTGATCTGATCAAGGCGAAGGATTTCGATAAAGCCAGTCAGGCTTTCGCCGCATTTCTGCGTAAATACCCCAGCAGTCCTTACGCTGGTAACGCGCAGTACTGGTTAGGTGAAGTGAACCTCGCCAAGGGTGATTTGCAGGGCGCAGGCCAGGCGTTCGCCAAGGTCAGTCAAGCGTATCCGCAGCACAACAAGGTGCCGGATTCGCTGTACAAGCTTGCAGATGTCGAGGTACGCCTGGGAAATCGTGACAAGGCCAACGGGATTCTCCGCCAAGTCATTGCCGACTACCCAAACAGTTCGGCAGCGCAGTTGGCTCAACGCCAACTGAGTCGATAACCCGATCTCGGCCTTAGTGAACAAAACCCGCCCATCGGCGGGTTTTTTCGTTAGAATCGCTGCCCCTTTTCCCGCAACGGAGGCGGATGGCCTGTTTAGCCGTCACGCCCGTGGCTGATATGCATCATACCCTGCGAATTTCCGAGATTTTTTACTCGCTGCAGGGGGAGACGCGTACCAGTGGTCTGCCCACTGTATTCGTCCGCCTGACCGGCTGTCCCCTGCGCTGTCAATACTGCGATACCGCCTACGCATTCAGTGGTGGCGAGATCATGTCGATCGAGGCCATTCTCGAGCGAGTTGCTTCTTATAAGCCTCGCTACGTCTGTGTTACCGGTGGCGAGCCGCTTGCTCAACCGAATTGTGTGCCGTTGCTGCAGCGTTTCTGCGACGCCGGCTACGAGGTGTCGTTGGAAACCAGTGGTGCACTGGATATTTCCACGACGGATGAGCGGGTGAGTCGGGTGGTTGACTTGAAAACCCCGGGCTCGGCAGAGGTAAGTCGCAATCTCTACGAGAATATCGGCTACTTGACGCGCAACGACCAGGTGAAATTTGTCATTTGTTCGCGTGACGACTACGACTGGGCGGTATCTAAACTTATCGAATACCGGCTGGATGACCGCGCTGGCGAGGTGCTATTTTCGCCTAGCCATGGACAGATCGATGCGCGCGCGTTGGCCGACTGGATCGTCAACGACAATCTCCCGGTGCGACTGCAGCTTCAGCTGCACAAGATCCTCTGGAACGACGCGCCCGGCCACTGATACCAATCCGGAGCTCGCAGGATGTTCCGGTGTATTCGATAGGTAATGCAATGACTGATAAGAAAGCCGTGATCCTTCTCTCCGGCGGGCTCGACTCTGCGACCGTGGTCGCGATGGCAAAGGCGCAAGGATACGCCTGCTACACCATGAGCTTCGATTATGGCCAGCGCCACCGCGCGGAGCTCCAGGCGGCAGAGCGAGTCGCGCGCCAGTTGGGTGTGGTCGAACATAAAGTGATTGGCATGAATCTCAATGGCATAGGAGGTTCTGCGCTGACCGATAGCAATATTGCGGTGCCTGAAGAAATGGGTGAGGGGATACCGGTAACCTACGTACCGGCTCGCAACACGGTATTTCTCTCTTTGGCGCTGGGTTGGGCTGAGGTGCTCGGTGCGCGAGATATCTTCATCGGGGTGAACGCTGTCGATTACTCCGGTTATCCCGATTGTCGTCCGGAGTTCATCGATGCGTTCGAACGCATGGCTAATCTTGCGACCAAGGCTGGAGTACAAGGGCAAGGCTTTGCCATCCGCGCGCCGTTGCAGAATCTCAGCAAGGCGGAAATCGTTCAGACCGGTGTTCGGCTAGGCGTCGATTACGCCATGACGGTTTCTTGCTACCAGGCTGATGAGGATGGTCGTGCCTGTGGTAAATGCGACAGTTGCCGCCTGCGCGCAGCCGGCTTTGAAGAGGCCGGTATCGTAGATTCGACTCGCTATCGCTAAAGCGGATGTAAAAATGGTTGATTTAATCAATCAAATCAGTATCATGCGCTCCGCATTGGGTCGTTAGCTCAGTTGGTAGAGCAGTTGGCTTTTAACCAATTGGTCGTAGGTTCGAATCCCACACGACCCACCATATTCTCCTAGTGAGAACAAAACCGGAGGCCGAAAGGTCATCCGGTTTTTTTATGTCTTGGAACTCTGCCGAAAAGCAAAACGATTTAATCGCTCAGCTATAAACACCCGTTTCTCTACGACCTTTGTCTGGGACTGGCGCGAGATAGAACGTAATAGACTTTGACCTCCCGATTTTCCGTTGGTTTGAGGCTCAAATGTATTCTGATCGCATCCGCTTGTCCTCCCTGCAGAGCAAGGTCATGAGCGCCCATGAGGCCGCTACTCTTATTCACGACGGCATGACTGTCGGCATGAGCGGCTTTACCCGTGCGGGCGAGGCCAAAGCAGTGCCCCTTGCATTGATCGACCGCGCAAAGGACGAGAAGCTGAAGATCAGCCTGATCACCGGCGCCAGCCTGGGTAATGATCTGGACGGAAAGATGGCTGCAGCTGGCCTGCTGGCCCGTCGTGGGCCGTTCCAGGCGGATGCCGTCCTGCGCAAGGCGATCAACCAGGGCGAGGTCATGTTCATTGATCAGCATCTTTCTCACACCGTCGAGCAGATGCGTAACCATCAGATCAAGCGTCCTGATGTCACCATCATCGAGGCCGTGAGCATCACCGAACAGGGCCATATCGTCCCGACTACCTCGGTAGGCAACTCAGCCAACTTGGCCGTATTCGCCGACAAGATAATCATCGAGCTGAACCTGGCGCACAACCCCAACCTGGAAGGTCTGCATGACATCTACTTCCCAGGCGAGCGCCCGGCCCGTGGACCGATCCCGCTGACCAAGGTAGACGATCGTATCGGCACTCCGGCCATTCCGGTTGATCCTGCGAAGATCGCTGCCATCGTCATTACCGAACAGCCGGACTCCTACTCCACTGTTACTCCGGCCGATGACGAAACCCAAGCAATCGCCAACCACCTGGTTGAATTTTTCAAGAAGGAAGTCGCCGCTGGTCGTATGCCGAAGAACCTCGGTCCGATGCAGGTTGGTATCGGCAACATCGCCAACGCCGTAGTGTGCGGTCTGATTGATTCCCCGTTCGAAGATCTGGTGATGTACTCCGAAGTGCTGCAGGACTGCACGTTCGAGCTGATCGACGCTGGCAAGATGAAGTTTGCGTCGGGCTGCTCCATTACTCTTTCCGAGCGCTGCAACGATCGCGTGTTCGGCAACCTGGAGAAATACAAGGACAAGCTGGTGCTGCGTCCTCAGGAAATCTCCAACCATCCGGAGCTGGTGCGTCGTCTAGGTATTGTGGGTATCAATACCGCATTGGAGTTCGATATCTACGGCAACGTCAACTCGACGCACGTCGGTGGCACCAAGATGATGAACGGCATCGGTGGCTCCGGTGACTTCGCACGTAACGCGCATATGGCTATCTTTGTGACCAAGTCGATCGCTAAGGGCGGCAATATCTCCAGCGTCGTACCAATGGTTGCGCACGTGGACCACACCGAGCACGACGTGGAAATTCTGGTTACCGAGCAGGGACTGGCGGATCTGCGTGGTCTGGCGCCGCGCGAGCGGGCACGCGTGATCATCGATAATTGTGTGCATCCGTCCTACCGTGATGCGTTGAACCAGTACTTCGAAGGCGCCTGTGATAGAGGTGGTCAGACTCCGCATATGCTGCGTGAGGCCATGAACTGGCACATCAATCTGGAAGAACGCGGTCATATGCTCAAAGACGCATGATCGAAATAACCGCCGGCGATTGCCGGCGGTTTCTTTTGCAATGACGATTTTTGACTGAGCGCAATCGAGCCTGTGTTTAACGCCGCATAGCCGAGCGCAGCAGCTTTTCACATCGTCTGAATGCTGATGGTTTTGTTTCGGGCCACGCAAGGGCGTAGCCTGCCTATCCCTCGCTTCCCCTTTTGCAGATGCTTCGGCTAGTATTCCTGCCCCCTTGAACGGGCAGGGCGATGTCGGTCTGCGTGCCGCGCTGCATCCTTCTCTTGCCTCGTCCGATATGGCCGGTTGACCGAGTTATACTCGGCCATTTCATGCAATAACGTGTTTTGTAGGACCCGCGAACCATGACGCAGATACCCGAACGCATTCTTGTGCAGGCTCATTTGGCGGCCAAGCAACCCAAGCCGCTCTCGTCCGAGCAGGAAGCGCAGTTGCGCAGCGATATTGCTGTCGAGCTGAAGAGGCAGAATGCGGTGCTCGTGGCGCATTACTACACCGATCCGGTAATCCAGGCGCTGGCCGAGGAAACTGGAGGTTGTGTCTCCGATTCGCTGGAGATGGCTCGGTTCGGCAATGAGCATTCGGCGAAGACGGTGGTTGTCGCCGGCGTCAAGTTCATGGGTGAGACGGCGAAAATTCTCAATCCTGAAAAGCGGGTGCTGATGCCCACTCTGGACGCAACCTGTTCGCTGGATCTCGGCTGTCCCGTGGCGGAATTCTCGGCGTTCTGTGATCAGCATCCAGAACGCACCGTGGTTGTCTATGCCAACACATCGGCGGCGGTTAAGGCGCGGGCCGACTGGGTGGTTACATCGAGTTGCGCGCTAGAAATCGTTGAAAGCCTGATGGACAACGGCGAGAAGATTATCTGGGCGCCGGACAAGCACCTCGGCAGCTACGTGCAGCGCGAAACCGGTGCCGACATGCTGCTATGGGATGGCGCATGTATCGTCCATGAGGAATTCAAGGCTAAGCAGCTAGAAGACATGAAGGCATTGTATCCCGATGCCGCCGTTCTGGTTCACCCGGAATCGCCGGAAGCGGTGATCGCGCTGGCGGATGCGGTTGGCTCCACCAGTCAATTGATCAAGGCGGCGCAGACGATGGCGAATCCTACCTTTATCGTCGCCACCGACCGCGGCATCTTCTACAAGATGCAGCAGCTGTGTCCCGACAAGGCGTTTGTCGAGGCGCCCACTGCTGGTAGCGGTGCCGCCTGCCGCAGTTGTGCCCATTGCCCGTGGATGGCTATGAACACTCTGGAACGGACCCTGCATTGTCTGCGTACTGGCAGTAACGAGATTTTCGTTGATCCTGCACTAGTCCCGCGAGCGATCAAGCCTCTCAAGCGGATGCTGGACTTTACCCAGGCGGCGCGTATCAAACAGGCCGGTAACGCCTGATTCCTCGTGACACAGCGCGAGCTTTGCGCCTGTATTGCCTGCTTCGTTCATGCCTGATCGAAAGCGGCGCCTTGTTCGGCGCTGCTAAGTCTTAGCGCAACATCTCCTCGACCATTCGCTTCTCCTCGATCAATTCTTTCTGTCGGGCGTCGATACGTGCGGCTGTCTGGAAGTTGTTCGAGCGGCGTTTGGCAAAATCCAGCTGCTCAATCGCTTTGTCGTAATCGCCGACCAGCGCGAAGAATTCCGCGCGGCCTTGATGCAGGCCGATGATATTTCCGGTGAGGCCACGGATCTCTGAGACCTGGTACCAAATGTCCGGATCCGTGGGGCGGGTTGCGACCAGCTTGTCCAGTTCTCGCTCGGCCTCCTGCAGCTTGTTCTCCTTGATCAGCAGGTCAATGTGCGTCTGGCGCACTGGGTAACTGCTGGGGTACAGCTCGAGCAGGTGTTGGGTTCGTTCGCGTGCTGCGGTAAGGCGATTCGCGGTGATGTCCAGCTCGATCTGGGCAAGGTTGTAAGTGATGTCGTCCGGCTCCTTCTTCAGCAACGGTTGCAGGCTGGCGGCAGCCTCGTCGAGCTGACCGCTCTTGATCTGCGCCAACGCCAGCCCATAACGGGCAGCGTCGAGAGTCTCATCTTCGCTGAGCATGGCCCGGAAGCGCTTGGCGCTGAGCCCTGGTGTGCTTTCGAATTTCAGGTCCACTCGTGCGCGCATCAGTTGGTAACGCAGGCTGTCCTCAACTCCGCCCTCTGGATATTGCTCGGCGCGGTTCTTGGTGTCGGCGATGCGCGATTCGGTGACCGGGTGGGTGAGGAGGAACTCCGGCGGCTTCTGATCGTAGCGATACTGCCGCATCAGGCGACCGAACATCTCCGGCATCGCCCGCGGGTCGTAGCCGGCCCGTTCGAGATTTATGATGCCGATGCGGTCGGCTTCCTGTTCGTTCTGCCGGGAGAAGCGCCGCTGTGCCTGAATAGCGGCGGCCTGGGTCGAAAGAATCGCGGCGATACCCGCATCGCCCGCGCCGGCCGCTGCCGCGACTACCCCGGCGAGCATCGCCGCCATCAATGGCAGTTGCATGCGCTGCTGCGCTTCCAAGCCACGGGCAAAGTGACGTTGGGAGAGGTGCGCCAATTCGTGTGCCAGCACCGAGGCGTATTCGCTTTCGGTCTGCGCATGGAGAAACAACCCACCATTGACGCCGATGATGCCGCCCGGTGCGGCAAATGCGTTCAGCTGTGGGCTGTCGAGCAGTACGAATTCCAGGCGCCGATCCTGCAACTGGCTGGTCTCGGCCAAGCGATATACGCTGCGCTCCAAATAATCCTTGAGTAAAGGATCCGACAACTGCGGGACCTGGCCGCGCAGCAGACTGAGCCAGGCTCGGCCCAATTGATGTTCCTGTTCCGGCGAGACGATGCCAGAGCTGGAATCGCCGAGGGAGGGCAGATCATTGGCCATAGCCGGTTGCCCGATTAGGCACGCTAGCGTCAGCAGAGTAGGGCGCAGCAATTTCATCCAGACTGGCTCATCAAAGCAGGAACGCTACTGTAGCCTTGTGTCTGGGTAGCTGGCCAGGGCTGGGTGCAGCTCGGTATTCTGCGCCCCTTTTTGAGGAGATGATCATGACTGAACAGGGTACGCCCGGCGCTGCCTGCGACGCCGAGCTGGACGCGATTGGGCTGGACTGTCCGATGCCGCTGCTCAAGGCGAAACTGGAGCTTAATCGACTGAACAGCGGTCAGGTGCTGAAGATTACTGCGACGGACCCGGGCTCACAGCGGGATTTGCGCAGTTTTGCCAAGCTGGCCGGCCATGCGTTGCTGCATGAGGAGGTGGATGATGGGCTCTATCGTTACTGGCTGCGCAAGGCCTGAGAGCCGAAAAATACATGCTTAACAACGAGTTACCGCGGATCTGGTGGAATGGCAGTCTCTTTTGCTTCTACCCAAGGGTCGCCAGCAATCGGTGACTGGTCGAGCGGGTACCGAATATGATCTAAAACGAGAAAGGCCAGCTTTTTCGCCGGCCTTCTGCTTATTGCTGATGCAGCGCCTGAGCGGCCTGCAAAACGGCTTCGACATGCCCGGGAACCTTCACGCCTCGCCATTCCTGACGCAGGACGCCGTCGCTGTCGACAAGAAAGGTGCTGCGGTCTACGCCCATGTATTCCTTACCGTAGAGCTTTTTCAGCTTAATCACGTCGAAAAGTTGGCAGAGCTGTTCATCCTTGTCGCAGATGAGCTCAAACGGAAACGCTTGCTTGGCCTTGAAGTTTTCGTGAGTTTTCAGGCTGTCCCGCGAAATACCGAATACCAGCGTGTTGGCCGCGTTGAACGCTTCGTGCAGATCGCGAAACGTCTGGCCTTCGGTGGTGCAGCCCGGCGTGTTGTCCTTTGGGTAAAAGTAAAACACCACCTGCTTGCCCTTCAGCGTTTCGGGGCTGATCTGTTGCTCGCCGGTCGCCTGAGCCTGGAAGGATGGAACGGGTTGGTCGATTTCCACGGGCATCGGTTTCTTCCTTATCAAGGGTTCTGCGGGCGCCAGGGTTCGATCAGCGCGTCCAGATTCAGCGCGTCGGCAAAATCCAGGAACTGGTCACGTAACCAGCTGATCTGCGTACCCGCCGGTAGCGTTACGGTCAGGGTTGCGTTGAGCATGGTGCCGCCGGTTTGTGGCGCCTGATAGGTATCGCAGGTGAGGCTCTCGAGCTCGACGCGGTGGTCAATAAAGAACTGACACAGCTCGTTGAGAATATCCGGACGGTAGACCGAGCTGACATACGCAACGTAGGGCAGCGCCTGCGGGCGGGTTTCCAGGGCTTCGCTGCGCACCACATTGGTGATGAACTCGTGTTTTTTTGCCAGACCCGGTAGCGCCGTCTCCATGCGAGCGAGGGCGTCCCAGGTTCCGGTTATTTCCAGAACCAATGCACAGCACTCGCCATGTCGGGTCAGGCGCGTGCTGACCACGGCGCAGCGGTTCTCGTTGCTGGCTCTGCAGAGCACGTTGGTGAGCTCCATTGGGCTACGGCCCATGGCGCTGATGACGAGAAACTGTTCACGGGGTACTGGGGGGGTGGACATGCAGCATTCCTGGCGTAGGTGAATCGGACGGCCAGCCAAGCCGAAAACGGCTAAGAGTAGCGAAAAGCGCCAGCGGAGGGAATGCGTGCACGAGCTATGTGCGAAAAGTACATCGATATCGCGGTGGCCGGTCTGGTTACAGGGATGCATCCAGCGTACTCGCAAAGCGCAAAGGAGCCTTGTACCATTACGCCTCTCTTTTTCCGGCAGGAGTGATTGCATGATTGCGGGCAGTATGGTGGCGTTGGTCACTCCCATGGACGCGCAGGGCGGCCTTGATTGGGATAGCCTGAGCAAGCTGGTGGATTTCCATTTGCAGGAAGGCACCAATGCAATCGTTGCGGTCGGCACCACTGGTGAGTCGGCAACGCTCGAGGTGCCTGAACATATCGAGGTGATCCGCCGGGTGGTGGATCAGGTCAACGGTCGCATTCCGGTTATTGCCGGAACCGGTGCCAACTCCACTCGTGAAGCCGTCGAGTTGACCGAGAATGCCAAAGCGGCAGGTGCCGATGCCTGCCTGCTGGTCACGCCGTACTACAACAAACCGACCCAGGAAGGCATGTATCTGCATTTCCGCCATATCGCCGAAGCCGTGGCGATCCCGCAGATTCTCTATAACGTTCCCGGTCGCACCGCCTGCGACATGCTGCCAGAGACTGTCGAGCGGCTCTCCAAGGTGCCCAACATCATCGGTATCAAGGAAGCGACCGGCGACCTCAAGCGCGGCCAGGAAGTGCTCGATCGCGTCGGTAAGGAATTTCTCGTCTATTCAGGCGACGACGCTACCGCCGTCGAACTGATGCTGATGGGTGGCAAAGGCAATATTTCCGTCACCGCAAACGTCGCGCCCCGTGCCATGAGCGAGCTATGCGCCGCCGCCATTGCCGGCGATGCGGAAAAGGCACGTGCGATCAATGCATTACTAATGCCGCTGCACCAGACATTATTCATGGAGGCTAACCCGATCCCGGTGAAGTGGGCGCTGCATGAAATGGGTTTGATGCCTGACGGTATTCGTCTGCCCCTGACCTGGCTCAGCCAGCGTTGCCAGGAACCCCTGCGCCAGGCTATGCGCCAGTCCGGTGTGCTGGCCTGAAGATATCCGGTGTACTGGTTTATTAATGAAGGAACACGCATGAAGCGACTGGCCGGACTCTCGACCCTAGCCCTGATCATCTCTGGAACCAGCGGTTGTGGCTGGTTGTGGGGCGAAGACGGATATTTCCGCGACCGTGGTAGCGATTATCTGCAAGCGCGGCAAGTTGCTCCGATGCAAGTCCCTGCCGGCACCGAGTTGCGTCCGATCGAGCCACTGCTACCGATTCCCCAGCAGGTGTCTGATACCCGCGTTACGGGTGACTACGAAGTGCCGCGCCCGCAGCGGCTGCTGATTGCCGAGGAAACCAGCGAATTCAGCCTGCAGACGTCAGAAGACGCACGCTGGCTGATTGCGATGCGCGCGCCCTCGCTGGTTTGGGCTGCGGCCCGGCAATTCTTTACCGACAACGGTTTCCAGATCGCCGAAGAGCGCCCTCAAACCGGTGAATTTATTACCGCCTGGCAGACGAGTGATCAACTGGCTCCGGCGCTAGTGCGCAATCTCGGTCTGGGCGACGGCGAGACCCGCGTCCGTGTCCGCGTTGAGCCGGGCGTGCAGCGCGATACCAGTGAAATCTATTTGCTTAGTGTCCAGCGTCCGGCAGGCAGCAGCGCCGACGTCGCCTGGCCTGAAACGACTGCCAACGCTGAACTTGATCGCGTGCTGCTCGACGAGTTGCAGGCTGGCCTGACCAACAGCGCTGCGCAAGGCGGCTCGGCCTCCCTGCTGGCCGAGCGCGAGTTCGACGCACCTAGCCGCGTAACTCTCAGCGAAGCCGGCAGTGGTACTCCAGTGTTGCAACTCGATACCGACTTCAACCGCGCCTGGTCGAGTGTCGGACGTGCACTGGCCGCGAGTGACATCCTCGTCGAAGACCTGGATCGAAGCCTAGGCGTTTATTACATCAACCTGGCCGAAGGCGCGGAGAATCCAGACGACGAGCCTGGTTTCTTCTCCCGGTTGTTCGGCGGGGCGCCAGACCGTGAGGAGATCGAGGCCCGCGCCGAGCGTTATCAGCTCCGTGTGACGGATGTGAACGGCGACATCCAAGTCACTCTCGATAAGGATCTCGATACCATCGCCCCAGCGGACGTGGCGCGGCGCGTGCTGAATATGCTCAAGGACAACCTGGGCTGATTCTTCGATGCAGCCAGCTCCAGCCAATCCAGGCGAAACCATTCGGTTTCGCCTGTTTCGTTTGATGACAGACCCACTGTTACGGCTCGCTGATTTCGGCAGCGTATCGATGGTTCGGTAACCGCGAGAATCGCCATGACTACTCCAAACGCCCTCAGTTTGAAGAAAATCTACTCGGGCAAGGTCCGTGACCTGTACGAAATCGACGACAAGCGCATGCTTATGGTCGCCACTGACCGGCTCTCGGCATTCGACGTGATCCTCTCCGAGCCGATACCGGAGAAGGGCAAGATTCTCACTGCGATCTCCAACTTCTGGTTCGAGAAGCTTGCGTACCTGGTACCCAACCACTTCACCGGCGACAAAGTCGAAGACGTGGTCGCGGCGGGCGAGCTGCCCTTAGTGGACGGCCGTGCGGTGGTCGCCAAGCGCTTGAAGCCGGTTGCAGTTGAAGCCATCGTACGCGGCTACATCGTCGGCTCAGGCTGGAAGGAATATCAAAGGAACGGAACCGTTTGCGGCATCCAGTTGCCTGCCGGGTTGAAGGAAGCGGCCAAACTGCCGCAACCGATCTTCACGCCATCCACCAAGGCCGCCGTCGGCGATCATGACGAGAACATCTCCTTCGAACAATGCGAAGCCGTTATCGGCGAGCAATTGGCAGCGAAGGTACGTGATACTTCCATCGCGCTGTACGCCGCAGCTGTCGAATATGCGGCCACTCGCGGCATTATCATTGCCGATACCAAATTCGAATTCGGCCTCGATGAAGACGGCACCTTGACCCTCATGGATGAAGTGCTGACACCCGACTCCAGCCGCTTCTGGCCGGCCGACAGCTATCAGGAAGGTATCAGCCCGCCGAGTTTCGACAAGCAATTCGTTCGCGACTGGCTGGAATCCACCGGTTGGAACAAGGAACCACCAGCACCGCCGGTGCCTGCCGAGGTCGCCCAGAAGACGGCCGACAAGTATCGCGAAGCACTGACGCGCCTGACTGCCTGATCGCTCGTGTCTCGGCTAGAACCGGCTTAAGCGACCGCCGAAGGCAACTGGCCTAGGCCAACGCAACACGCTGAATAACGAGAAAAAAGCACGCTCGCGGGGGTTCGACAATCGCTTACGAACTGCTATGATGCGCGCCGCTGGAGAGATGCCGGAGTGGCCGAACGGGACGGATTCGAAATCCGTTGAACAGGCAACTGTTCCTAGGGTTCAAATCCCTATCTCTCCGCCATATTGCGAAACCTGAAAGCCCCGCCCCGCCTAGCGCGCAGCGGGGCTTCTTCTTTTGTGGAGTCTGGCTTCGGGCAAAATTGGGGCAAAAAGAGCGATTTCTAGGCCGCTCGACGCCGCTTTATTCCGCTCTGATCCTGTCTCGTTACGTCATTCTCTATGCCATTTCGCTCTTCATCCTGTTCGGTTGTCGCCGACTTGCTCGGTCATGCGTGCGTCTGGATCAGCCCTGCCGGGTTCTAATAGCCGTTTGTTCTCGATCCGCAAGATGGCTGTTACTCGATGTCGTGCGATCGAAGTTGGCACGGCGTGGACGGTGTGCTGTCTCAGCAACTGATAACCCATTGAGGCTTCCGATGATCGAATGGCTAACAAGCAATCACCAACTGATCTCGCTGATTATTTCCAGCAGCACCCTTCTTGTGTGGGTGTTCTATGCACAGCTGCTGCTATTGAACTTCAGGCGGCAACGCAAGCCGAGTCTCATCATCAACCGTGGCGCCGGCAAGGGGCTGGGCTCGCTGTGTCTGATTTCCAACATGAGCGCCGAGCCTATGTTCATCAATCAATTGGTGGTTTCCATTGAAACCTCCCAAGGGCCATTGGAGGTCGATGTCACCGACATTCGTCAGAGCATGGAGGGCGATGTATCCCCCGACTTGATCATTCACCAAACCACACACCAAGGCCCGCTGCGTAGCGGTGAGTTCACTCACATCGGCACCTTTCAGAACATGTTGCGACGCGTAGCGGAGCTGCATGGCATCAAGCTGGAAGGCCACCGGCCGGTTGGTGATTGGCAATTTCATTCGCTGGAAATTCGCGCGGTTGCGTTCTACGGCCCCGAGCGACACCCGCTGGGCGTCTTGCGTCGGTTTCGCCTGCGCGATCTCGGCGAGGCAGAGTGCACGATGGTTCCAGAGAGTCCCTTCACTCATCAGCTGACGTCGCGCCGTGATCGCAGAAGAGTACGCCGCTGGCTGTCGGAGTCGCTTGATGATTGACGGCCTGGCAACACGCAACGACCGGAGCGGAACTTAAGTACAGCTGGCCGGTCACCTTAACCTGGCAACGTGCTGCCGAGCGGAGCCCAGATGCGGTTAGGAAAGGCTTGCGACGCGCAGCGAGTAGCGGCTGCGCGAATTGTTGATCAGGCAGCTTGTCCGCGGACAAGGTTGCGATATGGAAGGGTAGTTTCGTGGAAATCAACCGCGTAAGCGCAAGGGATGTCGATAAGGCACATTATGAGTTGATTGTTATCGGGTCTGGTTTTGGTTCCAGCTTCTTTCTTACCGAAGCGTTGAAGCATCTTACCGGGCGCGCTCTGATCATCGAGTGGGGCGATTTCCATCCCTGGGATTGGCAGATCCAGACCCAGAGCAATTCGGCGATCGCACCTGAATCCACTTACGATAATCGCGGCGAGAAGCCCTGGAACACCACCATCGCGCTCGGCGGCGGCATGAATTGTTGGTTCTCACAGACCCCTCGGTTGCACCCCAGCGACTTTGCTACTCGTACTCGTTACGGGGTCGGCAACGACTGGCCGCTGAGCTACGACGATCTCGAGCCCTACTATTGTCAGGCCGAGCAGATCATGTCGATTGCTGGTGACCCGGACATGGCCAAGGTGTTGCCGCGCAGCCAGCCATTTCCGCAGCCTCCCCACAAGGGGTCCTCGATCGACATGCTGATGAAGGAGGCGATGCCTGATCACCACTTCATCATGCCGACCGGGCGTGCCCGCGTGTCCACGGGAACCCGAGGGGTTTGCTGCGCCAATGCCACCTGCAACCGGTGCCCGGTCAACGCCAAATTCACCGCGCAGAACGGCCTGGCCGAGCTGTATAGCCATCCCAAGGTGGACGTGTGCCTGAAGACCGAGGTGCGCACGCTCGAATACGAGGGCAAAAACATCAAGGGAGCGACGCTTCTTTCCGACGGTACCGAGTTCAAGGTCTTCGGCGATCTGTTCGTGCTGGGCGCCAACGCTATTCAAAGCCCGGCGATCCTGTTGCGCTCGGACATCGCCTTCGGCGAAACCGGAATGGGCCTGCATGAGCAGGTCGGCGCTAACGTCGAGGTTTACCTCGACGGCCTCGGCAATTTCGATGGCAGCACCATCACCACCGGGCTGAACTATTCGCTCTACGACGGTGATTTCCGCAAGGATCACTCGGCCTGCCTGGTCTATTTCGAGAACCGCTGGCCCTACGGCCTGCGTCCGGAGCGCGGCCGTTGGAACCAGACGCTGCCACTGATGCTGGTCAGCGAGGATTTGCCGAACATCGAGAACCGCGTCGTCATCGATCCGCAAAGCGGACAGGCGATCATCGATTATCGCGGCGAATCCGATTACGGCATGAAGGGGGTGCAATACGGCCTGGATAGCCTGGAAAAGCTACTCGCGCCGCTGCCGGTCGAGTCGATCAATTTCAGGGAGTGGCGACTGACCGAGTCGCACGTTCAGGGCACGCTGCGTATGGGGCAGGCTGATGACGGCTCGGTGGTTGACGGCCAAATGCTGCATCATCAAATGAGGAATTTGGTAGTGGTAGGGACGGCAACCTACCCGAGCTGCTCGCCGGCGAATCCCAGCCTGACCGCCGCGGCCTTGTCCATTCGCGCTGCCGATCTACTGTATAGCTAAGGAATGCCATGAAGCGTCGTACGTTGTTGCTGTCATCCGCCGCCACTCTTGGTCTTGCTGCCGTCGGTTCGGCAGCCTGGGTGTATGAGGACCGTCAGGCGTTCATCCCTGAGCTGTTGCACCAGCTCGTTGGTGACTTCCAGATGGCCGCAGAAGATCAGCGAAAGTTTGTCGATGCGTTGGCCGGACACCATGGTTCGGAGAAGCTCACGGCGTTGATGGGGTTGTACAAGATTCGTCAGGAGACTGGTGTCGGTAGCGCCTATACCGATCTTCGCGTGGATAACTTCGAGCGCAGGTTGCTGACGGATTTCATGGTTTCGACCGACTACCTGCGACGCCAGCACGAAGCGAATCCCGCCGTGACATTTCTCGGCTACAGACTGCCCTGCAGCAATCCTTACGCGAAATTCGATGGGCTGAGCTGACGCACACTGTGCGACGGCGCTCGACAATTGCGAAGAGGCAGCATTGTTCATGCCTCGGCGTGCAGTTGGGTTGGCTCGTTTCTTTAGCGATCGGCGAGCGCCTGCTCGCCAATCAACATCCCGCATGAGACCCGAAAAAGCTGATCCCCACGTCTGATCGTGAGGGGTGCTCTCTCCGCGATCACCGCGCCGTTGCCGAGCATGCGATCAATATGGGTACGTAGCTGGTGATATTGCCTGGTGTAGTCCCGGTTCATCTTGCCCCCGTAGCTATCTGGCGTTGTTCGTTAATCCACGATCTAGGACCAACGACAGACCGATTCGTCTCGCACGAATACGGTTTTTCCTGCAGCCACTTGTCTGGGCGCTCTTCAGCACCGCTGCCGCGCCGTTGGTCTCAGGATGGATAGGTTGTAGTATCAGTTAGCCATCGCGACCGCGAGGCTTTCCACTCTGGTGAGACAAGGCGCAATGAACGAACAGGCCGTACCGGTGTTGATCGCGTTTTTGACTGTGGCTGGTGTTGCAGCGTTTTTGCTGCGCCGAGCATTCACGGTATTGGGCCGTCAGCAGTTTAAGAACGACGCTGGGTCGTTACAGGTATCGCTCGATAGCGAAAGGTTGGATGACAGTCGCGTGGAAAATCGTTCTGCGCCATAGAGCAAAAATCAGCAAGCCAAGAGCTTGGCGGTTCAAATCATCAGCAAGCTAAACGGGCCGCGCCCCTTCGGGCAGATAGGCCTCACTCAAAGACGCATTGACGTCGCCGCGGGATTTCGCTCTAGCTATCGAACAACCGGCGTAGGCTGCTAGGTGCCAAGCCGGTCCAGCGCTTGAAAGAGCGGCGGAAATTGGTGGTGTCGTTGAAACAGAGGTAACTCGCCACTTCCTCGTTGCTGTAACCCTTCATCTGGTACAGATAGAGCGCCACGTGCTTGCGCACCAAGTCGAGCTGATCCTGAAAGCCTGTGCCGTGCTTGTGCAACTTGCGTTTGAGCGAAGCCGGGCTCATTTCGAATGCCTGGGCCACGCGCTCAAGGTTCAACGGCCTACGGATGTTGGCGTGTAGATGCTCATATAACCCGTCGATAAAACTGCCGTGCCAACCGAGGCTTGCCAGTTGAGCACAGCCGGCCTGTTGCGCGACCTGGCCGGCGGTGTTCGAGGCGTTCGGCCAAGGCGTGTGCAGATATTCGCGTGGCAGGCTCATCATCGTCAGCTGACTGCCGAAGGCCAGCTGCTCGCCCAGATGCACCCAGTACTGCTCAACATGCCGTGGTTGCGGATAATCGAAATGAAAGCGCCAGGGCAAGCGCTCTCCAGACAGACGTTTGCTCATTGCTACCACGGCTGTCAGGCTCGCCTCGGCGAGGAAGCGCTGTTGCTCGCTGGCGCCGCAGCTGTCGACCCAATACAAGTGGACCTGTTTGTCGTCGAAGAGCAGACGAGGCGTCAGTAACGGGCTCAGCAGCGCTCGAAATCGCAACAGCAGCTCTAGCGCCTGGTGCAACGTGCAAGCATGGGCCAAGGCGTGGCTGGCATCGCCATAATGGCCGGGAAGCAGCCGCTGGCCGAACAGGAAACTGCTGTCATCGGAATCCAGCAGGCGGCCAGCGTTGCCGATCAGCGTGATGAACTGCGCCGGGCTGATGCGGGCGATGCCGCGGGTAACATCCTCATAGAACAGCCCGCTGCCGCGTAGCAGTTGGTGGCTGTCGATCCCGCGTGCGAGGGCCAGATCGATCAGCACCGCCGGCTGGTGATGCGCGGCGATAAAACGCGTATCGCATTCGTAGCCGATGGCCATGGTCCCGCTCCTCAAGCGCAGCGCGGCAATTGCTGTTTGGCCTTGGCGAGGCTCAGGTTAAGGCGCTTGAGTAGTTGTTCGACATCCTCATCGAAGGCCATCACCGTTGCGGTGCAAGCGCTTAGGTGGACACGCTCGCCATGCTGGTCGGTCTTGTGCGCCAGGCTGGCGACCGCATTCTGCAACTCAACTGCGATCTGCAGGGCCTGGCTTTCACCCGTATTCGGCAACACCGCGACGAAGCGATCCCCGGCCAGGCGGCAGAGCAGGTCCTGCCTACGCAGGTTAAGCAGTAGCAGCTGCGCCATCGCCTGCAGAACGGCGTCGCCCTCGGCCTGGCCGTAGCGCTGGTTGAGTGCGCTGAAATCATCAAGATCCACCGCTACCAACGACAACGGTTGCTGCTCCTCGTGTGCCTGGGTAAGCGCTCGCTGCACGTGTTGACGCAGGTATTCGGCTGCGCCCAGCGGGGTCAGTTTGTCGAACAGGCGGTGCTCGCGAAACAGCTTCTCGCGCTTGCTCATCTGCTGGCTGATGGCGCGTTGTTCCTGGTTCAGGTGATAGATGCCGAATGTCAGCAACACCAGGCCGATGGGCATCGGCGCGGTCTCCAGCCAGTTGTCCCAGATCGCCAGTTCCGGTAGCTGGATGAATTCGTCCAATGTATCCATCCACCAGGAAAAGAACACGCACGCCAAGCCCAGCGCGAGCAGCCGTGTCACCCGGCCTGCCGGGCGGCTGTGCAGGAGCATGGTCAACCAGGCCAGCGCCAGCATCGCCGAGCCGCCTTCGCCTGCCACGTCCATCCAATTGATCTCGGCCCAGGTCTTGATCTGCCCCGTGGCGAGGTAGACCTGCAGGCCGAAGTTGGCTGCTAATGCGAGGCCGAGCATGGGAAGGGCGTGGAGTCTCAGAAATTTCATCGGGTCTCCGAAGCTAGGGTTTGCGCCAATGCGTGAGCGCACGAAAACAGATGAATATGACGGTCGGATGAATGGGAAGGGGGTTGTTTTGGCTCAGGGATTTATCTGTGTTGGGCGTGTTTTGAGTGTTAGTCGAATGGGGAGTTGCTCTATGGCTTGGTTTCGCCCTGCTGGGCGAGTCACTTTTTCCAGGCGCGGAAAAAGTAACCAAAAACGCTTTGCCCCTGCATCCGGCCCTGCGCTTCGCTCCGGGTTCGTTCGCTCCATCGTTGCTTTAGGGGTCGGCTTACAAGGCCATCCATGGCCCTTTAAGCCTTTCGCCGCATCCATGCGGCTCAACCCCTTACGCAACGATTCCACTCACCCTCCTGATGGGGCATTCGGAGTCGTCTGTGAGGCTGTGTAGCCAATTCGAAAGATAAAGAAAAACGGCTTGAGGACAGCTCGGACATCGTTCCCCTTCAGCATCGTAGGGTGGGCTTCAGCCCACCGTGACGGAGTGTTTGATCTGCACGTGGTGGGCTGAAGCCCACCCTACGGTCCTGAAGCCCACCCTACGGTCCTTTCGCTTATCCAACAAAACAGGTCAATTCAGCTCAAAACCCAATCGAACTACACGCCAAAGTCCAGATATCTGGCCCAGCGCCAAACCCTGTCACAGAACCGCCACATCCCCCACCTACCGTCCGCTGCAGTTCCGGGATGGACCCGGTAGTCAGCGTTCGGGGGATTGTTCATGAACACATACCGCAGTGGCATCCGCCATGCAGGATTCCGTATCAGCCTGCTGGCCCTCGCCATCAGTGCCGGTTCGGCCTGGGCCGAGGAGCCGCTTGTCATGGAGCACGTCGAGGTAATTGGCCAAGCCGTCAGCATCGACGAGGCGTTGAAGGAGCAGCGCAGCTCCGACAGCGTCAAGAGCGTGGTGCACGCCGACGGCATCGGCCAGCTGCCGGATGACAACGCCGCCGAAGCGTTGCAGCGCATTCCCGGTATCTCTGTCGAGCGCGACCAGGGAGAAGGCCGCTTCGTCAGCGTGCGCGGCATCGCACCCGATCTGAACAGCGTCACCATCAACGGCACCCTGGTCCCATCGCCGGAAAGCGGCCGTCGCGCCGTGGCCCTGGACGTGCTGCCCTCAGAGCTGGTGCAGTCGCTCTCGGTGGTCAAGACCCTGACCCCGGACATGGACGCCAACTCCCTCGGTGGCACTATTGAGGTGGAGAGTCTGTCCGCCTTCGATCACGACGGCCTTTTCTACAGCATCAGCGGTGAAGGCAGCTACGACGAGAACGTCAGCAAGACCAGCCCGAAGTTCTCCGGTGCTTTCAGCAACCGTTTCAGCTTGGGCGATGGCGTCGACAACTTTGGTGTGGCAGCGGCGTTGAGCTGGCAGGAGCGGGACTTCGGCTCCGATAACGTCGAAACCGGCGGCGCTTGGGGTTTCGAAGAAGGCGCCCGGCTGGAAGAATTCGAGCAGCGCGACTACGAGATCACCCGCGAGCGCGCTGGCGTCGGCCTCAATTTCGATTACAAGCCGGACGACGTCAGCAACTATTACCTGCGCACCCTCTACAGCCGTTTCAAGGACACCGAGACGCGCAACGGTGCCGGTGTCGAATTTGCGGACGCGCAGCTCGAAGGGGAGCTGGGCGACGCCGAGGGCTGGCGCGAACTGAAATCGCGTGAAGACACCCAGACCATCCAATCCTATGTATTCGGCGGCGAGCGCATGATGGGCCTTTGGACCCTCAGCGGTCAGGCTGGCTACAGCGAGGCCCGAGAACGCAATCCCGGCGGGATAGCCGGTGCGACCTTTGAAGGCGACTTCGCCGACGCAGGCTTTTCCAGCACCACCAAACCTCGCTTGAACGTCGACTCGTCTTTTTACGACCCGGCGAGCTTCGAGCTTGACGAAGTGGAATGGGAAGAAAGCGATGCCCGCGACCGTGAGAAGAACATCCGTCTCGATCTGGCCCGTGAATACGACATTCAGGGTTATGCCTCGCAGTTCAAGTTTGGTGGCAAGCTCAGCCGCCGCGACAAGAGCAACGATGCCGATATCTGGCTCTATGACGACTTCGATGGTGTGACGCTGGCCGACGCCCAAAGCGGCAACGTCGATTACGCGCTCGACCGTTTCGGTTCCGGCATCAGCGCAGGCGCGATAGAAGGGCTGATCGGTGGACTGGATGCCGGTGAGTTCTTCGACGAAGAGCAGTCGCGCATCAACGACTTCGACATGACCGAGGACATCAACGCCGCCTATTTCATGAATACCCTGGATCTGGACAAATGGCGCGTCATCGCCGGCCTGCGCTACGAAGGCACCGAGTTCAGCGCCAAGGGCACCGGGATTCGCGACGGTTCTTTCGAGTCCATTTCCAGCGACAACCGCTACGATCACTGGCTGCCGGGACTGCATGTCCGTTACCAGCTGACGCGCGACACCCAGCTCCGCGCGGCGTGGACCAATACGGTGGTGCGCCCGACCTTCGAGCAACTGGCGCCCGGCTTCGTCATCGACGGTGAAGATGCCGAGTTTGGCAATCCCGATCTCAAGCCGCTGGAGTCGATGAACTACGACCTCGGCATCGAGCACTACATGGGCCGAGCCGGCGCCGTGTCGGCTTATCTGTTCTACAAGGACATCGATAACTTCATCTACAACACCGACCTGGCTGGCAGCGGGCAGTGGGCCGATTTCGACGAAGCACTGAGTTTTGAGAATGGCAGCAGCGCCAAGCTATATGGCCTGGAGCTGGCTTATTCGCAGAAGTTGGACTGGTTGCCCGCGCCCTGGAATGGCGTACTGCTCGGCGCCAACGCCACCTTCAGCAAGTCCGACGCGGACATCGAAGGGCAGGGCAGTCAGCGCAGCATCGATCTGCCGAACCACTCCGATACTGTCGGCAATCTGATGGTCGGCTGGGAAAACGACGTCTTCAACATGCGCCTGGCCGCCAATTACAAATCCGAGTACCTGGCCGAGGTGTCCGGCGTCGACGACGAAGCTCACGATCTCTACGCCGATGAGCAGCTGTTCCTCGACTTCAAGGCCGGCTACTTCATCACGCCGAACCTGCAATTGACGGTCGAGGCGCTGAACCTCACCGACGAGTCCTACTTCGTCTACACCGGGCGCAGCAACTACAACGCGCAGTACGAGGAATACGGCCCGACCTACAAACTCGGCCTGACCCTGACTCATTTCTGACCTGGCTCTTCTACCGACTTCGACTTTTATACCGCGCCGGCACCGCTCTGTTCCCCTTTGGACCGGTGTCGGTCAGCGGCTGCTGACTGGAAAAACAATGGACGTAACCTTGCTTAAAAAACCACTGATGCTGGGCCTTTGTATTGCACTGGCTGCTTGTCAGTCGGGTGCCGGACCGGCGCCTGTCGAAAGGGCCGCAGCGACGCTGAGCATGGCGAGCGACGCACCTCTGGAAGCGGAAAGCGCCCAGCTGATCGGCAACGACGCATTCTGGCCGGGCGCTTCACAGCTGCTGGTTCGCCCGGACTCGCGCGGCTTGCAGGTGCTGGACGTGAAAGGCGCGGCACTCAGCGCTTTCGAGGGTCGATTCGAGGGCCTGGATCACCGTGCCAGCGAACAGGGTCTCCTGATCGCGACACTCGACCGCAAGCGCCAGCAAGCCGTGCTGCTCGGGCTCGATCGCCAGCATCGTTGGAGCCAGCCGCTGTATGTCCCCAAGACGGACTTCGCTGTCGAAGGGCTGTGCCTGTATCGCGACGCCGCGCGCAATGGCTATGTGTTCCTGATCGGCGAGGAAGGCATCGGCGAGCAATGGTTGGTGGCGGCTGACCAGAAACTGCTGACGACACCTCGCCGGGTACGTGGCCTGAGCCTGCCTCCGGGAAGCAGTTATTGCCAGGCCGATGATCGGGCCGGCGAGCTGATCGTCAACGAGGAGAGCGTCGGCCTCTGGGGCTACGCAGCTGACGCCGAAGCGCCGCTGCTGCGCCGGCCGGTAGACATCGTGCGGCCATTCGGCGGCATTGCCGAAGCCGCTGCCGGCATGGCGCTGGTGCCGGGCGGGTTGCTGGCGCTGGACCCGGAAGCGGGCGCGTTGCACCTGTATCAGCGTGACGGCGATGACTGGCGCAGCCATCAGGTGATCCCGCTGGACGGGTTCGATGAGCCGGAGCAGGTCAGCGCGCGGTTCACCGACCGCGGCCTTGAGGTGCTGCTGACCGATGAACGTGGTGCACACGTGGCTCAGCTGGATTGGCAACCAGAGGCGCCCACGGCAACACACATTATTCCGATGCTGCCGGCGATGGCGCAGACTGATCCAGTACCCCATCTGGGCGATGCGGCGGACGATCCGGCGATCTGGATCAACCCTAGCGATCCAGGCAACAGCCGTGTGCTCGGCACCGACAAGAAGGGCGGGCTGGCCGTGTACGACATGGTCGGTAAACAGCTTCAGTACCTGCCGGTGGGGCGACTGAACAACGTCGATCTGCGCTCCGGCTTCTCTCTCGGCGGCAAGCGCGTAGACCTCGCCGTGGCGAGCAATCGCGATCACAACAGTCTTCATCTATTCGCCGTTGACCAACGCAGCGGTGAGCTGAGCGACATCGGCCAAATCGACACGCCGTTCAGCAATATCTATGGCCTGTGCATGTTCAAGGACAGTCAGGGTGCCATTCATGCCATCGCCAACGACAAGGACGGCACCTTCCTGCAATACCGCCTCGACGGCACCAGCGGTACGCCGCGTGGCGAGCAGGTGCGTCAGTTCAAGGTGGCCAGCCAGCCCGAAGGCTGTGTAGCGGACGACCGTAATCAGCGGCTCTACGTCGGCGAGGAAGACGCGGCGGTGTGGACTCTAGATCTGCGCAGCGATGCGCCGGCAGCGCTGGAAAAGGTCATCGGCGTCGGCGGCCCGCTGCATGACGATGTCGAGGGCCTGGCGATCTATCAAGGCGAAAAAGCCGATTACCTGGTGGTTTCCAGCCAGGGCAACGACAGCTATCTGGTGCTCGACGCCACGGCGCCCTATGCCGTGCGTGGCGCTTTCCGTGTTGACCTGAATGCCGAGCGCGGCATTGATGGCGCCTCGGAAACCGACGGCCTGGAGGTCACCTCGGCCAACCTCGGCGGCATCTGGAGCCGTGGCTTGATAGTGGTGCAGGACGGTCGCAAGCGCATGCCCGAAGGGGCGCAGAACTATAAGTATGTGCCTTGGGCGGCGGTCGCCGAGGCGTTGGGGCTGGACTGAGCCTCAAGCGATAGCCCATTGGTTGCGCATGGCTGTCATCGCAACGTAACCCGAATGCAATCCAATAAGGCCGTCGCGTCGCACGGCCCGGAGGAAACACAATGCAGAGCACCCTTGAACACATGTCGGTTTGGGGACTGATCAGCGACGCCAGCCTAGTGGTGCAGGCCGTCATAGTTATTCTGGTTCTGGCCTCGCTTTTCAGCTGGTACTTGATCATCCGGCGCGGGGCTGCGCTGCGTCGTAGCGAACGATTGCTCAAGAGCTTCCTACAGCGTTTTCGCAGCGGTGGTGAACTGGCGCACCTGTATCGCGAGGGCAGCGAACAGGAGCTCCCCACAGAAGCGGCATTGCAGCGAATTTTCCTCGCAGGCTATCAGGAATTCAGCCAGCTGCAGCGCCAGCCGGGCATTGCCCCTGACGCAGTGATCGAGGGTGTCGAGCGCAGCCTCTATGTAGCCATCGCGGAGCAGGAAGAGCGGCTTGAAAGCGGCCTGCAGTTCCTCGCCACGGTCGGTTCGGTCAGCCCCTATATCGGCCTGTTCGGCACCGTCTGGGGGATCATGAATTCTTTCCTCGGTCTGTCCATGGTCCAGCAGGCGACGCTCTCGACCGTAGCGCCGGGCATCGCTGAAGCATTGGTCGCCACGGCCATCGGCCTGTTTGCGGCGATCCCGGCAGTGATGGCCTACAACCGCTTCTCCGCCCGCGGCCAGACCCTCAGCGCTCGCTACTACAGCTTTGCCAATGAACTGCAGGCGCGGTTGCATCGTCGCCTGCACGCCGGGGCGCCCAGCGTCGCCGCAGCCGCCTGAAGGAGCCCCGCCATGCTGGTCAAACCACAGCGTAAACACGGCCCCAAGGCCGAAATGAATGTGGTGCCGTACATCGACGTGATGCTGGTGTTGTTGGTTATTTTCATGGTCACCGCGCCGATGCTGGTGCAGGGCGTGAAGATCGAGCTGCCCAAGGTCGCCGCCGAGGCGATGCCCACCGAGAATGAGCGGCAAATACTTACCCTTTCGGTGCAGGCCGATGGTGGCTTCTACTGGAACCTGGGCAACGAGCTGAACGCCGAGGACCAGACCGACAGCGCCATCGACCTTGAGGAAATGCGCGAGAAGGTTGCGGCGATCATCGCCGAGCGCGGCGACACCCAGGTCTACGTGCGTGCCGATGATGCGGCTGACTACGGTCGAGTGGTGGCTGGGATCGCCGAACTGCAGCGCGGTGGTGTGGTAAATCTCGGCCTGATCACCGAGGCGCCTGGGCGGGTCGAGCCATGAGCAGTTTGAGCATGCCTCTGCCCGATAGCTTTCCCGTCGCCCGACCGCAGTGGCCCAGCCATGCCAGTGCTGCGGTGGTGACCTTGGCGCTGCATGCCGGAGTGTTCGGCTTGCTGCTGCATGGCTGGACGCCCGAACTGACGGCACCCAGCGCGACTCAGGTGCTCAAGACCCAGCTGGTCAGCTTGCCGGCTCCGCAACCGGTGGTCGCGCCGCCTGTCGAACCCGAGCCGACGCCATTGCCGGAGCCGGTCGTGGCTCGAGAGGCGGTCGAGGAACCGCAGGTCGATCCGCGAATCGAACAGCATCGGCTCGAACAGGCCGAGCTGGCATTCAAGCGGGCTGAGCAGGAACGTTTGGCCGAAGAGGAACGCCAGCGAGAGCGACAGCAAAAACAGCAACTTGAACGCGAACGGCAGGAACGGCTCGAGGCCGAGCGCCAACAGCGCGAAGCCCAACGTCGTGAGCAACTGGCCCGTGAGGAACAGCAGCGTCAACAGACTGCACAGGCCGAAGCGGCAGCCGCGGAACGGGCGCGCCAGGCCGAGGCCGCGGCTGCCAGTCGTCAATACCTGCCAATCGCCAAGGACGCGCCAGATTATCCGCAGCGTGCGCTGGACAAGGGCATCGAGGGCAGCTGCACCGTGAGTTATTCGGTCAATTCGCAGGGGCGGATCGAGAACCCGAAAGCCCTGGATGACTGCCATCCGCTGTTCATCCGGCCCTCGCTCACCGCCGCCAAGAGCTTTCGTTATCAGCCCCGTATCGTCGATGGTCGTGCCGTGGCCGTCCCCGAAGTGAAGAACACCTTCCATTACCGCATCCAGTGATGCGCAGCAGTTCCATTCGCCAGATGAGCCATTGATGAAACAGGATTTTCAGAGTTTCCACGCCAACCTTTCAGCCCTCGACGATCAGGCCATTAACCCGAGCTCGAATGCCTCGCTGGGGCAACTGGTCGATCGCAGCCGTCGCAACCTGCTCAAGGGTGGGATGGGTCTCGCCGCGCTGGGCTTTCTCGGCGGCAGTTTGAGCGCCTGCCGCAGCGCCGGACAGTCTGATTCGCTGATCGGCTTCACTGGAATTCCCACCCAACTCGATCCGAAATTCGACAGCGTGCAGGTGGCGCCGGGCTACAGCGCGCGGATCTTCTTCTCCTGGGGCGATGCCGTGCTGGCCGATGCGCCCGAATGGAACCCCGATGCCAGTGACGACTGGCAGGCGCAGCTCAAGCAGGCCGGTGACAACCACGACGGCATGCACTTTTTCCCGTTTGCGGAAAACCCGGACAGCCACGGCCTGCTGGTGATGAACCATGAGTACGTCAATCCGCCGCTGCATCCCAACGGCATGACGCTCATCGACGGCAAGCGTCCGCTGGACGAAGTGCGCAAAGAGCAGGCGGCCCACGGCGTCAGCGTCATCGAGGTGAAGAAGGATGCGCAGGGCCAATGGCAGCGGGTCATGCCGTCGCGCTACAACCGCCGCATTTCGGCGATGACGCCGATGGCAGTGAGTGGTCCGCTGGCCGGTAACGGCGCGCTGAAGACCGCCTCCGACCCGAGTGGGCGCGAGATCATCGGTACGTTGAACAACTGTTCCAGCGGCTTCACGCCGTGGGGTACCTACCTCGTCTGCGAGGAAAACTGGCACCACTACTTCGTCAATCACGACGCCGAGGACATGGCCAAGCGCGTATCGCACAAGCGCTACGGCATCGAAGGCAAGGGCATGAGCAAGCTCTACGGCTGGGAAACCGCCGACCCGCGCTTCAACGCCACGCCGGACCCGTCGCGACCATACGGCGGCCACGTGCATGAGCCGAACCGTTTCGGCTGGGTGGTCGAGGTCGATCCTTTCGACCCGCAAAGCACGCCGGTCAAGCGCACCGCCTTTGGCCGTTATTGCCGGGAATGTTCGGTGCTGTCGCTGGGCGAGGACGGCCGCATGGCTTTCTATTCCGGCGACGACACCAAGGGCGAGTACGTCTACAAGTTCGTTCCAGCCGGCCGCTACGTGCCGGGTGCCGATCAGGCCAACCGCCAGCTGCTGGACAGCGGCACGCTTTACGTAGCGCGCTTCAATGCCGACGGTAGCGGTGAATGGCTGGCGCTGGTCCACGGGCAGAACGGCTTAACTGCTGAGAACGGATTCGCCGATCAGGCCGAGGTGCTGCTCAACGCGCGCGCCGCTGGCGACCAGGTGGGCGCGACGCCCATGGACCGTCCCGAATGGGTCGCGGTCCACCCGCGCAGTCGTGAGGTCTACGTGACCCTCACCAACAATGACAATCGCGGCGTGAAGCAGCCGACCGACAAGGCCAACCCGCGACCGAACAACCTGCACGGGCAGGTCCTTCGCTGGAACGAGCAGGGCGCCGACCCAACCGCCACGGCCTTCACTTGGGAGGTCTTTCTATTGGCCGGCGAGCGGCCCGGCGCCAAAGATGCGGAGGGCCAGCCGGTGCCGGCCAACCTCACCGGCACTATCGATGGCGATATCTTCTCCTCGCCGGATGGCGTGGCGTTCGATGGTGCCGGTAGGCTGTGGATCGAAACGGACTACGGCGATGAGGAACCAGCGATGCAGGCCATGGGCACCAACCAGTTACTCTGCGCCGATCCGAAAACCCGCGAGGTGCGACGCTTTCTGGTCGGTCCGCGTGGGTGCGAGATCACCGGCATCACTTGGAGCCAGGATTACCGCGCCATGTGGATCAATGTGCAGCATCCCGAGCTGAGCTTCCCGGCCTGTGACGGCAAGACTCGTCCGCGAGCCTCGACGGTGCTCATCACCAAGGATGATGGAGGCGTCATCGGAACCTGAGCCACCGCGCCCTCTAGCAAGCAAGCCTGCTCCTATGGGTGCGAGCTTGCTCGCCAATCGGAAGCACTAGCCCCGCCTAAGTCCTTGCTCTTCGAAGTTGCGAGCGTGCTCGCGAATCTGTCGGAACGTTTGGCGAATTCCCCGGCTCTAACATGCTGATACATACTTCATTGCATGTAACCAAGGAGCTGGGCCATGGCAATTCCGCAGCTGCGCACACGTATCTCTCTTGCCGTACTCGTTGCTTGCTTCCCCCTCGCAAGCCAGGCGGACCTTTACTCGCTGAAAATCGAAAACGACATCATCGCCAGCGACAGCGATGGTCATTACACCAACGGGTTTGAGTTGATGCGCTCATTCAAGCCTGATGCCGATCACTGGTCGCGGCGATTTGCCGGAGCTATGCCAGGCTGGAGCGCGGATGAGGTGGACAATGTCGCTTACCGGCTGGGTCATCAAATCTACACGCCAAACGATCTCGAGCGGGCCGAACTGATCGAAGACGATCGGCCCTATGCGGGTTTGCTGTTCGCCGGGATGTCGATCTTTTCGGATGACCAGCACGAGGGGTGGCGCGGCGCCAGCGGTTTGCATCTGGACGTAGGGATCGTCGGGCCTGCCGCTGGTGGTAAGAAAATCCAGCGCCGGGTCCACGAAGTCACTGACAGCGACGAACCGCGGGGTTGGGATAATCAGCTGCGCAACGAGCCCTTCGTAAACCTTGCCTATCAACATCGCTGGTGGCTGCAGCAGCGTCTCGGCGGGTTGGAGTTCGAATACGGCCCGAGCGCTGGGTTTGCGCTGGGCAATCTCTATACCTATGGTTCTGCCGGGTTTGGGTTGCGCTTCGGGCAAGGGCTGGCGCGCAGCTTCAGCATTCCGGCGGTGGCGCCCGCGCAGAGTGGCAGCATGTTTTTCGACCAGGGCGGCGGATTCGCCTGGAACCTGTTCGCCAACGTGGAAGGACGCTACATGGCGCAGAACATGCTGCTCGAAGGCAATACGTTCAAGAGCAGCCATTCGGTGGACCCACGCGAATGGGTGGGGGATGCCAAGGCAGGGGTGGCGTTGACCTGGAACAGCTGGCAGCTCGCATTCGCCAGTGTCTGGCGCACCCGCGAATTCAACGGCCAGGATGAACATGACCAGTTCGGTTCGTTGACGGTCTCGACTTGGTTCTGAAAAGGGTTTGCGGGGTGCGCATCCGCACCCCGCAGGTTCTTCTTACTTTTTCACCCAGGTTCCGTTTAGCTGGATGATCTGGCCGGACGGGGTTTTCTCGAGGGCCTTCTTGCCGGCAATCGCTTCGACATCGCTGACGTTAATGCCGTTCTTCTGCGCCAGGCGATGGTATTCGGCGCGCCGTGCTTGGTTGATCTGGCTGGCGATCTCCTCGGCATCGCCGCCGGATTGCACCACGCCCAGATAACCGTCGGGCTTTTCGCCGAGTTGGCCGCTGGCCTTGGCCTGGCCGAGGGCGGACATGGCTTCGTTAAGGGTCATGGCGGCGGCGGGCAGGGCCAGGCACAGCGCCATGAGCAGGGTTCCGAGTTTCAGATAGGTTTTCATAACATTCCTTCAGAGCGGCGGGCTCAGAACAGACCGCTGTCTTCGTTGATGATCGAGTCGAGCTGCTTGTCGACCTTGATATAGATCTCGTGCTCGATTTTCACGTTGAGGTTGATGTTGATCGGCTCGTTGGGCACGGCCAGTTCTACGCGTGGTGTACAGGCGCTGGCCAGCAAGGCCAGCGCCAGAATGCTGATGGGATGGCACAACCGCATGACGGTCTTCTCCTGTACGGGGTCGTCGCTACATTGCCTCATCGGAGCCGCTCCTGCACGCGTCGTTGAATGGTTTCGCTGACGCGATCGGACAATTGCAGGCTGGTCAGTAGCGCTGGAATGTCTTCTTCCAGATTGATCGAAAAGTTGATCGGTCGCCCGCCTTCCAGTGCAGGGTTTTGGCCGTGCAGCTTCAGCCCGAGGTTCAGCGTGCCGTCGGCGGCGTAGTGCACGTCGCTGGCGAGCAGGTCGTAGTGGAAGTCATCCAATGCCTCGGTCACCAGACGCATCGCCGGATTGGACTGGCCCAGCGCCTGAATCTTCGCGGAGCGGAACTGCAGGACGCCGCCTGGCTCACGGGCCCGCAGCGAGCCCTGTTCGATGCTTATGCCTGCCTCGCTGCGTAGTAATTGCAGCTCGCCGTCGACCACGCCGGTGCCGGACAGGCCTTCGGTGGGGTAGGCCTCGAACAACAACGGCAGTTGCAAACCGCGCAGATGAGCCGTCAGCTGTTGTTTGCTGGCGCCCAGATCGACAGCGCCGGGGTCCAGCCAGAGCCTACCGCCCAGCAGCTGAGCTTCAGCGATAGTCCAGGCGAGGCGGCCTCGATCGAGGCTTTCGAGGTTGCCGACGTATTCCCCGTTGAAGCGCAATGGGCCGAAGGTGAAGCCGGGGTTGGCCTGCTGCAGGGTCAGTTCTTCTATGTCCAGCCGTAATTGGTTGCGCTGCAATGCAAGGCCCAGGCTGGCGTCGAGTCCGCTCAGCTCGGTGCGATCGTAAATGCCGCCGAGGCCCTTGGCCGTAAGCATCGCCGTGGCGATGGGTGGTCCGTCGGCAGGTACGTCTAGTTGCCCTTGAGCTTGCAGACGGCCGGTGTTCAGCTCCAGTACTGGCGGCCAATCGGCGAGGGTAGCGGCGAGCGGATTGCCGGCACGCAGGAATAGCTCCGGGAGCTTGGCATTCAGGCGGATCGCGCCATTGGCCCAGTTGTGCGTGAGCGTGAGTGGGAGTGTCAGCCCGGCATCGTTGCCCAGCGGCCCATCGAGCGAAATCCGTTCACGATCGCCGTTGAGCGTGCCGCTCCAGCGCCAACCCTGCGGGCGCAGCGAGGACTGGCGCAGCTCGCCCACGTTCATTGTGGTGCGTCCGTCGACCAGCAGCCTTTGCAGCTTCCGTTCAGTGAAGCCTGCCTCGAGGCTTATACCGGCCACATCCAATTGCAGATTTTCAGCGGTGATCTCTGTCCCGCTCGTCAGTCTATCCAGCTTGAGCTGCGAGCCCTTGGCGAGCCGAACGATAACGGCCTCTTCAGAGGCGCGGCCGTTGAGTAATACATCGGCGCTCAATCCCTTCATTGCCATGTGTGGCAATGACAGCGCGGGACTTTGCAAGCTCAGGCGAGTCTGCTCGAAAGCCACGGCAAAGGGCGCAGCGGCGGTTTCGAGCATGAGCTGCGCATCGAGCGTGACGGGAGAGGGACCGCGCGCGGTCAGCTGCATTCTCAATGGCAGCGTTGAGGCCGACTCGCTTGCAGGACCTGGCGTAACGACCAAGTGGACATTTGCAGGCCTTAGCTGGGCTGGCAGTTTGGCGACCAGCGCGGCGGCGGGCTGCAGTTGCATATCCACCGCTAGCGCCGTCGGGATCCAACTGCCGCGGTCGGCTTTGGCGGTCAGATCCAGCTGGCCCTGCAACTGGCCGAGCTCCGCCACAGGCCAGGGCGTGGGAAGGTTTGCGGACAGCCGCAACTCGCCTTTCAAGGCTTTCCAGCCGTCTTTGAGGCCGTTCTGATCGATATATAGCGCCCAACCGGCACCGATGCGCATTTGCTCGGGTAACTGGGGCAGTGGCGGCGGCACGTAGGCCGTCCAATCGGCTAGCCATTCCAGCAGCCATGGCGCTTCCGGTAGTTCACTCATGGCCAGACTGCCGCGCCATCGTGTTGCGCTGCCATCAGGTGTCAGCTGGTTCTGCATGGTCAGGCGCTGCTGGCCGTCCAGCTGCAGCTGTAGATCCACATGGGTTTTGTCGCCTTGTTCGTACATATCAGCCAGCAGCGACAGGCGATGCGTGTTGCGCTGCACCTGCATGCTCACCTCGGCTGGCAGCACTTGCTCACCTGCGTGCTGCCACTTCATTTGACCCTGTTCCCGGCAAGTGCCGCTTGCACAGGGCAGGGCCAAGTCGAGGGAAGCGATGCGGCCCTGCCGGGGAATCCAGGCTGCCCAGCGTTCGAGTTGCGTGCGATCGGGCAAGGCGAGCGGCTCATCCTCGCTGACAGTACCGACGTCCGTACCCGGTGCTTGCTGCCACTGTGCTTCAAGGTGATCAATGCTGAGTGACCGAAGCGGTAGCGGCTGCCACCAGGTACCGACCTCGAGTTGCAGACCTTTGACCGTAATGTCACGCCGTTCGTCGGCCACTGGCTGCTGGATCAAGACAATTTGTCGCAGGAAGAGGCTGTCAGCTGTCAGGCGCAAGCCGCTGACATCGAACGTGACAATTCCATGTTTGTGCTTGAATTCCTGCCAGCGGAATCCGCCGTAAACGCCGGTTCCTACGACGAGCACGAGTACGCCTGCAACCGCCCAGGCCAGGGTTTTGCGCTGCTTCGTCATAGCCCTTCCCGTTGTGGTCAACGTGCAAGCATAAGCTGCTCGATGCACGCGCGCGACGTGCCTCGAATCGGCGCAGCCGACGACTGGCCATCTTTCGAAAAGTTCCCGAGTTGCTCGCTCCAAAGCCCGCGGAAGCGCTTTGGACGGGCGGTTTGCGCTTGTTGCGCCAAACTTGTGCACATTCTGCGGAGCGCATTGTCAAGCGCTTATGACAAACTGTCGTAAACCGCGTTGGCCCATAGATCGATAATTAACTTATTGAAAAATAAGGATAAATTTCTTTGGCGAAAAAAGCGCCAGTTTAACCGCAGGCCCCTAACCATCAGCGCTAGGGAAATCTGTAACCTGTTTGCCCACAGAGTAATCCACAGCTTCTGTGGATTAAATTTTTGTGTGATACGGATCGCGTTTTCAGCATTTTGCAAGACTTTAACTCTCCGAAAAAAAGAGTAGAGTGCGCGCCCTTGTCCCCCGAAGCTTTCGGTGACCATGAGAACGCGTACTCTTGCTTCGGCTTCGGCCGATAGCGCTTCATCCTCTCCACGCCTGCCATTGCGCATGGCGTTGTGGCTGCTGGACAGCCAGCGTCTAGGACAGACCAAGAGCGTCAAACGTATCGCCGGCCGGATGCTCAAGCAGCCCGCGCTGGAAGGTGTGGTCGAAGCGCAGAGCCGCCTGGGACGGTTGCTCTGTAATGATTGCGACAGCCAGCGTGACCGTCGTATCGGTCTCGAGCTGCTGCGTCAGGCGGCGCGTGCCGGTGACTGCCAGGCGCAGCTGGAACTTGGCCAGCTGTACTGTCAGCCGAAGCACCGCGAGCTGCGCAAGGCCAGGCACTGGCTGGAGCAGGCTGCGGCGCAGGGTTCTGCCGAAGCCTCACGAGTGCTACAGCAGTTACAGGCCAAGCGCTAAGTAGCAATCCTCATCAGCGTGGCAGAGGGTCTGAACTGACCGGAAGGGCCTCGCTGGCTATACTGCCCGGCAATTCAGCCGGAGCAGTTCATGCCTCTCGAATCAACCTATCTGCTTGCCGGGCTCGGCGCTCTTTGCCTGATGTTGGCGACCGTGGCGGGCCTGTTGCAGCGACGGCTCTCTCAACGGCAGGCCGAGCTGGCGCTGCTGGACGAGCGCCTGAGTCAGGCGGTCATGGCCCAAGAAGGCCTCAGTGCACAGTTGGAAACCAGTCGCCTGGAACATGCTGATCTCACGGAAACCCGCGCCGCGCTGCAGGCCGAATTGGCCGCCTTGCGACGGGAGACCGAGTGGCTGCAGGCTCAGCGCCTGGAAACCCGTGAAAACCTCGACGATCTACAGGCCGAGCGCGATGCCCAGCAGGCCGAGCTGCGCACGTTGAGCGCAGCTCACGCGGCGGTCAATGCCGAACTGAACGAACAGCGGAAGACTCACGATCAGCGTCTGGAAGATCTCCAAGGCGCCCGCGACGAGCTGCGCGCGCAATTCGCCGAGCTGGCCGGAAAGATCTTCGAGGAGCGCGAGCAGCGTTTCGCCGAAGCCAGCCAAGAGCGTCTCGGGCAGCTGCTCGATCCGCTGAAGGAGCGTATCCAGTCATTCGAAAAGCGCGTCGAGGAGAGCTATCAGAACGAAGCCCGCGAGCGGTTTTCGCTGGCCAAGGAGCTCGAACGGCTGCAGCAGCTGAACCAGCGGCTGGGTGACGAGGCGACCAACTTGACCCGCGCCCTGCAGGGGCAGAAAACCCAAGGCAACTGGGGCGAGCTGATTCTCGAGCGGGTGCTGGAACATGCCGGGCTGGAGAAGGGCCGCGAATACCACACCCAGGTCAGCCTCAGGAGCGCCGATGGCGAGCGCTTCCAGCCGGACGTATTGATTCAGCTACCGGGCGACAAACAGGTCGTCGTGGACGCGAAAGTCAGCCTGACGGCTTACCAGGCGCTGACCTGCGCCGAAGACGAAGGCAGCCGCGCGCTGGCCCTCAAACAGCATGTGCTGTCGTTGCGTAATCACTTGAAGGGTTTGTCGCTGAAGGATTACCAGCGCCTCGAAGGCCTGCAGAGCCTGGATTTCGTGCTGCTCTTCGTGCCTATAGAGGCCGCCTTTGCAGCTGCGCTACAGGCCGATCCAGAGCTGTTCCAGGAGGCGTATGGCAGGCACATCGTGATTGTCAGCCCGACTACTCTGTTGGCCACGCTGCGGGTGATCGACAGCCTTTGGCGCCAGGAGCGGCAGAGCCAGAACGCCCGTGAAATCGCTGAACGGGCTGGGGCGCTTTACGACAAATTCGCCGCGTTCATTCAGGACTTGGACGAAATCGGCAATCGCCTGCAGCAACTGGACAAGGCCTATATCGGTGCGCGCAACAAGCTCACCGATGGGCGCGGCAACCTCGTCGGCCGCGCCGAACAGCTCAAGCTGCTAGGCGCGCGAGCAAGCAAACGGCTGCCAGCCGACTGGCTCGAGCGTGCCGGTGCCGAGACACCGCTTGAAGAAGCTGAGGACTAGTACGCCGCCGCTCAGTGCAACGGCACGTGGCGGCTCATCAGGGCACGTAGCGCGGCCGGCTTGACCGGTTTGGCGAGGAAATCCAGACCGGCTGCATGGACCGCGGCGATCAGCTCTGGGCGGCCATCGGCGCTGATCACCACGCCGGGCACCGGCTCGCCGAGGCGGGTACGCAGCCAGGCCATCAACTCGGAACCGGTTTCGCCATGGTCCAGGTGGTAGTCGACCAGGACCAGTTGCGGCCTTACGTCCTCCTTGAGCAACGCCACACAATCGGCCCGGTTGCTGGCCGTCCAGACCTGGCAGCCCCAGCGTGATAGCAGGCTATGCATGCCGACCAGGATGCTGTCCTCGTTGTCGATGCACAGCACCTGGATGCCCGTCAGCGCTGTTTGTTGCGCTTCGCCTTTGCCGTTGGCCTTTACCTGCCGGCTCACATTGCTGGCGATCGGCACGGTCACGCTGAACACGCTGCCTTTACCGGGCTTGGAGCGCACCGCCAGGGGGTGGTCGAGGACCTGGCAGAAGCCGTCAGCAATCGCCAGGCCTAGTCCCAGTCCTTTCTCAGCGCGGGTCTGGTGGCTGTCCAGGCGTTTGAATTCCTCGAAGATCACCCGCAGCTTGTCTTCGGCGATGCCCGGGCCGCGGTCCCAGACTTCCAGACGCAGCGACGCGCCCTGACGCCGCACGCCCAGCACCACGCGCCCCTTGGCATAGCGGAAGGCATTGGTGAGGAAGTTCTGCAGTACCCGGCGCAGCAGGCGGATATCGCTGTCGACCCGCAACCGGCTGCCATGCACCCGGAAGTCGACGCCTTGCTCAGCGGCCAGCACCGTGAACTCGGTGCTCAGGGTGTCGAACAAGGTGGCGAGCGGGAAGGGATTGCGATCTGGAGTGATGCGACCGTTTTCCAGGCGCGAAATATCCAGCAGATCGGAAATCAGGTCCTCGGCCGAGCGCAGCGAGCTGTCCAGGTGGCGAACGAGATCTTGCGCTTCGCTCGGCAGGACCTCTTGCTGGTGCGACAGGGCAGCGGAGAATAGTCGTGCGGCGTTCAATGGCTGCATCAGGTCATGGCTGACCGCTGCCAGAAAACGCGTCTTCGATTGATTGGCGGTTTCAGCGGTGCTCTTGGCTTCGGTCAGCGCCTTGTTCAGTTTCGACAGTTCCAGGGTCCGCTCGGTAACGCGCTGCTCCAGGCCTTCGTTGGCATCCTTCAGTCCACGTTCGGCTTCGCGGAAGGCGGTGATGTCACTGAAACTCATGACGAAGCCGCCGCCCGGCATCGGGTTGCCGATCAGCTCGACCACCCGGCCGTTGGGGAACAGCCGCTCGGAGGTATGGGCGCGACCCTGGCGCATCCAGTACAGCCGTTTGGCCACGTGGGTATCAGGATCTCCGGGGCCACAGAGGCCGCGTTCGGCGTTGTAGCGAATTACGTCGGCAATCGGCCGGCCAATGTAGACCAGCTCCTCCGGGTACTCGAACATTTCCAGGTAGCGATGGTTCCAGGCGACCAGCCGCAGCGACTGGTCGACCACACTGATGCCCTGGGTGATGTTCTCAATCGCGCCTTGCAGCAGGGCACGGTTGAACTGCAGCACCTCGGAAGCCTCGCCGACGATGCGCACCACGTCATCGACTTGCATGTCGCGACCCTCCAGCGCGGCCTTGACCACGGCGCGGGTCGAGGAGGCGCCCAGCACACCGGCCAGCAGACGCTCGGTATGAGCGATCCACTGGCCATCGGCCTGCTGCTTGGGCGAATAATCATGGCCATGGCGGCGGGCGAAGCGCTGGAAACTGAGCTCTGCGCGCTCTGCACCGACGAAGCGCGACGCCAGCGACAGCAGATCTTCGACCTGCACGGCCAGCAGCCGGCGCGTGCTGGCTGTCGGGTGAATCTCCTGACCGATGAAGCGGCTGGCCTGCCAGTGTTCGGCCACGCGGGTTTGCGACAGGATCGAGACCCAGAAGAACAACGTCGCGTTGCCCACCAGCGACAGCATTACGCCGAGCGTCAGCGCGCTGGTGTCGAACGGCAGCTGGGCGGTGTACATCCACTGCAGACCTGGGAACATCTCCAGCGGCCAGCCGAGCAGCGGCAGGATCAGCGTGTAGACCCAAATCATCGCGCCGGCGGCGAGGCCGGCAAACACACCGCGGCGATTGGCCTGCTTCCAATACAAGGCTCCGACCATCGCCGGCGCCAGCTGGGTCAGGGCCGCGAAGGCAATCTGGCCGATGGTCGCCAGGCTCGCGCTGGAGCCGAGCAGACGATAGCTGACGTAGGCCAGCAGCAGGATCGCGACGATGCTGATGCGGCGTACCGACAGCATCCAGTGGCGGAATTCCTCGAAGGGTTGCTCGGCTTCATTGCGGCGCAACAGCCAAGGCAGCAGCATGTCGTTCGATACCATGGTCGACAAGGCCACGCTGGCGACGATGACCATGCCGGTGGCAGCCGATGCGCCCCCGATGAAGGCCAGCATCGCCAGCGCCGGGTGCGCTTCGGCCAGTGGCAAGCTGATCACGAAGGAGTCCGGACTGACCCCGCCCGGCAGCAGCATCTGGCCGGCCAGGGCGATCGGGATGACGAACACTACGGCCAGCATCAGATATAGCGGGAATACCCAGCGCGCCAGGCGGAAGTCGCGCGGCTCGATGTTTTCCACCACGGTCACGTGAAACTGCCGGGGCAAGCAAACAATGGCCATCAGCGCCACGGAGGTCTGCACCAGCATCGCCGGCCAATTCACCGTCTCCTCCCAGAATCCTGTCAGCTCCGAGGAATCGTAAGCCTGATTGAACAGATCGCCGAAGCCGTCATACAGGCCGAATGTGACGAAGGCGCCGACCGCCATGAAGGCGAACAGCTTGACCAGGGACTCGAAGGCAATCGCCAACACCATGCCGCGGTGGTGCTCGGTGACATCCAGGTTGCGCGTACCGAACAGCACCGTGAACAGCGCCAGCACCACGGATACGATCAGTGCCGTGTCCTGCGCGCCGGAGCCGGCAACAGCTTCGCTGTGCTTGCCGATCAGCAGGTTCACACCGAGCACGATGCCCTTGAGCTGCAGGGCGATGTAGGGCAAAACGCCGACCAGGCAGATCAGCGTCACGACCACCGCCAGCAGCTGGGACTTGCCGTAGCGGGCCGCGATGAAGTCGGCGATAGAGGTAATGTTCTCCTGCTTGCTGATCATGATCGTTTTCTGGATCACCTGAGGCGCCAGCAGCATCAGCAGAATTGGCCCGAGGTAAATCGGCAGGAACGACCAGAGCTGTTCGGCCGCCTGGCCGACGGCGCCGAAGAATGTCCAGCTGGTGCAATAGACCGCCAGCGACAGGCTATAGACCCAGGCGCGTACCCGCGGCGACATCTCTGCACGGTTGCGATCGCCATAAAAGGCGATCGCAAACAGCACAGCCATATAAGTGAAGGCGACCAGCGCGATCAGCCCACCGGACAACAACATGCGAACTCCAGACAGCAAATAAAGTGCGGGCTTGCGCCCTGGCCGGTCGTTTGGACTGGTCGGGCATGCCGAGCCTGGCGGCGCTCAAGCAATGTCGGTATAGCAGGGCGGTCGCGCCGATTGTGCTGACCGAGGTCAGCCGGTGCGATGCGTCTGTTAGAACCGGAATACCGCTCGGGCGACAGCTTATGCTCGGCAGCTATCGGATAACCGGAGCTGCCGCTTAGTGATAGATGAATTTGCAAAGTTTCGCAGTAAAAGAGGCCCGCGTGTTGCGGCTGCGACCATGGTCGCATGAGGCTGGTCGTCGCAGATGAAACGGGCGAAAGTACCGTCCTAGACATTGGTTCGGTTTGGTTGATGGCACGCGGAGGCGACCTGTCCCGACCCGAACCGCACATGGCGAGTGGGTTGCGTCGTTTGCGGGGCACTTCCCGCCTGCGCAACGATCACAACAGCGTCCCATCCGCCCGTCAGGAGAATATCGATGTTTACGCCGCGCCCGGTCACTTTGCAGAGGGGAGCCTTGCGTCTGGACCCACTCGCAGAAGCCGATATTCCGGCTCTGGTGGATCTCGCCGAGCGGAACCGCGACGAGCTGATCTACCTCAACGGGCCGCTGCGCCCGGATTGGTATCGCTTCGCCCTCAGCGAGCAGCGTGAAGGTCGCGCAGTGGCGTTCACCCTGCGCATGGCCGACCGCATCATCGGCACTACTCGCTTCGCCGACTTCAATCCGTCGCTGCCGGCTGGCGAGCTCGGCTGGACTTGGCTGGACAAGGCCGAGCACGGCACTGGTCTGAACACTTCGATCAAATACCTGTTGCTCAAGCACGCCTTCGAAGACTGGCAACTGGTGCGCCTGCAACTGAAGACCGCCGCCAGCAACCTGCGCTCCCAACGCGCCATCGAGAAGCTCGGCGCCGAGCGCGAAGGCCTGTTGCGCAATCATCGACGTTTAGCCGATGGACGCCTGGACGACACGGTGCTCTATAGCATCACCGACCGTGAATGGCCGGCGGTCAGGGATGTGTTGGAGGCGCGGGCGAACGGTTGATTCGTTGGAATCGAGTCGGCATCGGTGATGGGTTTCGCTTCGCTCTACGCCATCCTATGGCGAGGTATTTCGGTTGGGCTGTTGGTCTACAGATACGGCGCCAGGCTCCAATCCCGTTGCCGGTAACAATCACAGACTCGCTTTTAGCTCCCTCTCCCTTTGGGAGAGGGTTGGGGTGAGGGAAAGCGGCTCCGGTCCCGTACAAGCCCACGTAACGCACGCCCCGTCGCCCTCAGGCCTCGACATAAGGTAATGTCTGCCGTCTCCGCGGGCAGGTTGTCCCGTGGTCATCAACCTGTCTTCGATACTTCCTACGCTCCGGCCGTAATGGCGGTGCGTAGCTCGTTACCGTTTGCGGTACATACCTAAGGAGCACCGATGTCCCGCTCGCAAGAATTCTTGCACGGTTGCCGCGATATCTTCCCGTTGATCGTCGGCGCCATCCCGTTTGGCATCATCTTCGGCACGCTTTCGATCGGCGCCGGGCTTTCTACCTGGCAAACCATGGGCATGTCGGCGCTGGTCTTCGCCGGCTCCGCGCAATTTATTGCAATCACCCTGATTACCGGCGGGGTGGGCGCGGCCGTGGTGCTGCTGACTACCTTCGTGGTCAACCTGCGCCATGCGCTTTACAGCGCGGCGCTGCAACCGTTCGTGCGGCATCTGCCGAGCCGCTGGCGGGTGCCGTTGGCCTTCTGGCTGACGGATGAGGCCTTCGCCGTGATTCAGCATCGCTATGCCAGCGAAGATGCCTCGCCACACAAGCACTGGTTCTTCCTCGGTGCGGCGCTGACCATGTACCTGAGCTGGCAACTGGCGACGTTGGCAGGTATCGCCTTCGGCCAAGCCGTGCCGAACGTGGCCAGCTGGGGCCTGGATTTCGCCATGATCGCGACCTTCATCGGCATCGCCGTGCCGATGATGCGCACCCGCCCGCAGGTGGCTTCGGCGCTGGTGGCCGGTGCCGTGGCGTTGTTGACCTGGGAGTTGCCTTACAAGCTTGGCCTGATCGCCGCGGCACTGGCTGGAATCGTTGTCGGCGTCTATCTAGAACAACGGGCCGAGCGTCAGTTGAATCGGGAGGCGCTCTGATGCAGACCTGGCTTTTGATTCTTGGAATGCTGGCGATCACCTTCATGATCCGTTACAGCTTTTTCGCCTGGCCCAACCTGCGCTTTCCGCGTCTGGTGGAACAGGGGCTGCACTACGTGCCGGTCGCCGTGCTGACCGCCATCGTAGTGCCGGGCATGTTGATGCCCGAGGGCGAATGGGCGCTGGATTGGCGTAATGCGTACTTGTTGGCCGGTGTGCTGGCAATCCTCATCGCCGCGGTTAGCCGCAACCTGCTGGCGACTATTGCTGGCGGGCTGTTGAGCTTCTTCCTATTGCGTTGGGCGTTCGGGCAGCTGCCGCTGTGATGGACCGCCCAGCACGCCGTTCGAAAGCGACCATGATGTGTCCTCCGACGGCCTGCCACGCTCCAAGAAACAACGTCTTCTCCATGGAACCGGATCGATGACCACTCATTCGCAGTTCACGCTGTTCGGCAAGCGGCGCTTCCTGCCGTTCTTCCTGACTCAGTTATCAGGGGCCTTCAACGACAACCTGTTCAAGCAGGCGTTGATACTGGCGATCCTCTACAAGATTGGCTCGAACGCTGACACCAGCCTGCTGATCAACCTGTGCGCGTTGCTGTTCATTCTTCCGTTCTTCCTGTTTTCTGCGCTTGGCGGTCAGCTGGGTGAGAAATTCGCCAAGGAGCGCCTGATTCGTGCGATCAAGGCCGGTGAGATCTTCATCATGCTTGCCGGAGCTGCCGGCATGCTGTTAGGCAACCTTCCGATGTTGCTGGTCGTGCTGTTCTGCATGGGCACCCAGTCGGCGCTGTTCGGGCCGGTCAAATATTCCGTATTGCCCAAACTGCTGAAAGATCACGAGCTGGTTGGCGGCAACGCGCTGGTGGAAATGGGCACCTTTCTGGCAATTCTCGCCGGAACGATAACCGCTGGCGTGATGATGGCCAGCGAGGGTTACGCTCAGTTGATTGCCGGCAGCGTCGTGCTGGTGGCAATCGCCGGCTACCTCGCCAGCCGCGGGGTACCTGCGACCGGAGCCTCTCTACCGTCTCTGAAGATGGACTGGAACCTGTTTCGTCAGACCGGCGCGATCTTGCGCATGGGGCTGGGGCAGCGCCTCTCGGTTTCGCGCTCGCTGATCGGTAACTCATGGTTCTGGTTTCTCGGCGCGACCTACCTGACCCAGATCCCGGCCTATTCGAAGAATCTGCTGCATGGCGATGAAACCGTCGTCACGCTGATTTTGACGGTCTTCTCGGTGGGTATAGCCCTCGGCTCGCTGCTCTGCGAACGCCTCTCCGGGCATAAAGTGGAAATTGGCCTGGTACCGTTCGGCTCCTTTGGTCTGACGCTGTTTGGCCTCTTGTTGTGGTGGCATTCGGGCGGGTTCCCGCAGGCGGCGACGCCGCACGATTGGCTTGGGTTGCTGAGCTTCGCACAGGCCTGGTGGATTCTCGCCTCGGTGCTCGGCATAGGCGTGTTTGGCGGGTTCTACATCGTGCCGCTGTATGCGCTGATCCAGTCGCGCACGGCGGAGCACGAGCGGGCACGGGTTGTGGCGGCAAACAATATTCTCAACGCGCTGTTCATGGTCGCCTCGGCGCTGGTCGCCATCTTGCTGTTGAGTGTCGCGGGGTTGTCGATTCCGCAACTGTTCCTCGTGGTATCGCTGATGAACGTGGCAGTAAGCGCCTACATCTTCAGCATCGTGCCGGAATTCAGCATGCGGTTTCTGGTGTGGCTGCTCGGCCACTCCATGTACCGGGTGCGTCAGCAAGGGCTCGACGCGATCCCAGAGGAAGGCCCAGCAGTGCTGGTCTGCAACCATGTGTCATTCGTCGATGCGCTGCTGATCGCCGGTGCCGTGCGCCGGCCCGTGCGCTTCGTCATGTACTACAAGATCTTCCGAATCCCGGTGCTGAATTTCATCTTTCGAACTGCGGGCGCGGTGCCCATTGCGGCGCGACATGAGGACGAAGCGATCTACACCGAGGCGTTCGAGCGCATCAGCCGTTACCTGAGCAACGGCGAACTGGTGTGCATCTTCCCAGAAGGCAAGCTCACCACCGATGGCGAAATGAATGAATTCAAAGCGGGGGTAGAGCGCGTTCTACAGGCGAATCCGGTGCCGGTGGTGCCTATGGCGCTACGTGGATTATGGGGAAGCTTCTTCAGTCGCGATCCGAACAAGGGATTTCTCCGTCGCATCTGGTCACGGGTAGACCTCGTCGCCAGCGCGCCCGTCGCTGCGAGCGAAGTCAATCGCCAGCAGCTACAGGCGCGGGTCAGCCTGTTACGCGGCGACCGGCGCTAAGCGCAGGTCGCCGCATCGTCTCTATTTGATCTCGATGCGTTCGAGCAGATAGGCCTTGGCGCTTGGGTCGCCCACCCGTGCGGCTTCGTCGGCCAGGCGCAGCCCGCGTTCCAGATCCTTCGCCGCCAATGCCGCATCGATGCCCTGACGGTAGTAGGCCTGGGTTTCCGGCAGTACAGCGGGTGCAGGTACGGAAGGCAGATCGTTGCCCATCTCGCGGCCGATGCTATAGGCCGGCACATAGGTATTGGCTTGTTGGCCCGCGACCTTGTCTTCGATCAGCACCATCTTGATCACGCCGGTGGGCGAATGCTGCGCCACTGGATCGGGAAGGCTAGGCGGCTCGTTGCCCAGCGCCTTGGCGTAGGCCTTGGCCGGGTGTTCGAGGGTCGTCTGGCCCTGCATCTGGCGCTCGCTGGTGAACAGTACGAGGTAGTACTCGTTGCCTGGGTTGTTCAGGTAGGTGCGGTCGATGCGCAGGCGAGCGTCCAGGCTGTCGCCTTTCAGGCCGGAAGCGGGGGCGTAGGTGAAGTCGTCAGCATCGAGCAGGCGCGTGGGGCGCAAGCGGCTGTCGAGCAGCATGGCGCTAGGGGCCAGCACAGTCTCGCCGGCCTGACTGTAAAGACGAATCTCGAAGGACTTGCTGTCCTTGGGCAGTGCGAAGGCGCGGAAAAAGCTTTTGCCGCTGTCGAAGCGGTAGGCCGAGGCCGTGGCGTCCAGCGTCACGTCACCGGAAAAATTCACGGGGATCGGTTGAAAGGGCAGATTTTCGATCGCGTCGCAGCAGATCGGCGAGCTCGCCAACGCCTGACGGGCGTCGGTCATGGATAGCTCCAGCGGGGCGGGTGTATGCGCCAGGGCATCCACACGGCGCAATGGTTCGCTACCGCAGCCGGTGATCAGCAGAACGGCGAGGCTAAGCAGGGGGAATCGCAGATTGCTCATGGTGAAACTCCAATCGCCAATCGAAAAAGACCCCGACCAGCCACGGTCGGGGTAAAACACCGCCAAAACGGTGGGAGCGGAAAGTGAGAAGCGTTGCCCAGAGCCGGCGTGCGCAGCGGGAGGAGAGAGACCGCCGCACGCCGCCGACACTCAGGCAATTACCACCAGGCTTCGGCCTGGACGCCAAAGGTCAGCCCGTCGTCGTCACCGACATCGATGGACTCGCTCGCCGCCTGGTAGGTATCGCCGTCCCACATGGCGTAGGTGGCGAACACACGAATTTGCGGGCGTGCCCAGAAGCTGCGGCCGGCTGACCATTGTTGGGCGATGGTGAATTTCTTCAGGTCGCGCGAATCCAGACCGTCAGCTTGCGGGTCGACGTAGTCGTAGCCGAACTCGAACGCGGTGCTCATGACGTCGCTCCACTTGTACACCGGACGCACACCAAAGGAGGTCCAGGTCTGACCGGATTCGTTGTCGAAGTCGCGGTCTTCGTAGATCTGCACGTACATCATTTCGATGTCATCAGTGATGCCAACCACACCCTGGTTGACCAGACGGAGCATGTCGCCATCACTGTTGCCGGTGCTGTTGCGACCGCTACTGCCGATGATGCCGTCAGTGCCGTACTGAACCGCCAGCTTGTTGTAGCCGCCGAACCAGCTGGCCTGAGTGTGTTCGAGGGTAACCAAGTGGCCTTTCTGATCGGTGTAGCCCGGATCGCTTTCCTGTTCGTCGGTGAGGTTGGCCTTGCCGTAGTCGTAGCCGATTTCGAGCTTGCCGTTGGGGTTGACATCAATCTCGGCCAGACGGAAGTCGAGGGTGTCGTTGGCGAGGTTGGTGCCGGTTCCCGAGCCTTGGTAGACGTAGTCACCGTCAGTGTTACGAATCCAGGCGAAGCTGGCCTTGGCGAAGCCCAGATCGATGTCCTCAATGCCAGCGCCCGGACCGGATACGTCCCAGTAGTAGTAATCGTTGATATGCACATCGTGGCGCTTGTAGTAGCGCTTACCGGCCCAGATATCTGCGCCCGGCAGTGATTCGATCAGGTTGTTGCCCACTACGTTGAACTGGCGGATGGCGACATCACCCGCCTCATCGAACGGGTGATTCGCACCACCGTCGGCGTTGGTACGGGTTGCTTCATAGTCGTTACCCTGGCGGGAGACATAAGCGATCATGCTGTCGACGTAGAAGCTTTTCTCGCCCTCTTTCCAGACTTCCTGACCCAGGCCGATTTCGGCATAGGTCTCGCACTCGTTGCCGAGGCGATATTTGGCCGGCGCCCCTGCTGCCTGAAAGCAGGCCTGATCACCACCGCCAGCGGTAGCGCCGATACCGGAGCGCAAATAGCCATGGAAGTCCACAGCCTGCGCAGGCATTGCTGCGAGCAAGGCCGTGCAAAGCAGGGTGGGTTGCAAGAGACGTACGGATTGTTGCGGGTTCATCGTGAAAGTCCTTTGTTCTTGTTGTTGGATCAGGTACTGCCAGCCATGGCGCCAACATCCTCCGTATTTGGATCGGGCTGGCGGTGACGAAAGCCTGCGGATCGACGACGTTCGCAACATCCTCCCGACCGTTTTTTTTCGAGGCGGAGCGGTGGGGCGTAGCGGGGGAGGAGGGAGATGGGCGCGTATGCCGGTGTGCATTACGCCTGGCCACTAAGCCCGGAAAAAAGCCAGGGGGGAGGTATGGCGAGGCGGCCTGGCGCGGCAGTCTGGGCTGGCAGGCGGTGTCGTTGGCGCCGTCCGCGCCCTGTCATCCGGGGAGCTGATTCCCGCAGTCGGGTGCTCACAACAATTACAAAAGTGGAGCTACTTCGATGAGACATCCGTTATTGTCTGCCCGCTTCGTCCTGGCAGTTTCTTCTTCTTTGCTGCTGACCCTGGGCACCGCTCAGGCAGTCGACCTCGCGGGCAAGAGTCCGGCCGGCGTTCGTTATCACGGCGGTGACGAAATCATCCTCCAAGGCTTTCACTGGAACGTCGTCCGCGAATCGCCCAACCAGTGGTACAACACGCTGCGCAGCATGGCGCCAACGATCGCGGCTGACGGCTTCAGCGCGATCTGGATGCCGGTGCCCTGGCGCGACTTCTCCAGCTGGAGCGATGGCGCCAAGTCCGGCGGCGGCGAAGGCTACTTCTGGCACGACTTCAACAAGAACGGCCGTTACGGCACCGACGCCCAGCTCAAGCAGGCCGCCGCCGCGCTGAACAATGCCCAGGTGAAAGTGCTTTACGACGCGGTGCCCAACCACATGAACCGTGGCTACCCGAACAAGGAAATCAACCTGCCAGCCGGCCAGGGGTTCTGGCGTCACGACTGTAGCGATCCGGGTAACTACGCCAACGATTGCGACGACGGCGACCGCTTCATGGCCGGCGACTCGGACCTCAATACGGCGCACCCTCAGGTCTACGGCATGTTCCGCGACGAGTTCGCCAACCTGCGCAATAACTACGGCGCCGGCGGCTTTCGCTTCGACTTCGTCCGTGGCTACGCCGGCGAGCGAGTCGACAGCTGGATGAGCGCGGCCCACGACAATGCCTTTTGCGTCGGCGAACTCTGGAAAGCGCCGGCTGAATACCCGAGCTGGGATTGGCGCAATACCGCCAGTTGGCAGCAGGTGATCAAGGATTGGTCTGATCGCGCCAAGTGTCCGGTGTTCGATTTCGCCCTCAAGGAACGCATGCAGAACGGCTCGATCGCCGACTGGAAGAACGGCCTTAATGGCAACCCCGATGCACGTTGGCGCGAAGTCGCGGTGACCTTCGTCGACAACCACGACACCGGTTATTCGCCGGGACAGAACGGCGGTCAGCATCATTGGGCGCTGCGTGACGATCTGGTGCGCCAGGCCTACGCCTATATCCTCTCCAGCCCCGGTACGCCGGTGGTGTACTGGTCGCATATGTATGACTGGGGGCACGGCGACCTGATCCGCCAACTGATCCAGATTCGCCGCGCCGCAGGCGTGAGGGCCGACTCGGCGATCAGCTTCCACAACGGCTATTCCGGCTTGGTGGCGACCGTCAGCGGGACCGCTCAGACATTGGTGATAGCGCTCGGATCGAATCTGGACAATCCCGGTCAAGTCAGCAGTGGCAGATTCAACCAGGCGTTGAATCAGGACAACGGCGGGCTGCGCATCTGGTCCACCGGCAGTACGGGCGATGACGGCAACGGCGGTGGCGACGGTGGTGACCTGGTCAGCGTCAATTTCCGTTGCGACAACGGCGTCACTCAGCCTGGCGACAGCGTCTATGCAGTCGGCAACCTGGCTCAGCTCGGCAATTGGAGCCCGGCCAACGCGGTGCGATTGACCGATGTGAGCAGCTACCCGACCTGGAAAGGCAGCATCGGCTTGCCAGCCCAGCAGGCGCTGGAATGGAAATGCATCGTGCGTAGCGAAGCCAATCCGACCCAGGTGAAAAGCTGGCAGCCGGGCGGCAACAACACGGCCACGACTGCGGCCGGCTTGACCACTAGCGGCAGCTTCTAATCAACGGCCTCGTCAGTTTATTCGGCTGAGTGCCGGCTTCGTTCTGGCGCTCGGCTGGGCTTTGTGGAGAATGGCCTTGGAGAATCCAAAGGCCGATCACCGTGAACCTCGACAGTCGCATCAAGTTTCGTCATCTGCTGTGCTTTATCGAGGTGTCCCGTCAGGGCAGCCTGGCGCGCGCAGCAGAGGCGATGTCGGTCAGCCAACCGGCGATTTCCAAGACGCTCAAGGAACTGGAAGCACTGCTCGAGGCGAGCCTGTTCGACCGCAGCAAGCAGGGCGTGACCCTGACCGCGGCCGGGCAGGCTTTCCTGCGTTATGCCGGGCCGAGCGTGCAGGCATTGCGTGAAGGTGTGCGCAGCTTGCGAGCCGGCGAGCACGAGGCGGGCGTGGTGCGCCTGGGTGCGCTGTCGACCGTGGAGAGCTCGTTATTGCCAGACGTGGTGCGGCGGCTGCACGCGCAGCATGCGGCACTGGTGGTAAGCGTCGTGACCGGGCCCAGCGCCTATCTGCTTGGCCAGTTGCGCGGCGGTGAGCTGGATCTGGTGGTCGGGCGCATGACCGATGCCCCGCAGATAGAGGGGCTCAGCTTCGAGCACCTCTATAGCGAGTCCATGACATTGGTGGTGCGTCCCGGTCACGAGCTACTCGACGGCGATCGCAGTCGCCTGGGCGACTTTCCCGTGGTGTTGCCGCAGACCGGTACAACCATCCGCCGTCATGCCGATAGCCTGTTCATCCAACTCGGCATCAGCCCACCGCTACGGCGACTGGAAACGCTGTCCGTTTCTCTTAGCCGACATTATGTGCGGGTCAGCGATGCGGTCTGGGTGGCGCCGCTCGATGCGGTGCGCGAAGACCTGTCCACTGGCGAGCTGATGGAACTGGACCTTGGTTTGAAAGAGCCGGGCGGCTCGGTCGGCATCTGCACCAATCCGACCCTGGCGGCCAGCCTGGCGATGCAGTGGTGCTGTGAAGCGTTGCGCGAAGCCGCTGCCGAATACCGTTAGCCTTGATCCATAACCGTGGGGTTATGGATCAAGGCGAGGTTTTCAGTTTTCCTCCTGCGGCACCCTGTCGCACACTGCTTCAAGCCATTCCAATTTCCACTTTCATTCCAAGAAAGGAGCCCGCCATGTCCGATCTGGACACCAGCCTTTTCGTCGCGCGCGATCGTACCCGCCATCCGAAGGCGTTGACGCCCGATTACAAGACGTCGGTTGCTCGCTCCCCGCAACAGGCGTTGATCACCATGGTGCCGTCCATTTCCGAAACCACGGGCCCGGATTTCTCGCACCTCAAGTTCGGCCAGCACGACAACGATCTGCTGCTCAATTTCAACAATGGCGGTTTGCCGATCGGTGAGCGCATCATCGTTTCCGGTCGGGTCATGGACCAGTACGGCAAGCCGATTCCGCACACTCTGGTAGAGATGTGGCAAGCCAACGCCGGCGGCCGCTATCGCCACCAGAACGACCGTTACATCGCCCCGCTGGACCCGAATTTTGGCGGCGTCGGTCGTGCGCTGAGCGACAGCGAAGGCAACTACGTTTTCCGCACCATCAAGCCCGGCCCTTATCCGTGGCGCAACGGCCCGAACGAATGGCGGCCTGCACATATCCATGTTTCTATCAGCGGCCCGTCGATCGCCACCCGATTGATCACGCAGCTGTACTTCGAAGGTGATCCGTTGATCCCGCTATGCCCGATTGCTAGGACCATCAGCGATGATGCAGTGCAGAGCCTGATCGCCAAACTCGACATGGGAATGGCCAATCCAATGGATTGCCTGGCCTATCGCTTCGATATCGTGCTGCGTGGCCAGCGTAAAACCCATTTCGAGACACGCTGAGAAGGAGACGACGATGCCTATAACACTTCTGCCGGAAACCCCTTCCCAGACCGCCGGCCCCTACGTGCACATCGGCCTGGCGCTAGCCGCCGCCGGTAACCCTGTCCGCGAACTGGAAATCTGGAACGAGATGGCCAAGCCGGAGGCCGCTGGCGAGCACATTCTGTTGATCGGACGGGTATTCGACGGCATGGGTCATCTGGTCCGCGACTCGTTTTTGGAGTTCTGGCAAGCCGACCACGCCGGGGTGTATCACACGTGCTTCGATCCGGAGCGGTCGTTCAACAGTTTCGGCCGTACTGCCACCACCTTCGAGGCGGGCGAGTGGACCCTGAAGACGATCAAGCCGGGTTCGGTGAAGAACCGCACCGGTGAAAGCATGGCGCCGCACGTCAACGTCTCGTTGTTCGCGCGCGGAATCAATATTCACCTGCACACGCGTATCTATTTCGATGATGAAGCAGAAGCCAATGCGCAGGACCCGGTGCTCAATTCGATCGAATGGGTTCCGCGCCGCGACACGCTGATTGCTCGCCACTGCGAAATCGACGGCAAGCCGGCCTATCGCTTCGATGTGCGTCTGCAAGGCGAGGGGGAAACCGTTTTCTTTGACTTCTGATGCCATTCCGGCTGCCCGCGAACCATCAGCCGAGCCCGTGGCCCGGCTGGTGATGCAGAGCTTTCAGAGCCTGCTTAAAACTCGCGGATATCACGCCGACCCCGCACAGCATGCGGCCATCGAGCTTCTCGCTCACTGGCTGGATGCCCGGCTGCGCGGTCGGCGTGGTTGGTTGCGTACGCCAAAAGTCGGCGTCTATCTCTGGGGCGGAGTGGGACGAGGCAAGAGTTTCGTCATGGATGCCTTCTTCGCGGCGGCTCCCGTGGCGGCCAAGCGGCGTGTGCATTTTCATGGGTTTCTCCATGAGGTTCAGCGGCGCCTGAATGAAATCAGTGGTCAGCGTGATCCGCTGGCGGTAATAGCCCGCGAGATCGCTGAGCACACACATCTGCTCTGCTTCGACGAGTTCCATGTACACGACATCGCCGATGCAATGCTGCTTGGGCGCTTGCTGCACCAGCTGGCAGAGCAGGGTGTCGGGTTGGTCGCGACTTCAAACTATCCGCCGCGTGAGCTGTGCCCGAACCCGCTCTATCGGGATCGTTTCAAGCCGGCCATCGAGCTGATCGAGCGACGGTTCGAGGTGTATAAGCTGGACGGCGGCGAGGACTACCGCCAGCGCCCCGACAGCGATTACGTCTGGGGTGAATACGCGCAAGTGCCGGCCGGCGAGCAGACCTCCTGGATGAACGCACGGTTGCAGCTATCCGATGCAGCCGAACGGGATCTGACGCTGGAGGTGAATCACCGCACGCTGCGTCTGCGCGCCAGGGAAAACGGCCTCGCCTGGCTGGATTTTGATGAGCTCTGTCGGTTGCCGCGCTCCAGTGCGGATTTTCTTTGGCTGCGCGATACGTTCGAGCGGCTGGCCATAAGTGGCGTACCGACGCTCGACGGCGAGGGCATCGATGTCCAGCAACGCTTTCTCAATGCCATCGACATTCTTTATGACAGCGGTGTGCAGTTATTGCTGGTCGCCGAGGTAACTCCCGACCAGTTGCTCAGTGTCGGCGCTCATGTGGATTTTGCGCGGACCCGCAGCCGTCTGCAGCAGCTAAGGCTCGTCGACGGAGCGCATATTGATCAGGTGATCGTCTAGATGCTCGCAATCCTTGGCATTACCGCACCTATCTTCATCCTTATCGCCATAGGTTTTTTCTCCTGTCGCTCCGGGCTGGTCAGTCGCGACCAAACCGCGGGCATGGGGCGCTTCGTCATCAGCTTTGCGCTGCCGGCCCTGGTAATGAAGGCGCTGCTGGAGCGGCCGCTGGCCGAGGTGGTCGACTGGAATTATCTGTTGGGCTACGGCCTCGGTTCATTGCTGACGTTCGGCCTGGGCTTCGCCTTTGCACGCAAGGTACGCAAGGACACGGCAAGCGGCAGCGTCTTGGTCGGGTTGGGCATGTCGGTGTCCAACAGCGGCTTCGTCGGCTACCCCATCGTCGCCATAGCGCTCGGCTCGCCGGCTGCGGTGGCGCTGGCGTTGGGGATGATGATCGAGAATCTGCTGATGATTCCGCTGGCGTTGACGCTAGCCGAGCTAGGGCGGCAGAGCGCAAGCGGTTTGTGGCCTGCGCTGCGCGGCACGCTGGCAAACCTGGTCCGCCATCCGATTCTGATAGCCATCACGCTTGCGTTGCTGCTGGCGGTGTTCGAGTTGCGTCCACCCGCGGTGCTGATGCGGGTAATTGACATGCTGGCGCTGGCCTCCGCGCCAGTAGCGCTGTTCGTAATCGGTGCAAGCCTCTATGGAATGAAGGTCAGCGGTTTGGCGCTGGACGTCGGCCAGATGGCAATTGGCAAGTTGATTATCCATCCGCTGATGATTCTGCTGTGCTTCACGCTGATACCGGTTTCCGATCCGGTGCTGGCATCGGCGGGCGTGCTGATGGCCGCAGCGCCGATGATGAGTATCTATCCGATCCTCGGTGCGCGTTATGGACTGGAAGGGCGCTGTGCCGCGGCCCTGGTTGCCGCGACGATCCTCTCGTTCCTGAGCATCAGCCTGTTCATCTGGGCGATGACCTGATGGGCTGCAATGAGTCCCACGACCGTATAGGCAGCGTTAACTTGAAGACCGGCAGCGGCACGCGATCGCCGCTGTTGAAACCATTACCAGAGCAGGAGCACAGGTTTTGAATCGGCCCAGCAATCAACTTTTCGATGCCTATTTCACCGGCGCCGAGATGCGCGCGGTGTTTTCCGATGATGGCCGGCTGCAGGGCATGCTGGATTTCGAAGCCGCACTGGCCCGAGCCGAGGTGCGCTGCGGGGTGATTCCGCAAACGGCGGTCGGTGCCATCGAGGCTGCCTGCAAGGCCGAACTATATGACCCGAACACGTTGGCACAGGCGATCGCCACAGCCGGCAATTCCGCCATTCCTCTGGTCAAGGCGCTGGGCAAGCGCATTGCGCAGGATGATGCCGAGGCGGAGAAATACGTGCACCTGGGCGCCACCAGCCAGGATGCGATGGACACCGGCCTGATCCTGCAACTGCGCCAAGCCATCGGCTTGCTTGAGCGGGATCTGGCGACCCTGGGCACGACATTGGCGCGGCAGGCCGAGCGTCACGCCGATACGCCCATGTCCGGTCGCACCTGGCTGCAGCATGCGACGCCAGTAACGCTGGGAATGAAGATCGCCGGCTGGCTTGGCGCGGTGACGCGCCACCGTGAGCGACTACGGATGATCAAGCCACGGCTGCTCTGCCTGCAATTCGGTGGCGCCTCCGGTTCCCTGGCGGCGCTGGGCGAGCAGGCCTGGCCGGTATCGCAGGCCCTGGCCGACGAGCTGGCGCTGACGCTGCCCGAGCAGCCTTGGCATACCCAGCGTGATCGGCTGGTGGAGTTCGCCGCGCTGCTGGGCATGATCGCCGGCAGCCTTGGCAAGCTCGGGCGCGATCTGTCGCTGCTGATGCAGACGGATGTCGGCGAAGTATTCGAACCCTCGGCGCCGGGCAAGGGCGGTTCCTCGACGATGCCGCACAAGCGCAACCCGGTGGGCAGCGCAGTGATGATCAGCGCTGCAACCCGCGCGCCCGGTCTGGTCGCCACCATGCTGAGCGCCATGCCACAGGAGCACGAGCGCAGCCTTGGCCTCTGGCATGCCGAATGGGAAACCCTGCCGGAGCTGTGCTGCCTGGTATCCGGCTCGCTGCAGCAGGCGTTGGCTGCGATGGCCGAGCTGGAAGTCGATGACGAGCGGATGCGCGGCAATCTTGAACAGACCCGAGGGCTGGTACTGGCCGAGGCGGTGAGCATCGCGCTGGCCCAGCGTATCGGTCGCGATGCTGCGCATCATCTGGTCGAGCAGTGTTGCAAGCGCGCCGTTGCCGAAGGCCGCAATCTGCGCGGTGTGCTGGGTGAGACCGCAGCGGTGCGCAACGAGCTGAGCGACGCCGAGCTGGATCGCCTGCTCGATCCGACTTTCTACCTGGGCCAGGCGCGGCGCTGGGTCGAGCGCGCCGTAGCCGAGCACCGGGCGATCTGATTTTTTGCGTTTATCCGCGGCTGCGTGCGTGCAGTCCTGATCAACCACCAACACGGGAATGAACAAGATGGATGAGAAAGAACGCTACGAAGCCGGTATGCAGGTGCGCCGCGCGGTGCTCGGCGATGCACACGTGGAGCGCAGCCTGAAAAACATCACGCCGTTCAACGAAGAGTTTCAGGAAATGATCACCCGCCACGCCTGGGGTGATATCTGGACCCGACCCGGCCTGCCGCGGCATACCCGTAGCCTGGTGACCATCGCCATGCTGATTGGCATGAATCGCGAGGGAGAGCTGAAGCTGCATTTGCGTGCAGCCAAGAACAACGGCGTGACCCGCGACGAAATCAAGGAAGTGCTGCTGCAAAGCGCCATCTATTGCGGCATTCCGGCAGCCAATGCCACCTTCCACCTGGCCGAAGAGGTTTATGACGAGATGGGCGTGGAGTCGCTGCAGGGGCAGTAACCCAATCGGATGCGGGAACAGTCCCCGTATCCAGCTCGTCGGCGGTCACGTCTCGCTGCGCAAGCACTCGAACTCGCTAACTCCAGCCGCATGCCTCGCGGCAACGTAGCCGAAGGTCATCGCCGGACCGAGATTAATGCCGCCGGATGGATAATGCCCGCCCATGACGCTGGCCATGTCGGTGCCGGCGGCATACAGACCCGGAATCGGTTCGCCGTGCGTATTCAGCACCTGTGCGTGCCCGTTGGTGCGCAACCCGGCGAAGGTGCCGAAGCTGCCCGGCTCGACCTTCACCGCATAGAAGGGACCGTGTTCGATGGGTGCCACGCAGGGGTTCGGTCCGTTGTGCAATGGGGCGCCCATCTTGCGGTTGTAGGCGGTCGATCCGCGTCCGAAGGCGGGATCTTCGCCGTTGCGCGCGTGACGGTTGTACTCCCCGACGGTGCTTGTCAGTCCAGCCGGATCGATACCGCAGGCGTTCGCCAATGCTTCCAGAGTCTGTCCGCGCTTGAGGTAGCCGCTGCGCAGAATCGGCCCCAGCGGCACCGGGAATGGCCGGGCGTAGCCCAGTCCGTAACGGCGCTGGGTTCGGTGGTCGCAGATCAGCCAGGAGGCGACCGGCTGTTCGTTGGGCACCGCCTTCAACATGGCGGCTACGTAATCGTAGTAGCCATCCGCTTCGTTGACGAAGCGTTTGCCGTCGACCAGCACGCCGATGACGCCCGGCTTGGCGCGGTCGATGATGTGCGGGAAATGCCCGACGCTGCCATCACGATGGGGCACGCGCGACACCGGAGCCCAGGCGACCGGCGACGCCAGGTCGGTTTCCAGCTGACCGCCGACCGCTTCGCCCAAACGAATGCCGTCGCCGCTGCAACCGGTGGGCGGCAACGCGAGATGATCGTCCTTGCCTGGGTGGCGCGGAAACAGTGCTTTGCGTCGCTCAACGTCATTGGGAAAACCGCCGGCTGCGAGTACCACAGCCTTCGCATGGATGCGCAACTCGCCCTTATCGGTCATCACCTGAGCCCCTGTGACGCGACCGTCCGCATAGAGCAATTGGCTGGCCGCGGCATCGGTCAGCAACCGTACGCCCAACTCATCGGCGGAACGCACCAGCCGCGCCACCAGCGCTACGCCATTGACCAGCTGCATCGCTCGACCGTGACGGGCCAGATCCAGCAGATGCCGGCCAAAGCGTCGTGCAACATGCCAGGCGGCGCTGGGCGAGCGGGTCATATTGAGGAACGCGGCGAGATCCGGCCCGGCCATGATCGGCATGCCCATGAAGGACGTTTCGCGCATGGTTGGGCGCAGCCGGTGGATCAGCGCACCAAGTTCGCGGCCGTCATAAGGCGCAGCGATGACCTGATGGCCCTGCGTGGCGGCACCGGGTACGTCGCCGTGAATGTCGGGGATGCCGTTGCCATCGGTGAATTGCAGTCGCGTATGGGTCTCGAAGAACGCCACCATCGGGCCGCAGGCATCGAGAAATGCGTCGATCCGTTCGGCGTCGTAACGTTCGCCAAGTTCGTTGCGCAAGTAGGTGCGTGGCTGTTGCGGGTCTTCATGTATGCCGGCGCGGCGGGCCAGCGGATTACCCGGTGCCCACATCCAGCCGCCGGACCAGGCGGTCGCGCCACCGAGCGTGCTGTCCTTCTCCACAACGACGACCTTGAGGCCGTGCCACGCACCGGTAACCGCAGCCGAAAGCCCGGCAGCACCTGAGCCGATCACGAGCAGATCGCAGTCAATGTGATCATGGGGCAACGGCATAAAAATACTCCTGAGATTGGAACGATGTTCCAGTGTTACCGCCCGGACATAAAAAATGCCGGCGATGTCATCAGCGGCAAAAGGCTCCGTCGGACGACGAGCAAGCTGGAAGCGAATGGCGTTGCGGTTAGAGCAGACTGACCGTGGATCGCACGATCAGCGTGTTCTCGTCGTAGCCGGCGTTTGGTTGATATACGCGTATGGTCTTTGGCTTGCCGCGCGGTTATGGGATACACCCAGTTCCTCGAGCGGAACGACCCCCATCGCTGGACGCGGAACTTTACGAGAACAGGAAACCCCGGCGCGTGGCGCCGGGGTTATGACTCACGGCTTGGAAATGTTCAGGGTTTCCGGTGACACTTCGGTGGCGCCAGCTTCGTACAGCGACCAAGTGGTGACCGACTGCCAGCGATCGAGGAATTTCTTGGCCTCGTCCCCGCTCAGGTTGAGCGGCTGTGCGCCGAGACCCTTCATGAAGCTCTGGAATTCTTCATTACCTACGGCTTTGGAATAGGCCTCGGTGAGCTTCTTCTTGATGTCGTCGGGGGTGTCCTTGCGGACCCATGCGCCCCAGAACGGACCCCACGGCAGGTAGCTTTCCATTTCTGGTAGCGCCTTGGTGATCGGCTCGACGCCAGGCAGTTGCGGCAGCTCCTCGGTAGAGACGACGGCCAGGCCCTTGATCTTGCCGGAGGTGATCATCTCCCGCGCGGCGATCAGACTCAGCGGCATGAAATCGATATGGTTGCCCAGCATCGCAGTGATGCCTGGGCCGTCACCGGCAAAGGACACTTCGCGAACCTTCAGGTCATCGACTGCCTCAATCATCGCGTGGACCGAGCCCGGCAGGCCGCCGGCACCGGTCACACCCATGCGCAGGGTGCCCGGGTTGGCCTTGGCTTCGGCGAGCAGGTCGGCCATGGAGTTGAACTTGCTGTCGGCCGGTGCGGCGATGACGGCGATGTTCTGGCCAATGATGTTGATCGTTTCGAAGGCGTCGTAATCGAAGTCCGCCAGTCCCAGCAGAGGGTAGAGCTGGGCGTTCTCTGCTGCGAGCAGCACGGTATAGCCGTCCGGGCGCGACTGCAGTACATGGTTGCTGCCGATCACGCCGGTACCGCCGGTGCGGTTGTTGATGATGATCTTGCCGCCCAGTTCCTTTTCCACATACGGCGTGAGGCTGCGCATGACGATATCGGTGGCGCCGCCGGCGCCCCAAGGCACCACGCCCTGGATATTGCGCTCTGGGTAGTCGGCGTGCGCCGGCAAGGTCATGGCGACCGCCGCTGCGGTGAGGGTGACACTTGCGATGAGCTTTCTAAGCATTGGTGTGACTCCGTTGTTGTTGTTCTTGCGTGGTTGTCTTAGACCGGCGTGGCTGCCTTGCGGCGCTTGAGCAGGTCTTTCAGGGGAGTGTTGCCGAGAAGAATCAGGATCAGGCCTGTTGTCAGCAGCAGCGACAGCGGGTTGGTGAATAGCTCGGTGAGGAAGACCGTTGGGTTGTCGCCAACCGAGGACATCGCCTGGCGATACGAGGTGTCCATCAACGGGCCAAGAATCACGCCGAGAATCACCGGACCCATTTGGAAGCCGAAGGTCTTGAGGAAATAACCCACCAGACCGAAACCGAGCATCCAGTACACCTCGGTCATGCTGCTGTTGATGGAATAGGTGCCGACGGTGCAGAGCACCAGAATCAGCGGGACCAGAATTGCTTTGGGAATCTCTACCATCTTGGCGAACAGCTTGATGCCCATCAGACCGAAGATCAGCAGAAAGACATTTGCCAGCGTCAGATTGCCCACGGTAAACCAGAAGATGTGCGGGTTCTCTACCATCAGCATCGGGCCGGGATTCAGCCCGTGGATCACCAATGCACCAATGATGACCGCGGTCACTGCATCGCCCGGCATCCCAAGTGTCAGCATCGGGACGTAGGCGCCACCCACTGCGGCACTGTTGGCGGACTCAGGCGCGACCAGGCCCTCATAGGCGCCTTCGCCAAAGGGGCGAGTGGGTTTTTTCACGCTACGCTTGGCATGGTCGTACGCCATCAGCGCGGCGATGTCACCGCCACAGCCAGGTAGCACCCCAACGATCACACCGATGATCGAGGTACGGATCGACAGCGGCAGAAACTTCAACACCATGGCCAGCGAAGGAATGATCTTATCGACCTTCTGTTTGACCGGCGCCTGGTCCAGCGTGTGCATCATGGAAAACGCTTCGGCGACGCCGAACAGGCCAATCATCACCACCACGTAGTGGATGCCACCCATGAGTTCGATCTGGCCGAGAGTGAAGCGACCTTCTGCGGTGACCGGATCCATGCCCACCATGCCGATAATGGCGCCCAAGGCCGCGGCAAATATGCCCTTGGCCAGCGAGCCCTTGGCCAGACTGCCGACCAGCAACAGGCCGATGCCAGCGACAAGAAAATAATCACGTGGGGCGAACTTCAGCGCGAGATCGCCAATCACCGGTGCGGCGGTGGCCAGCAGCAGCGTGCCGACCAAGCCGCCGATGACCGACATTACGGTGCTCAGGCCGATCGCCTGACCGGCTTCGCCACGCTTGGCCAGCGGATAACCGTCGAAGCCAGTGGCCACGGAGGAGGGTGCGCCGGGGATGTTCAGCAGGATGGCGCTGCGTGAGCCGCCGTAGACACCGCCGATATAGATGCCGACGATCAGCGACAGTGCGTTATTCACCTCCCAGCCAAAGGTGAAGGAGACGAGGATCGATACCGCCATGGTCACCGACAGGCCAGGAATCGCGCCGATGTAAATGCCGGCGAAGGTTCCGAGCGCGGTCAGCATCAGCAGACTCGGGTCGAACCAGGCCATGGTGAAGAAGGAAAGGGCTTCAGTCATGTCATTCGCCTCAGGGCAGGTAAACGCTGAAGACCAGCGTGAACATCAGGTAGATGATTGCCAGCATCGCGGCGCTGACCCCAATGGAGAGCAGCAGCCCGCCGCGGCGCAGGTAAAAGATGCAGGCGGACGTAAAGACGAAGGTGCTGACGTAGAAGCTGACCCAGTCCATCGCGATCAGGTAGGCGATGGTCAAGGCCACAAACACCACGATCCTGATTGGAAAATGCTCGCGGCAGAACTGGCGCAGGGCGGCCAGCCCGTGGACAGCCGCAGGTTTCTTGGCCAGCGCTTCGACCAGGCACCAGAGTGCCGAGGCAACCATGATGAAGCTGATGCCGAGCGGGAAGGCGCCGGCGGAATTGATCGAGGAAAAGCCGGAGATGCCGTAGGCCAGGCAGCCGATGACCAGGCTCAGCACCAGTAGGCCGACACCGAAAACGAGCTCGCCGACTAGTCGAATCTTGGGTTCTTTCATGTCTTGCTCCTGCGTGGACAGGCGGGATGCCCCAGCGCTGTTGGAGCCGGAAGGGTAGCGGGAGGGGTTCGACTGTGCTGGAGAAAGGCTGCGCAGGGGCCCCGTCAGGTGGTCCGGCTGCAGCGGCTGGCTCGTCGCACGACCCAACGATGCGTGATGGTTCATAGCAGGGGCACTCTTATTGTTGGTGTGGTCGAGAAGGGCGGGCCCGTCTTCGTCGTGGGCTAATAGTGCGAGCACCACGACAGCGAATCAATTTGATCTGGCCGATTACCGCACGAAAACTAACTGGTTAGAACATATTGGACAACACGCGTCGATTCCCCGATCCGGCTGCCGCCTTCTAGAATCGCTGCCTTCTCAGGCGGAGGTGACTGCACATGGCGGGCAATCAGATCGAAAGAGCACTGGGTGTGCTGGAACAGCTGGCCGGTGCCGGAGAAGGCTTGGCGCTGCAGACCCTCGCTGATCGTCTGAACATTCCCAAGAGCGCGACGCATCGCATGCTCGCCGAACTCGTACGCCTCGGCTATGTCCGGCAGGACGACATGACCGGCCGCTATCGGTTGTCGACCCGCCTCATCGCGCTGGGCTTTCGACAGCTGGCCCACATCGGTGCGGATGTTGTTCAGCCGATCCTCGATCGTCTCGCCGAAACCTCGGGTGAACTGGTGCGTCTCGGCGTGGTGGAGCCGCGGCGGTTGACCTGGATCGCCAAATCGCAGGGCGCGCGTTCGGGGCTGCGCTACGACCCGGACATGGGTCGTGAAGCGCCATTGTTCTGCACCGCCTCAGGTCAGGCCTGGCTCGCCTGCATGAGCGATGAAGATGCGTTGGAGCGAGTACGGCAGCAGTATGCGGAGAGCGCCGATATCGTCACCGGACCCAACGCGCCACGTGACGATCAGGCCTTGCTGGAATGCCTGGTGCAGGCACGCGCCCGGGGTTACGCCTGGGTGATAGAGAGTTCAGCGATAGGGATGTCAGCACTGGCCGCTGTGGTTGTCCATCCGCAGCAGGGTCATCCGCTTGGTGTGTTGAGTATTGCCGGCCCCAGCGCGCGATTGCCCGAGGCGCGTATTCATGAGCTGGCACCGGCGCTGATCGCGGCGAGCAAGGAGCTTTCCGACGCCAGCCAGGCATCCGAATTCTTCGCCTAAGGCGCCCGGGCAGGCCAGGATTCTGATCAGGCTGAGACAGTCTTCAAACGAAAAAGCTGGCGGGTCTGTTTCTTCCTCAGCGCTTGCGCTATTCAGCACGTCGCCAAGATTCAGGCATGGTGACTGCGGCGTCTCCGCCGCGTGCTGATGGCTAAATGAGCTTGGAAGTGGTGCAGGGTTGTGTCCGATAACCGCACAAATTCGTTCGGTTTGACCGAGATTCTGGTGCATCGCGCGTTGCGCGACGTGCGCTCGTACCCTCAAATATCGACAGGCTTGAAAATGGAACCCTGTTCCGGAATTAGAATCGCCTGGAGATGCAGCTTGGACAATTTGCAAATTGCGCTGGTCGGCGCGGGTGTCATGGGTCGCCAGCACATCGAAGTGATCGCACGGTCATCGGCAGCCCGACTTTGCGCCATTGCCGACCCCGGCCCGGAGACCGAAGCGTTGGCGGATGGATTAGGCGTGGCCTGCTTCGCCGATCCGGATGCGCTGCTTGAGCGGGTCAGACCCGATGCGGTCATCGTCGCTAACCCCAACGCGCTGCACGTGACGACTGCCTTGCAATGCGTGGAGCGAGGCATCCCGGTACTGCTGGAGAAACCTGTGGCCACTGACTTGGCGCAGGTACGCCAGCTTGTCGATGCCTGTGAGCGAACCCGGGTGCCGGTGCTGGTCGGCCATCATCGGCGGCACAACCCCTTGATCGTGCGGGCTCGCCAGCTACTCGATGAACAGGCGCTGGGCCGGCTGACGACCGTCACTGCGATGTGGCAGTTACAAAAGCCCGACAGCTATTACGATGCGCCGTGGCGACGTGGACCAGGCGCGGGATTGCTGCTGACCAATCTGATTCACGATCTGGATCTGCTGCGGTACTTATGTGGCGAGGTGCGCCAGGTGCAGGCGTTTCTCGATAACGGCGTACGCGGTTTCGACAACGAAGACAGCGCTGCGGTGATTCTGCGTTTCGAAAACGGCGCCGTGGGCAGCCTGACCGCTTCGGATGCGGTCGCAGCCCCCTGGAGCTGGGAGCTGGACGCCGGTGAAAACCCGGTCTATCCGCGTCAATTCGACCAGCCCTGCTACTTGCTCGCCGGGACGCACGGCGCGCTCAGCCTGCCGCAGCTGCAGCGTTGGCAATACGTGCAACCGGGTGACGGCTGGCACCAGCCCTTGTTGCGTCACAGCGAGCCGATACCGGCGGGCGATGCCCTGAGCCGTCAGTTCGACCACTTTCTCGCAGTGGTTCGCGGCGAAGCTGCACCCTTGATTGACGCGGCCGATGCCGGACGGACCCTGGCGCTGGTGGAGGCGATCGAACGCGCCGCTCAGACCGGCTCGACATACGAACCTGAACGTCTCTGAGCGAGAAATCCTATGACCGATCGAATCGTTTCCCTGGCAGCCCTGACCGTCCTTGAGCTGTCTCCGCCAGAGATGGTGGAAATCGCCGCTCGCGCCGGCTACAGCCACGTGGGGCTTCGCCTGATACCGGCCACGCCCGAGGAGCATCACTTCCCGTTGGCCGCTGACCATGCGCTTCAGCAGCAGACGCTTGCCCGTCTGCGCGATACCGGCGTGCGCGTGCTGGATGTGGAAATTTTGCGGCTCAAACCCGATACGCGAATTGCCGATTTCGAGGCGGTGCTGGCGGTCGGCGCAGCGTTCGGCGCCAGCGAGGTGCTCGTCGCTGGCAATGATCCTGACGAGGCACGGCTGACCGAGCGTTTCGCAGAGCTGTGCGATCTCGCCGCGCCGTTCGGCCTGCATCCGCATTTGGAATTCATGCCCTGGACCGATGCCCGCGATCTGACTCAGGCGGCGCGCATCGTCGAGGCAGCCGGTCGCGACAATGGCGGCGTGTTGGTCGATGCGTTCCATTTCGATCGCTCGGGGTCGCGCCTGGAAGATCTGGCCCAGGTCGCGCCGACACGTCTGCGCTACATGCAGCTCTGCGACGTGGCGGGTCCGCGGCCGGACGATATGACGGAAATCCTCCGTCAGGCACGCAACGAGCGTCGCTTTCCCGGCGAAGGGGATTGTGACTTGGTGGGGTTGCTACAGGCGATGCCGGCGAATATTCCGCTGAGCTTGGAGATTCCAACGCGTCAGTTGATGGAGCAGGGCGTCAGTGCGCTCGATCGCGCGCGCATGGCGCTGGAGGCGAGTCGCCGAGTGCTGGCATTAGTGTGACCAACTTGACGGCGATGGACCGCCCCGTACTTGGCGCTTAGAAAGATGGTTCGATAATCGAACGATAAAACTCACCGGTTAGTACATTTGGTTTGCCTATCCGGTAATCGCACGCGAAGATCGGGTCGATACCCGATCACCCGTACACGTTCGACGAAGCGACTACACGTAGCCGCTTATCGACCAGGAGCCAATCGCATGCATCGCTCGATCGCCACTGTCTCTCTGAGCGGGACCCTTCCTGAAAAGCTCGAAGCCATCGCCGCCGCCGGTTTCGATGGGGTCGAAATCTTCGAAAATGACCTGCTTTATTATTCCGGCAGCCCGCGCGACATACAGCGCATGTGCCAGGATTTGGGCATTGCGATAACCCTGTTCCAGCCGTTTCGCGACTTCGAAGGCTGCCGTCGCGAACGGTTGCAGCGCAACATCGACCGCGCCGAGCGCAAGTTCGATCTGATGCAGGAGCTGGGTACCGACCTGGTGCTGGTCTGCAGCAACGTGCAGCCGGACTCGCTCGGCGATGAGAGCATTCTCGCGGACGATCTGGCCTTGCTCGCCGAGCGCGCTGGCGCGCGCCAGCTGCGGATCGGCTACGAGGCGCTGGCCTGGGGGCAGCACGTCAATACCTACCAGCAGGTGTGGAAGCTGGTGCAGCAGGTCGATCATCCGGCGCTGGGTATGATCCTGGACAGTTTTCATACCTTGTCGATCAAGGACGACCCGGCCGCTATCGCTGCGATTCCGGCAGACAAGATCTTCTTCGTACAGATGGCCGATGCGCCGGTGCTGGCCATGGATGTGCTGGAGTGGAGCCGCCATTTCCGTTGCTTCCCCGGCCAGGGCGAGTTCGACTTACCGGGTTTCCTGGCGCCGATCCTGAGTACCGGTTACACGGGTCCGCTGTCGCTGGAAATCTTCAACGATGGTTTTCGCGCGGCGCCGCCCCGGAGCAATGCCGCCGATGGGTTGCGCTCGCTGCTCTACCTTGAGGAAAAGACACGCAAGCTGTTGGAACCAAACCCGGCGCCTGCCGCACAGCTGGACATGCTCTTCGCGCCGCCCGAGGCGAGCCGCTACGAAGGCGTGGAGTTTCTCGAATTCGCCATGGATGAGCCCTGTGCAGCCAAGCTGACCGGCTGGCTCGAAAAGCTGGGCTTTGCCCAGGCGGGTAAGCATCGGTCCAAGGCGGTTAGCTTGCTGCGGCAGGGCGATATCAACATCGTGCTCAATGCCGAGCCCTATTCATTCGGTCACAATTTTTTCGAGGCGCATGGCCCGTCCCTGTGCGCCACCGCCCTGCGCGTGCGCGGCGGTGCCTCTGCGCTGGAGCGCGCGCGTGCGTTCAAGGGGCAGCCGTATCGTGGGCTGGTCGGCCCGAACGAGACGGAGATTCCCGCAGTACGCGCGCCGGACGGTAGCCTGATCTATCTGGTGGAGCACGGCGAGCCAGGACGCACGATCTACGACAGCGATTTCATTCTCGACCCTGACGCCAAGCAGAGCGGCCAATTGGGACGCATCGACCACATGGCGATGGCATTGCCGGCCGACGTATTGGATACCTGGGTGCTGTTCTACAAAACGCTGTTCGACTTCCAGGCTGACGACGAGGTGGTGCTGCCCGACCCCTATGGTTTGGTCAAGAGTCGGGCTATCCGCAGCCGCTGCAGCAGCATCCGTCTGCCGCTGAATATCTCGGAAAACCGTAACACGGCGATTTCCCACGCCGTATCGAGCTACCGCGGTTCGGGCGTGCATCATATCGCCTTCGATTGCCAAGACATCTTCGCCGAGATAAATCGGGCTAAAGATGCTGGCGTGCCGTTACTCGATATTCCGCTGAACTACTACGACGATCTGGCCGCGCGTTTCGATTTTGATGATGAGTTCTTGAGCGAGCTGGCCTACTACAACGTGCTCTACGATCGCGACGCGCAGGGAGGGGAGCTGTTCCACGTCTATACCGAGGCGTTCGAGGGGCGGTTCTTCTTCGAGATATTGCAGCGTAAGAACGGCTACGCGGGATATGGTGCTGCCAACGTCGCGGTGCGGCTGGCGGCAATGGCGAAATCGCGCAGCGGGGCGGCCAATCCTCCAAAGCTGTAATGGGGCTGAGCCCTTTATTCCTGTGGCAGGCAGGCCATAATCGCCCGCAGCCAAAGCCTGATAGATATAACAATGACCCAAGCAGCTGATGTTCTAGATACCGCGATGCCCCGCAAGGGGCGTAAGAACAATCCGGAGAAGACGCGCCAGGACATCCTTGAGGCGGCCATCGCCGAGTTCGTCCAGCAGGGGTTATCCGGCGCTCGGGTCGATGCCATCGCCGAGCGCACACGTACGTCGAAGCGGATGATCTACTACTACTTCGGCAGCAAAGAGCAGCTCTACCTGCAGGTGCTCGAGCGTCTTTACGGCGACATTCGCAACACCGAAAGCTCACTGCACCTGGCCGAGCTGGAACCGCGCGATGCTATCCGCCGATTGGTGGAATTCACCTTCGATCATCACGATAGCAACCCTGGTTTCATCCGCATCGTCAGCGTTGAGAACATCCACCACGGCCAATACGTGAAGCGCTCCGAAGCGATCCGTTCGTTGAGCAATAACGTGCTGGTGTTGCTGGACGAAATTCTGCGTCGCGGAGAAGCCGAGGGGCTTTTCCGTCAAGGTCTAGTGGCGCTGGACGTACACCTGCTGATCAGCTCGTTCTGCTTCTACCGCAACTCCAACCGCCACACCTTTGGCGAGATTTTCCAGATCGACCTGCATGACCCGGTAGTGCAGCAACGGCATAAGGAAATGATCTGCGAATCGGTTCTGCGCTACCTGCAGGCCTGAGCTGCCCGGCCATTGCGGCCGGGCGCGGTGTCGCCTGGAACGTCGGTCTCACATGGAAAGAAAGTGCGTCTGCATCCGCTCGGCATCGGCTTTGGTGCCGGTGAACAGCTCGAACGCTTTGACCGCCTGGAACACTGCCATGGTCCCGCCATCCAGTGTTTGGCAACCGATGGCGCGGGCGTTTCTGAGCAGCTCCGTTTCCAACGGGAAGTAGATGATTTCAGCCACCCAGAGCTGAGGTCGCAGCAGCTCGACTGGTAGTGGTGTGCCTGGCAGCTTGGCCATGCCCACCGGGGTGGTGTTGACCAGCCCGTCGGCATCGGCCATCAGGGCCGGCAGGTCGCGGCCCACTTCGGCCCGACCTTCACCGAAAGTGGCGTTGAGGTTGTCCACCAAGCCTTGAGCGCGCGCCGGTTCCACCTCGAAAATGCTCAGCCGCTCAACCCCTTCGTCGAGCAACGCATGGGCCACGGCGGCACCGGCACCGCCAGCGCCCATTTGCACGACGTGCCGGCGAGCGACGCCTGACAGCCCACGACGAAAGCCCTCGGCGAACCCCAGTGCATCGGTGTTATGTCCGACGCGTTTGCCATCCTTGAGCACTACGGTGTTGACGGCGCCGATGCCTCGCGCTTCGTCAGACAGCTCGTCGAGCAGCGGGATGATCGCCTGCTTGGCTGGAAAGGTGATGTTCAGTCCGGTGAAGCCCGTGCGCTCGGCTGCGGTTAGCAGATCGGGCAGGGCGGCCAGATCCAGACCGAGCTTGTCGAGGTCGATCAAGCGGTACAGATAACGGATGCCCTGGGCGTCGCCTTCGTGCTCGTGCAAGGCCGGGGTGCGCGAGGCCTGGATGCCGGCACCGATCAGGCCGGCCAGTACAGAGCGGGTCTCGATATTGGTCATGCTCGCGCCTCAAGCAACTGAGCGAAATGTTCCAGGCCGAGGCGGTAGCCGTTGCTACCCAGCCCGCAAATTACACCGACGGCAATCGGCGAGACGAAGGAGTGATGACGGAAGGCCTCGCGTTTGTGCACGTTCGACAGGTGCACTTCGATTACTGGGAGCTCCACCGCCGCCAACGCATCACGGATCGCCACGGAGGTATGGGTCCAGGCGGCGGGATTGATCAGGATGCCGGCGCAGCGGCCGCGTGCGGAATGGATGCGATCCAGCAATTCACCTTCATGGTTGGTCTGGAAAAACTCGACGGCCAGTCCGAGCGAAGACGCCGTGCGTTCGCACAGCCCGGCGATGTCCGACAGGGTTTCGTACCCATAGGTAGCGGGTTCGCGAGTGCCCAACAGGTTCAGGTTGGGGCCGTTCAAAACAAGAATGGTCTGGGTCATTGCGGCTCTTCGATAAATGTACCAACTGGTTAATACACGATATCAAAGACGCCGTCGGGATCGTCATGCGCGGACGGAAAGCTGGGCGGTAATCGAACAATGTTGTCATCCGACCTGCCATTGCCGGGCGTTACGACGCGCCTCGCGCAGTTCAGCTTGCAGCGCGTGTGCAGAGCCCAGCGCCGTCAGCCGTTGAAGATCGGCATGGCGTTCCCGTACCGCTTGCTCCAGCCAGTCGATTCGCACCAATGTCGAGGGTGTGCAGGTCTGGCCGCCGAGATCGTCTTGCAGATCCAGCCAATGCGAGCGCCAGGCCTCCTTCAGGTACAGAGCGTCGAGATCGCCGCTCAATGCTTGCCGCCATTCAGCGATGATGCCGCCCAGCCAATCGAGCACCGTCGAGCTGGCGCCGCGTGCCAGCAGTTCCGCGCGCAAGCGTTGATAGGCGTCGAGCGCGATGCGTTTTTCGAGGGCAAACGCGGCCAGTGCCAGATGATCGCTTTGCTGCTCCAGCGGCAGCAGATGGGCAAAATACTGCCGGGTTTCGAAGCGCTCGGCCGCATGAAAACCCGGCGCCGCGGTGCCATTGCTATTGAACTGGCGCAGCGGATCGAAACGGTACATGTAGCCGAAGTCGAACAGGCGCACCTGCCCATCGTCGAGCGTATTGCCGGGGCACAGGTCCCACTCGAACAGCCCGCCGAGCAGCAACGCCACCAGCGCGTCGAAGAGTTGCAGCAGCTGTCGCTCGTTCCAGGTCTGGATGCGCTCGCCGTCGATCCACGGAGACAGCAGTACGCCGCGGCGAAAGCTGGCGTAGCGGGTATCGACAACGGCGCTCAGATGCTCACCGAGGCGCGGGTCGCGCTTGAGCACAACTAGGTCGGCGCGGCGCTGAATCTCGTTGAGAAAACTGGTTTGGCCATCGACGTTCTGAACTTTGCAGCGCTCGCGGGCGCGCTTGAGCGTCCAGTCGCGTCCGCCGGCATGGATGCGATAGACGTGTGCGGTCAAGCCGGCGCTGAAGCATTCGCGAACATAGGGCTCGGTACCTAGGGTGGCCTCCAGTTGTTCGAGCGGCAGCGGGCAATCGTCACGCGTACCGATTTCCAGCTCCGCGCCGCTGGCGACGAATGCCAGCTGGGCCGCGTGGCGTTGTTGTTCCAAGGTCATGACGCAGTCCTCTGCCGGTGGGTTGGAATGGATGGTTAGTGGGCCTGCACTACGATGATTTTGTCGTCGCCCTGTTGCCTGGCGAAAGCGTAAGGATGTTCGGATAGCCGCCTGTGGCTGCCGGCGCCAATCGCAGGATGGCGCGCACGGAACTGACCGACGCGGCGCCAGTGATCGATCAGCGCGGCGATATCCGGTTTGGCATGCTCGTCCCAATTCATGTCCGAGCGGGTGCCCTGGAACGGGTCCGAACCGGTGGGGCCGAAGGTGCGCGCGCTTTCGTCGCCGTAGTAGATCTGCACCGCACCGGGGCTCAGCAGCAAGGCGCTGGCCAATCCGCGTTGGCGATCCAGGTCGCCGTTGTGTTGCGCAGAAAACAACGAGGTGTCGTGAGATGAGGCGTAGCTCATGAAGTTATGCCCAGGATTGTCCGCCAGCAGCGCCGCATAGTGTTGATAGCTGCGGTCGGCTCGGCGCAGGCAGTCGCTACCCTGGCTGGCGATTTCCTGCTGGAAGGCGAAGTTGATCAGTGCGTCGAAGCCATTGGCTTGGTAGTCGCTGGTTTCCGGACCGTGACCGAAAACTTCTCCGACCATCCAGAACGGCTCGTCAGCGAACGGATCGCTTGGGTTGGCGTGGCCCCAGTCGCGGCGAGCCTTGTCCGCCTGCTTGCGCAGATGCGCCCAGGTTGCCGGCTCCACGTGCATGACGGTATCGGCGCGGAACCCGTCCACACCGAACTCGCGAACCCAGTACGTCAGCCATTCGGCGAGATAATCGCGGACGCGATAACCGTCGCGGTCCACGGCGCGGGTTGGCTGCTTGTTCTGAAGGAAAGGCGGCAGGCCGACCGGCGCATCGCTCTCGGTGCGGAAGTCGGGCAGGAACGCCAGCGAGCCCTTGAGCGGATCCACCAGTACGCTGGGCGGAGCGGGGTAATCCGCGATGCCGGCGCGAACCCAGTCCTTGCCCCACCAGTTGGCCCAGGCCGGATGCTCGTAATCGATCAAGTTGTGATAGGCGTGCAGGTTCTCGAAGGACTCCGGTCGCCACTGCGTCCACTGCTCCGGTAGGTATCGCGCCATGCCGTCGCGCAGCGCACCGAAGTCATAGCGCTGCATGTCGGCCAGGGTCGAGTAGCCGGCATGGTTGAGCACCACATCGAACAGCACGCGAATACCGCGGGCATGGGCTTGGGCAATCAGCTCGCGCAGGTCTTTTTCGCTGCCCATGTTGGCGTCGAGCTGGGTGAAGTCCAGCGCGTAATAGCCGTGATAGGCGTAATGGCGAAAGTCGCCCTTGTCGCCGCCGCCCACCCAGCCGTGGATCTGTTCATAGGGCGCGCTGATCCATAGGGCGTCGATGCCGAGTTCGGCCAGGTAATCGAGTTTGCCGGTCAGGCCCTTGAGATCGCCGCCGTGGAAGGTGCCGATTTCTTGCGCACCGTCAGGCTTCCGGCCATAGCTGCGGTCGTTGCTCGGATCGCCGTTGGCAAAGCGGTCGGTAAGGGCGAAATAGACGATCGCGTTGCGCCAGTCGCGAGGCTGCTCTGATGACGAATCAGCCGCTTCGAGCAGCAACAGACCGCCGCTGTCTGGCGCCGGAGTCAGCTCGATTTTTCCGTTCTGCACGGTTGCCGTGTTGCCACTATAGGCGTCGCGTAATCGCTGGCCGTTTTCGAACACGTCGGCGACCGGCACCTGTATGGCTTCGCCGTTCCATGGACGGCAAGCCTGTTCGACCGGTTTGCTCCCCTGGCGAATCGGCAGCAGGCGCAGGTTGGCGTCGTCGCCGGTCTGCACCAGGAGGCGGTAGCGACCCGGTTTCGTCACTCTGAAATCGAAGCGGCTGCCGGGCTTCAGTTCGTGCCGTTGGAAGGGTTTGAACGGCTGACGTTCAGCCTCGTCGACGCCCAGCTGCAACATGCCATTCGGCAGCTCCAGCTCCACGGCGAAGCGATCATCAGCCAGGGGTTCCCAGGCCGGCTGCAGCAGTTGACCGTTGAGTCTGATCGGGACCTGCGGTTCCGCTTGCACGACAGGCACGAGCAGACTGAAACAAAGGGCTAGGATAGAAGGACTAAGGGGCGGCAGAGGGCGCATGTCCGGCTCCGGCAAGGCGGGATAGATGGCTCTATTCAAGCGTGTTTTCGGCGAGCCGTGCAGGCGGAGAAGGGCCGATTCAAGCGCGCTGCGAAAACCGCCAGAAGGCAAAACTACGCCCTGCCTCTACGCCCCTCATCCTCCCGCCGGGGAGGATGTTTTAGCCCACCGGCAGGGCGAGTATGGATGCACTGCAAGACCGCCCAGCGGCACGCAGAACGTTGTGGATCAAAAATAAGAAGCCACGAGGGATACACGAATGAATAAAAAGCTGTTTGCAGCGGCCGCGATCGGTCTCTCCGCAACCCTGAGTTTGCCGCTGTCCGTCCAGGCTGCTATCGAAGAAGGCAAGCTGGTCGTCTGGATAAACGGTGACAAGGGCTACAAGGGCCTGGCTGAGGTCGGCAAGAAGTTCACCGAAGAAACCGGCATTCCAGTCGAAGTCGCCCATCCAGATGCGGCGACCGACAAGTTTCAGCAGGCTGCAGCCACCGGCAACGGGCCGGACATTTTCATCTGGGCACACGACCGGCTTGGCGAATGGGCGCAGAGCGGGCTGCTTTCCCCGATCACGCCGAGTGCCGAGACCAAGGGCGAGATCGCCGATTTCGCCTGGGACGCGGTGAGTTACCAAGGGAAGTTGTGGGGCTATCCCATGGCAGTAGAAGCCCCCGCGCTGATCTACAACAAGGCGCTGGTATCGACCCCGCCGAAGACGTTCGATGAAGTCTTTGCGCTCAATAAAGAACTCGCTGCCGACGGCAAGCGCGCGATTCTCTGGGATTACAACAACACCTATTTCACCTGGGCGCTGCTGGCGGCCAACGGCGGTTATGCGTTCGCCAACGGTGACGCGGGTTACGACGTCAGCAAGACCGGTGTCAACAATGAGGGCGCCAAGCAGGGCGCAACCGTGCTCAAGCGCCTGATCGATGAGGGCGTCATGCCCAAGGGCGCCGACTACAGTGCCGCCGAAGCCGCGTTCAACAAGGGCGACTCGGCGATGTTCATCAGCGGGCCTTGGGCCTGGTCGAACATCCGCAAGAGCGGTATCGATTTCGGCGTGGCGCCGATTCCGGCGGTGGGCGATAGCCCGAGCAAGCCGTTCTCCGGCGTGATGGCCGCGACCCTCAACGCAGCCAGCCCGAACCAGGCATTGGCCGTCGAGTTTCTTGAGAATTACCTGTTGCAGGTCGAGGGACTGAAGACCATGAACGCCGACGTGCCGCTGGGTGCGGTGCCAAACAAGGCATACATGGCGGAGCTGGCCAACGATCCGTTGATCAAGGCGACGTTCGACAGCGCCGAGCAAGGCCGACCGATGCCGAACATTCCGCAGATGGGTGTGTTCTGGTCGGCGATGGAGCCTGCGCTGACCAACATCACGTCCGGTCGTCAATCGGTCGATGCCGCTCTAGATGACGCCGCCAAGCGCATCGTCAAGTAACGACAACCCGCAGCCGCAGCCGGAGGCGCCTGCGTCTTCGGCTGCGCGCCTTGAGGCCAAGATTCCGATGTCCGCCGTGAATGTTCCCGTCGAGATGCCCGGCCGAGCCGTGCCGAAATTATCCATTCCGAAGCTGCCAGCCGCGATGCGCTGGGGGCTTTGGTTGATCTGTAACGCGTTTGCGCTGTACCTGATCGTCGCCCTCTATGCGCAGGGGCAGACGGTGTTCGCCCTGCTCGGGCTGGTGGTCGCGGGGATCGCCAGTTTCGTCTTCATCAACCGCCGCGCCTACGCCCACCGTTACATCTTTCCAGCGGTGGCCGGGATGCTGATATTCGTCATCTTCCCGCTGCTGTACACCGTGGGCATCGGCTTCACCAACTACAGCGGCACCAACCTGCTGACCTTCGATCAGGCCCAGCGTTATCACCTCAGTCAGACCTACCTGGCCGGTGAGCGCTTCGGTTTCACTCTGCACCAGAACGACGCCGGCGAAATGCGCCTGCGCGTCGACAAAGGCGAGCAGGGCGTCTGGGTTTCCGCACCTTTGCAGGGCGAGCCGCTTGAGAGCGAACCGCTGAGAACAACTCCTGAGGCCGAGGTCGACGATCTAGGCCAGGCGCTGCCGCTGCGCGATGTGATTCGGCTGCGAAACCAGCTGGAGCAATGGGTGATGCGCGGCGACAAGGGGCAGCTGTTGCGTTTGTACGGCTTGCGCGAGGTTGCCGCGGTGGAGCCGCTGTACCGCCTGCAGGATGACGGCTCGCTGCTCAACAACCAGACCGGCGAACACCTGACCGCCAACGATGAAATCGGCTTTTATGTTGATGCCGAAGGGCAGAAGGTCGCGCCGGGCTACACGGTCTACGCCGGTTGGAGCAACTTCGCCAAGGTATTGACCGATCCGAAAATTCGCGGTCCGTTCTTGCAAATTTTCATCTGGACGGTGTGTTTCGCGGCGTTGACGGTGGTCTTCACCCTGGCCGTGGGGCTGGTGCTGGCGAGCCTGTTGCAATGGGACATGGTACGCGGCAAGGCCTTCTACCGGCTGATGCTGATCCTGCCCTACGCGGTTCCGGCGTTCATCTCGATCCTGGTGTTCAAGGGCCTGTTCAACCAGAGCTTCGGCGAGATCAACCTGATGCTCGACAGCCTGTTTCAGGTGCGCCCGGCCTGGTTCAGCGACCCGACGCTGGCGCGCAGCATGATTCTGCTGGTCAATACGTGGCTCGGTTATCCCTACATGCTGCTGCTGTGCATGGGCCTGTTGCAGGCGATTCCGCGCGATCTTTACGAAGCTTCGGCAATGGACGGTGCGACGCCACTGGACAACCTGCTGAAGATCACCTTGCCATTACTGATCAAGCCGCTGGCGCCGCTGCTGATCGCAAGCTTCGCCTTCAACTTCAATAACTTCGTGCTGATCACGCTGCTTACCCGCGGCGGCCCGGACATCCTCGGCACCACAACGCCGGCCGGCACCACCGACCTGCTGGTCAGCTACACCTACCGCATCGCTTTTCAGGATTCGGGGCAGAACTTCGCCCTGGCCGCCGCCATCGCCACGCTGATCTTCATTGTCGTCGGCGCGATGGCCTGGCTGAATCTGAAGCTTTCCAAGGTCAAGGTATGAACGCTTGCAAAAACACTCTCGCAGTTTTCGCGAACTTTAAGGATTAGGCACATGGCCATGGTTCAACCGAAATCCGTCAAATATCGCGTCTGGCTGACACATGCCGCACTGCTCGCCTTTGTCGCCCTGATCGTATTTCCACTGCTCATGGTGGTGTCGATCTCCTTTCGCGAAGGCAACTTCGCCACCGGCAGCCTGTTTCCGGAAAGCCCGACGTTGGAACATTGGTCGCTGGCGTTGGGCATTCCCTACGTCCATGAAAATGGCGCGGTCAGCAACCCGCCGTTTCCGGTGCTTACCTGGTTGTGGAACTCGGTGAAGATCGCGCTGATCAGCTCGCTGCTGATCCTCATGCTGTCCACCACCAGCGCCTATGCGTTCGCTCGGCTTCGCTTCCGGGGCAAGGGGCCGATCCTCAAGGGCATGCTGATCTTCCAGATGTTCCCACCGGTGCTGACGCTGGTGGCGATCTACGCGCTGTTCGACCAGCTCGGTCAGCATATTGGCTGGCTTGGGGTGAATACCCATGGCGCGGTGATCATCGCCTCGCTGGGTGGCATGGCGCTGCATATCTGGACCATCAAGGGCTATTTCGAAAGCATCGACGGCTCGCTGGAAGAGGCGGCCATCGTTGACGGCGCGACCACCTGGCAGGCCTTCGTACACATTCTTCTGCCGATGAGCGTGCCGATTCTAGCGGTGGTGTTCATTCTTGCCTTCATCACCAGCATCACCGAATACCCAATCGCCTCGGTGCTGTTGATGGATGTGGACAAACTCACGCTGTCGGTCGGTGCCCAGCAGTATCTCTATGACCAGAATTACTTGTGGGGCGACTTCGCCGCTGCGGCGGTGCTGTCCGGGCTGCCGATCACCGCGGTGTTCCTTTATTGCCAGAAGTGGATCGTTGGCGGGCTGACGGCGGGCGGAGTGAAGGGTTAGCGCGCAACAGTGAACGGAATCGAGGGAGACGATATGAACGCCGCAATGCCTGCACCGCTACCACTGATACCCGCGAAGATGATAATGCCGCCGATGCCGCGCGGGTTGCTGGCGCGGCCACGGTTGGACGAGTGGCTGCAGCGCCTGGGCGAGGTGCGTCTAGCGGTATTGCAGGCGCCCAGCGGGTTTGGCAAAACCACCCTGGCCTGCCAGTGGGCGCTCACCTTCGAGGGGACGGTTGCCTGGCTGCAGCTGCACCCCGGCGACAACGATCCGCTTCAGCTCGGCCGTTATCTGCTGCACGTGATCGATGCGCAGTTGGAGCATGGCTGTCCGCGCAGCCTGTTGTTGGCGGAGCAGGGCAGGGAGGTCTTCGACACCTTGCTCACGCATCTGCTGGCGGAACTGCCGGTCGAGCACGAACCGCTGCTGCTGGTACTGGACGACTTCGAGACGCTGCACAACGCGGAAGTCATTGCTGCGCTGCGCTTCTTCCTGCGCAACATGCCGGCATGGATAACGCTGTTGGTGTGCAGTCGCGGCTTGCCCGAACTGGGCGTGGCGGATTTACGCGTCAAACATCAGCTGCTCACGGTGGATGCGCAACACTTGGCGTTCGAGACCGATGAGGTTGAAGCATTGCTCGGGCTGGGTTTGCCAGTGACGGTCAATCGCGAGCAGATCGAACGCCTCAACCGGCGTATCGGCGGCTGGCCCTGTGCGCTGCAACTGGCCTTGCAGGAGGTGCAGACCGGACGCGGCATGGACCTGTTTCTGGAGAATCTCCAGCTCGGGCATCCCTATATTCGCGACTACATGCGCGAGCAGGTCATGGACCGGCTGGGCGCGTTGACGCTCGATTTTCTTCAGGCCACCTGCCTGCTAGAGCGCTTCAACGCCTCGCTTGCTAATCACCTGACCCAGAACAGCAACGCCCGCGACATGCTCGAACAACTGGATCGCGGCGGCCTGTTCCTGCTGCCGCTCGACAGCCTGCGCCAGTGGTACGCCTATCACCCGCTGTTCGCGACCTTCCTTCAGGGCGAACTGCGCACGCACCAGCCGCAGCGCATGTCGGAACTGCATCTGCGCGCGGCCGAGGCGCTGATGGCCGAGAGCCTGCCGGAAGAGGCAGCGCGCCATGCGGTGGAAGCGGGCTGCCCCGAGCGGGTTGGCGAGGTGCTGGAGCGGCATGGCCGGCAATTCTATCGGCAGGGCCGGCTGGGGCTGTTGCAGCAATGCCTGGAGACATTGCCGGAACAGGCCATCGCCGGCTCGCCATTGTTCACGTTGTTGCAGGCCTGGGTGTCGCAGAACTCCTATCAGTTCGACCAGGTCGAGCGGTGGTTCAAGGCGGGCGAGCACGCATTGCAACGCAGCTGCTCGGACGAGGATTGGGCGCGCATCGTTGGCGAATTCAATGCGGTGCGCGCGCAGGTGGCGATGAACCGCGGCGACGAACAGCAGGCGATTGCCCTGGCCCGTGAAGCGCTGGCGCGTGAGCCGCTGATCATGCGTACCTCCAAGGTTGCAGCATTGTCGGGTTTGGCCGAGGCGCACTTCGTTCAAGGGCTGCTGCCTCAGGCGCAAAAGCAGTACGAGGAGGCCGAGCGCCGCGCGCGGGAGATCCGCGCCTCGCATCTGGTGGTGTGGAACCTTGGGCAGCTTTCGGAAATCGCCATCGCCCAGGGCTACCTGCAAAAGGCCTATTCGCTGCAGGAACGCGCGATCCAGTACGTCGAGCAGGCCGAGCTGCAGGCCACGCCAATCATGGAATTCATCTACCGCGTGCGCGGCCAGGTACTGCTCGAATGGCATCACTTGGATGCTGCCGAGCAGTGCGCGCTGCAGGGTATCCAGATCCTTGAGGACGTCGGTGATCGTTGGCTCATGCAGTGTTATGCGCTGCTCGCCGGCGTCGCCCATGCCCGCGGCCAGCAGAGCGCATGTGCCGATTACATCGGCAAGATTCAGAGCATGCTGGCCGACGACAACTACCACGTCGACTGGCTCGCCAATGCTCACGCGGTGATGCTCAGCTACTGGGATTCGACCCAGGACAAAACCGCCATCCAGCAATGGTTGCTCACCGCACCGGCGTTGCAGCGCGGACTCAATCACTTCGCCCAGTACAACGGCCGCAACCACGCACGCGCCTACCTGTCGCTGAAACAGCCGGACAAGGCGCTGCCGATTTTGCGGCAGTTGCAGATCGATGCCGAACAGCATGGTCTGGTGATGGACCTCAACCGCAACCATATTCTGCTGGCCCAGCTGCACTGGCTGCGCGAGGAGCGTCAGCAGGCGCTCGATCATTTGCAACTGGCGCTGACGCTGGCCAGCAGTACCGGCGCCATCGGCAGCTTTCTGCGCATTGGCAAGCTGATCATCGCCATGCTCAAGGCGCTGCAGCACGAACGTCAGCTCGATGAACTCGAAGCCCAGCGCGCCGATCGGCTGATCTTGTTGGCGCAGCAGCAACGCGACTTCAGCCGCGCGATCCGCATCACCCTGGATGAGGCGGTGATTCAAGACATCATCAACCGCCCCGATGTGCCCGAGCTGATCCGCCATTCGCCGCTGACGCGCCGGGAATGGCAGGTGCTCAGCCTGATCCATGCCGGGCAGTCCAACGAGCAGATCGCCGAACACCTCAATGTGGCGCCCACCACAATCAAGACGCACATTCGCAGCCTTTACCAGAAGCTCAACATCACCCATCGCAACGAGGCCGTACAGCTGGCGCGCAGCCTGTTGAGCAAGATCCAGGGCGAATAGCGGCCGGCGTCGCACCGAGCGATTGCGCATCCGGCCGGTCCAAGGTCGGGTGCGATTTCATGCCCAGTTGGAGCCAGACGATGTCGATGACCGAAAAACAGAAAATGCTTGCCGGTGAGCTGTACCAGCCGGGCGACTCTCAGCTACAGGCCGATCAGGCTGCCGCGAAAGCATGGATGGTGCGTTACAACGCCGCGCTCGGCGAAACCGCCGCAGTGCGTCGGGCCATGCTGGGCGAGTTGTTTGGCAGCGTCGGCGAAGACGCGGTGATACGGCCACCGTTTCACTGCGATTACGGCTACAACATCCACTTGGGCGATGGGGTATTCCTGAATTTCAACTGCGTGATTCTGGATGTGGTCGAGGTGCGTATCGGCGCTGGGACGCAGATCGGGCCGGCCGTGCAGATATACGCGGCAGACCATCCTCGCGATGCAGAAGGGCGCCGCAGCGGTCTGGAGTTCGGTCGGCCGGTGATCATCGGCGAGCACGTATGGATTGGCGGGGGCGCGATTATCCTGCCGGGCGTGACCATCGGCGATAGTGCCGTGATCGGGGCGGGCAGCGTGGTGACTCGAGATGTAGCGGCAGGAGCGACGGTGGTCGGTAACCCAGCGCGCAGTCGCTAGAGGGAGGTAGCCGGCCATATGGCCGGCTACCGATATCGCTTACTGCTGGGTCACGATTGCCATGTTGCCCGAGCCCATCTGCGAAACCATTGCGCTGTTGTTCATGCCGCTCTGATCGAGGATCGCCTGGTTTGCGGTGCCGCCCTGTAGCACCTGCGCCAGATGACCTTCGCCGGTCTGCGTCAGGCTGACTTCGTTATCTGAACCGTAGATCTGCTGAATGTCGGCCACGTTGAGATTGCCGTCCTGCAGCACATCCACGCGGTTGTTATCGCCGTAGCTCGAACCGGTCAGCTCGTTGCCATTGCCGCTCTGCTCAGCGGTGAGCAGGTTGTCGGAACCGTCCTGAGCGAAGTCGATCAGGTGATCGGTACCTTGCTGCGTGACATAGGCCTCGTTGTACTCGCCGGCTTGCTGTAGCGAAGCGGTTTGGAAGCTGCCGTCTAGCTGGTCGACGGTAACGTAGTTGTTATTGCCGGTCTGATCGGTGCTGGCGTTGTTGCCTTCGCCCGCCTGGAAGATATCAGTGCTGTTGGACGTGCCGTCCTGATAGATCGAGGCAGTTTGCAGCGAGCCGCTCTGGTCGACGTAAGCCTCGTTCATCAGACCTTGCGATTGGATGCTGGCGGTGTGTTCGGATCCTTCCTGCATCACCGACGCGGTCTGCAAGTCGCCTTGTTGAACGACCTCAGCGCTGGAATCAAAGGCATTCACTTGGTAAACGGTTGCATCGTTTCCGTCGCCTAGCTGATCGACGAAGCCGTCGTTGCGTGCGCCGCCTTCCTGCCACACCAGCGAGACGTTGTCGTTGCCGACCTGAATCTGCTCGGACAGGCTCGATTCGGTGTTGCTCTGAATGGCTTCGGCGAAGTTGTCGTTACCGTCCTGCTCGGTCACGGCTGAGCTCAGGTTAGCGGAGGTCTGCTCGGTGATCGCAGTGTTGAAGCTGCCTTCCTGGTACTGACGCGCGCTAGCACCGAAGGTGTCGGTCTGGACGATGCTTGCGTCGTGGTTGTCGCCCTGTTGCAGTTGGATCGCTTCGCTCTGGTCTGTCGCGTTCTGCACGATGTCGGCATAGTTCAGATTGCCGGTCTGCGTCTGGACGGCATCTGACGTTGTCGCCTGGTCCTGGGTGACGGTTCCGTCATTGTTCGCGCCAATCTGTGATTGATAGGACAGGTTGTCCTGGCCGCCGGTCTGGGTCACTTCCGCAATGTTGTCGGCACCGGACTGGTTCTGCTCTGCACTGTTTTCATCAGCGTAGGCCTGAGTAGCGAGAATCGCGATGATGGCGGCTGCGAGGGGCTTGCACTTGAACATGTCGTTTCTCCATGGAAGGTGGATGCGTGTCGCTCCTGACTGGGCGGCTCACACTCCTAGTGGGCGCGGCAGCTACTGCAGGGTCAGTCCTGGAACTGCCCTGATCCTATAAGTCGCTCGTGACAGATAAGTGTCGATCCGCTTGTTTGTCGACGGTTTTATGACGATCGGTCGATCCCTTTCGTAGTGCAGCGGAGCCGGCTTGATCGACGGCAGTACGCCCCCCTTAGGCTCGGTCTCTACGCCTGCGCTGTACGCCTTGGCAATTGATATGCAGGAGGATGTTGCGGCGGGTTGACGTACCTAGAGTGGCGGCGTGTTCCCCCAAACATCGAAGGTTGGTTGTATGAATCGCAATGACTGGTGGCGCGGCGGCGTCATTTATCAGGTTTACCCGCGCAGCTTTTTCGACAGTAACGGCGATGGGGTCGGCGATCTGCTCGGTGTAGTGGAGAAGATCGACTACATCGCCAGCCTCAACGTCGATGCCATCTGGCTGTCGCCGTTCTTCACTTCGCCGATGAAGGATTTTGGTTATGACGTATCCGACTACCGCGGCGTGGACCCGCTGTTCGGTACGCTGGAAGACTTCAAGCAGGTCATCGACGTCGCCCATTCGCGCGGCATTCGCATCCTGATCGATCAGGTCCTCAACCACTCCTCGGATCAACACGCCTGGTTCAAGGAAAGCCGTTCCAGCCGCGACAACTCCAAGGCCGACTGGTACGTGTGGGCCGACGCGAAAGACGACGGCACCGTACCCAACAACTGGCTGTCGGTGTTCGGCGGTCCGGCCTGGACATGGGACAGCCGCCGCAAGCAGTACTACCTGCACAACTTCCTTTCCAGCCAGCCAGACCTCAATTTTCACTGCGAAGAAGTCCAGCAGCAGCTGCTCGAAGACATGGAATTCTGGCTGAAACTAGGCGTCGACGGCTTCCGGTTGGACGCGGCGAACTTCTACTTCCATGACCGCGAACTGCGCGATAACCCACCGAATTACGAAATTCGCGAAGGCAGCATCGGCGTACGTGCCGACAACCCCTATGCCTTTCAAAAGCACATCCACGACAAGACCCAGCCGGAAAATCTCGATTTCCTGCGCCGCATTCGGCAGTTACTCGAGCGCTACCCAGGCAGCGCCACCGTGGCCGAAATTGGTTGCGATCATTCATTGACCACCATGGCGGCGTACACCGGCGGTAGCGATACGCTGCACATGGCGTATTCCTTCGATCTGCTCACCGAGCAGTGCAGCCCGAGCTTCCTGCGCCATACCATCGATTGCGTGGAGCGTGAATTGGTCGACGGCTGGCCGTGCTGGTCTATCGGCAACCATGATGTGGTACGGGTGATGAGCCGCTGGGCGCTGGCCAATCAGCCGGATCACGCCCGTGGACGCATGTTCATGGCGATGCTGTTGTCGATGCGCGGCAGCGTTTGCCTGTATCAGGGCGAGGAGCTCGGACTGGACGAAGCCGAGCTGCAGTTCGAACAGCTGGTCGATCCCTATGGCATCCGCTTCTGGCCTGAATTCAAAGGCCGAGACGGGTGCCGCACGCCGATGCCCTGGCACGATCAGGATCGGCACGGCGGTTTCAGTCGCGAGCAACCCTGGTTGCCCCTGGCCGATAAGCACTTGCCGCTTTCGGTCGCCGCCCAGGAGCCGGACCCTGACTCGATGCTCAACATCTACCGTCGCTTCCTCGCCTGGCGCCAGGATCAGCGTTTGCTGATCGAGGGCAGCATGAGAACCGTGCATCACGACGATGCGTTGCTGGTGTACGAGCGCCGCCTGGATGACGAAGTCTGGGTGTGCCTGTTCAATATGGGTGACAGCGCGCGGCACTTTGATTTGTCGGAGCCGGTCGAAGGCCTGGACGTACCCTCGGCAACGGCTGTTTTCGACGGTCACGGCGTACACATGCCGGCTCATGGGTTCGGGTTTGCTCGTCGGCTCGGGTAAGTCGACCGATCAAACGACTATCCGCGTTTCGTTTTGATCGGCCTGCTGCCTATTAGCTTCGCTCGCCGCGATTCGTCGCGGCGGCTGTTTGAAGGAGAACAACAATAATGGCCAGCGTAACCCTGCTAAATATCTGTAAGAGCTATGACGACGTACCCATCACTTGTGGTATCGATCTCGATATCGCCGACGGGGAATTCGTGGTGTTCGTCGGGCCTTCCGGATGCGGCAAGTCGACCCTGCTGCGACTTGTCGCCGGTCTGGAAGACATCACCGACGGCGAGCTGCAGATCGACGGTGAACGGGTCAACGAGCTGCCGCCGATGGACCGCTCGGTAGGAATGGTGTTCCAGTCCTACGCGCTCTATCCGCACATGAACGTCGCGGAAAACATGGCGTTCGGCCTGAAACTGGCGAAAATCGACAAGGCAGAAATAAAGCGCCGCGTGGAGTCGGTGGCGAAGATTCTGCAACTCGACAACCTGCTCGACCGCAAGCCAAAGGACCTCTCCGGTGGGCAGCGCCAGCGCGTTGCTATCGGCCGGACTATGGTGCGCGAGCCCAAGGTGTTCTTGTTCGACGAGCCGCTATCAAATCTCGATGCTTTCCTCCGCGTGCAGATGCGCATCGAAATCTCGCGCCTGCATCAGCGCCTCAAGGCGACGATGATCTACGTCACCCACGATCAGGTCGAAGCCATGACGTTGGCCGACAAGATCGTCGTGCTCAATGCCGGGCGTATCGCTCAGGTCGGGCCACCGCTGGAGCTGTATCACTACCCGCGCAATCAGTTCGTCGCTGGGTTTATCGGCTCGCCGCAAATGAATTTTCTGCCGGTAAACGTGTTGCGTGCCGATGCCGAGTCGGTCGAGGTGACGTTGCCGGGCGGCAGCTCCTTGCGGGTGCCGGTGGATGGCAGCCAGGTCAGTTCCGGTGATGCATTGACCTTGGGCGTTCGTCCTGAACATTTCGTCGATGTAGAGCACGCGGATTTCGTCTTCAGCGGCGAGATTGCAGTGGCCGAGCGACTCGGTGACCACAATCTCTTGCATTTGAACTTCGAAGGTGTGGACGAGATGGTCGCGGTCGCCAGCGATGGTAACCGCCGCGTTGCGGTGGGGCAGGCTTACGCCACGGGGCTGCTCGCCAACAAGTGCCATCTGTTCCGTGCTGATGGTCAGGCGTGTGCGCGGCACTATCGCGAGCCGGCGCTGTTCGGCTGATAGTGGAGGTAGCCGGTGTTCGGCCGGCTGCCTCCGTACCTTCAATGACTGAGTTTCAAGCCGAGCAAGCCAATGCAGATCAACAGCACGCTGCCCAGGCGGAACAGGCTCAGCGATTCGCCGAACAATATGATTCCGGCGATCACCGTTCCCACTGCGCCTACGCCGGTCCAGATGGCATAGGCGGTACCCAGCGGCAATTCTTTCATCGCCAGACCCAGCAATCCAAGGCTGGCCAGCATCGCAGCGATCGTAAGTATCGTGGGCAGCGGACGGGAAAAACCGTCCGTGTACTTCAGGCCAACGGCCCAGCCGATCTCGAACAGGCCGGCAAAAAACAAGATGATCCAGGACATGTGCACCTCTATGGGACGGTAAGTGGGTGGGGCCGTCCCCGATGCGTCTGTGCAGCCTGAGGTCGTCCTCAGCAGGCGCTATTTTGCACAGTCAGCAGGTCCGGGCAAGTAGCCCGGACCAAAGGAGCGCAGCGTCAGCTCAGGCTTGGCCCTTGTCGCGCATGCGGCGGAAGCAGGTTGCCAGCAGCGCGCCGGAAAGGTTATGCCAGACGCTGAACAGCGCGCTGGGTACTGCTGCCAACGGCGAAAAGTGCGCGCTGGCCAATGCTGCGCCAAGGCCGGAGTTCTGCATGCCGACCTCGATCGACAGCGTTTTGCGCTGCGCGAGCGGCAGGCCGAAGGCACGAGCAACGAAGTAACCGATGCCCAGACCTAAGCTGTTGTGCAGAATCACCACCGCCATGATCAGCAGTCCCGATTCAGCAATCTTGGCCTGACTGGCTGCGACCACTGCGGCAACGATAATCACGATGCTAACCACCGAGACCAGCGGTAGCACTTCCACCACCTGATGCACACGGGTGCCCAGCAGGCGACGGGCGATCAGGCCGAGGGCGATAGGCAACAGCACGATCTGCACGATGGACATGAACAGCGCGCCGAAGTTGACAGGCAGCCAGGCCGAGGCCAGCAACCAGATCAGCGCTGGCGTGACTAGCGGCGCAAGCAGGGTGGTAACAGCGGTGATCGCAACCGAAAGCGCGACGTCACCACGGGAAAACCAGGCGATCACATTGGAGGCGGTGCCGCCTGGGCAGCAACCCACCAGGATCACACCCACGGCGATTTCAGCCGGCAAAGCTAACAGCTGGCAGAGCAACCAGGCGAGGGTCGGCATGATCAGGAACTGCGCGCCGACACCCAGCGCTACCCAAAGCGGACGGCGAGCGACTTCGGCGAAATCAGCCGCTTTCAAGGTCAGGCCCATGCCGAACATGATCAACCCCAGAAGTGGGACGATCCAGGCAGTAGCAGGCAGAAACCAGCTGGGCTGGAAGAAGGCGAGAACGGCGAACAGCAGGACCCAGAGGGCGAACGTATTGCCGACAAAGCGGCTGAGGGCGGCGAGGGCACGCATCGGGCTTACCTTAGTTATGGAGGAAGCGCCGGCAGATAGAGCTGACGGCGCGCAGGGCAGTTTAGATGCCCTGCGGAATCTCCTCACCGCCCAGAGCTTCGAACAGTGCGGGCAGAAACTCACCGAAGGTCAACATCATCAGCAGGAAGCTGGCGTCCTGCTGGCCGAGGTCGTCGTCGCCGCCGTCCTGTTCGGCCTGATCCTGCAGCAACTCTTCGAAGCGCAGACGCTTGATCACCAGCTTGTCGTCGAGCACGAAGGACAACTTGTCCTGCCAGCCCAGCGACAGTTGAGTGACCTGCTTGCCGACTTCCAAGTGCTGCTGGATTTCGTCGCTGGTCAGATCCTGGCGCTTGCAGCGCACCACGCCACCGTCTTCATGGGTATCGCGCAGTTCGCACTCGTCGAGCACGAAGAAGTCATTCGCAGCTTTCTGCGTCTTGACCCAATCGGTCATGGTCGCCGAAGGCGCGATCTTGACCGTCAGCGGACGCACCGGCAGCGAACCGATGGCTTCGCGAAGCGTGGAGAGCAAATCTTCGGCGCGCTTGGGGCTGGAGGAGTCGACCAGAATCAAGCCTTGCTCTGGCGCGATGGCAGCGAAGGTGCCGGACTTGCGAATGAATGCGCGGGGCAGGAAGGACTGGATGATGTCGTCCTTGAGTTGCTCGCGCTCCTTCTTGTAGACCTTGCGCATCTGCTCGTTTTCGATCTCGTCGACCTTCTCCTTCAGCGCGTCCTTGACCACGCTGCCAGGCAGGATGCGCTCTTCCTTACGCGTCGAGATCAACAGGAAACCCTGGCTGGCATGGACCAGGGGCGCGTCTTCGCCCTTGCCGAAGGGTGCAACGAAACCGTAGGTGCTTAGTTCCTGGCTGGCGCAGGGGCGGGCGGGCTTGGCGGCCAATGCAGCTTCAAGAGTCTCGACATCGAAAGGGACGTTCTGGGTGAGACGGTAGACGAGCAGGTTGCGAAACCACATGGCGATCTGAAACTCCGGTAAAAGCAAAGCGCGCATTATTCCCCTACCAAGAACTCAGGCCAACCCTGCAAAGCCGCAATGCCGATGGATACCGCAAAATTTGCGATAAACAGAGGGTTTCCTAAGTCTTTGGAACTTCTGCAATTTTTTTTTCGAAAGGGGCTTGCCAAGGTCATGAACCATCTCTAGAATGCGCCCCACTTCGAGAGCAAACGGGTGATTAGCTCAGCTGGGAGAGCATCTGCCTTACAAGCAGAGGGTCGGCGGTTCGATCCCGTCATCACCCACCACTCGAGGTTTAGCGCAGCGGTAGTTCAGTCGGTTAGAATACCGGCCTGTCACGCCGGGGGTCGCGGGTTCGAGTCCCGTCCGCTGCGCCATATTCGCCATCAAGGACCGCTGAACGCCTTGATAGCTCAAAAAAAGCGACCTTAGGGTCGCTTTTTTTTTCGCCCGATTTCCCTTCTTCTTTGCGCGTTTCGTGCGGCACTTCCTTACTTTGCATTGTCTTTACCTATTACCCGGGTGGGTTCGGTAGCTACTGTCGGGAGCGACTGTTAAGCTCCGGCAATTGTTTGCTGCACCCCTTTCAAAGCGTAATAAGGAAACAGAATGAGACATCAACGTTTGGCGTCTGCGATAGCCCTGGTTGGCCTGGTTCTGGCGGGCTGCGATTCGGAAACCAGCGCCAAGCTGGAAACTCCGGCACAGAAAGCCTCTTATGGCATCGGCCTGAATATGGGTAAGAGTCTGGTCCAGGAAGGTATGGCTGATCTCGATTCCAAGGCTGTCGCCCAAGGTATCGACGATGCCATCGGCAAGAAAGAGCAAAAGCTGACCGACGAAGAACTGATGGAAGCCTTTTCCTATCTACAGACCCGCGCTGAAGAGCGCATGGTTGAAATGAATAAGGAAGCGGTCGCTGCTGGTAAGAAATTCCTCGAAGAAAATGCCAAGCGCGAAGGCGTCAAGACCACCGAATCCGGTCTGCAATATGAGGTCATCAAGGAAGCCGATGGCGCTCAGCCGGGTCCTGATGACGTCGTCACCGTTCACTATGAAGGTAGTCTCACCGACGGCACCGTCTTCGATAGCTCGATCAAGCGTGGCACTCCAATCGACCTGCCCGTTAGCGGTGTTATTCCGGGTTGGGTTGAAGGTCTACAGCTGATGCATGTTGGGGAGAAGTACAAGTTGTACATCCCGAGCGAGCTGGCTTATGGCGAGCAGAGCCCGAGCCCGCTGATCCCCGCCAACTCGGTGCTGGTCTTCGACCTCGAATTGCTGGGTATCAAGGGTGACGAAGCTCAAGCGACTGAAGCAGCTCCTGCTGCCGAAGCTGAGCCGGAAGCAGCTGAAGAAGCCGCTGCCGAGCAGTAAGCACTCCGCTGTACGAAACGCCCTGCAATCGCGGGGCGTTTTTATTTGCTTGCCGAATAACGCTGGGACAGCGTCCCTGGTGAGAGTCCGGCGGAAAAGCCCCAGATTTTCACCTGAGGCTTTGATTTTTGGCTCCGCGACCTGGACTCGAACCAGGGACCCAATGATTAACAGTCATTTGCTCTACCGACTGAGCTATCGCGGAACAGCGGTGCGTATCCTACTGTTTGCAAAGGGGAAGTCAACCCCTCGGCGGATCAGAGGACCTGGACGATGGCGTCGGTGACATGGTCCAGATTGTTGTGGTTCAGAGCTGCTGCGCAGATGCGGCCGGTGCCGATGGCATATACGCCGAACTCAACGCGCAGACGCTCGACCTGAGCCGGTGTAAGGCCGGAGTAGGAGAACATGCCGCGCTGTTTGGCAACGAAGCTGAAGTCCTGCTTGGCGCCTTTGTCGGCCAACTGGCGAACCATGCTCAGGCGCATCTCCTGGATGCGGGTGCGCATTTCCCCCAGCTCGGTTTCCCACATCGCTCGCAGTTCCTGGCTGTTGAGTACGGCCGATACCACTGTTGCGCCGTGAGTCGGCGGGTTGGAATAGTTGGTGCGGATCACACGCTTGATCTGCGACAACACCCGTACCGACTCTTCGCGGCTCTGGGTAACCATCGATAGGGCGCCAACGCGCTCGCCATAGAGCGAGAACGACTTGGAGAACGAACTGGATACGAAGAAGCTCATGCCCGATTCCGCGAACAGTCGCACGGCTGCAGCGTCTTCCTCGATGCTATCGCCAAAGCCCTGATAAGCGATGTCGATAAACGGCACGTGGTCGTTGGCGCGCAGGATTTCGAGGATCTGCTTCCAGTCTTCCGGCTGCAGGTCGACGCCGGTCGGGTTGTGGCAGCAGGCGTGCAGTACAACGATCGAGCGGGGCGGAAGGTTTTTCAGGTCTTCGAGCATGCCGGCACGATCAATGCCGTGGCTGGCGGCATCATAGTAGCTGTAGTTCTGCACGGCGAAGCCGGCGGACTCGAACAGCGCGCGATGGTTTTCCCAGCTTGGGTTGGTAATGGCCACGACCGCGTCGGGCAACATGCGCTTGAGAAAGTCCGCGCCGATCTTCAACGCGCCAGTGCCACCTAGTGCCTGGGTGGTCACCACTCGGCCGTCGGCAACTAGTGCCGAGTCGGTACCGAACAACAGGCCTTGTACGGCCATGTCGTAGCTGGCGATGCCTTCGATCGGCAAATAGCCGCGTGGTGCGTTCAGTTCCAGGCGCGCCATCTCGGCGGCAGCCACGGCGCGCAGCAGGGGAATTCGACCTTCTTCGTTGTAGTAGACGCCCACCCCCAGGTTGACCTTGTTCTGCCGCGTGTCGGCATTGAAGGCTTCATTGAGGCCGAGGATCGGATCGCGCGGCGCCATTTCGACAGCGGAGAACAAACTCATGATGGGGAGGCTCGAAGAGAGGAAGGTGACTGATGCAGCACCCTCGCTTCGCGCTGAGGGCGGTGCGCAAACGGGGCAAGAGTATAGCGGTCCTGTCCCTTCGTCGCGATATGCTAGGACGGTTTTTCTGTCGGTTTCGGCTCCGTTGAAGCGTTGATTTCATCTTGCTTCGCCTGCCTGTCGCGACTTGCTCTTGATATTGCCGGTACCGACCGCATTGACAGGGGCTGTGGTTGCTGTCCGTCGCGGTGCCAGCAGCTCGAGTACCGTGAGGAGATGCCGCCAGGGATGCAACAATCGTTCGGCTTTCGGGTCGTCTCGCCATCATAAGAGGTCGATATGTCGCAGTTCGAATTGGTCACGCGTTTCAAGCCCGCCGGTGACCAGCCGGAAGCCATTCGGCAAATGATCGAAGGTATAGAGGCCGGGTTATCACACCAGACGTTGCTGGGCGTGACGGGTTCTGGCAAGACCTTCAGCATCGCCAACGTTATTTCCCATGTGCAGCGGCCAACTCTGGTGTTGGCGCCGAACAAGACGCTGGCCGCGCAGCTCTATGGTGAGTTCAAGGCGTTCTTCCCGAACAACGCGGTGGAGTATTTCGTTTCCTATTACGACTACTACCAGCCAGAAGCCTACGTGCCGTCGTCGGACACATTCATCGAGAAGGATGCGTCGATCAATGACCATATCGAGCAGATGCGTTTGTCTGCGACCAAGGCGCTGCTGGAGCGGCCCGATGCGATCATCGTCACCACGGTGTCCTGTATCTATGGTCTGGGCGATCCGCAGTCGTACCTGAAGATGGTGCTGCATGTGGATCGCGGTGATCGCCTGGATCAACGCGAGCTGCTGCGCCGTCTTACCGGCCTGCAGTACACTCGAAACGACATGGACTTTGCCCGCGCGACGTTCCGAGTGCGCGGCGATGTGATCGATATCTTCCCGGCCGAATCGGATCTGGAAGCAGTGCGCATCGAGCTGTTTGACGACGAAGTGGAAAGCCTGTCCGCCTTCGATCCGCTGACTGGCGAGGTGATCCGCAAGCTGCCGCGCTTCACCTTTTACCCCAAGAGTCATTACGTCACCCCACGCGAGACCCTGCTGGACGCTATCGAGAACATCAAGGCAGAACTCAAGGATCGTCTCGACTATCTACGTGCAAACAACAAGCTGGTGGAGGCGCAGCGGCTGGAGCAGCGAACCCGCTTCGATCTGGAAATGATCATGGAGCTGGGCTATTGCAACGGCATCGAAAACTACTCGCGCTATCTCTCGGGGCGCGAGTCGGGCGAGGCTCCGCCGACGCTTTACGACTATCTGCCGGCAGATGCGCTACTGGTGATCGACGAGTCCCACGTCAGCGTGCCGCAGGTTGGCGCCATGTACAAAGGCGACCGCTCGCGCAAGGAAACGCTGGTGGAATATGGCTTCCGTCTACCATCGGCGCTGGATAATCGGCCGATGCGCTTCGACGAGTGGGAAGCGATCAGCCCGCAGACCATCTTCGTCTCGGCGACACCGGGCCCCTACGAAGCAGAACATGCGGGGCGCGTGATCGAGCAAGTGGTACGTCCCACTGGGCTGGTCGATCCGCAAATCGAGGTGCGCCCGGCCCTGACTCAGGTCGACGACCTGCTCTCGGAAATCAACAAATGTGTCGCCAAGGAAGAGCGGGTGCTGGTTACCACGCTGACCAAACGAATGGCCGAGGACCTCACCGATTATCTCGGCGATCACGGCGTGCGGGTGCGCTACCTGCATTCGGACATCGATACGGTCGAGCGCGTCGAGATCATCCGTGATCTGCGCCTCGGCGTGTTCGACGTGCTGGTGGGGATCAACCTGTTGCGCGAGGGTCTGGACATGCCCGAGGTTTCGCTGGTGGCGATTCTCGATGCGGACAAGGAGGGCTTCCTGCGTTCGGAGCGCTCGCTGATCCAGACCATCGGCCGTGCGGCGCGTAACCTCAACGGTCGGGCGATTCTGTACGCCGACAATATGACCGGCTCCATGGAGCGAGCGATTGGCGAGACCGAGCGTCGGCGCAACAAGCAGATCGCGTTCAACGAAGCTCACGGCATCGTTCCGCAGGGCGTGTTCAAGGACGTGAAGGACATTCTCGAAGGTGCCACGGTGCCAGGTTCGCGCAGCAAAAAACGTCGCGGCGAGGCGAAGGCGGCGGAGGAGGCCGCTCGTTACGAGAACGAGCTGCGTTCGCCCAGCGAGATCACCAAACGCATCCGCCAGCTGGAAGAGAAGATGCTCGCCTACGCGCGCGACCTGGAATTCGAGGCCGCCGCTCAGACGCGCGACGAAATCCACAAGCTGCGTGAGCGGTTGTTGCAGGTCTGACTCGTCGAGTCGGCGGGCACTTCATGCGAACCGCCGACATTGCGCTCATCACCTGGCTTAGTGCGGCGCGCCATCCTTGATATTCTCCGGCAGCCGACGCGTCAGCAGCACCGCGACCATGCTGATCGCCAGCGCGATGCCAACGAAATGGAAGGCGTCGTTGTACGCCATGATCATCGCCTGCTGGTGGGTGATCTCGCTGAGCTTACCCAGTGCCGCCTGCTCACTGCCTAGCTGCTGGGTAAGTGAGGCGAGGCGTTCGGCCACCGCCGGATTGCTTGGTGCGACTGATTCGCGCAGGTAATCGAAATAAACTTTGGCACGGCTGTCGAGCAGCGTCGCCAGCAACGCGATGCCGATGGCGCCGCCGAGGTTGCGCAGGATGTTGAACAGACTGGAAGCGGAGCCGGCATCCTGGGGCTGGATATAGGCGGTGGCGATCAACGAGACAGTTACCATGATCATCGGTTGGCCCAGCGCACGGATGATCTGGATTGGATGGAATTGATCGCCGGCGAAGTCGGGGTTAAGCGTGCCGGAGGCAAAGCTTGAAATACCGAACAACGCGAACCCAGCCGCGCACAGCAGTTTCGGTGGGATGATTTTCATCAGCTTGGGCACGAGCGGAATTAGAAAAAGCTGCGGGATTCCCATCCACATGATCACCTGGCCGATCTGCAGCGAGTTGTAATTCTGGATCTGCGCCAGGTACAGCGGTAACAGATAAATCGAGCCGTACAATCCCAATCCCATACCTAAGCTGGCGATGCTGGTCAGGCCGAAGTTTCGCTCGCGCAGAATGCCCAGATTGATCAGCGGGTTAGGGCGCGATAGTTGAAGGATCACGAAGAGTACTAGGCTGACCGCCGCCACCGAACCGAGCTGGACGATCAGGCTCGACTCCAGCCAGTCCTTGCGATGCCCTTCCTCGAGAAACACTTGCAGGCACCCGAGACCCATCGCCAGCGTGACGATGCCCGCGTAATCGGTGCTTTTGAGCAGTTCCCAGTGCGGCGGCTTCTTTTCCAGGCCATACAGCAGTCCGGCAATCATCAGCAGGCCGGGTGGCACGTTGATATAGAAGATGTATTCCCAGCCCCAATGCTCGGTGAGCCAACCGCCGAGGGTCGGCCCTATCGAGGGTGCGAAGGTTGCGGTGATGGCGAACAGCGCCATGCCCTTGGCGCGATGGTGGTCCGGCAGTTTGATCAGCGTCAGCGTGAAGGCTAGCGGAATCAGTGCGCCGCCAGTAAAGCCTTGTAGCGCCCGGAAGACGATCATGCTTTCCAGATTCCAGGCGAAGGAGCACAGCAGTGAGGAAAATAGAAAACCGATCGATACCCAGACGGCGAGCCGTCGCGCCGACAGCAGCTGAACCAGCCAGGCGGTCAGCGGAATCATGATGATTTCCGCCACCAAGTAGGAGGTAGAGATCCAGGAGCCTTCTTCCAGCGTGGAGGACAGCGCGCCCTGGATATCCTTCAACGAGGAATTGGTGATCTGAATATCCAGCACCGCCATGAAGGCGCCGAGCATCGCGCTCATCACCGCAATCCAGTCGCGCCGGCTGGGTTCACCAACCGGGCGGATCAGCGCATCAGCGGCCACGGAGGTCGATCTTCACGTCCACCGACATGCCGGGGCGGATACGGCCTTTGAGCGGGTTGTCGCTGGCGAACATCAGTTTGACCGGGATGCGTTGGACCACCTTGGTGAAGTTGCCGGTAGCGTTGTCCGGTGGCAGCAGGCTGAACTGTGCGCCCGATGCTGGAAACAGACTCTCGACCCGGCCTTCAATAGGCGTATCGGGGTAGCTGTCGAACGTCAGTTCGGCGCTCTGGCCTGCATGCATGCGACCAATTTGGGTTTCTTTGAAGTTTGCCTGAACCCAAATCTCCTCGTCCGGAACGATCGACATCAGATAGGCGCCAACCGGCACGTACTGGCCGCTACGCGCCGAACGCTGACCGACGATGCCGCTGATGGGCGATCGGATTTCGCTGCGGCCGAGGTTCAGTTCGGCCTGCTCGATTTCCGTGCGGGCGCTGGCTATCTGTGCCTGTAGCCGCTTGATGTCGGCCTCCAATGCTTCGATCTGCTGGCGTTGCGCATCAAGGTCGGCTTCGGCTTTCTGCCGTTGCGAGCGGGCGACACGGGCATCGGCGGAAAGGGTGGTGACGCGTTCCTCAGAGACGAAACCAGGCTTGCGCAGCGCCTCGACACGGGAGAGATCGACCTGTGTTCGCTCCAGGTTGGCCTGCGCAGCGCCGACCGAGGCTTTGCTGGCTGTAATCAAACTGCCCTGCTGCGCAAGGCGGCTGCGGGCCTGGGCGAGCTCCGCCTCTCGAATGGCAAGATTGGCGCGGGCCTGTTCGACAGCAAGGCGGAAGTCGCCCGGCTCCAGTGTCACCAGCAGATCGCCTGGTTTGACGTGCTGGTTATCGCGTACATGGACCTGCTCGATACGCGCAGCGAGCTGGCTGGAAATCCGGGTGATCTCCCCCTGCACATAGGCGTTGTCGGTGTGTTCGTAGTGGCGGCCTACAAGATACCAGTGGGCGAAGAACGCGGCCGCCACCAGCAGCACCAAGGCAATGAAGATGAGCAGTCGGCGTTTCAGCTGGGCGGGCATGGGGCGCTCGTTGTCGAAGTGAGCCGATCAAATTAACAGTGTTCCGCTTGCGTAATAAGTCGTTACAGTTGCGAAACTTTGTTGCAGATAAGGAACAATACGAATGGGCCTGGATGACGCGCTGATTTTTACTCGGGTGGTCGAGTGCCATAGCTTTACCCAAGCGGCGCACAGTCTTGGGATGCAGAAGTCCACCGTCAGCCGGCGGATCGTTCAGCTAGAAGAGCGTCTCGGCGTCCGGTTGATCAATCGCACCACACGTCGCTTGCGACTGACCGAAGTCGGCCAGGCCTATTACGAGCGCTGCCGACAAATCATGCTCGATTTCGCCGAAGCCGAGCAGGCGGTCATGCAACTGCAACAGGCGCCGGCCGGGTTGCTGCGGATTACCGCGCCGATCGAGTTCGGTCAGTGGATTCTTGGTCGCGTGCTAGGCGACTTCATGCGCCAATATCCAGAGATAAATGCCGAGGTAGAGCTGGCTTCGCGACCTGTCGATCCGGTGGAAGAGGGTGTAGATATCGTCATATTGGTCGGGCAGCCTCAGGACTCCACCTTGATCGCGCGCAAGCTGTTCGAAACCCGTCGGCGTCTCTGCGCGAGCCCTGCTTATCTGGGCCGGCATGGCGTACCGTTACATATCGAAGATCTCGCCGGGCACCGTGCGATCACTCTGTCGCGGGATCCGGTGCGCTATTGGCCGATCCTCGAACAGAACATCGCCTGCCGCCGTGTGCTGACCTGCAACAACATCACCTTCGCGCGCGAGGCAGCCCTCGCCGGTGCCGGGATCGCTGCGTTGCCAACCATGATCACCGACCACGAAGTCCGTGCTGGTCAGTTGGTCGAGCTTCTGCCGGATGTGGCGCTGCCCACCGGCGAGGTGTATGCGGTGTATGCGTCGCGGCGATTTCAGGCGATGAAGGTAAAGGCATTCCTCGACTTCCTGATGCAGTCGTTGCCGGTGATCGATGGCCGTCTTGTGGAGCCGGTGGAGGCGCGCCTGCTAACATCGCGCCTTTACACGCGCTGACTCAGCCGGCCGAGCCGGTTGCCGTGTCTCCCTGTGCCTTGATTCGAGAACATCATGACCACCGTTCGCACCCGCATCGCACCATCCCCCACCGGCGACCCTCACGTCGGCACTGCCTATATCGCGCTGTTCAACCTCTGCTTCGCCCGCCAGCACGGCGGCCAGTTCATCCTGCGCATCGAGGACACCGATCAGCTGCGCTCGACCCGCGAATCCGAACAGCAGATCTACGACGCACTGCGCTGGCTAGGCATTGAGTGGGACGAAGGCCCGGACGTCGGCGGCCCGCATGGTCCGTACCGGCAGAGCGAGCGCGGCGAGATTTACAAGAAATATTCGGACGAACTGGTTGCCAAGGGTCATGCGTTCCCCTGCTTCTGCAGTGCCGAGCGCCTGGATCAGGTGCGTGCCGAGCAGATGGCCAACAAGGAAACCCCGCGCTACGACGGCTATTGCATGCATATCGCCCCTGTCGAGGCGCAGCGGCGCATTGCCAGTGGCGAGTCCCACGTGATCCGCATGAAGGTGCCGACCGAAGGCGTTTGCCAGGTGCAGGACATGCTGCGCGGTACCGTCGAGATCGGCTGGGACCGCATGGACATGCAGGTGCTGATGAAGGCCGACGGTCTACCGACCTATTTCCTCGCCAACGTCGTCGATGACCACCTGATGGGCATCACCCACGTGCTGCGCGGCGAGGAATGGCTGCCGTCGGCGCCCAAGCTGATCAAGCTCTACGAATACTTCGGCTGGGAACAGCCGCAGCTGTGCTACATGCCGCTGTTGCGCAATCCAGATAAGAGCAAGCTGTCCAAGCGCAAGAACCCCACCTCGGTGACGTTCTACGAGCGCATGGGCTTCATGCCGGAGGCGATGCTCAACTACCTGGGCCGCATGGGCTGGTCGATGCCCGACGAGCGCGAGAAATTCACCCTGGCGGAAATGATCGAGCACTTCGACATCAACCGCGTATCGCTGGGTGGACCTATCTTCGACGTCGAGAAGTTGTCCTGGCTCAACGGCCAGTGGATTCGCGAACTGAGCGTCGAGGCCTTCGCCAGTCAGGTCCAGCAGTGGGCACTGAATCCCGAATACCTGATGAAGATCGCGCCGCACGTGCAGGGCAGGGTGGAGACTTTCAGCCAGATCGCTCCTTTGGCTGGCTTTTTCTTCTCCGGCGCGCTGAGCCTCGACCCGGCGCTATTCGAGCACAAGAAGCTCGACGCCACCCAGGTTCGCCAGGTATTGCAGCTGACGCTGTGGAAGCTGGAGGCGCTGCGCCAGTGGGACAAGGAGCGCATCACCGAATGCATCCAGACCGTTGGCACCCATCTCGAACTGAAGCTGCGTGACGTGATGCCGCTGATGTTTGCCTCCATTACAGGCCAGGCCAGCTCGGTCTCGGTGCTGGATGCGATGGAGATTATCGGGCCGGACCTGACCCGTTTCCGTCTACGCCAAGCGTTGGAGTTGTTGGGCGGCGCGTCGAAGAAAGAAGTAAAAGAGTGGGAAAAGCTGTTCGCGGCGATGGCCTGACAGCGGCACTGCTGTGCCGATGAGCTCGCGCGGCGGATTGCGCTTCGGTACTGTCCGCCAGTGATTGCCGATCAGCCACTCGTCGGCGTAAGTAGTTGTTCTGATGTCGAAATTCTTCGTGACTCAGGAAAAATATCGTTGACACTCTGCAGGGGCGCACCTAATATGCGCCCCGTCCTCGAGATGGGGCTATAGCTCAGCTGGGAGAGCGCTTGCATGGCATGCAAGAGGTCGACGGTTCGATCCCGTCTAGCTCCACCAATCTCGATTGCCACACCGGTCGGTTCGATCGGTTGCCTTTGAAGGGCTTGCGTCCCCTTCGTCTAGTGGCCTAGGACACCGCCCTTTCACGGCGGTAACAGGGGTTCGAGTCCCCTAGGGGACGCCATTATTCAAATCGCGATGCGTAAGCGGCGCGAGTCGGGAGACGCTAAATCCGGGGCTATAGCTCAGCTGGGAGAGCGCTTGCATGGCATGCAAGAGGTCGACGGTTCGATCCCGTCTAGCTCCACCATCCACGGCAGGTCGTAGCGTTTGGCGATCTGTTCATCGAAGGTTTCGTCCCCTTCGTCTAGTGGCCTAGGACACCGCCCTTTCACGGCGGTAACAGGGGTTCGAGTCCCCTAGGGGACGCCATTTTTATTGCCCGTTTTGGGCATCAAAGGGTCATTTCTCACGAAGTGGCCCTTTTTGTTTTGGGCGCGTTTTAACCGGCTGTGCCTTGTGCGGCTCGTCTTCATCAGGCTGAAACGGTAGCGATGCTGAATGGTCAGTCATAGATGATCGCTACCCACGTGACATCCACCGTACGCCTGGCTTCCAATAGGCATCCGGCCGCAGTCTTGGCGGCGCACATGACAGCGAGGGTTATGCATGACTTGGGACCAGGCCGACGCGTTCATCATTGACTTCCAGGTAAGTGCCGAACATATCGACGAGCTGGGTCACGCCAATAACGCGGTCTACGTGTCCTGGCTGGAGCGTTGCGCTTGGCAGCACTCTCAAAGTCTGGGATTGGGGCTGGAGGACTACCGTCGGCTGGATCGTGCGATGGCAGTACTTCGACACGAAATCGATTATCTGGCGGCAGCCTATCGTGGGGATCAATTGCAGTTGGCGACCTGGATCGTCGATTCCGATCAGCGACTGAAAATGAAGCGGAATTTCCAGCTGATCAGGCCCGCGGACGGTACGACTTTGCTGCGTGCCCAAACCACCTTTGTCTGCATCCAGCTGTCGAACGGCAAACCCAAGCGGATGCCGGTAGAGTTCATCGAGGGGTACGGCAGGGCGCTGGTTCAGCCTTACCCCCTCGAGCTCTAGGAGGTACGTTGCTTTAGCGCTGTTCTGGCTTGCTAACGTCGGCGTCACGACGTTCCTTGGCGTCTTCGCGCCAGTCGTCCTGCACTTCATTCTTCATCTTTTCATCCATGGTCTTGCCATCCTTTCCAGCATTAGCAGTATCGTCGCGCTGATGGTTTTCGCTCATGGCGCTGCCCTGAGTGTCGCCAGTGGTACCGTGCGCGCCGTTATGCATGTCCTCCTGATTGGCCATCGCGCCAGTGGCTAGAGCGCTAGTGAAGATTGCGGCGGCTAGAGTCATTGTTTTCATCGGAAATTCCTCCACGTGGTCGGAATGGTGATTCCTACCTCTCTAATTCCGACTCGGAGCTTGGGTAATTGTTCGCTTCGAGGCGGTTGGGATACTGGGGCAATCTCCGAATCGAATCATCATGGCAATTCGGACTGCCGCCGGCATCGCTCACTTGCGGAGCTCTGAGGACGTTTACTGCCAAGATGCGAGTTCGCTGACTGAACGGCTGGCCTCTGGAGTCAGCGTTGGGTATTAGCGCAGTATTTCATGTTATCCGTTGCGCATTCGATCGCCTGGCTGAGTTGCTGCAAGCAGATCTCGATAGCCAATCCTCGGCGGTTAGGATCAAGTTGCTCCAAGTCAGATATGGCCTCGATCAGATCCAGATAGCCATCTTCGTTCACCAGCATTCCGTGACTTACGGTCAGGGTGCGCTCTTCGAGCGATAGCCTGACCGGGTCTCTGCCGGCCAGCGACGCGCCCGAGGAGAGCAGGCAGTCGATGTGCTTGCGCAAAGCGTGGTATTTGCGTTGATCTACCTGGTTTGGCACCTATAGAAGCCTCCTTTCTTTGATGATGGCATTATGATTCTGCTTAAGGGCCGCTGCAATTACTTGCCCGGTCGCCGACGCGGGCCACCGATCCATCCGTTGTCCGCGTTGAGCTGACAATCGGTGATAATGTCTGCGGTCCCGCTCCCATCCGTACGGCATAGCGCTTTGTGCGAGGAGAGCGGTCATTGATGCCGCTACGAGTTTCCTGCCGTTAATCCGACCCGAAAAATCATCCACGTCGATTGCGATTGCTTTTACGCCGCGATCGAGATGCGTGACGATCCCAGTCTCGCCAACCGGCCTATTGCAGTGGGCGGGCTGGCGGACCGTCGCGGTGTCATTGCGACTTGCAATTACGAAGCACGCGCCTATGGCGTGCGCTCGGCCATGGCATCGGGGCATGCGCTACAACTTTGTCCCGATCTGCTAATCCTGCGGCCCCGGATGGATGCCTATAAGGAAGCGTCGAGGGAAATCCACGGCATCTTTCGCACCTACACCAACCTGATCGAACCGCTGTCGCTGGATGAGGCCTATCTCGACGTAAGCAACTGCGAGCACTTCGCTGGCAGCGCAACCCGTATTGCGCAGGACATCCGCCGGCGCGTCTGGCAGCAGCTGCGCATCACGGTTTCAGCGGGCGTGGCACCGAACAAGTTTCTCGCAAAGATCGCCAGTGACTGGAATAAGCCCGATGGGTTGTTCGTGATTACTCCGGACCAAGTCGACGATTTCGTGCAGACTTTGCCGGTCACCAAGCTGCACGGGGTCGGGCGGGTTACGGCCGAGAAGCTGAAAAGACTGGGTATCCAAACCTGTGCCGATCTGCGCACCTGGAAGCGCCTGGATCTGGTACGTGATTTCGGCTCGTTCGGCGAGCGGCTGTGGAGCCTGGCGCATGGGGTCGATGAGCGCCAGGTTCAGGTCGAAAGCCGGCGTCAGTCGGTCAGTGTCGAGAATACTTATGATCGTGACCTACCGGATCTCGCGGCCTGCCTTGAGCGATTGCCAGAGCTGCTCGATGAACTCGCCGGAAGAATGGCGCGACTCGATAGTGGATACCGACCCGGCAAGCCCTTCGTCAAACTCAAATTCCACGACTTCACCCAGACCACCCTTGAGCAAGCCGGTGCCGGTCTCGAGCTGGAGGATTACGCCGATCTTCTTGCTGGCGCCTTTGCGCGCGGCAAGCGTCCGGTACGGCTGATAGGGGTCGGCGTTCGATTGATTGATCTGCGTAGCGGCTTCGAGCAGTTGCGTCTGTTCTGACGCTATTTACCGTGTTTTCTCTTCAGCTGCTATCTGCATTACGCGCCGGGACCTTTCATCCAAACATATAAAGAAGGGGATTCCCCGGCCTGCCTGTACTGGGGCCCCCGAAACTGGTTACCGAAGAAATGCATCGGTCGTGCCAGTTGAGGAGATTGCAGACAGTTCGTGAAGAAAAGCTGCGGGCAGCTACGTAAAGCTGAATGTGATGGGCTCCGCAGCCATAGGGTTGCGGAGCCCGGCGCTCGATAGCGAAGTGAACATGCATGCTTGCAGTGCGTATCCGGGCAAGCGTGCTCAGCGTTGGCGCAGTCAGTTCTGTTCTGGCCAGACCCGAAGCGGCGCGCCTTCAGCCGGCCAGAAGCGCAACTGGTCGATTTTGGAGACATCCCATCGTTCGATTTGCGACAGCAGCTCAAGAAAGTGCTGCTCCTGCTTCATGATGTGTTCCGCGCACATCTTGCGCGTACTGCCGATTTCGCTGAAGCGAATTTGCTGATTGTCGAGCTGGTAGCTGGCGAACCAGTGGTTGCAGCCAGCGTTGCCATAGACGCGGTCTTCGCTGAAGGTCAGCGAGACCGGGTTGCGACCGACGACCGGCTTGTTTCCGATCCACTCGGCGATATAAGTGACGTCGTTCTGCAGGGTCAACGGTTCGACCGCACAGCCGCTGACCAACAAGGCGAGGCTCGCCAGGGTGAGTTTTTTCATTGCTGAGCATCCTTGCATGCAGGGCACAAGTGGCGGCCCGCGTGGTTCTTCCAGCCGAGCTCGGCGATTCGCGCTTCAGCAGCGGGGGAGCGGGCGGCTTCGCCTTTGGTTGCATCCACGGCAAATTCGAAGTCCAGCTGCTTGCCGCATCCGTCGCAATCGACTTGCCAATTAATGATCGCGAGCTCGCGGAATACCGGACCGCTAGCGACGGCCATCCATTGTCCCGGAGGATTGATCAGGTGGCGAACCTTGTCCACGGTCAGGCGTTGGGAGAGCTCGCGGCTGCCCTTGAGCGTGACGATCAGAACATCACCCGAGCGAACGTTTCCGCCGTTTCCGGTGACCTGGTAGCGGCCCGGCGCTAGAGCACGGCATTCGGTCAGTGTGTGTGCAGGATTGAGCAGGTTGTAGCGGAAATCGTGTTCGGCCATGACTCGCGATCGACTGGGTAAGGGGGAGTTGCGGTGGGCGGTAATGCTAGCACGTGAGACATGGAGGGCGGTGCCGGCGCGAAGTGTTGGCACCATCGGCTGGTTGTGGAGGCTACGCCGAATCTGCCGGCGCAGGAGATGGGTTCGGAAAACGTGGCGTTTAGACGCTTGGTGGAGGCAAGCGTCGGGTTGGGTATGGGCTGATGGTGTTGAACCCCACCCCTCACCCCAGCCCTCTCCCCGAGGGGAGAGGGGGTAGATTGATGCTGTCGTTGCGTTGTTGTAGAGCCGGCAGCGGGTGGGCTTGGAGCGCAGAAGCTATAAAGCCGATTAGTTATGGCCGGTCGTTGGCAAAGGTCTCGTCGAAGAAGACTTTCATGTCTTCCCAGGAACGTTCGTCCGCGCGCTTGTTGTAGGCCACATCGACGCCTTTGTCCTGGAACTTGTCCGCACCGGGGTTGGTGAAGCCGTGTTTGGCGCCGGGCAGGTTGACGAACTGGAAGTCGGCGCCGGCCTTGACCATCTCCGCGTTCAGTGCGGCGACGTCTTCGGCGCTAACCATGCTGTCTTCGCTGCCATGTTCAACCAGCACGCGTGCCTTGACGCTGCCGGGCGCGGCGCGGGTGTTGGTGGCCAGCGCACCATGGAAACTGACTACACCTTCGAGCGGCACGCCCTGACGCGCCATGTCCAGTACCACCTTGCCACCGAAACAGTAGCCGACCGCTGCGAGTTTGGCGGCATCGGTCTGTTGCTGTTGCTTGAGTAGGTCCAGGCCGGCATTGAAGCGGCCCTTGGCTGCATCGGCATCGGCCAGCGCAGCCTGCATGAAGCTCATGGCGTCCTTCGGATGCTCGGTGTTCTTTCCTTCACCGTACATGTCGATCGCCAACGCGCTGTAGCCGAGCTCGGCAAGATCGCGGGCACGGCTTTTTGCGTAATCATTCAGGCCCCACCATTCATGGACCACTACAACGCCGGGGCGTTTGCCTTCGATAGCGTCGTCATAGGCGTAGTAGCCGATCATCTTGGTGCCGTCGTCAGCGGTGTAGGGAATTTCCTGGGTCTGTATTTCGGCTTGAGCGAAGGCACTGGCGGCCATCAGCGCGCCGAGCAAGTAATAGCGCATGGAAAAGACTCCTTGTTATGGACAGCGTCGATAGACAGCGGTTGTTCGACTCGCGCACAACCAGGTTGTTCAGGCGGAACGGTGCTCAAGCCCCAGCGCCTGTCGTAACCATCACTGATGAAGGACGCCTGCGATACCGTCCTTTCGGGTGAGCAAGGATGTTGTAGATGATGTTGCACCAAGGCACAACGGGTACACCGGCTGAAGCTTCGTTCCGAAACGGCGTCATTTGGTTTTTGCTGCGAGGAAGCTGCCGGCGGATTCGCACCTATGCTTATCTTGGCCGACTTGTATAAGACCGCTGATGAAAGACCGCTCTGTGCTAGTCTTCGCGCCTTTTTTTCCAAGGCTGATGGGCAGAATTTCGGGGATTGATGATGAACGCCGATAGCGACTCCTCGACTCACTTCAAGCGCGGCACCGCCGCCTACCGTCGCGCGACGCTGGCGCTGTTCTGTGCCGGCTTCGCAACCTTTGCCATGCTCTATTGCGTGCAACCGTTGCTGCCGCTGCTGGCTGCACATTTTTCCGTCTCGGCCGCCAGCAGCAGCTTGGCGTTATCGTTGGCGACCCTGTCGCTGGCGCTTTGCCTGCTAGTGTCCGGGGCTCTTGCTGAAAGCTGGGGACGCAAGCCGGTGATGGTTGCGGCACTGTCGTTAGCAAGCCTGCTGGGACTTGCCTGTGTGTTGGTGGATTCCTGGAATCTTTTGCTGCTGCTACGGGCCTTGTTGGGTCTCGCGCTTAGCGGAATGCCAGCGTTGGCGATGGCTTATGTGGGCGAGGAGTTCGATCCCGATTCGCTGCCGGCTGCGATGGGCTTGTACATTGGTGGGACCGCACTCGGCGGTCTGTTGGGCAGATTGCTGTCTGGGCTGTTGAGCGATATCGGTGGCTGGCAATTGGCACTCGGCGGGATCGCCGGCCTGGGTCTTCTGTCGCTGGGGTTGTTCGTCTGGCTGTTGCCGGCATCGCGCCATTTCAAGGCCCAGCCGCTGTCACTGCGCGGATTGCTCGGCAACTTCAGCCAGCATCTGAGCAACCCGATATTGCGTCAGTTGTTTCTGCAGGCGTTTTTGCTGATGGGCGGCTTCGTCGCACTGTTCAACTACATCGGTTTTCGTCTGGCCGGAGCGCCTTTCGGTCTTTCCTCGACGGTGATTGGCCTGCTGTTCACCGTTTATCTCGTGGGAATCTTCAGCGCGGGTTGGGCCGGAAGGTTGGTGCCGCGCTTTGGCGTCAGAGCGGTACTCCAAGGCGGAGTCGGCTTGATGCTTATAGGCGTGGTGCTGTGTTCGACGCCCTGGTTGATCGCCATCATTGTCGGCCTGGCGCTGTTCACGTTGGGGTTCTTTGCTGCCCATGCGGTCGCGAGCGGGCAGGTTGGCCTGCATGCCAGGGGCGCCAAAGCCCAGGCATCGGCGTTGTACCTCTGCGCTTATTACTTAGGGTCGAGCGTGGTGGGTTATGCAGCCGGTTATGTCTGGGAGCACGCCGGCTGGTTACCACTCATGGCGGTGCTCGCTGCGCTGTTCGTGTTGGCCGCCTGGTGGGCACGGCGCCTGTAGCGCATTGGCGCGGTGCTCACTCGAGGCGTTGCTGGCCGCTGAAAACCAGCGTGGCGCGGCAGCTGCGGCAGAAATAGCGACGACCCTTGCGGACCAGGGCATGACGCTGTGCCGTGAAGGGAAAGTCCTGCTCAACACATTGGCAACGATAGATGTAGCGGGTGACTTGGCGACGGGCGATTTCGTAGGTGTGGCAGCGGTCCGGGGTCAGCTCATATACGCCGCGCATGATCAGTTGCCACTCTTCGCCATGCGGGCGGATGTGTCCGCCGAACATTTGGTGGGCAACCAGATGCGCAACTTCATGGGCTACGGTCTGCTTGAGAAAGTGCTCGCGATTTTCCTGATAAAGCTTTGGGTTGAAGCGCAGCAGGTTCTGGTTCAGATGCGCAACACCTGCTTTCTGTCCGCGCAGTTTGAAGCTGACCTGCGGCCGTTCGAAGCGCTGATTGAAAAAGGTTTCGGCCTGCTGATAACAGGCCTCGACGCGGGCATGAAGCTGCTCGGGCATAGGGGCCTCCAAAGGAGCCCGGATTATGCCGCACCCTGCTCGGCTGACAACTACTCAGAGACCGCCGGGTGCCTCCTGAGGGCGTTCCTGCTGTGTGCCATAGCTCTGGTTTTCCTGCACGGTGCGCTCATAGTTCGGCTCGAGTGAGAGATTCCAGAACAGGATCATGCTGACCAGCACGGTTACCAGCACGAGCAACGCGACGCCCCAGATTGAGCTCGCATAGAGAAAGCTCTGCGAGCTGCGCTGACGCATAAAGGCCGGGAGGCCGGTGAACAGCAGATAGGTGGCGTAGATTCCGGCAATCAGGATGACGATAGCGGCGAACCAGCGGTTCGGGTAAAGGCCCGTGACTCCGGCGAGCAGGAAGGGTGTAATCACATAAGCGATAAAGCCGATGCATTGGTTCAGGTTCGGTCGCACATCGAACGCACGCGCCATCCAGCGTACGAAAAACCCCATGATTACGGTGCCGATGATGATCGTGACGTAGAGCAGCAGACACAGCTGCAATGCGCTGGCGAAGTCGAGTCTTACGCGTTCATCATCTACCAGGCTCCAGCCGACAAAGGTAACCCCGATGAACAAGCACACGGCGGGAATCAGCGCCAGCACCAGAAGGTGCAGCAGATAGTGCAGGCCGTGGACGTCTTCCTTCTGGCGGATCGTTTCCCAGGCACGGTCCGGCCGGGTGAACAAGCTAATGAATTCTGGGGTCATGGAGCCTCCTGATACCGATGCTTGAGCCGCTGTCGTACGTATAGACGTCACAGCGGCGCAGGGATTCAGCAGGCTTTGGTTTCAATCTGTCGTGCCTGGATGGTTCAGATACATGCAAAAGCTTCAAGCCCCGCCAGTTCGGAGCTTGAAGCTTTCAGCTTGCCCGCTTGTCAGCGAATGTAGATCGGACCGACTCCCATGCCCCATGTGATCACCGATAGCGCGATGATTGCCACCAGCACGACCAGCCCCACAGCCAATATCGAGCTTGAGAACAGAAAGCCCTCATCCGATGGGATGTTCATGAAAGTTGGCAAGCCGACATAGAGCAGGTACGTCGTGTAGCAGATCGCTGCCGTGCCGACGATCATGCCCAGCCAAATGTGCGGATAGAGCGCAGCCAGCCCGCCGACGAACAAGGGTGTCGCGGTGTAGGCCGCAAAAACGATGCATTGCACCAGCGTCGGGCTTGCATCATAGGTGCGTGCCATCCAGTGAATGAATCCACCCATCACCGCGACGCCGGCGAGCATCGCCAGGTAAGAGAGGAGGGTGAGCTGTAGCGCGCTGCTCTCGGTGAGCTTTACCGCCTCGCCACCGCCGATGCTCCAGCCGACCTGAGTGGTTCCGATGAACGCTGATATTGCCGGAATCGCCGCTAACACTGCGACCTCACCCAGATGCAGGTGTCCGACCTCGCGTTCTTCCCCAGTGATTTCCTGCCATTCCTGGCCAGGATGAGCGAACAGTCCCCAAACGTGATTGATCATGCCAGCGTCTCCTCAGTTTTGGAGGGTCGCTTCGCCTGGCGTGCCGTCAAGTGGACGGGCGTGCGACCTTAAGTCGCAGTATAGGAAGTTGACGGTACGGCGGATTAGGCATGGTTAGAGCAATTGGAAGCTATGCCGTCACCGGTAATAGCGCTGGAGTATTTCCATCGCCAGATTGATTGACTGAATGCGCGTCGTGCTGCCGCCGCGGTCGGGATGGTGAATGCTGACAAGCTGGCGATAGCGTCGCTTGATTGCATGCAGATTCAGCGAGGAGCCTACCTGATCCAGTTCAAACAGCTCAAGCGCCGCACGCTTCTGCTCCGGATCCTCTGCACTGTTCCGCTCACCGATATAGTCGCCACGCATGCGCGACCAGAAGCTGGCCAACAGCCGTTCCACTGCGTCCTCGTCGGTATCGCGCAGGTTGGTCATGTCCAGGTAGTACTCGCGCAGCGGATCCTGCGTAGTTACGCCGCTGACTGCAGGTGTGTAGGGCTGGAGTTGAACGCACAAGGGAGAGATTTGCAGGTCGTGGCTGGTTTCGCCCCACAGCTGATCGCGTAGACGGTACAGCGCGTTGAAGACAAGAAAATGGGTGCGAAACAGCACTAACTTGTCGAGTAGCGGCAGGTTAGGGATATGGGTGCTATGACGGGCCTTGAGCTGCTGAATCAGCTGGTATTCGCTGCAACCTTCCGGCTGTTCGCGCAGCAGCACGAGTATCTGTTCGGCCAGGTCCATGTCGGGTTCGAAATCATCGTTCATGCCGGCAAGCCTAGCATAGCGCCAGCATCGCAAAAGGCTGGATGGATGGGCTGGGGCGACAGCACTTTTTGCGCGTAAAATGCGCGCCTTTCGCATCTCACCGGACTCTGACATGGGCAACCTCTCGGTCAACCAGAACAAACTGCAGAAGCGCCTGCGCCGCCTCGCCGGCGAGGCCGTCACCGATTTCAACATGATCGAGGATGGCGATAAGGTCATGGTCTGCCTGTCCGGCGGCAAGGACAGCTACACCATGCTCGACGTGCTGCTGTATCTGCAGAAGGTCGCGCCGATCAAGTTCGAGATCGTTGCGGTGAATATGGATCAGAAGCAGCCCGGCTTCCCCGAACACGTCCTGCCCGAGTATCTGAAATCTATCGGCGTCGATTACCACATCGTCGAGAAGGACACCTATTCGGTGGTCAAGGAAAAGATCCCGGAAGGCAAGACCACTTGCTCGCTGTGCTCGCGCCTGCGTCGCGGCACGCTCTACACATTCGCCGACGAGATCGGCGCCACCAAGATGGCGCTCGGTCACCATCGCGACGACATTCTGGAAACCTTCTTCCTTAATATGTTCTACGGCGGCACGCTCAAGGCCATGCCACCCAAACTGCTCTCAGACGACGGCCGTAACGTAGTGATTCGCCCGTTGGCCTATTGCAACGAGGCGGATATCGAAGCCTATTCGCAGATGAAAGGATTTCCGATCATCCCGTGCAACCTCTGCGGTTCGCAGGAAAACCTTCAGCGTCAGGTGGTCAAGGAGATGCTGCAAGAGTGGGAGCGCAAGTCGCCGGGCCGCGTCGAGATCATGTTCCGCGCCCTGCAGAACGTGGTGCCGTCGCAGCTGGCGGACCGCAACCTGTTCGATTTCACCAGTTTGCGTATCGACAACGAAGCCACGCCGCGCTTTCTCGATGTGATGAGCTTGTAAAGCAGCCGCACGTGCAAAGTTTTGCAGGGTAGGGTGGGCTGAAGCCCACCCTACTAGCTGAAGCGGAACGCTGCTCGGTCTACCCTGCGGGCTGCGCATCGACGTCAGCATGCCGCCACGTTTCGTCGATGAGCCTATAAAAGCAGCGGCAAGCTCCGCCACTAGCTGAAAGTAGAAGCTTGGTAGGGTGGGCCTCAGCCCACCACAGCGCGCTCCATGGCCTGACTGGTGGGCTGAAGCCCACCCTACATACTGAAGCGGAGCGCGCACGGCCCGCCCCACAAGCTACAGTCATGAATGAATTCATGGTTGTAGGTCGCCGGCGCGCTGCGGTAATGTTCGGCGTTCTTACGGAGTCAACCATGCCGTCCAGTCGCAATCTTTCTTCTCTCGATCAAGCCGGTGCCCTGCATGCCGCGCATTTGCGTGGACAAGTGATCGCGGCTGCTGGTTATTACTTTTTTGGGTATTGGTTTAGCCATAGGCGCGCCTGATACCCCACAGGCGCCCTAGCAAACAGGGTCGCCACCAGACAGTTTTCGAACCCCCGGTCGGCCATCCCACCGGGGGTTTTCTTTTTCCGGCCTGAAGGGCCCAACGCAGAGGACAAAACAGATGAACAACTACCGCAGCTATTACCGCACCTTCCGTTATGACTGGCGATTTAGCCGCTTCAACGCCGCTGTTCCAACACCTATAGACCGAACACTTCGCTAGCGCTGGCGCGGCACAGAAGCCGCGCCGGCCAAAGGACCGCCAGATCATGAACGCACCGATTTCTGCTCAGCTCGCTAACTCCAACCCCGTCTCCAACCCAGCCAGACGCAGCGCTCAACCGCTGCCCAGTCCCGCCGTACTACGCCAACGCCTACCGTTGAACGCCGCGCTTTCCGAGCGTATCCGGACCGACCGCAATGCCATCCGCGCCGTGCTCGACGGCAGCGATCCGCGCCTGCTGGTGGTGATCGGGCCGTGCTCTCTGCACGACCCGCAATCTGCGCTCGATTACGCCTCACGCCTGGCCGAACTGGCGCCACAGGTCAGCGATCAGCTGTTGCTGGTGATGCGCGCTTATGTCGAGAAGCCCCGTACGACGGTCGGCTGGAAGGGGCTGGTCTACGATCCGCATCTGGACGGCAGCAGCAATATGGCCGAAGGGCTGAGCGTATCGCGCCGCTTGATGCTGGACATCCTCGACCGCGGCCTGCCGATCGCCACCGAGCTGTTGCAGCCTCTGGCAGCGGCCTATTTCGATGATCTGTTGAGCTGGGCGGCGATTGGCGCGCGCACCAGCGAATCGCAGATTCACCGCGAAATGGCCAGTGGCCTGGACCTGCCGGTGGGTTTCAAGAACGGCACCGATGGCAGTGTGGGGATCGCCTGTGACGCGATGCGTTCGGCGGCGCATCCGCATCAGCATTTCGGTATCGATGATCTCGGCCATCCGGCGCTAATGAGCACGCTCGGAAACCCGGATACGCATCTGGTGCTGCGCGGCGGCCATACCGGACCGAACCATGACGCCGAAAGCGTTGCGATGGCTAATGCTGCGTTGCTCAAGCAAGGCATCGCTGCTCGGATCATGGTCGATTGCAGCCACGCCAACAGCGGCAAGAACCCGCTGCGCCAGCCAGCGGTGCTGCAGAACGTCATTGACCAACGCCTGACCGGCGATGCGAGCCTGCGTGGCGTCATGATCGAAAGCCACCTGTTCGATGGTTGCCAACCGCTTTCCGACGACCTGCGTTACGGCGTTTCCATTACCGATGGTTGCCTGGGCTGGAGCGCCACCGAGCAGATGCTGCGTGACGCGGCTGATCGGTTGCGCGGCTGACTCAGCAAGCCCGGCTGCGACGGCCGGGCTTGCGGTTCGCAGGGTCTTGCGGGCAACCTGTGCGGCTGGTTTTCCCGCCCTACAGGACCCCATGCGCGATTACAAATGGCTGTACGAATATTGTCTGAATCGCTTCGGCTCTGCCGCGGCACTGGAAAACCGACTGCCGCGCCCCAGCAGCGCTGACGACTTGCGGGCCGTTCCGGATGACCGCTATCTCTCGCTGATCAGCCTGCGGATATTCCGTGCCGGACTCAAGCACAGTTTGGTGGATGCGAAATGGCCGGCATTCGAGGAAGTGTTCTTCCGTTTCGACCCGGAAAAGTTGGTGTTGATGGGCGGCGAGCACATCGAGCGACTGATGCAGGACACGCGGGTCATTCGCCATTTGGGCAAGCTCAAAAGTGTGCCGCGCAATGCCCAGTTCGTACTTGACGTGGCAAAGGAGCACGGCAGCTTCGGCAATCTCATCGCCGATTGGCCGGTAACCGATATCGTCGGTCTGTGGCGCTACCTGGCCAAACAGGGATGTCAGCTAGGCGGGTTGTCCGCGCCGCGTCTGCTGCGCATGGCTGGCAAAGACACCTTCATCCCGAGCAATGACGTGGTCGCTGCACTCAAGGCGCAAAAAGTGGTCGACAAGGTGCCCAGCAGCCAACGCGACCAGGCGGCCGTGCAATCAATGTTCAATCAGTGGCACAGCGAGAGCGGCCGCCCCATGTGTCAGCTGTCGGTGATGCTGGCGTTTACCGTTAACCACTGAGCCCATTGCGTATCGAGTCGAAGTGCTTCAAGCGCGGTCCTATTTGAAGTCATGTCGCATCAAGCCAGCCAGGGCTGACAGCGAAGGAGGACAAAGATGGACGGAGCCATGCAGCGAATTGCCAAGGCGCTGCGGCAGGCAGAGCGCATCCTGATCATCACTGGCGCCGGGCTTTCCGCGGATTCCGGGCTGCCGACCTATCGTGGCGTCGGCGGGCTGTACAATGGTCACACCGAGGACGGCCTGCCAATCGAGGTGGCGTTGTCCGGCCCGATGCTCAGACGTAATCCAGCGCTGTGTTGGAAATACCTGGCTGAAATCGGCCGTGCCTGCCTCTGCGCCGAGCCCAATGCCGGTCACACTGCCATCGCCGAGCTGCAACGGCACAAGCCAGGCTGCTGGGTACTGACGCAGAACGTCGATGGCTATCACCTGGCGGCCGGCAGCCCGCCACAACGGCTGATTGAAATCCACGGAACCATTGCACCGCTGTACTGCATGACCTGTGGCGAGCAGAGCGACCAGTTGAGTTGCCATCTTGGTCGCCCGCTGCCGCCGCGTTGCGCATGCGGCGGCGTGCTGCGACCGCCAGTGGTGCTGTTCGAGGAGATGTTGCCGGAGGCGGCGTTGGGGCGCTTGCAGACCGAGATGGCAGAGGGATTCGACGCGGTGGTCGCGGTGGGCACCTCGGCGAGCTTCGCCTATATCGTCGAACCGATACTGCGTACACGCCACAGCGGCGGGTTTACGGCACAGATCGATCCGGTCGCCAGCGAGCTGTCGCTTCTGGTGGATGTCCATTTGGCAGCAGGCGCGTCAGACGTTTTGCCGCAGCTAATCCGTCACATTTTCTCTGATTGAATTTGCTCATCGGGGCATCGGCAGGCATAGTCTCGCCACTTTCGACTTCCCGACATGCCTGTGCCATGCGCCAACGCCTCGCACCCCTGTTGCCATTTGCTTTCATCTTGCTGCTGACGGCCTGTGCCGGACAGCCAGAACAGACCGAAAGTCCTCTCGCGCTGCACGATTTCCAATTCGAACTTGCGAGCGTCGAACCAGAAGCGGATACCGCCCAAGCCGAATCATCCGAACCCAGCGAGCAACAGCTCCGCGACCTATCCGATGGGCAGAGCTATGAATTGCCGCCGCTTGCCGACAGCATTCTCGAGCGTGGTTTTACCCTCGTTGGTACGCCTTACCGGTATGGCGGCACCTCGACAAAAACCGGTTTCGATTGCAGTGGCTTCGTCAGCTTCCTGTTCCGCAAGGAAGCCGGGATCGAGCTGCCACGCTCTACGCGCGAAATGATCAACCTCGACGCCCCGAAGATCAAACGCAGCGAGTTGCAACCGGGCGACGTGGTTTTTTTCAATAATCGCGGTCGCGGCCGGGTCAGCCATGCCGGTATCTACATCGGCGATGACCAGTTCATCCATTCCTCCAGTAGTCGCAGCGGCGGCGTTCGCGTCGACAGCCTGGATAGCAAATACTGGCGCGCCAGCTTCATGCAAGCCAAGCGCGTGCTGGCTCTGGCTCACGATTCGAGCTCTATTCCCGTTCATCATTGATCGGCGAGGTTGAGCTGCGCCGGGGGTTGCATCCATCGGCGCATGCCGGCAGAGTGATGGCTCATTTACCTGGACTGCTCTGCCATGCCCTTTCTGGCCCGTCTCACGACTGTTCTGCTGACAGCTTTGCTGCTGACAGCCTGTGCCGGACGGCAGCCCGTTGAACCGGTCGTGATAGCACCTGCGGCGCCGCAGCAGTTGCCAGGTACTGCTGAAGATGTCCTGTTCACTGCTCTTGGGCTGGTCGGCACACCTTATCGCTACGGTGGCAACACACCCGATAGCGGCTTCGATTGCAGTGGCCTGATTGGCTACGTCTTCCGCGGCGCGGCAGATCTCACACTGCCTCGTACCACGCGCGAAATGAGCACCATGCGCGGCGCTGCAGTCAGGCGCGATGCGCTACAGGCGGGCGATCTGTTGTTCTTCGCGACCAGTGGTGGGCGCCGCGTCAGTCATGCAGCCATCTACGTCGGGAACGGGCGTTTCGTCCACGCGCCCTCCAGCGGCGGAACAGTGCGGCTGGACAGCCTCTCCAATAGCTACTGGCAGAAGAACTACCTCAGCGCCAAGCGCGTCCTCGACAGCGAGCAACTTGCCCGCAATCCGTGAGGCTCAACGTGCCTGGCAGGAGTTGATGATGACCGACGCCGCGCCCAGGTTTCGACGATCAAAAGGCAGCTGAGCATGCCAATCCTCCGCCTGCCGGACCAACCCGAGGCGTGCGAGCTTTGTCGCCGCCAGGCACCCTTGACGCGCCATCATCTGATCCCCAAGGCGCTGCACGGCAAAACCTACGTGCGCAAGCGCTTTCCCCGTGATGAGCGCATCACGGCCACCTTGTGGGTATGCCGGGCCTGCCACAACCAGATTCATCGGCTCTTCACGGAGAAAGAGTTGGCGCTTGTTTACAACAGCCGAGAGGCGTTGCTCGCCGATCCGCGCTTGTGTGCGTTCGTCGACTGGCTGGCAACCAAGCCAGCCGGGTTTACTCCGAGACACTAGTTCGACACCAGCTTTCCGGTGCGCCTGCGACTATGAATTGATCCTGTTGGCTTTATGTCCGTAGCGCATTAGTACGGCTAAGAGACTTCGCCGTTCTACCAATGCAGGTTGAAGTGCGAGCCCAGCACGAAGCGATCATCCAGCAGGTCCCAGCGTTCGACGCAGGCTTTCTTGTCTGCGCCGGGATGCAGCTTGAGGCGGTTGAACGAATTCGGCGAGGTGCCGCGGACGCGCGATGACAGCGTAGTGCCCGCCTGGATCATCCAGATTTCCCGCGACAGACCGGTGTACTGCTTGGTCAATGGCAACACGTAGGGCAGATGAATATGACCTCCCATCACCAGATCGAGCCCTTCATCTGCCCAGCAGTGCAACGCTGCATCGGCGCCATGTTGCAGATTGCTCAGATCACTTAGCACCATCGCCCCGAAGGGCTGATGCGCCACCACAATACGCACCTTGTTTGGGTCGCTCTGCTTCAAACGTTGTGCTACCGCCTGCACCTGCTCGGCGGTTACCAATCCGTCTTTGTGCCGCCGCGGGTGGGTGGTATTGAGCCCAATCACGAGCATTTCGTCGTTTTCGAAGGTCGGTTCCAGATCATGGCCAAAGTGCTGGCGGTAGTTGCGATAGGGCATTAAAAAGCGTGCGAAAACGTTGTACAGCGGAATGTCGTGGTTGCCTGGGATGACCAGCGTTTCTGGTATGCCATGACCTTTCAGCCGTTGGACGAATGCCTGGGCAGCCGCAAATTGCCCAGCTCTGGCGCGTTGTGTGATGTCCCCAGAAAAGATCAACAGGTCGGCGCCATGCTCGCGCACATGGTCTTCCATGGCTTGCACCACTGCCGGTTGCTCAGTGCCGAAGTGGGTGTCGGAGATCTGCACGATGGTCGTCATTGGCTGGCGTCTTCTCGTTAGGGATGGCCGGGTGCGAGTGGCGCATTGTTGCATTCGAAGCCGATCAGCGCTTAGCGTTCCGGTGAATTGCTGGCGAATTGCACCCAAGGGCGCCGATACACCATGCAGCGCTGCTTCCAGTTGCGCTGCGCAGGGCCTTGGACTAACCTCCGCGCTGCTTCAGGTACCCCTGGCGAAAAGCCAGTTGGGTGAAACAGGGAAGCCGGTCATTCTCACGAAGATTCCGGCGCTGCCCCCGCAACGGTAGGCGAGATAAGAAACCGCTCAAAGCCACTGTGCCATAGGCATGGGAAGGCGCGGTTTCGGGATGCTGCAAGGCAACCGCTCGCAAGCCCGGAGACCGGCCTGTCGCATTCCACGGCAGTGCGGCGGGCGCTGATTGGGGTGCGGCTGCTTGCACCTGCGCTCCTTTCGAATTCTCCGTCTGCCTTATCGACATATGTCGTGCGGCGGGCACGACGGAGAATCTTCATCCAATGCGCAAATCCCTTCCCCTGGCCGTGGTTCTGCTGGGCCTTCCTTCCTGTGTTCTGGCCAATCACGGCGATGCCTTGCTGCTGGGCCAGCAGGTGATTACTGCCAGCCGGACCGGCCATTCGCCGGTCTCCATTGCTTCCAGTAACCTGATTACCCGAGACGAGATCGAACGCCAGCAGGCCGGCAGCGTGCCGGAGTTGCTGCAGCGTTTGGCCGGGGTCAGCGTCACCAGCAATGGCGGGCGCGGCAAGAGCACCTCGGTGTCCATTCGCGGTACCAGCGACAAGCACGTGCTGGTGCTGATTGACGGCGTCCGGGTCGGTTCGGCCACCTCCGGCAGTGCTGCGCTGCAGAGCATCCCGGTGGAACAGATCGAGCGGATCGAGATCGTCCGTGGGCCGCGCTCCAGTTTGTACGGCTCGGAAGCGATGGGCGGGGTGATCCAGATCTTCACCCGCCGCGGCGGCGCCGATGGCTTCAAGCCTTACTTCTCGGCGGGCGCGGGATCACGCTCCAGCTACAGCGGATCGGCCGGCGTCGCAGGCAGCCAGGGCAATGGCTGGTTCAACCTCGGGGTAGCCAGCGAGTCCACCGACGGCATCAACGCCCGCGCCTACCGTAGCAGCGCGCCCAATGCCTACGAGCCGGATGCCGACGGCTACCGCGAGCTGTCCGGACTGCTGCGCGCCGGTTATCGCTTCGACAATGGTCTGGAGCTGGACGGCAGCTGGCTGCAGAGCGAGAACCACAGCGATTTCGACACCCGTTCGACCAGCGGCGCCACCGGTCGCGATGCCTACAGCGACGGCTCTCTGCAGGCGATCAGCGGCCGTGCGCGCTTCTCGCCGTTGGCCTTTTGGGACATCACCCTGCAGGCGGGGCACAGCGAGGACCTGGGAGACAACTTCCAGGACGACGACTTCTATTCACGCTTCGACACCCACCGCGACAGCCTGAGCTGGCAGAATGACCTGCGTTTCAGCGAGGCGCAGGTGCTAAGCCTCGGCATGGACTACCAGACCGATCGAATCGACAGCAGCGATGACTATGCCGAGGACAGCCGCTACAACAAGGGCTACTTCGTCCAGTATCAGGCCGCCTTCGGTCGTCACGGCGTGCAGGCTGGCCTACGCCGCGACGACGATGAGTTCTTCGGTTCGCACGACACCGGCAGCCTGGGCTACAGCTTCGAATTGAGCGATGCGCTGACGCTGACCGCCGCCTACGGTACCGCCTACCGGGCTCCGACCTTCAACGACCTGTACTACCCGGCCGGCGCCTTTACCGCCGGCAACCCGGACGTCCAACCGGAAGAGTCGGAAAGCTACGAGATCGGCATTCGAGGTAGCCACGGCTGGGGCGATTGGAGCGTCAACGCCTATGAAAACCAGATCGAGGATCTGATCGTCTGGGCTGGGACCAGCCCCATGCGCCCGGAAAATGTCGACGTGGCGCGCATTCGCGGCATTGAAACCACCGTTGCCACCGTGCTGGCCGGCTGGGATGTGAACGCCAATCTGACCTTCATGGACCCACAGGACCGCAGCAAGGCCAACCACGGGCATCTGCTGCAACGCCGCGCCAAGCGTCAGTTCAACCTGGACCTGGATCGCCAGTTCGGCGCCATAGGCCTGGGTGCCTCGCTGTACGCGGTGAGCGAGCGTTTCGACAAGGCGAGCAACACTGAAGAGTCCCGCATGCCCGGCTACGCCTTGATGGACCTACGCAGCGAATACCGCGTCGACGAGGCCTGGCGCCTGCAGGTCAAGCTGGCGAACCTGTTCGACCGCGACTACGAAACCACCCAAACCTACGAACAGCCCGGTCGCGCGGTGTATTTCACCGTGCGCTACCAGGCTCTCTGACCGGCAACCCAAAGGAGAACCCCATGCACGTCCTGTCCACACGCGCCCAGTTGGCAATAGGCGCCGCGCTGATCCTGCTGATGGCCATGACACGTGGTCAACATTTCGCCAGCGTCGAGAATCTGCCCAGCGCCAGCTGGTCGATCTTCTTCCTGGCCGGCTTCTACCTGCGTTCGCGCTGGATGTTCGTGCTGCTGTTCGCCGTGGCATCCGCGCTGGACTTCGGCTCTCTCGCCAGCGGCAGCATCAGTGACTGGTGCTTGTCGCCGGCCTACTGGGCACTGGTGCCGGCCTACGGCAGCCTGTGGCTGGCGGGACGGTTGTTCGCCGGCTGGCAGCGCGACGATCTGCGCAGCCTGGCCGTGCTGGCGCTGACGCTGCTGGTCGCGGGTTTCGTCGCCTACCTGATCTCCGGCGGGGCATTCTACTTCTTCTCCAGCCGCTATCCGGAGCCGACGCTGGCCGGCTTCCTGCCGCGCATCGCCCAGTATGTGCCGCGTCACCTGAGCAACCTGGCGTTCTACGTCGGCACGGCGCTGGTGCTGCATGTCGGTATCGTCTCGGCGCTGCGCCTGATGCGCGCGCGGGAGGTGCATTGATGGACGACCGCGACGCACGACACAAGGCACGGATGCAGCGCAAGAAGGCGGTGGTCGATGCGAAGATCGCCGAGGCCCAGGACGAGTACGGCCTGCTGCTGGTGCACACCGGTAACGGCAAGGGCAAGAGCAGCTCGGCCTTCGGCATGGTCGCCCGCGCGCTGGGCCACGGCATCAAGGTCGGCGTGGTGCAATTCATCAAGGGCGCGGCCAGCACAGGGGAGGAAAACTTCTTCCGGCGTTTCCCCGACGAAGTGCGCTATCACGTGATGGGCGAAGGCTTCACCTGGGAAACCCAGGATCGCCAACGCGACATCGCCAAAGCTCGCGAAGCTTGGGCCGTCGCGGCCGAGTTGCTCGGCGATCCGGAGATTGGGCTGGTGGTGCTGGACGAGCTGAACATTGCGCTGAAGTACGGCTATCTGGAACTGGAGCCGGTATTGGCCGATATCGAGTCGCGACCCATGTTGCAGCACGTGGTAGTCACCGGTCGCGGCGCGCCGCCCGGGCTGATCGAGGCGGCGGATACCGTGACTGAAATGAGCCTGGTCAAGCATGCGTTCAAGGCAGGTGTGAAGGCCCAGAAGGGCGTGGAATTCTGATGTCTGCGATCCAGACATGCGTAGGGTGGATGACGCTTTTTTCATCCACCGTTGGCGTTGGTGGATGGGTAGAGCGTCATCCACCCTACGATGATCAGAGGCCGCGATGAATAGCCGAAGCTGCCCGGCACTGCTGATCGCCGCGCCGGCGTCCGGCCAGGGCAAAACCACCGTCACTGCCGGCATGGCGCGCTTGCATACACGACTGGGCAAGCGCGTGCGGGTGTTCAAATGTGGTCCTGACTTTCTCGATCCGATGGTGTTGGCGCGTGCAAGTGGCCATCCGGTCTACCAGCTCGATCTCTGGATGGTGGGCGAAGCCGAGAGTCGCCGGCTGCTATGGGAAGCGGCCGGCGAGGCCGATCTGATTTTGATCGAAGGGGTGATGGGGCTGTTCGACGGTACGCCGTCGGCCGCCGATCTGGCGCGGCACTTCCGCATTCCTGTATTGGCAGTGGTAGACGGTTCGGCCATGGCGCAGACGTTCGGCGCATTGGCACATGGTTTGGCCAGCTATCAGCCGGACCTGCCATTTGCCGGTGTGCTGGCCAATCGAGTAGGCAGCAGCCGTCATGGCGACATTTTGCGGGACTGCCTGCCGGAGCGAATGCATTGGTTTGGCGCCTTGCCGCGCAACGAATCCATAAATTTGCCGAGCCGGCATCTGGGGCTGGTACAGGCGCAGGAGCTGGCGGATCTTGATGCTCGGCTCGATGCGGCTGCCGATGCGCTGGCGGCGAGTGCAGACGGCGCACTGCCGGAAAAGGTGTGCTTTCCACCGCCGGAGCCCTTGACCATCCCGCCGCTGCTGCAGGGCGTGCGGATCGGTGTCGCGCGGGATGCCGCCTTCGCCTTCATCTACCAGGCCAATCTCGATCTGCTGCATTCGCTTGGCGCCGAGTTGCTGTTTTTTTCTCCGCTCCATTTTTCCAAGCTACCCGCGGTGGATAGCCTATATCTGCCAGGCGGTTATCCCGAATTGCACATGGAGACCTTGGCTCGCAATCGCTCAATGGGCGAGGCGATCAGGGCGCATCACGCGGCGGGCAAACCGATCCTCGCCGAATGTGGTGGGATGCTTTACCTGCTCGACGGGCTGACCGATCAGGCCGGCACGCGCGAAGACATGCTCGGCCTGCTGCCTGGCGAAGCGAAGATGCAGAAGCGCTTGACCGCTTTGGCGCTGCAGGAAGTCGAACTGCCGGAAGGGCGCTTGCGCGGCCACACCTTTCATCATTCTTCACTCGATTCGACCATGCAGCCCATCGCCCGTGGCGAGTGCCCGAACTACAAACGCACCGCCGAAGCGGTGTTCCGGCAGGGCCGGCTGACGGCCTCCTATATTCACTTCTATATGCCGTCCAATCCCCAAGCGGCTGCGGCGTTATTCAAGCCATGAGCGAGCACGCCTTCACCGAGTTAGAGCGCGCGGGTGTCTATCGCGCCATTGCCGAGCGGCGCGACATGCGGCATTTCAGCGGCGGCGACGTCGCACCCGAGCTGCTTGCGCGATTGCTCGAGGCCGCGCATCAGGCCCCTAGTGTCGGTCTGATGCAACCCTGGCGATTCATCCGTATCCGGCGCGCCGAGCTACGTTCGGCCATCGCTGAGTTGGTGGAGCAGGAACGTGTGCTGACTGCCGAGGCGCTGGGCGAGCGTGGCCGTGAATTCATGCAATTGAAGGTCGAGGGCATTAGGGATTGCGCCGAACTGCTGGTGGTCGCGTTGATGAACGGGCGCGAAACCCACGTATTCGGCCGTCGCACCATGCCGCAGATGGACCTGGCCTCGGCGGCCTGCGCGATCCAAAACCTCTGGCTCGCCGCGCGCGCCGAAGGATTGGGAATGGGCTGGGTGTCATTGTTTGATCCGCAGGCACTGGCCGAACTGCTAGAAATGCCCACCGGTGCCGAGCCGGTGGCGGTGCTCTGCCTCGGGCCTGTCGATGCGTTCTATCCGGCGCCGATGTTGGCGCTGCAGGGCTGGACGCAACCTCGGCGGTTGCAGGAATTGCTGTTCGAAGACGGCTGGGAGGAACAGCCTTGAGCGTGGTGCTGAGCTGCCTCGCCGGGGTCGGGCTGGATGCGTTGCTGGGCGAGCCTCGGCGCAGTCATCCGTTGGTGGTCTTCGGCCGGCTGGCTGATCGATTGGAACAGCACTTCAACGGCCCGGACGGCCGCGGTTGGCGTAGCCATGGCGTCACCGCCTGGTGCCTCGCGGTGTTGCCGCTAACGGTCATCGCATGGCTGCTGAGTCTGTTGCCAGGCGTTGGTTGGCTGGTAGAAATCCTTCTGCTGTATCTCGCGCTCGGCCTGCGCAGCTTGGGTGAGCATTTGATGCCGGTTGCGCTTGCCTTACGCAGTGGCGATCTGACCGAGGCGCGGCGACATGTCGGTTTCATCGTCAGTCGCGACACAAGCGAGCTGGACGAGCAGGACGTGGCCCGCGCGGCGACCGAATCGGCGCTGGAGAACGGCAGCGATGCAGTTTTCGCGGCGCTGTTCTGGTTCGCGATTGCCGGTGCGCCTGGTGTCGTGTTGTACCGCTTGAGCAATACGCTGGATGCCATGTGGGGCTATCGCAGCGAGCGCTTCGAGCGTTTCGGCTGGGCCGCTGCGCGCATCGATGACGCGCTCAATTTCATTCCCGCCAGACTGGTCGCGCTGACCTACGCCGTGCTGGGCCAAACGCGCACAGCCTGGCGCTGCTGGCGACGTCAGGCACCCTTGTGGGACAGCCCCAACGCCGGGCCGGTGATGGCCGCGGGTGCCGGCGCGCTGGGTGTGTCGCTGGGCGGGCCGGCGATCTATCACGATGAGCTGCATCAGCGCCCGACCTTGGGCGAGGGCGAAGATCCCAGCGCGCGCGACATCGAGCGCGCATTGGATATGGTCTGGGCTGGCGTCGGCCTCTGGTTGTTGGCATTGCTGCTGGGAGGCTGGCTGCATGCTTGAACATGGCGGACGGCTGCGGGCAGCGGCGCGCGATTTCGCTATCCCGCTGACGGATTGGCTCGATCTGTCCACTGGCATTGCACCTTATGGATTCAACCTACCAGTCGTCCCCGCTGATGCCTGGATGCGGCTGCCGGAAACCGAGGACGACTTGGCCGCTGCGGCCCGCGATTATTACGGCGTCGAGTCGCTGCTGCCGGTGGCAGGTTCGCAGGCGGCGATACAGGTGTTGCCGCGGCTGCGTCGGTCGCTTCAGGTTGGCATCGTATCGCCTTGTTATGGCGAGCACGCCGAGGCCTGGCGTCGGGAGGGGCACTGCGTCAGCGAGTTCAGCGAAGGGTCCGTACCGCGGGCGCTCGATCAGCTCGACGTCCTAGTAATGGTCAATCCGAACAATCCCACCGGGCGCCTATTGCCGCCCGAACAGCTGCTTGACTGGCATGCGCGGTTGGCAGCACGCGGCAGCTGGCTGGTGGTCGACGAAGCCTTCATGGACCCGACGCCGGAATTCAGTCTGGCAACTCATGCGCACCTGCCGGGGCTGATCGTGTTGCGCTCGTTCGGCAAGTTCTTCTCCATGGCCGGTGCGCGGCTCGGCTTTGTCCTGGCTGAAGCCGAGATATTGCGTGCAATGGAAAATGCGTTGGGCCCCTGGCCGATCGCCGGGCCGTCACGGTTTGTCGCCACGGCGTTGCTCGCTGACCGCGAAGGTCAGCATCGACAGCGTGCCCGACTGCTGGCAGACGGTGAGCGGTTGGCGCGGCTGCTGTCATGTTCCGGGTTGCCGCCTACGGGCGGTTGCGGCCTGTTCCAGTGGGTCGTAACCGAAGAGGCGGCTCTGCTGTACGAGTTTCTCGCTTGTCAGAGCATTCTGGTTCGCCGTTTTCACTATCCACCGAGCCTGCGTTTCGGTCTGCCGGCAGACGAACCGGGCTGGGCCCGCCTGGCTTGCGCGCTGGCCCATTACAGAGAAATTAGCGCATGAGCACTTTGATGATTCAGGGCACCACTTCGGATGCCGGTAAAAGCACTTTGGTGACCGCGCTGTGCCGTTGGCTTCGCCGACAAGGCGTGTCCGTAGCGCCGTTCAAACCGCAGAACATGGCACTCAACAGCGCGGTCACCGCCGAGGGCGGGGAGATCGGCCGCGCCCAGGCGGTGCAGGCCCAAGCTGCCGGGTTGGCGCCGCACACTGACATGAATCCGGTGCTGCTCAAGCCCAACAGCGATATCGGTGCGCAGGTAATCATTCACGGTCGCGCCGTCACGAATATGGATGCCGCGGCGTACCACGACTACAAGCGTGTGGCGATGGACGCGGTGCTTGAATCGCATCGGCGCCTCGGTGCTGCGTATCAGGTCGTGGTGGTCGAAGGTGCCGGTTCGCCCGCGGAAATCAACCTGCGGGCCAACGACATCGCCAACATGGGCTTTGCCGAGGCGGTGGATTGCCCGGTCATCCTCATTGCCGATATCGACAAGGGCGGGGTCTTCGCCCATCTGGTCGGCACGCTGGAACTGCTCAGCCCGAGCGAACAGGCGCGGGTGCGAGGCTTCGTGATCAACCGTTTTCGCGGCGATATCGCGTTGTTACAACCGGGCCTGGACTGGCTCGAACAGCGCACCGGTAAACCGGTGCTGGGCGTGTTGCCCTATCTGATGGATTTCCATCTGGAAGCCGAAGATGCAATCGACGTGCGCCAATCCGCCAAAGCGGAGCAGAGCCTGAGGGTGGTGGTGCCGGTGCTGCCTCGCATCAGCAATCACACCGACTTCGACCCGCTACGCCTGCATCCTCAGGTCGATCTGCGTTTCGTCGGTCCCGGCCAGGCAATTCCGGGCGCGGACCTGATCATCCTGCCGGGCTCCAAGAGCGTCCGCGCCGACCTTGCCTGGTTGCGCGATAACGGTTGGGAGGCTGCGATCCGTCGTCACCTGCGCTACGGCGGCAAGGTGCTCGGAATTTGCGGCGGGTTGCAGATGCTCGGTGAAAGCATCGCCGATCCCCTTGGGCTCGAAGGCGCGGCGGGGCAGAGCGATGGGCTCGGGTTGCTGGCCTTGTCGACCGAACTGGCTGCTGAGAAACAATTGCGCAACGTGCGCGGGCGACTCTGTCTGGGCGATGCCGACATCAGCGGCTACGAGATCCACGCCGGGATCAGCAGCGGCCCGGCACTCGAACGAGCCGCCGTGCACCTCGACGACGGCCGAATGGATGGAGCTATCAGCGAGGACGGTCAGGTACTCGGCACTTATCTGCACGGTTTGTTCGAATCGCCTGCGGCCTGCGAAGCGCTATTGCGCTGGGCCGGGTTAGAGAACGCGCAGCGGGTGGATTATCACGCGCTGCGCGAACGTGACATCGAGCGCTTGGCCGACCTGGTCGAGGCGCATCTGGATACCGCACGGCTGCACGAACTCTGTGGGCTGGGAGGCGAGCATGCTTGAGCTGATCCTCGGCGGCGCGCGTTCCGGCAAGAGCCGCCTGGCCGAACGCCTGGCCGCCGAAAGCGGGCTGGCAGTGACCTACATCGCCACCAGCCAGCCGCTGGATAGCGAGATGAGCGAGCGTATCGCCCATCACCGCGCGCGACGACCGTCGAACTGGGCACTGGTGGAGGAACCGCTGGCGCTGGCCTCAGTGCTGCATGAGCACGCCGGCGCTGATCGATGCCTGCTGGTGGATTGCCTGACGTTATGGCTGACCAACCTGCTGATGCTGGACGACCCGGCGCGTCTGGCCGAAGAGCGCGACGCACTGCTCGAATGTCTGGCGGAGTTGCCGGGGCGCGTACTGCTGGTCAGTAACGAAACCGGAATGGGTGTGGTGCCGCTGGGTGAGCTGAGCCGGCGCTACGTCGACGAAGCCGGTTGGCTGCACCAGGCTCTGGCCGAGCGCTGCGAGCGGGTGGTGTTCGCCGTCGCAGGCCTGCCCATGATTTTGAAAGGAGAACCGTTGTGACCGAACATTGGTGGCAAGCGCCTTGCCACGCCCTGAATGAACGTGCTCGCCAGGCGGCGCTGGCGCGCGATGCGCAACTGACCAAGCCGGACGGTGCTTTGGGTCGCATCGATGCGTTGGTGCCGCAGCTGGCGGCATTGCGGGGGCACGAGCGTCCGAGCGTGGACCCGGTCTGGATCAGTATTTTCGCGGGCGATCATGGCGTCGCCGCAGAAGGTATTTCCGCGTATCCGCAATCGGTGACCGGGCAGATGCTCGCCAACTTCGTCAATGGCGGCGCTGCGATCAGCGTGCTGGCTCGTCAGCTCGGCGCGAAGCTGGAAGTGGTCGACCTGGGGACCGCTTCGCCGATCGGCCCTTTGCCCGGCGTTCGTCACTTGGCGCTAGGAGCGGGCACGGCAAACTTCGTCGAGGCGCCGGCGATGAGTACGAAGGTCTGTCTACAGGCGATGCAGGCCGGGCGCGAAAGCGTAATGCGTGCACACGGGGAACAGTGCGCATTGTTCATTGGTGGGGAAATGGGCATCGGCAATACCACCACCGCAGCCGCTCTGGCCTGCGCACTGTTGGCATGTGATCCCCGCGATCTGGCTGGGCCTGGGACGGGCCTGAATGCGGCCGGCGTGGCGCACAAATGCGCCGTGATCGAGCGCGCACTGGCGCTTCATGCCGGTTGTCACGATACCTTGGGTTGGATGCAGCGCCTGGGTGGCTTCGAACTGGCGGCGCTGACCGGCGCCTATCTGGCCTGTGCTCAGCAAGGCATCGTGGTGTTGGTGGATGGCTTCATTTGCAGCGTGGCGGCGCTTTGCGCGGTACGTCTGAATCCCGCCTGTCGCGACTGGATGCTGTTCGCCCATCGCTCGGCGGAGCCCGGCCACCTGGTGGTACTGGAAGCACTCGATGCCCGGCCCTTGCTCGGCCTCGGCCTGCGGCTGGGCGAGGGCAGCGGCGCAGCGTTGGCCGTCCCTCTGCTGCGGCTCGCCTGCGCGCTGCACAAGGAAATGGCGACCTTCGCCGAAGCAGCCGTCGCCGGGCAGAGCGCATGAGCCTGCATCTGGACATGCTGCGTCACGGCGAGACGGTTTGCGGCGGCGGCTTTCGCGGGCGTCTGGACGACGCGCTCACGGAGTTTGGTTGGTTACAGATGCGCCAAGCGGTCGCCGGCGCGGGACCCTGGGACCGGATCATCAGCTCGCCCTTGCGTCGCTGCGCAGCCTTCGCCGTGGAATGGGCCGAGCAGTGCAAGCTGTCGCTGGAACTCGAACCCGACCTGCGCGAACTCGACTTCGGCGATTGGGAAGGGCGTACGGCTGCCGAGCTGATGGTCGATCAAAGCGACGCCTTGGGTCGCTTCTGGAGCGATCCCTACGGTTTCACGCCGCCAGGCGGCGAGCGGTTGATCGAGTTCGAGGCGCGTGTGCTGACGGTGATCGAGCGAATCACCGACCGCTTTGCAGGCGAGCGCATCCTCTTGGTCACTCATGCCGGCGTGATGCGCCTGCTGTTGGCCGAGGCGCGTGGTCTGCCGCGCGGGCAGTTGCTGCAGGTCGAGGTGAGCCATGGCGGAATGTTCGGGCTGAAAACCGGCTTCGCCGACGCCACGCTCTGGTTGGAAGAAGCATGCAGCCCTTTCTGATCGCGCTGCAGTTTCTCACCAGCCTGCCGGTGCGGCTGAGCGGTATGCCCGCGCCGCAGGCGGTTGGCCGATCGCTGCTTCATTACCCGCTGGTGGGGTTATTGCTGGGGGCGATTCTCTGGCTTGGCAGCTTCGCAATCGGAGGGGCTGCGGTGCCGCTGCAGGCGGCATTGTTGCTGGCAGCCTGGGTGGCGCTCACCGGCGCGCTGCACCTCGATGGCCTTGCCGACAGCGCCGATGCCTGGCTCGGCGGTTTCGGCGATCGCGAGCGCACCCTCGCGATCATGAAAGACCCGCGCAGCGGTCCGATTGCCGTGGTGGTTCTGGTGTTGCTGCTGTTGCTCAAGTTCGTCGCGCTTTGGACGCTGCTCGCACAGGGCGACCAGCTAGCCCTGTTGCTTGCACCGTTGCTCGGGCGAAGCGTATTGCTGGGGTTGTTTCTCACCACGCCATACATGCGGCCCGGTGGCTTGGGCCAGGCGCTGACCGACCACCTGCCGCGTGGGCAGGTTCGCGTCGTGTTGATGGTGATCTTCGCGTTCTGCTTGGCGCTTGGCGCGAGTGGCTGGTTGGCGCTGCTGGTAACGATGGTCATCGGGGTGCTGGCGCGGCGTGCTATGTGCCGCCGTCTGGGCGGTACAACTGGCGACACGGCCGGTGCGCTGCTGGAGTTGGTGGAGTGCGGCGTGCTGGTCGCGCTGGCGTTACAGGTGTGAATCTCAGCCGAGCAGGGCGACGGCCTTGATCTGCGCCCATAACGCTTTGCCTTCCACGACGCCAAGCTGATCCGCCGAGCGGCGGGTGATACGCGCCAGCAGCGGCGTGCCTTGGGCATCCAGGCGCACCAGAACGTGCGCGGGCGTATCGGCATCGGCGATCTGTTCGACGCGGGTCGGCAGCAGGTTGCTGATGCTGGTGCCTTCGGCGCGTTCCAGCGTCAGGCTGACGTCCCGCGCATGGACACGAAAGCGCAGGCGCTGGCCGATCGCTTCATCACGCTGCCCCACCAGCACTTCGCCGCCGGTAAACACCAGGCGTGTGAGGTGATAGGCCGGGTCATGTTCTGCAACCTGCGCCTCGATGACTACGCCCGCGTCTTCACTGAAGGCGGTCGGCAAGTCGAGGCGGGCAAGGGTTTCCAGCAGTCCGCCCTGAGCAATCGCGCGCCCATTTTCCAGCAGCACCACATGATCGGCGAGTCGCGCCACTTCGTCCGGCGAGTGGCTGACATAAAGGACGGGAATCTCCAGCTCGTCATGCAGCCGTTCCAGATACGGCAGGATTTCCTGCTTGCGTTTGAAGTCCAGCGCCGCCAGCGGCTCGTCCATCAGCAACAGTCGCGGGCTGGTCAGCAGAGCGCGGGCAATGCCGACACGCTGTCGCTCACCGCCCGACAGGCGTTCGGGCATGCGGTCGAGCAGATGACCTATACCGAGCAGTTCGACCGCCTGCTCCCAGATCACGCGGCGCTCGTTCCGCGCGACACGCTTCATGCCGAATTCCAGGTTGCGCTTCACCGAAAGATGGGCGAACAGGTTGGCGTCCTGAAACACATAGCCGATCGCACGCCGGTGCGGCGGTACGAAACAGCCGCTGGCCGAGTCTTGCCAGCACTCGCCATTGATCTCGATCAGCCCGGTTGCGTTGCGCTCCAAGCCCGCGATGCAACGCAGGCAACTGGTCTTGCCGGAGCCCGAAGGGCCGAACAGGGCAGTCACGCCGCGTCCGGGCAGCTTCAGATCCACGTCCAGCCGGAAGCCGGGATGGTCCATTCGCAGCTGCGCCTGAATGCTGCTTGATCCGTTCATCCGCGCCACCCTTGCTTGAGGCGGCTGTTGTACAGCGCGAGCAGGACCAGGAAAGAGAACAGCAGCATGCCGCCCGCCAGCCAGTGCGCTTGCGCATATTCCATGGCCTCGACGTGATCGTAGATCTGCACGGACAGCACGCGGGTTTTCTCGGGGATGTTGCCGCCGATCATCAGCACCACGCCAAATTCCCCGACGGTATGGGCGAAGCCGAGGATGCTGGCCGTGACGAATCCAGGGCGAGCGAGCGGGAGAACGACGCTGAAGAAGGTATCCAGCGGCCCGGCACGCAAGGTCGCGGCAGCCTCCAGGGGGCGTTCGCCGATGGCCTCGAAGGCGTTCTGCAGCGGCTGCACGACGAAGGGCATCGAATAGAACACCGAGCCCACCACAAGACCCGCAAAGGTAAACGGCAGAGTGCCGAGCCCGAGGCTTTGCGTCAGCTGTCCGACCGGACCGTTCGGGCCCATGGCGACCAGCAGATAGAAGCCCAGCACGCTTGGCGGCAGCACCAATGGCAGCGCCACCACCGCACCGATCGGCCCCTTGAGGCGTGAACGGGTACGCGCCAGCCACCAGGCGATCGGCGTGCCGATCACCAGCAACAACAGCGTGGTAATGCCGGCAAGCTTGAGTGTCAGCAGGATGGCTGCCAAGCCTGCGTCGTTCAGCGGCATCATGGCGACGTCATTCCAGGCTGTAGCCGTATGCCTCGATCACCTCGGCGGCTTTTGCGCTTTTGAGGTATTCGAGCAGAGCCTGAGCGGCGGGGTTGTCGCGGCCCTTGTTCAGCAGAAGGGCATCCTGGCGAATAGGTGGATGAAAAGAAGCCGGTACGATCCAGCCGGAACCTTCGCCGATCACACCCTTGTCTACGACCTGAGAGAGGGCGACGAAACCGAGTTCGGCGTTGCCGCTGGCCACGAACTGATGCGCCTGGGCGATGTTTTCGCCTTGCACCAGCCGGCCACGCGTTGATTCGGTCAGGCCGAGCTTCTCTAGCGTGGCCATGGCCGCGGCGCCATACGGTGCGGTTTTCGGATTGGCGATGGAAAGATGTCGATAGGGTTGCCGAGTCAGTGTGGTTTGGTCATCGATGTAATCGCTGCGTGCCGACCACAGCACCAGTGTGCCGATGGCGTAAGGGAAGCGGCTTCCGGCAACGCCCAGGCCCTCGCTTTCAAGCTTGGCTGGGACCGCTTCGTCAGCAGCCAGCAGCACGCCGAACGGCGCGCCGTTGTGAATCTGCGCATAGAACTTTCCGGTCGCGCCAAAGGCGAGCACGGCTTTGTGCCCGGTGTCCTGTTCGAAGCGTTTGGCGATGGCCTGCATCGGCTTGGTGAAGTTCGACGCCACCGCGACCTGCACCTCAGCGGCGTGGCCGGCTATAGGCAGCAGCGCAATCGTAAACAGGGCGGCGATTGTGCAAAGACGTTTCATCCGTATTTCCTTAGTCCACGGCGATGATGACGTGAGACGCCTTGATCAGCGCCGTACAGGATTGTCCGAGTGCCAGGCCCAGCTCCTCGGCGCTCTCGTTGGTAACGACCGCGCCCAGCGTGCGGTTGCCGGGCAGCAGCAACTTGACCTCGCAGTTCACCGCGCCGGGCGTCAATCCGTTGATGGTGCCGGTCAGGCGATTGCGGGCGCTAATTTTCACCGCCGGGTCGGGCGACAGCAGCACGAAGCTGGCCTTGATCAGCGCCATCGCGGTCTTGCCTGGCGCCAGGTGAAGTTCGTCGATGCTGTCGTTGGTCAGGGTTGAGGTAATCGTCTGGCCTTCACCGATATCTAGGCTCAGGCTGCCGTTCACTGCGCCTTTTTCGACACGGGTGATGCGTCCGCGAAACTGGTTGCGCGCACTGGTTTTCATGGCGATTGCCCGGAGTAGTTTGTCGATGTCGTCGAAGCCTTCGATGCCATGTGCCACCTGGGCGAGAAAGCGTTCGTATTCCTGTTGCATGCGCTGCCAGACGTGCAGCATTTCGCGACCGAAGTCGGTCAGCTGGGTACCGCCGCCTTTGGCGCCCCCAACTGCGCGAATCACCAGCGGCCGTTCCGAGAGATTGTTCATCGCGTCCACAGCATCCCAGGCGGCCTTGTAGCTGAGGTTAATGGCCTTTGCCGCGCGGCTGATCGAGCCGGTCGCCTCGATCTGTTCCAGCAGTTCGATGCGTTTGCCGCCGAGATAACCCTTCTCGCCGCGGTTGAACCAGAGTTGCCCGTCGATGCGCAATGGCCCGAGATGCTGTGGATCGTTCATGTTTGGCCCTCGTGAATGCGGGCCATTCTGCCAATCGTTATATAGATTTGTATATAGCGTAAACGAAGCTGTCTGGAATTTGCTGCGTTGGCTGAAAAGGCAGGCGTTGCCGGTTGGATGGCTCAGGCGTAGCGTGTGGCGACCCTGCTCGGAGATTTGCCATGAGAATCCAACTAATCGTTGCCTCACTCGCCCTCACGCTGCTGGCCGGCAATGCCACGGCGGATCAGTGCCCGGCCTTGCTGCAGCATGACCTGCCGAAACTGCGTTCGAAGGAAACCATCGATCTTTGCCAGCAGTTCCAGGGCAAGGCGTTGGTGGTCGTCAACACCGCCAGCTTTTGTGGCTTCGCACCACAGTTCAAAGGCCTAGAAGCGCTTTATCAGCGATACAAGGACGAGGGATTGGCGGTTCTAGGTGTGCCGTCCGATGATTTCTTTCAGGAGTCGGACGATGCTGCCGAGACGGCTGAAGTCTGCTATGTCAATTACGGCGTGACCTTCCCGATGGCGCAAACGCAACCGGTGCGCGGTAGCGATGCGACGCCGCTGTTCAAGGAATTAGCCGAGCAGGCCGGAGGCGCGCCGCGCTGGAACTTCTACAAGTACGTGGTGGATCGCAACGGTCAAGTGGTCGACTATTTTTCCAGCAAGGTCGAGCCGGATGACCCTGAGCTGATCGCTGCGGTGGAAAAAGCGTTGGGCAAATAGCGGGGGGATGCCCCGACCGAGCGGCCGGGGCGGGGTGCATCAGAAGCGGTAGGTCATGGCTGCGCCGAAGCCATGGGCGCTGTTTTCGTAGGTGGCGTTGTAGGCGCCATGCGTAGCGCTTGCCTGACTGATTTTGGTGTCCTCTTCCCATAGATAAGAGTAGGCCAGATCAACAGTCATATCGTCGGTTGGGTTCCATGCCAGACCAAAGCTCACCGCCGTGCGATCGCCAGTCGGGATGCGCGGGGAGCGGTGGGTATTGTTGGTCGGGCTCTGATCAAGCGCCACGCCAGTACGCAACGTCCACTGCTTATTCAATTTGTAAGCCGCGCCGAGGGCGTAGGACCAAGTGTCATGCCAGTCCTGTTCTTCGGAAATCGTTCCGAAAAGACCTGAGGCTGGGCCAGGCGCCACACCTTCGTTTTCCACAACGATCGATTCGAGACGGCTCCAGCGGGTCAGCGTTGCGCCGCCGTAGATCGTCCATTGATCGTTCAGCTCATGGGTGAGTGAGAAATCGATGGATTCCGGCGTCTCCAGATCAAGCGAGGCATCGTATTTGCCATAGGCGCCAAAAGATCCCAAAGCCAAATCGCTTCCGGTGATCTCGGTATCGCCCTCTAGCTTGTAGTCGACTTTTGAGTGATAGGTTAACCCCGCCCGTGTATGCGGGCTGAACTCGTACAGCATGCCGATGTTGAAACCAAGGGCGGTATCGTCGCCTTTGATTTTTACTCGGCTATCGCTCGCACCAAGCACGGGTGGTACTGCACTCTCCAGCTGTCCATCGATACGGTTGATCGTCGGGCCAAAGCCGACCGAGAATTTCTCGTTGAATCGATAGCTGACGGTGGGCTGTACGGTGATTACACGTACTTCGCTGTAGTCACCGAAATAACGGCCTTGAAAGCCATTTTCATAGTCGGTAATCAGCCCGAATGGAACATAGACGCCTAGACCCAGCGCCCATTTATCGTCGATTGGCTTGACGTAATAGCCCATCGGAACGGCTGTTACCGGGACCATGTCACCGTCATTGCTGCCAGTAGGCGGAACGCCACTGGCATCCTTAATATCTGTCTTGGCATTGATCGCAGCCATGCCGACGCTGACCTGCTCGCGCTTGAGCAGTGCCATACCTGCAGGGTTACCAAAGACCGTAGTAGCGTCATCGGCAGAAGAGGAGCGACCTGCGAATGAGGTGCCCATGCCGCTGACGCTCTGCTCGTTGAGGGCGAAACCGGCAGCGAGAGCCTGAGTGGAAAGCGCACCTACAGCCACCGCTATCGCGGTCTTCAACCATGTTGTTTTCATTGTGGACTCCTGGGAAAAAGCGGGTCGGACCCTACCAAGGTTTTCAGATTCCTCGCAAACGGAAGAGTGCAATTTTTCGTAAATATCACGACGATCGGCAGAGATTTATTCCGAAATTCGTTAAAACCGTTTGGGCAGAATATGACCGATAAGCCACCTTCCGGCAGAGCGAAATTCACGCAACGGGCCGCTGCGAATCGGTGATCCACTCGCTCCAAGACCCTGGATACAGTTTCGCCAAGGGATATCCAGCCAGGCACAGCGCAAACAGGTTGTGACACGCGGTCACGCCCGAACCGCAATAGGCCACCAGCGATTCAGGTGACCTGTCGGTCAGTAGCTGATCGAAACGAGAGCGCAACTGATCGGATTGCAGAAAGCGCCCCGTGGCGTCCAGGTTTTCGGTGAATGGGGCGCAGCTTGCGCCAGGAATGTGGCCCGCAACCGGGTCGATTGGTTCGACTTCGCCAAGAAAGCGCGGCAGAGCGCGTGCGTCGATAAGGGTCAGTTCTGGCGTCTCGAGCCGATTCGACAGCTGAGCTGCTTCTATGATCAGGCTGTCATCCGGGTGGCCTGAAAAACTACCGACTCTATCAGCAGGAACGCTCGCATCCAGCGACAGCCCGGCCTCGCGCCATGCCTTGAAACCGCCATCGAGCAGATAGACACCGTCACGCTTGCCCAGCCAGGCCAGCAGCCACCACGCCCGAGCGGCGAACGCGCCTGGGCCGTCATCGTAGAGCACGATATCGCTGTCGTTGTGCAGTCCCCAATTCCTGAACTTCTCTACCAGATCCTGCGGCCGCGGCAGCGGATGCCGGCCGGTAACGCCTGGGACTATTTCTCCTGACAGGTCGCGTTCGAGATCGGCATAGCGGGCGCCAGGAATATGCGCCTCGGCATAGCTGCGCCGTCCATATCCAGCGTCGTCGAGGGCGAAGCGGCAATCGAGAATGCGTAGACCTGATTGTTGCAGACGCTTGGACAAATGTTCCGGACTGATCAGTTGAGCGATGGGCATGGTGGGGCTCCTTCTGTAATCGCGAAACGTTAGCACGCAGGTCCTCGCCGATGTTTGCGCAGCGATTAGACGGTCGCGATATATACTGCGCGCCTCTTCGATCGGACGCCGATCGCAAGCCGAATAACAAAGGAGGGCCTAGTGGCCATCGAAACTCAATGGGTCCTGGATAACGCTCATCTGGCCCGCCTGTGCGCCGAATGGCGCCAGTTGCCATATGTCGCGGTGGATACCGAGTTCATGCGGGTCGATACCTTTTACCCGATAGCTGCCTTGCTGCAGGTTGGCGACGGGCGCTGTGCCTATCTGATCGATCCATTGCTGATTACCGATTGGGCTGCCTTTGCCGGTTTGTTGGAAGACCAGGCGGTGGTAAAGGTTCTACATGCCTGCAGCGAAGACCTCGAAGTGCTCTGGCGTCTCACTGGCAGCTTGCCGACACCGTTGTTCGATACGCAGCTGGCCGCCGGTTACCTGAATATCGGTTTTTCCATGGGTTATTCGCGGTTGGTACAGGCGGTGTTAGGTCTCGAATTACCCAAAGGAGAGACGCGTTCCGATTGGCTGCAGCGACCGCTCAGCGAGACCCAGATTCAATACGCCGTCGAAGATGCGCAGCACCTGGCCGAACTGTACGAAGCGCTGATGCCAAAGCTATCCGAAGACAAGCGCGCATGGGTGCTGGAGGACGGCGCTGAGCTGGTGACGAACCTGCAGCGTGAAACCGATCCTGACGAGGCTTACCGTGAGGTCAAGCAGGCCTGGCGCCTCAAGCCGAAACAACTGGCGGTGCTGCGCGTCTTGACTGCGTGGCGTGAGCGCCAGGCGCGAGAGCGCAACCAGCCGCGGAATCGGGTCCTGCGCGAGCATAGCCTGTGGCCGCTGGCTCGTACCCAGCCCTCCGATCTGGTCGGCCTGGCGCGCATCGAGGACATGCATCCGCGCACCGTCAGGCAGGATGGCGAAACGTTGCTCGAACTGATCCGTACCGCTGCCACCACGCCTGAGCAGGATTGGCCCGAGCCTTTACCCGAGCCCTTGCCGCTGGACGCATCGGGCCTGTTGAAAAAGCTCCGTGCTGTTGGACAGCATGAAGCTCAGACTCTGGATATCGCTCCCGAGCTGATGCTGCGCAAGAAAGTGCTCGAAGCGTTGTTAAAAAGTGGCTATCCCGATGGCCCCTATCGCTTGCCCGAGTCGCTGCGGGGATGGCGCCGTGAGCGAATGGGGCAAGCCCTTCTCGATGTACTGGAAAAGAAGTCATGAAACGCATTTGCTCTATTTATAGAAGTCCGCGAAAAAACGAGATGTATCTGTACGTCGAACGCAGCGAGGCGCTGGCGCGTGTACCCGAAGCGTTGCTTACCGCCTTCGGTCCGCCGCAGCACGCCTTCGATATTGTTCTGACTCCGGAGCGCAAGCTGGCGCGCGAAGACATCGCGACGGTGTTCGATAACCTGGATAAACAGGGCTACCACCTTCAGATGCCACCGCCTGAGGAGGAATACATCGAACATTTGCCAGACGAACTGCTGCGCCGCAACGACCCTGTGTAATGTCACGAGCAGGCACAGCCGCCGGTCGGCTGCCGGCCTTCTTAATCGCTCCGCGCGCAGCCAAGCTTGACAGGCCATATGGCGACGGATAGCAGGCCGTTGAAACGTAGGCGAGGCAGGCAAGACAAGGCAAAAAACAGCCGAAAAAGCGGAGTTTACGTACTGTAAATGAGCATTTTGAGGCTGTTTTTAACGCAGTATTGCCAACGTAGGTAGTTCTCCAACGGCCTGCTAGACTCGCGTCTTTTAATGAGACGGCAATTTCATGGCGGCAAAAGTCGAACCCTTCTGGAAGCGCAAAACCCTCGCCGAGCTGGACTCGGCCGAATGGGAGTCGCTTTGCGACGGCTGCGGGTTGTGCTGCCTGCAAAAGCTAGAGGATGAGGAAGACGGCAGCGTCTACTACACCCGTATCGCCTGCAAGCTGCTTGACCTGAAAACCTGCCGCTGCACCGATTACCCCAATCGGCGCGCCAGCGTGCCTGATTGCGTTCAGTTGACTGCTACCGATGCAGCTCAATTCAAATGGCTGCCGCCCACCTGCGGCTATCGACTCGTTGCCGAAGGCAAGGACCTCCCGCTTTGGCATCATCTGGTTTGCGGCGACCCGGATGCCGTGCATGTCGAGCGTATTTCCCAGTCCGGACGAATGATTGCCGAGGGAGCGGTCTCCGAGGATGACTGGGAAGATCATCTGATTTTCCGGGCCGGTTGAATCAACATCTGACCGCGTCGTCATAGCACTGAATTTTATCTGGAGCCGCTCGATGTCCCTCCGTCAACTACCGCTGCTAGCCGTTCTGTTGTTGCTGTTCACCGCTCAGGCGCAAGCGGCCAAGCGCGTCGATCTGGATTTCAACGTCAAGTTCGTCCCTGAACAGGGCGTGGCTGAGGTCGAGCTGATTGTCGAGGACGGCAGTGCCATCAGATACCTCGATTTCAATCTCGGCGACGAGGGGCTTTATAGCGGTTTCGAGACCAACACCGAAGGCGGTTGGCAGGAAGAGGGTGGTCGCGGCGTTTGGCGGCCAGGTGCTGGTAAAGCTCGGCTGAGCTATCGGATGAAAGTCAGTCATCAGCGAAAAAGCGGCCGCTTCGATGCGCGGATGACCGATGACTGGGTGTTGCTGCGAGGCGACGATCTCATACCTGCCGGTCGCGTCGATCAGCAGGACGGCGTCAGGCTGATCTCGCGTATGAAGATTGAACTGCCTAAGGGCTGGAAGAGTGTAGAAACTGGCTGGCCGCGGGTAGGCGAAAATCGGTTTCGCATCGATAACCCCGAGCGCCTTTTCGATCGCCCGACCGGTTGGATTCTTGCCGGCAAGCTTGGCAGCCGCCGGGCCAGACTCGGTGAAACCGACGTAACGGTAGCCGGCCCGGTAGACGAAGGGCTGCGTCGGATGGATATCCTCACGCTGCTGACGTTCGTCTGGCCCGAGGTTCAGAACGTATTTCCCCGTGATCCGAAGAAGTTGTTAATTGTCGGTGCCGGCGACCCTATGTGGCGGGGCGGCCTTTCTGGCCCGAATTCCTTGTTCATGCACGCGGATCGTCCGTTGGTCAGCGAGAATGGCACTAGTTCGCTGGTCCATGAATTAGTGCATGTGTTCAGCCGAATCACCGATGCCGATCGCAGCGACTGGATCAGCGAAGGGTTGGCCGAGTACTACGCCATCGAGTTGATGCGCCGCGCAGGCGGCATGAGCGAGGATCGCTACCAACTGGTTCGTGAGCATCTGACAAAGTGGAGTCGTAAGGTCGACAGCCTGCGCACAGAACGTTCCAGTGGTCCCGTCACGGCCAGGGCGGTGTTATTGCTGCAGGAGCTGGACCGCGAAATCCGACAGCGCAGCAAGAACCGTCACTCTCTGGATGACGTCGCACGCGGGCTGATGCGCCTCGACAAGGTCACCACTGACGACTTCGTCAATATCACCGAAACGATGTTGGGTAGAGGCTCGGCCGTTCTGGATACCCGCCTGTTGCGTTGAATTGGGCGAACCTGGCACCAATGCATCAGCGGTATGAGTTCCAATCCAATAAGGAATTGCCATGAGTCTCATCGATCTTCGCAGCGATACGGTCACCCAGCCCACTCCGGGTATGCGCGAGGCGATGCTGAGCGCACCGACGGGTGACGACGTCTATGGCGAAGATCCGACGATACGCCGGCTGGAGCAGACCCTGGCGGCGCAATTGGGGATGGCCGCGGGCTTGTTCGTGCCCAGCGGCACCATGAGCAATCTATTGGCGCTGATGTCGCACTGCGAGCGCGGAGACGAATACATCACCGGCCAGTTGGCCCATACCTACAAATACGAGGCGGGTGGCGCTGCGGTGCTGGGCTCGATCCAGCCCCAGCCGGTCGAGATGGAAGCTGATGGGTCGCTGGATCTGGAGCGAGTGGCCGCCGCGATCAAACCGGACGATTTCCACTTTGCGCGCACCCGTCTGCTGGCGCTGGAAAACACCATGCATGGCAAGGTCCTGCCACTGACTTATCTGGCCGAGGCGAGAGCATTCACGCGCGAACGCGGGCTTGCCTTGCATCTCGACGGTGCTCGGATGTTCAACGCCGTAGTCAAGTTGAAATGCACGCCACAGGACATCAGCCGCCACTTCGATTCGGTATCGGTGTGTCTATCGAAAGGCTTGGGTGCGCCGGTCGGTTCAGTGCTTTGCGGCGACGAGGCCTTCATCGCAAAGGCAAGACGGCTGCGCAAGATGGTTGGTGGCGGCATGCGTCAGGCTGGCGTGCTGGCTGCCGCCGGGCTCTATGCACTGGAGCATCAGGTGCAGCGTCTGGAGCACGATCATCAGCGCGCCCTCGAAATAGCCAAAGGCCTTGAAGCGCTAGGGTACGTCGTCGAGCCGGTGCAGACGAATATGGTTTATGTGCAGATGGGGGCTCGGGCCGGGGCGCTTAAAGCGTTCTGCGCGCAGCGCGGAATAATCCTCACTGCAGCACCGCGGTTGCGAATGGTGACGCACCTAGACGTGCTTCCCGAGCATGTCGAATCCATTCTTGAGAGCTTCGCCGCATTTACCAGGGCATAGGCCAGAATTGCTGTCGAATAGCTTGATTCAATCTTACTTATCCTCTATGCGCGCGGCGTAGGCCCGATATAATGCGGCCCTTTGCCGGCTATCCATTGGGATAGTTGCGAACCGGCTCCCGGTGCCGCCTCGCCGTGTCGTTTTGCAGCCGTTCGGCCGCAGTCTTCTGGAAGAAATCTATGAAAAGCGCAGAAATCCGTGAAGCCTTCCTCCGCTTCTTCGAAGAGAAGGGCCATACCCGTGTGGCCTCCAGTTCGCTGATTCCGGCGAACGACCCGACCCTGTTGTTTACCAACGCCGGCATGAACCAGTTCAAGGACTGCTTCCTCGGCCTGGAAAAGCGCGCCTACACCCGCGCCACGACCAGCCAGAAATGCGTACGAGCCGGCGGTAAGCACAACGATCTGGAGAACGTCGGCTATACCGCGCGTCATCACACCTTCTTCGAGATGCTCGGCAACTTCAGCTTTGGCGACTATTTCAAGCGCGACGCGATTAGCTATGCCTGGGAATTTCTGACGTCTGAGCAGTGGCTGAACCTGCCCAAGGAAAAACTCTGGGTTACCGTCTACGCCAGCGATGATGAAGCCTACGACATCTGGACCAAGAACGTCGGCGTGCCGGCCGAGCGCATGGTGCGCATCGGTGACAACAAGGGCGCGCCATACGCTTCGGACAACTTCTGGGCGATGGGCGACACCGGCCCCTGCGGTCCTTGTACCGAAATTTTCTTCGACCACGGCGAACACATCTGGGGTGGCCCGCCCGGTTCTCCAGAAGAAGATGGCGACCGTTACATCGAGATCTGGAACAACGTGTTCATGCAATTCAACCGCACCGCGGACGGCGTCATGCACCCATTACCGGCGCCAAGCGTGGATACCGGCATGGGGCTGGAGCGCATCAGTGCGGTGCTGCAACACGTCAACTCGAATTATGAAATCGATTTGTTTCAGAGCTTGCTCGATGCGTCCGCGCAAGCCATCGGTTGCGGCAATGACGGTCAAGCTTCGCTGAAGGTCGTCGCCGACCATATCCGCTCCTGCGGTTTCCTCATCGCCGATGGCGTGACGCCGTCCAACGAAGGCCGCGGCTACGTGCTGCGGCGGATTGTCCGCCGTGCCTGCCGACACGGAAACAAGCTCGGCGCCAAAGGCAGCTTCTTTTACAAGATCGTCGCCGCGCTGGTTGCGGAAATGGGCGAAGCGTTCACCGAACTAAAAACCCAGCAGGCACATATCGAACGCGTGCTGAAGACCGAGGAAGAGCAATTCGCCAAGACACTTGAGCAAGGGCTGAAGATTCTTGAACAGGATCTGGCAGAGCTGAAGGGAAATGTCATTCCGGGCGAAGTGATTTTCAAGCTTTACGATACCTACGGCTTTCCCGTCGATCTCACCGGTGACATCGCGCGGGAGCGCGAACTGACGCTGGACGAAGCAGGCTTCGAACGCGAAATGGAAGCTCAGCGCGAGCGCGCGCGTTCGGCCAGCGCCTTCGGCATGGACTACAACAATCTGGTCAAGGTAGAGGGTGAGACCCGCTTTACCGGTTACCTGAGCACTGCCGGCCGCGGCAAGGTGCTGGCGTTGTTCAAGGAAGGCATGGCCGTACAGAGCCTTTCGGCGGGCGAGGAGGGCGTAGTCGTTCTCGACGAGACGCCATTTTATGCTGAATCCGGTGGCCAGATCGGCGACTGCGGTTTCCTGTCAGATGAGGGGCTGCGCTTCGATGTTCGCGATACCAGCAAGGCGGGCGGCGCATTTCTCCACCACGGCATTCTCGATAGCGGCAGTTTGGCGGTGGGTGCGACAGTCGATGCCACCGTCGACGCTTCGGTTCGCCAGGCGACAGCGCTGAACCACTCGGCAACACATCTGCTACATGCAGCGTTGCGGCAGGTTCTCGGTGAGCACGTCAGTCAGAAAGGCTCGCTGGTGGATAGTCAACGTCTACGCTTTGACTTCAGTCATTTCGAGGCGATCAAACCTGAACAGCTTAAGGCGCTCGAGGACAAGGTAAACGCTGAGATTCGCGGCAACTCCGTCGTTGAAATCGAGGAAACCGACATCGAGACGGCCAAGGCGAAAGGTGCCATGGCGCTGTTCGACGAGAAGTATGGCGATCAGGTGCGGGTCCTGACTATGGGTGGTGGCTTCTCGGTCGAGCTCTGTGGCGGTACCCATGTCAAGCGTACCGGCGACATCGGCCTGTTCAAGATTGTCAGTGAAGGCGGGGTCGCGGCCGGTGTGCGTCGTATCGAAGCGGTCACTGGCGAGCAGGCGTTGGCCTATCTGAATGGTGCCGAAGACCAGTTGAAAGAAGCGGCCGCACTGATCAAAGGCAGTCGCGACAACCTATTGGATAAGCTGGGTTCAGTGTTGGAGCGCAATCGCCAGCTGGAGAAGGAGCTCGAGCAGCTCAAGGCCAAGGCAGCCAGCGCTACCGGTAACGACCTTGCCGGCTCTGCTGTCGATATCAAAGGCGTGAAGACGCTGGCCTCGAGGGTGGACGGCCTGGACGGTAAGGCATTGCTGGCATTAGTCGACCAGCTGAAGAACAAGCTCGGTAGCGGCGTGATCCTTCTTGGCGGTGTGCAGGACGAAAAAGTCGTGCTGGTGGCTGGGGTGACTCAGGATCTGACCGGCCGGCTGAAGGCGGGCGATTTGATGAAGCAGGCAGCTGCCATTGTTGGCGGCAAAGGCGGTGGTCGGCCTGACATGGCGCAGGGTGGCGGGACCGATGCCGGCCGCCTCGATGAAGCGTTGGCGCTTGCCCAGTCCTTCGTCGAGCAAAGCCTGTAGCCAGCAGTACAAGGCCGGCTAGAAAAGTATTACGACGTATGGCGCACCGGGCAGGCCGCTGTCCGGTGTACTTGGCGGCTTGGGTTGATTGTTTAATGAGCGCCCGTGACGGGCTTAGGCGGCTATGAAATGGCTTTGATCGTACAGAAGTTTGGAGGTACCTCGGTGGGCTCCGTCGAGCGCATCGAGCAAGTGGCGGCAAAGGTCAAGAAATTCCGCGACAACGGCGACGATATTGTTGTAGTGGTCTCGGCAATGAGCGGTGAAACCAATCGCTTGATCGATCTGGCCAAACAGATCATTGAGCAGCCAGTAGCTCGTGAGCTGGATGTGATGGTTTCGACCGGCGAGCAGGTGACTATCGCCTTGCTGGCGATGGCGCTGATCAAGATTGGCGTGCCGGCGGTGTCTTACACGGGCAGTCAGGTTCGTATCCTGACCGATAGCGCTCACACCAAGGCCCGCATTCTCCAGATCGATTCGCAGAGCATCCACAAGGAGCTCAAGGCGGGCCGTGTTGTTGTGGTCGCCGGTTTCCAGGGCGTGGACGAAGGCGGCAACATCACTACGCTCGGACGTGGTGGCTCGGATACCACGGGTGTAGCGCTGGCCGCGGCGCTGAAGGCCGACGAATGTCAGATCTATACCGATGTCGATGGCGTCTACACAACCGATCCCCGTGTCGTTGCAAAGGCCCAACGCCTCGACAAGATCACGTTTGAGGAAATGCTCGAGATGGCGAGTCTCGGCTCCAAGGTGCTGCAGATCCGCGCCGTGGAGTTTGCCGGTAAATACAGCGTGCCCTTGCGCGTGCTGCACAGCTTTCAGGAGGGTCCGGGAACCCTCATTACCCTTGATGAAGAGGAATCCATGGAACAGCCCATTATTTCCGGCATCGCTTTCAATCGTGACGAAGCCAAGCTGACCATTCGTGGTGTGCCGGATACGCCCGGAGTGGCCTTCAAGATTCTCGGGCCGATCAGTGCGGCGAACGTCGAGGTCGACATGATCGTGCAGAACGTCGCGCACGATAACACCACCGATTTCACCTTCACTGTGCACCGGAACGACTACCATAACGCGCTACAGGTGCTCGAAAGCATCGCGCGAGAAATGGGTGCCCGCGAGGTCATCGGCGATGTTGATATCGCAAAGGTGTCGATCGTTGGTGTGGGCATGCGCTCACATGCGGGCGTCGCCAGTCGCATGTTCGAAGCGCTGGCCAAGGAAAACATCAACATTCAGATGATCTCCACCTCAGAAATCAAGGTGTCGGTGGTAATCGAAGAGAAGTATCTAGAGCTGGCGGTGCGGGCGCTGCACACCGCTTTCGAGTTGGACGCTCCGGCTGGAAAAGTGGAGTGATTGGCAGAAGGTGCGACCAATTCGCACCTTCCGTCGATTTGAACAGCGTAAAAGGAACTTTAGACTCGTTCCTACTGGTCAATAGCTGGTGAAAGGCTCTAGGGTCGATGTCTCACGGAACATTATCCGTTTTTATCTTTGCAGACTGTTTACTGAATTGAATCCGTTTTTAAGGAGAAAGGAATGCTGATTCTGACTCGCCGGGTCGGAGAGACCCTGATGGTGGGTGACGATGTGACTGTCACTGTACTGGGTGTTAAGGGAAATCAAGTGCGTATAGGAGTGAATGCACCCAAAGAGGTAGCGGTGCATCGCGAGGAGATTTATCAACGGATCCAAAAAGAGAAAGATCAAGAACCAAGCCATTAATTTTTATCTGCTTTTTGGCTTTGCAAGCGGGGTAAAGATGGGTATTATGCGCCCCGTGTTGCGGAGAGGTGGCCGAGTGGCCGAAGGCGCTCCCCTGCTAAGGGAGTACATCTCAAAAGGGTGTCGGGGGTTCGAATCCCCCCCTCTCCGCCATTTGCATAGTCGGATCGTGAGTTGGTTTAGCAATGAAATTTGATGAGAAATCATTGAATTAAAGAACTTGACCGATAAAATCACGAACTTATAATGCGCACCCTCAGTGCACTCATAGCTCAGCTGGATAGAGTACTCGGCTACGAACCGAGCGGTCGGAGGTTCGAATCCTCCTGAGTGCACCATATTAAAACAAGTCGCAGAAATGTGATTTGTTGCTGTAACCAGCGGTGATCTGGTTTATCAAGCGCTAATGCACTCATAGCTCAGCTGGATAGAGTACTCGGCTACGAACCGAGCGGTCGGAGGTTCGAATCCTCCTGAGTGCACCAAAAAATGAAAAAGGGCCTGCAGCGATGCAGGCCCTTTTTCGTTTGCGCTTCTTTCAGCGCTTGCCGCGAACGCATCCATGCTCATCGAAGCTGACGGTTCTTGTCCGGCCTTTGTCAGCGATGTAGCGATACTGCACCTGTCCGTTGCGGCCGGTGACAGTGTCCGGTGTGCCGAAAGTGCTTTCGATGTCGGCGCGGGTCATGCCGGGAAGGGCCTGCTGGCTAATCATTGCATGGCGTCTTGCGCTGCCCGTCACGCGGTTACCACACCCGTCGTCCTGTATGCCTACGACGGTGAGCGATCTGTCTGGTTCTGCGTGGCTTATCTTGCGTCGCGGTTTTGGCTTTGCCATGGGAACGGCCTTGCCGGAGCTTGGTGTTGGATTCAATGCTTCTTGTAACTGCCCAGACTGATTCGTTGGACAGCCTTGTCGGGTGAAGGTCAGGTGACCTGCTTCGTCGACGCAGCGATAAATGTTTACGGCGAACGTTGGGGTGGCAGTGAGAAGCAGCGCGCAACAACTTGCTGTGAGTAGATTGTTCATTAGTTGTCCTCCTTGACGATTGCCGAGCCAGCCTAGCTAATAATTTCTGTCGCTGCAGTCGTGCCTTCCTGCAACGTGAATGCGTCGACACTGGTAGTAAGCAATCCTTACTGAGATTGCGGTGCAAGCGATTGTATTGCTTGTATTTCGTGGTCTGGCTTGGCGGTTGCGGTGGTATTATTGCGCGGTCCGCCCTTCCGGGTTTCTGGATTCCTCTCATGGATTTGCCCAGTAGTCGTATAAAAGTTTCGCTTGCCAATCACGAATCGAATGATTGATCCCCTGGCGCGCTCCGACCGCTGGGGGTGGAGTGCGCCATGACTGAAGTAGAAGCAAAAAAACCGCAAGAAAGTCTCCAGGATCGCCTGGCGCAAGTCGTCGAGCTGCTTCATCGCCATAAGATCGTTGAAGATCTGGCTCATCGCCAGGGGCAGGAAGGGCAGCATCAGGAGTTGGTCGAGAATCTGGTGCATCGCCAGAACCTCGTCGAACTACAGCGCAAGCTGGAAGCACTACACCCGGCCGACATCGCTCATATTCTCGAAGCGTTGCCGCTCGATGATCGTCTGACGGTATGGCAGCTGGTCAAATCGGACCGGGACGGCGACATTCTGCTTGAGGTCTCCGACGCGGTTCGCGAAACGCTGATCGCCGACATGGACGATCACGAACTCCTCGCCGCTGCCAAGGAAATGGACGCCGACGAGCTGGCGGATCTAGCGGCGGAGCTGCCTCGCGACGTTGTTCACGAACTGATGGAAACTCTCGACGCGCAGCAGCGTGAGCGTGTCCGCTCGGCCTTATCCTATGAAGAGGATCAAGTTGGTGCGCTGATGGACTTCGAGATGGTCACGATCCGAGAGGACGTGAGTCTTGAGGTGGTTCTGCGCTACCTGCGACGACTGAAGGAATTGCCTGGGCATACCGACAAGCTGTTCGTAGTTGATTACGACGGTGTGCTCAAGGGGGTTCTTCCCATCAAGCGGCTGTTGGTCAACGACCCCGAGAAGCAGGTCGCCGAGGTAATGGCCAGCGATCCGGTGACCTTCCATCCAGACGAGGATGCCTACGAGGCGGCGCAAGCATTCGAGCGCTACGACCTGGTTTCAACGCCTGTGGTGGACAAGAGCGGTAAGCTCATTGGCCGTTTGACCATCGATGAGATGGTCGATCTGATTCGCGAAGAAAGCGAAAGCGAAGTGCTCAACATGGCCGGTCTGCGCGAAGAAGAAGACATCTTCGCCTCGGTCTGGAAGTCGTTGCGCAACCGTTGGGCGTGGCTGGCGGTGAATCTAATCACGGCATTTATCGCCTCGCGCGTGATTGGTCTTTTCGACGGTTCGATCGAAAAATTGGTGGCACTCGCCGCGTTGATGCCGATCGTTGCCGGGATTGGCGGCAATTCGGGCAATCAGACCATCACAATGATTGTCAGGGCGATGGCGCTAGACCAAATGGGGACCGGCAACAGTGCTCGCCTGCTGCGTAAGGAAGCGGGTGTTGGCATGCTGAATGGCCTGATATGGGGTGGGGTTATCGGCACCGTGGTCTATTGGCTGTATGGCAGCTGGTCGCTCGGTGTCGTGATGACGGCAGCAATGACGCTCAACTTGCTGCTGGCAGCACTGATGGGCGTTCTGATTCCGGTGACTCTGGCCCGCATGGGGCGGGATCCTGCGTTGGGTTCCAGCGTAATGATCACAGCTGTAACCGACAGTGGCGGTTTCTTCATTTTTCTAGGACTGGCGACACTTTTTCTTCTTTGATTCCTTCAGTTTGCTGCAGCTTGGCGTTTACCTTGTATCTGTTTTTCGGGCTACCGATCAAGCGAATAAGCAGTTCGCAACCGGAATGAAGAATAACGCCTGTATCAATAGATGCGGACATTCGTACCTGACGGCCCTCGGAGCGGTGCTCAGGTTTTCCTGGATGATCTGGGCGGCTAGGAACAGAACTTCAGGAGCCAAACGACAAACGCCCCGACCGAAATCGAGGCGTTTATGACAGTATTCCGCAGGCTGGCATTCAGGTGAACCGTTTAACCACCCCTGAATGGTTAATCGTCTTCTTTTGCGGCTTCGGTGTCTTGCGCAATCAGAGCGATAAGAGCGTTCTGCTGGCGATGGGCAAGCTGACGGAAACGTTGAAGCAGCTCGCGCTCGTGAAGCGTCAGTTCCGGGCTATCCAGGCGCATGTTCAAATCATCATCGAGCGCACCTTCTTGCAGAAGGCTTTGCTCCAAACGGGCGATAATTTCTGAATTCATGCTGCGATGATGGTTACGTGCAACCTCAGCGATACGCTCACGCATTCCGTCTGGTAGCCGAACCACGAATTTGTCAGCCGTGCGGCTGGAATAAACTGCCTGCTTCATAGGGCGCATATTAAACCGGTTAGTCAGGTGGACGATGGTGGCTTATTGCCGTTCTAGTCACCGGTCTGACAACCAAACAGCGCTCGCTGTTCCACGACCTGTAAAAAAGATACTAGGCGGCTTAATGACGCCAATTATACGGCGACAAAAAAGCGAGTAAAGGCACTGTGGTGTCAAATTGCCTTTACTTGTGACTTACCTCTGATCTTTTCACTTCAATTGGCTTTACTAGCGCATCACGGGATCGAATTTGAAGCGCCGACCGACCAGCAGGGATGCGGCAAATAGCGTTCCGAAAAGCACCGCACCACTTTTAGCGGCGATCTCCCAGGCACCAGAAAGATCGACGCCGACACTCAACACCCCACAAGCGATGCTAAGCAAAAAGAACACGAAAGCATAAATCGACATTTCCTTATCTCCTGATAAACCTTCGACGGCAAAAAATTGTCTTTAAAACCCAGCGACGTGATCGCCATTCATACGCCAATAGTTGTTCTGAGCCGGCGACCGTTGGATACGCAAGAGCGAATTTGCTCGGTCTGGTTGAGCTGTGAACGATCCATGCCAAGGGTCGTGTCTTCCCTATTGAGCTACCGCGACAAAAGCCAAATATGCACAAGCAAGGTGGGCGTAGCATCAATGCCTTCGCTAATGGTCGGCTTGACTTAAGCATTCCACATGCCAGCTTTTCAGCCGGTAAAATCCTTTAATTTACAGTGGCTTGGTGATAGGGAGGCTTAGACTGATAATGCGCTTTGCATGTTTTGGCTAGGTTTTTCGTGCATTTTGCAATTTCGCGCTTCGACTGCGGCGATGCAGTGAGACGGTCCTGTCCGGCTGCACGGCAGGCTTTATGCCGGCCGCGTGCATGACAAATGCATGCAGGCTCGCTAACATGCTGCCCCGCCTAATACGTCCCAGTAGCTCAATTGGATAGAGCATCCCCCTCCTAAGGGGAAGGTTGTGAGTTCGAACCTCGCCTGGGACGCCAAGTTTTCATATCCATTTTTATACGAATCGCTTCATCGATGCGTGTTCGCATGATAGGCATGACCATGGCGGAAATTGCCCTGGGGTTGTCCAGCGCGAAGCTCTGCTTATTGGATGCTGGAGATGATAGGTTGGAACTAGTGGCCAGCTAGTTCTGAAAGATCTGCACGACACGTCGACTATCTGGGGTGTCAACTGAAGCGATCAGCCGCCTGGTCGCGACGTGCTTCGCGTTGGAGTTGATAGACGAATCGTTCAATCTGGCGTTGCGTCAGGCCGCTAATACGGTAGAAGCGCATGCCACAGAAGGTTACGTCGAGCTTCTCGTCGAAGACGAGGTGCCGAAGCTCTGCTGCTGTTGTGATGGTGCCGAAGGGCAGCTTGGCGGAAAGCTGTTCATAGACACGCCCAGTCTGCAGGCCGCTTTGTACATCTCCCTGAAAGCTCAGCTTGCAACCGGTTGCCGACATATCCAGCAGTTTGCCTTCCAATGGCTTTTTGATTGCCTTGCCACTTAGCGCTGCGCTGATAGGCTGTCCTAGTAGCGGGGCGCGATAGGCGTTACGACGTTGGTGATAGAGGATTTCGCCAGGTAGCGGAGCCCAGTAGCAACGCGCATCGTCCAGCTCACCGAGGTGTATCGGATGGTTGTTTTCCCAAGCGATACGCACGCCCTCATAGAAGCCTTCGGCATGGAACGATTCGCCGGAAAGTAGCAACCGTTCACCGTCGCTCGGTATCAGCTCGTCGAATGCGATCCAGCCCTTCTCCCGATTTACCTCCACCAGATAAGTCTGATAGCGCTGGCTGCGTTCGGCGAAGCGGACCAGTAACGGGATGTGATTATCCAGAAGAAGCCGCAGGTTGGCATGAACCTCAACCGCAGTTTTGAGGGTTTGCGGAGGCTGGGGGCCTTCTTCCTCTATAAAAGGGTTAGACACTTTGCGTTGCTCTCCGGCACATAACGAACACTAGCCGCATAGTAGCATTTTGCCTCTATTGGCTGCGTGTTTGTGCTTTAAGCCTGGCTAAGTGGGCGATGATGCGCGCTTTTTGCGGCAGCGCCTCGGCGATCGTACAAGTCTGGCGTCTGGTTACTGCCCTGCAATAGCTGCAGCATGCTGCCAACTGCGCTCTGGTTCGCGCGGATAAGTTTGCCGTTGCGCTCATTGGAGCTTCTGCAGGCTTCAAGGATGGCATCGAGCTGTTCTGCCTGGACCATGATTTCCTGAGCTGCCTTGGATTCTTTGACAAATGCTATCAAGCCGCTCCGATCAGCGCTGAGCTGTGCCTTTGTAAGCGCCTGGCTGCGGAGGGTGCCGTGTTGCCCCAGCAGTGCTAGTAGCGCCTGCTTTTGCGTGAGTAATTGTTCCAGGCCCGAGAGATCGCGCTCGGCGAGTGCCTGATACTCCGCATTGGTGAGCTCCAGAAGTTTTCTGGCAGTGTCGATATCCTCAATGAGCTGCTGAAGCAATTCGGTATCTTGCATAGTGGCCTCTGACGCGTTGACGCTTGGTTACCACTTATCGCCAAGGCTTCAACGCTGGCTTTCGAACGCTAGCAGCTTCGACGCTACTCGCTGATTATCTATCTGGTAGCTTCCATCGGCGATGGCTTGCTTGATTTGAGCTACACGCTCCTGATCGACGGAGGGCTGCTGATTCAGCTTTTCCGTTGCTTGTTGCAGACGCTGCGCTTCAGGGCTCAGTTGAACACTCTCGCCGGTTACCGGTGCGCTGTCGGCCGTGCTTTTGGTCGCTTCAGTCGTTGGGTTCTGCTGGACTGTCGATCGCTCAGCGTTCTGGACGCTACTGTTGCGTCCGCTGCTCGGTGGATTGGCGGCGCTATTTGGCCGGTTGAAATCGATAACCATGATCGAAACCTCGAATAAGTCAGGACGCTTGCCTGCTTTTCGGCAAAGCTGCTAGAAACTTTAGCCTTTTTTTTTGTGAGCGGATGCGGCATAGCATGCGTCGCCCTACATCGCCACTTGTACCTGGCCGGGGCCGGTTACTCGCGCTTTGATCACTCTCCCGGATCGTTGGTTTTTGACCCGGATCTGGCTTCCAAGTGCACCGTCGGATAAAGCTTCGCCCGGCATTCTCACATCTATCGTCGAGTTTTGCGCGCTGATTACCACCTGGTCGCCTTTGTGCACCACCTCCGCAAGTGAAACATAGCTTGGTGGAAGCACTTGATCGGGAAGGGCGCTACGGGTGAGTTTGTTGCCCAGTACCTGATCGAATGCCGTCAGGTAGCCCTGGGTCAGTAGGCTAACGTCCCGTTCGGCAAGCATGACGTCGGCTTGCTCAAGAATGCTTTCACGTTTTAGTGGCCGTCTTGCGACTATCACCTCACGGAACAAATGGACCTGTCCGGGGACGAAAACGGACCAGGGCGAGGAGCCCCGGCAGCTGACCCGCACAGTGGTGCGTCCGACCGGCTGTGCCGGGCTTTCGAGTTCAGTCGTCAAAGGCTGATCGCATGCCGCCAGACGCAAGCGCGGATCGAGTCTGTTGACTTCGATCTGGTGGCGAGCCTGGATTTGGCTACGCTGCAAGTAGTCGCTCACTTCGCGCTCAAGAAACCCACGGGTCGCGTCGATAAGCTGTTCGGGCCGTGTAACGGTTGCCGAATCAGCATACTGGCTCAGCCCACATAAAGCCGGTAAAAGGATTGCGCGGCAAAGGGCTTTACAAGGTCGCCGGAAAAAAGTCATCTGTTCGCTCATGGCAGACAAGAAGCAAGGGGCGTGCCGTTATGTCCCCCGTTGCCACAACGTCTGAATGCCTATCTCGCAAGCAAGAGGAAAACTGGCATGGCCGGTGTATTGGATTCGGTTAACCAGCGTACCCAACTGGTCGGGCAAAACCGCCTGGAGTTGTTGTTGTTCCGTTTGGATGGCAAGCAGCTCTATGGCATCAATGTATTCAAAGTCAAGGAGGTGCTGCAGTGCCCCCGGCTGACTATCATGCCCCGGTCGAGTCCGGTTGTTCGCGGAGTTGCGAATATACGAGGCAGCACGCTTTCCATCCTTGATCTCTCTCTGGCGACTGGAAAACCTGCGCTGCTGGATCTCAATAACAGCTTTGCCGTTATTGTCGAATACAACACCAAGGTGCTCGGTTTTCTGGTGCGCTCCGTAGAGCGGATCGTCAACATGAACTGGGAGGATATCCTTCCGCCTCCTAAAGGCGTTGGGAGTGATCATTATTTGACGGCTGTGACGCACGTCGATGATCAGATGGTCGAAATCATCGATGTGGAAAAAGTGCTAGCCGAGGTGGCTCCTGTTTCGGAGCTATTGTCTGTCAGCATCGCGGACGAGGAAACGCACACCAAGGCGTCGTTCAGTCGCGTCCTGGTCGTTGATGATTCTTCCGTTGCGCGAAAGCAGATAATCCGTTGTCTACAGAATCTAGGCATCGAAACAGTCGCACAGAACGATGGTCGCCAGGCGCTGAACTATCTGAAGGGACTCATTGCTGACGGCAAGAAGCCGTCCGAGGAATTCGTGATGATGATTTCCGACATCGAGATGCCGGAGATGGATGGCTATACGCTTACGACCGAGGTTCGTCAGGATCCGGTTATGCGTGATATGCATATTCTGCTGCATACCTCGCTTTCTGGTGTGTTCAACCAGAGCATGGTCAAGCGCGTCGGAGCGGATGATTTTCTCGCCAAGTTCCGTCCAGACGATCTGGCTAATCGAGTAATAGAACGGATCCGAGCTGCGGACGGAAACTGAGGCGTTGTCCTCTCAATTGACTGGTGGGGCATTATTAGTGTCAGGTGATCCGGATTTCGATCAGTTCCGAATATTCCTAGAGAAAACTTGCGGCATCCTTCTGGGTGGTAACAAGCAGTACCTTGTGGCCAGCCGGCTTAACAAACTGATGGAGCAACAAGGGCTCAAGAGTCTGGGAGATCTGGTCAGGAAAATTCAAGCTCAGCCACGCAGCGGTCTGCGCGAGCAGGTCGTCGATGCGATGACGACTAACGAAACGCTCTGGTTCCGCGATAGCTATCCGTTCGAAGTGCTCAAGAGCCGTGTCTTGCCGGAGCTATTGAGAAGTGCGGCGGGTCAACGCTTGCGTATATGGTCGGCCGCCTGTTCGTCAGGGCAGGAACCGTATTCGCTATCAATGACGATCGACGAATACGAGCGCAGCAACTCTAATCAACCAAAACCTGCGGTTCAAATCGTAGCGACTGAGCTTTCCGGTGCCATGCTTGCGGCCAGCAAGGCGGCCGAATACGACAGCCTTGCGATTGCGCGGGGATTGTCGAGTGAGCGCTTACAGCGCTATTTCGACGTCAAGACGCCGGGTCGCTGGGCAGTCAAGCCGCCGATACGGAGTCGGGTGGAGTTCCGCGTGCAGAATCTTCTCGACAGCTATGCCGTGTTGGGTAAATTCGATGTGGTCTTCTGCCGGAATGTGCTTATCTATTTTTCCGCAGATGTGAAAAAAGACATTCTCAAACGCATCCATGCCACGCTCAAGCCTGGCGGTTATCTATTCCTGGGTGCCTCCGAGGCGCTCAACGGCTTGCCTGAGCTATATCAGATGGTTCAGTGCAGTCCGGGTATCATTTACAAGGCCAAATAAGCCTTCGCTCAATTTCGTGATCTGCTGTTTACAGTGAGGCGGCGGCAGAAATCTGTCGGAACCGGCGAATCGGGCGGCAAAAACATGGAAAAGCTTTGCCGCTTTTGACGCGAAATTGATTCTTTCCTCATAAATTCCCTTATTTTCAGTAACTTAACTAAATGGCACGGCCTTTGCTGCTGGTTTGCTAAGGCAGACTTGTATCCGGCAGAGGGCCAGATCATGAGCATCAGTTTCGACAAGGCACTTGGCATTCACGAAAAGGCGCTCGGCTTCCGCGCTCAGCGTGCCGAAGTGCTCGCCAACAACATCACCAACGCCGACACGCCTAACTACAAGGCGCGCGATCTAGAATTCAGCGCCGTTCTCGCTGCGCAGAACAGCAAGAGCCAGGGCGGATTCGGTCTTAGCGTCACGAGTAGCAAGCACATCGCCGCCGAGGGGATGGAAATTGCCGATCCGGGCCTGCGCTTCCGTACGCCAGCACATGCCTCGTTGGATCAGAACACCGTCGATGCTCAAGTTGAACAGGCGGCCTATGCCGAGAATGCCATTGACTTCCAGGCAAGCTTTACCTTGCTCAACAGTAAGTTCAGGGGGCTGATGAGCGCCCTGCGCGGCGAATAAAAGGAGCGAAGCCCATGTCCCTTAGCAGCGTATTCAACATTGCCGGCAGCGGCATGAGTGCCCAGAGCACTCGCCTAAACACCATTTCCAGCAACATCGCCAACGCCGAGACCGTTTCGTCTAGCGTTGATCAGACCTATCGTGCTCGGCATCCGGTTTTCGCCACCATGTTGCAGCAGGCAAACGGGCAGCCGGACCAGTCTCTCTTCGCCGAGCAGAATCAGGCCGGTGCCGGAGTTCAGGTGCTCGGCGTGGTCGAGGATCAGAGTGAGCTGCAGGCTCGTTATGAGCCCAACCATCCGGCCGCGAACGAAGAGGGCTATGTCTACTACCCGAACGTCAACGTAGTGGAAGAAATGGCCGACATGATTTCGGCTAGCCGTTCTTTCCAGACCAATGCCGAGCTTATGAACACAGCCAAGACCATGCTGCAGAAAGTGCTGACCCTGGGCCAGTAACCCTTTACGAGAGATTGCCATGAGCACAACAGGCGGCGTCAGCGGTACCGGTTCGGTACTCGACCAATACCAAATCAAAGATCGCGAAGTTAAAAGCAACGATCTCGGCAAGAACGAGTTTCTCGAGCTGCTGGTGACTCAGTTAAACAACCAGAACCCGCTGGAGCCTCAGGAAAACGGCGAGTTCATCGCACAGTTGGCGCAGTTCAGCACAGTGGAAGGTGTCGAGAAGCTGAACTCCAGCATGGAAACCATGCTGTCGGGTTATCAGTCTTCGCAGGCCTTGCAGGCGTCTTCATTGGTTGGTCGCAAAGTCATTGTGCCCACCGAAAAGGCTGTCGTCGACACTAGCGAAACCTTCAAGGCCAGCTTGGTATTGCCAACTACCAGCAGCAACGTATCCGTCAACGTGTATGACAGTGCCGGTACGGTCGTTAACCGGATCAACATGGGTCAGCAGGAAGCCGGCAACGTTTCGTTCATGTGGGATGGCAAGGACTCGAGCGGCAATACATTGCCGCCGGGGACCTATCGATTCGAAGCACAAGCCACTTACCAAGGCGAGACCAAGGGCCTATATACCTTGCTCCCTGCCAACGTAGACAGCGTTACCCTCGGGCAAAACGGCGGGGAGCTGATGCTCAACCTGGCCGGTGTTGGCAGCATTGGGCTGTCGCAAGTTCAGGTCATCGGTCAGTAACTGCCGGCACATCCGGTAACAGGAGCAAATCATGTCGTTCAATATCGGCCTCAGCGGCATGCGTGCCGCCAGCAAAGATCTCAATGTGACAGGTAACAACATCGCCAACGCCGGGACTGTTGGCTTCAAGCAGTCACGTGCGGAGTTTGCCGATGTATATGCCTCTTCCGTGCTCGGGACTGGCAAGAATCCGCAGGGAAGCGGCGTTCTGTTGGCCAACGTGTCTCAGCAGTTCAACCAGGGCAATATCAACTACACTCAGAACGCGTTGGATTTGGCTATCAATGGCAACGGCTTCTTCCAGGTCAGCAATAACGGCGCGCTGAGTTATACCCGTGCAGGTTATTTCGGCACGGATAAGGAAGGTAATCTGGTCGATAACTTCGGTTATAACCTTCAAGGATATTCGGTTGATGGCAACGGCAATATTCAAACCGGCCAGGTGAGTGATCTGAAGATTCAGACCGCCAGTCAGGAGCCAAAGGCGACAACGCAAATCACGCAGGGCTTCAATCTCAACTCGACGAATAACCTACCTGCCAATACGCCCTTTGATCCTGCGGATCCGTTGAGCTACAACTCGTCGACTTCAACCAATATCTATGACGAGCAGGGTAACGCGCATGTCATGACTCAGTATTTTGTTAAAAGCCCGACGGCTAATACTTGGCAGATGAATGTGTTAATCGACGGGCGTAACCCGCAGACGCCTACGGACCCGGTAAGCGGGACCACACCGAGCTCGATTACCCTTGAATTCAGTCCGTCTGGCAGCTTGATCACGCCGGCCAGCGGCAGCATGGCGATAGCGGGATGGCAACCCGCGGTGGAAAACAGCGATGGTACCTGGTCGTTGAACAACGCGGCGCCAGCGGGGGGGTTGAACATGACTCTGGATATGCGTGGGTCAACGCAGTACGCCAGCTCATTCGCCGTCAACCAAGTCAGCCAGGATGGCTATACCACTGGCGAGCTGGCAGGACTGGAAATTAGCGAAACCGGTGAAATTTTTGCCCGCTACACCAACGGTCAATCCAAGGTTCAAGGGCAGATTATTTTGGCCAATTTTGCCAATGTTCAAGGTTTGACTCCGGTAGGTAAGACCCAGTGGGTACAGTCCTTCGAATCGGGTGAGCCGGTTCGCAACCCGCCGGGTAGCGGCACGCTCGGTGCATTGCAAGCCGGAGCGTTGGAAGACTCCAACGTTGAGCTATCGGACCAGTTGGTCAATCTGATTGTTGCTCAGCGCAACTACCAGGCGAACGCTAAAACCATCGAAACCGAAAGCGCGATCACTCAGACGATCATCAACCTACGCTGATCATTATTCGCGACGGCAATCGTCGCATGGCGGGATTCTGCCGCTTCGCTTTTTGAAGGCCCTTCGGGGCCTTTTTTTTTATGAATATTCCAATATAAATCAAATAGTTAGCCGATTATCTGGGCGTTGGCATGTGCATTGCTTCCTAAACCTCCATAGAACAGCAAGCGTCAATTCCTGCGTCTCGGAGGTTCGATGGACAAGATGCTCTATGTGGCAATGACGGGTGCGAGCCAGAACGCTCGCGCGCAGCAGGCCCATGCCAACAACCTGGCGAATATCTCGACCACCGGCTTCCGTCGTGACTTTGAGCAAGCGCGGTCGATGCAGGTTTTCGGCGACAGTTTTCCGGCACGCGTATATGCCATGACTGAGCGTCCAGGCACGGATTTCAGTGCCGGTGCGCTGCAGGAAACCGGGCGGGATTTGGACGTGGCCGTGGAAGGCGATGGCTGGATAGCGGTGCAGGCGCCTGATGGCAGCGAAGCCTATGCCCGAACCGGCAGTCTCAACATCGACACCCTGGGCATGCTGCGGACCGGCGATGGTTTGCCGGTGCTCGGCAATGCCGGGCCGATTGCCGTGCCGCCGGAAGAAAAAGTTGAGATTGGCGCTGATGGCTCCATCAGCATCCGCGCGCTAGGCGAAGATCCGAATGTGGTGGTGACGGTTGATCGACTCAAGTTGGTCAACCCGGACCCGAAGCAGCTGGAGAAGGGCACCGATGGCCTTATTCGCATGAAAGATGGCCAGCCCGTCGAGGCGGACGCCGCAGTTCGCGTGGTCTCTGGCTTTCTCGAGGCGAGCAACGTCAACGCGGTGGCGGAGATGACTTCGATGCTGGCGCTGTCCCGACAGTTCGAGCTTCACGTGAAGATGATGCGTACCGCCGAAGAAGATAGTGCCGCTGCGGCTCGAGTCTTGCAGATCAGCTAAGTAAACAACGCGCTGCGCCCGAATATCGGCGCACGAGGAGAAGAACATGCTTCCAGCACTTTGGGTGAGTAAGACCGGTTTGTCCGCCCAGGACATGAACCTGACCACCATTTCCAACAACCTGGCCAACGTTTCAACCACGGGTTTCAAGAAAGATCGTGCCGAATTTCAGGATCTGCTTTATCAGATTCGCCGGCAGCCGGGCGGCCAGTCGACCCAGGACAGCGAGCTTCCCTCCGGTCTTCAGCTGGGTACGGGTGTGCGCATCGTCGGTACGCAAAAGCAGTTCACCGCCGGCAGCTTGCAGACCACCGAGCAACCGCTCGATATGGCAATCAATGGCCGTGGCTTCTTTCAGGTCTTGCTGCCTGATGGCACCGTTTCCTACTCACGTGACGGTAGCTTTCATCTGAACGCCGATGGCCAGATCGTGACCTCTAATGGATACGCGTTGGAGCCCGCGATTGTCGTACCGCCGGAAACCCAGACGTTCACCGTAGGTGAGGACGGAACCGTTTCCGTAACCACGCTCGGTAATCCGGCGCCTCAGATCATCGGCAACCTGCAGACCGCCGACTTCGTCAACCCGGCCGGCTTGCAGGCCATGGGCAGCAACCTGTTCCTGGAAACCGCGGCCAGCGGTGCGCCGCAGGTCAGTACTCCCGGCCTCAACGGACTTGGCACGGTGCTGCAGAACACCCTGGAAAACTCCAACGTCAGCGTCGTCGAGGAGCTGGTGAATATGATCACCACGCAGCGCGCCTACGAGATGAACTCCAAGGTCATCTCTACGGCCGACCAGATGCTGTCCTTTGTTACCCAGCAGCTGTAATAGCTGATCAGCCGCTGGATTGAGGTGAATATGCGCCGCTTGTTGACTGTCCTTCCGTTGATGTCCGCTGTGATCCTTTCGGGATGCATGGCGCCTGCGCCGAAGGCGAATGACCCCTACTACGCGCCGGTGCTGCCGCGCACGCCGCTACCGGCCGCGCAGAATAATGGCGCAATCTATCAAGCGGGTTTCGAGACCAATCTCTACGATGATCGAAAGGCCTATCGAGTCGGCGACATCATCACGATCACGCTCAATGAAAGGACTCAGGCAAGCAAGAACGCCAGCTCGCAGCTCTCCAAAGACAGCAGCGCCAATATCGGACTTGGGTCGCTGTTCGGTGGCGCCGTTTCGATGGCCAACCCGCTCACAGGCAACAGCATGAGCCTTGGTGCTGAATACGAGGCGGCCCGTGATACTTCTGGCTCCGGCCAGGCAGGACAGAGCAACAGCCTATCCGGCTCGATTACCGTCACCGTGTCGGATGTGCTGCCGAATGGGATTCTCGCTATTCGCGGCGAGAAGTGGATGACGCTCAACACTGGCGACGAGTTGGTGCGCATTGCAGGCCTGGTGCGTTCGGACGACATCGCCACCGACAACACGGTGCCGTCGACGCGCATCGCTGATGCCCGCATCACTTATTCGGGTACCGGCGCTTTCGCCGATGCCAGCCAGCCCGGTTGGCTGGATCGTTTCTTCATTAGCCCGTTGTGGCCGTTCTAAGCAGGTGCAGGCAATGAAACTGTTCAGCTCGATCGTAGTTGCCTTGCTGTGTCTGGTCGCCGTCCCGGCCCAAGCCGAGCGGCTCAAGGATATCGCCACCATTCAGGGCGTTCGTAGCAACCAGTTGATTGGCTACGGCCTGGTGGTCGGCCTCAACGGCAGCGGCGACCAGACTACGCAAACGCCGTTCACGGTGCAGACCTTCAACAACATGATGGCGCAGTTTGGCATCAAGATGCCGGCGGGTGGCAACGTCCAGCTGAAGAACGTCGCGGCTGTGTCCATTCATGCTGATCTGCCGCCCTTCGCCAAGCCTGGCCAGACCATCGACATCACCGTTTCGTCGATCGGTAACGCCAAGAGCTTGCGCGGCGGCAGTCTGTTGATGGCGCCACTGAAGGGGATCGACGGGAACGTCTATGCGATCGCCCAGGGTAATTTGGTGGTCGGAGGCTTTGACGCCGGCGGCGCGGACGGTTCGCGCATTACCGTGAACATTCCGTCCGCGGGCCGTATACCGAACGGCGCGACGGTCGAGCGGCCGGTGCCGAGCGCTTTCAATCAGGGCAACACGCTGACGCTGAACCTCAACCGTCCAGACTTCACCACCGCCAAGAATATCGTTGACCATATCAACGAGCTGCTTGGCCCAGGAGTCGCACAGGCGCTTGACGGCGGTTCGGTGAGCGTCAGCGCGCCACTGGATCCGAGCCAGCGCGTTGACTATCTGTCGATCCTGGAAAACCTGGAAGTCGACGTCGGTCAAGCGGTCGCCAAGGTGATCATCAATTCGCGTACCGGCACCATTGTCATCGGACAAAACGTGCGTGTGCAGCCTGCGGCAGTGACCCATGGCAGTTTGACCGTGACCATTTCCGAAGACCCGCAGGTCAGCCAGCCAAACCCGCTGTCGGACGGGCAGACGGTGGTCGTTCCCAATTCCACAGTGAAAGCGGAGCAGGAAGCCAAGCCGATGTTCAAGTTCGGTCCTGGTACCACGCTTGATGAGATCGTTCGGGCAGTGAATCAGGTGGGCGCAGCGCCCAGCGACCTGATGGCCATTCTCGAGGCGCTCAAGCAAGCCGGCGCGTTGCAAGCCGATCTGATTGTGATCTGAGGACGACCAGATGGAAAATCGACTGGGACTTGGCCGGCGCACGCCTGACAGCGGTAGCTATTCCGACCTGAATCGCCTGAATCAGCTCAAGGTGGGCAAGGACCGTGACGGCGCGGAGAATGTGCGCAAGGTCGCGCAGGAGTTCGAGTCCCTGTTCATGAACGAGATGCTCAAGTCGATGCGCTCGGCCACTGAGGTGATGTCCAAGGACAATCCGTTTAACAGTCAGGCCAGCAAGCAGTACCAGGACATGCACGATCAGCAACTCTCGGTCACCCTATCTAAAGAAGGCGGCGGCATTGGTCTGGCCGACGTTCTGGTTCGTCAGCTGAGCAAGCTGCAGGAGCCCAGCGAAAAGCCGAATCCGTTTGCTCAGGTAGCGCGGACCGAAGGCGCAAAATGGTCGAGTAATCCTAACGCCGCCGTGGCGCCGGTAGACCCAGCGCGAAATGACTCGCAGTTGCTCAATCAGCGGCGGCTTGCGCTGCCTGGCAGGCTCGCGGAGCGTCCACCTGCCGAAGCCGCAACAAATAGCTCCGACGCCGAACAGGCGGGTAAGCCACAGCCGCTGGTAAATCTCGACTGGAAACCTGCAACGGCCTTCGCTGCGCCCCAGGATGCACCGCTAATCGTCAACGGCGTCGAAGCGACGGTGCCGAGCGCACCGAGCAAGACGCGTTTCAACTCGCCGGAAGAATTCATCGCCACCATGCTGCCCATGGCTGAAAAGGCCGCAAAACGGCTTGGCGTCGAACCGCGCTTTCTCGTGGCACAAGCTGCGTTGGAAACCGGTTGGGGCAAATCGATGATTCGCCAGAAGGACGGCAGCAACAGCCACAACCTGTTCGGCATCAAGGCCAACGGCTGGGATGGAGAATCCGCCCAGGTGAAAACCACCGAATACATCAACGGCAAGGCAACCAAGCAGATGGCGGGCTTCCGCGCGTACGACTCGTTCGAGCAGAGCTTCAACGATTACGTCCGTTTGCTCGAAAATAACGACCGATACCAGTCGGCGATTCAGGTCGCGAGCACGTCCGGCGACTCAAAGCGCTTCGTCAACGAATTGCAACGGGCTGGTTACGCAACCGACCCGCAGTATGCGAACAAGATCAATCAGATCGCCCGCAAAGTGCAGACCTATCAGACAATCGCCGACGCCAGTTCGGCTCCCGCCATGCGGACTAGAGGCTAATCATGGCTGACCTACTGAATATCGGCCTGTCGGGCCTGAGCGCGAGCAAGACTCAACTATCCATCACCGGCCACAACATCAGCAACGTCAACACCCCTGGCTATAGCCGTCAGGATGCGTCCCAGGCAACCCGCACACCGCAATTCAGCGGCGCCGGTTATATAGGCTCGGGCACGACGCTGGTGGAAATCCGCCGTACCTACAGCGAGTTCCTGACCAGCCAGCTGCGCAGCAGTACGTCGCTGAGCAGCGACGTCGAATCCTATAAAAGCCAGATCGACCAATTGGATTCCCTGCTCGCCGGCAGTACGACCGGTATTACCCCATCACTGCAAAAGTTCTTCTCAGCCCTGCAAACGGCGGCGGAAGACCCCGCCAATATCCCGGCACGCCAGCTCGTCTTGGCGGAGGCTGAAGGGCTGGCGCGTCGATTCAATACTGTTTCGGATCGCCTGACAGAACAGAATAACTTCACCAACAAGCAGATGGCGGCGGTGACTGATCAAGTCAACCGTCTGGCGGGAACTATAGGTAGCCTCAACCAGGCTATCGCGACCGCTTCCGCTAATGGCAAGCAACCCAATGATTTGCTGGACGCTCGGGATGAAGCGGTGCGTCAGCTTTCCACCTATATCGGTGTCACCGTAACGCCGCAAGACGATAACAGTTTCAACATCTCGGTCGGAACCGGGCAACCGCTGGTAGTTGGCAATAGTGTCAGTCGCTTGGAAGTGGTGCCTGGGCAGAGCGACCCTAATCGTCACGAGATACAGTTCGTCAGTGGCGGTTCGCGTCAGGGCATCACCTCGCAGATCACCGGAGGTGAGCTGGGCGGTCTGATTCGCTACCGCGAAGAGGTCCTGGACTCGACGATGAACTCGCTCGGCAGGCTAGCGCTTGCGGTAAGCGATCAGATCAACGCTCAGCAAACTCAGGGTCTGGATCTGAAGGGGGAGGTAGGTGCAGCGTTGTTTGGTGATTTTAATGCCGCTTCGTTGATGGACCTGCGCGCGACACCATTCAGTGGAAATACCTCAGCAGCCGATGCATCTCTCCAAATTACCGACACCGGCAGCCTTACCATCAGCGATTATCGTCTGGAGTTCGACGGCACCAATTACTCTGCGAGACGCTTGAGTGATTCCGCCAGTATTGCGGTTACGCCCAACGCCGGACCGCCAGCTTATCTGAGCTTTGCCGACAGCGCTGGCAACGATCAGGGCTTTACCGTTGCAATCAGCGGCACGCCGCAAGCGGGTGACAAGTTCTCATTGCAACCCACAAGGCGCGGCGCGACCGATATCACATCGGTGCTGGACCAGGCTGATCAGCTTGCATTCGCCGCGCCTGTACGAGCACAAAGCGATCTGCAGAACGCTGGCACTGGCGTTATCAGCCAGCCGGAAACTTCTGAGTCAGTTGATATGGCAGCGTTGAAGGCAGCGCTTCCGGCTGACATTACCTTGACCTATAACAATGGCACTCCCCCAACCATTAGTGGTGCTGGTGTAACCCAGGTAAGCCCTGCCGTATTTACCCCAGGGCAAACCAACGAGCTAGCCATCACCATAGATGGCCATAGCTTCACTTTCACAGTCAGTGGCCGCCCTCAGGAGGGTGACACGTTCACCATCGGTTTTAATCAGCATGGCGTTTCGGATAACCGCAACGCTCTGAAGATGGTTGACCTGCAGACCCGCCAAACAATCGGCGCCGACGCGAACGTACCCGGTTCTGGAAAGAGTTTTACCGATGGATACGGCGAGCTGGTAGAGCGCGTGGGGACGCTGACCGCCCAGGCAAGAATGGACAGCGAAGCGACGGGCGCAATCCTTAAGCAAGCCACCGATAATCGGGACTCGTTGTCTGCGGTCAATCTAGACGAAGAGGCGGCGAATTTGATCAAGTTCGAGCAGTACTACAACGCGTCCGCCCAGATCATTCAAGTTGCCCGCACCTTGTTCGATACACTGATCAGCACCTTCAGGTAACAGGCCCGCCCATGCGCATCTCGACCTTGCAAGCATTCAACAATGGCGTTAACGGCATACAGCGAAACTATGCCAACGCAACGCGTACCCAAGAACAGATCAGCACCGGGAACCGCATTCTCACGCCAGCAGATGACCCGGTTGCTTCGGTACGCCTGCTGCAGTTGGAGCAGCAACAGAGTGTGCTGAGCCAGTATGACGCCAACCTGACGGCTGCTAAGAACAGTCTGACCCAGGAGGAGGTGACGCTAAACTCAGTCAATACCGTGCTTCAGCGTGTGCGCGAGTTGGCCGTGCAGGCCGGTAACGGTTCGCTCGATCCACAAGATCGCAAGGCCATTGCTGCCGAATTGGGTGAGCGTGAGGACGAGCTTTTCTCTTTGATGAATACTCGCAATGCTCGCGGCGAATATCTTTTCTCTGGTTTTCAAGGCAAGACGCAGCCTTTCGTGCGGAGCGCGGATGGAAGCTACAGCTACGCTGGCGATGAAGGCCAGCGAACATTGCAGATTGCCAGCTCGTTGAACATTCCCATTAGCGATAATGGCAAATCGATCTTCGAAAGCGTAACCAACGCAGGTCGTTTGCAGGCTGGTTTCGATAACACGCTTACACCTGGTTCATCGCTTGATGTCTCTGCACCACTGATACAGGACGAGGTGGCTTTTGCAGGTAACCCGTCATTCCCGGCTGCAGGTATTGGCATTCGGTTCACCTCTGAGACGGAGTATGTGATTTACGATTTGGATGCCCCACCAGCCGATCCGTCTGATCTGTCTGATCCATTGATTCTTGGGTCCGGAAAGCTGGACGGTGACTCGGATCGGACCGATAAGCTAGTGTTTCGAGGTGTCGCCTTGCAACTCGATGGGGCCGCCGTAGGTGGTGAGGTCATTGACGTCACGCTCACACCAGATTCGAACAAGCAGGGATTGCTCAACACTATCGCAGGGCTGAGAAAAGCACTGGAGGAGCCGGATACAGATGATGGCGGGGTGCGCGACGCTGTCGCCGTTTCCCTCACCAACCTCGACCACGGCATGGTCAGTGTCGACGCGGCGCGCGGCAATATCGGGGCGCGGCTGAATACGATCGAGACCACGCAAACGGATAACGAGGATGTCACGCTGGTCAACAAAGGCGTCCAGGCCGAGCTGCGCGAAGTGGACTACGCCGAGGCATTGTCACGGTTGTCGATGCAGACTGTCGTGCTCGAAGCAGCGCAGCAGAGCTACGTGAAGATTGCCGGTCTAAGCCTGTTCAACGCTATGCGATAGGTCGTCTAGCGGGGCGTGGGTCACAGAACCGACGCCCCAATTTGACTTGCCAGTGTTGCGGCTTAAAGTGTCGATGCGGCGCATGGAGTACCGCGCCGGATAATTCCGACACTCAAAGGGACGTGAACCAATGACCAAGTCTTTTCTCTCCGCAGCGGTCTTCGTACTGCTCACCAGCATTTCCGTCGGCAGCTACGCTGATAAAGCACAGCCTGCCGTCGAACCGGTAAAGGTTGCGGTAGCCGAAGCTGCGGCAGTTAACCTCAACGCGGCCGACACCGACACCCTGACCCGTGAACTCAAAGGCATCGGTGCGACCAAGGCCAAAGCCATCGTTGAATACCGCGAAGCACATGGCCCATTCAGTTCGGTCGATGAACTGCTGGAAGTCAAAGGCATCGGCGCGGCGACTCTGGAAAAGAACCGAGCCAAGCTGAGCATCAACTGATCAGGCGAGCCAGCGACAAAAAAAACCGGTCTTTCGACCGGTTTTTTTATTTAAGCATTAATCCCAAGGCTGATAATTCTTGGCTACTCAACCGCCGCGAAAGCCTGAAACATTACGTAGCTGCGAACATAGCCAGTTCTGGCGTTGTCCCTGTTAGAACGCTAAGAGGGTTCTGTGCGGGCTCTTTGACGCCAAAATCGCCTTAGAAAAATATTGACATGTTACGGTTATGCACATTCTGAGGTCGGCTCGTTGCAAACTTTCACTATCGCTAAGTTTGTTAGCCGATGAATTCTTAAGCTATTGTTTTTTAAAGATTTTACTGGGGTGAGCAAAAACCCATCGATCTGATTGAAACCCGCATCAGGCGGGCGTTTGAGGCAATCATCCAGAATCTGTTCACAAGGTTATCCACAGCTTTTGTGGATAAGCCGCTAGGCCCAAATATGGCGGGCCTTTGAGAGAGGTAGCAGATGAAAGCACCTTGGAAATTTATGAAATATCTGCCGGTCGCACAGCGTGTTCTCGCCCATGGACGACTACCGGCGGTGCTCATTGCTGTAGCACATAAGAGTTCGTCTCGTGGTGGGTTCGTCAAAGGACTCAAGGAAGACTTAGGTTTACTCCAGGCGCTATGCGTAGCCTGGTGGAAAGGCGAGTACCGAGCGATTAGCAGGCCGGCCTTGGTAGCTGCAGTCGCCGGACTGCTGTACTTCCTTTCGCCCTTGGATGCGATACCAGACTGGCTTCCAGGGCTTGGATTCATTGATGACTTGGCTGTCCTTGGATGGGTGATGCGTAAGTGGTCTGATGAGTTGCAGGCGTTCCGCATTTGGCGAGATAGCCAATCGGCTGAGGTACAGGCAGAGATTGATCGCCTGCCAACGTCGGACGAGCCCATGGCTAAGGAAGTCAGCAGGCGCGAGCAGCGGCCGAACGTGAAGCGATACGACGAGAATTAATCCTTTAGTGCACTTAAATGCGCACGTCCCTTTCACTCTTTAGTGCGGTCTCTTTGGCTAAAAATACACGCACAGGCTGTTAATATCCGTTTTTGGATTGAGCAGTGAGCGAAGTAGGAAATGAACCTTCAGGTCATCATGCGTGACGGTATGCCGGAGTATGCCGTACTGCCTTGGGATGAATATCAGGCTCTTCTGAAGGCCGTTGGCAGACCTGCTGCGGCGTTGGCCGACACTGGGGCTCCAGTCGCTCTGCCACGTTTCAGTGAACTATCCGCCATGCGGGAGGCCAAGGGGATAAGCCAGGGGGATTTGGCTCGTTCCGTCGGCATCAGCCCTGCCTACCTGGCACTTATCGAAAGCGGTGATCGTGACCCCGATGAGGCCATACGCCGCGCACTGGCCCGCGCGATGGAGATTACGGGATGGGAGCAGGAAGCCTGAGAGACGCTGCGGCGTCGATTCGCATAAGTCGACCGCATTGGCAGGCCTTGCTGGATGAGCTGGCTGGCGCGCGGCGGCAACGTCATCTGGTTACCTATCGTGCTCTGGTCGAGCGACTTGAGCTTCCGGTGCCCGCCATGCAGACATTGACGGCTGCGCTAGAACACTTGGCGGCGCTTGATGCGCGCGCTGATCGCCCGTTGCGCAGCGCGCTGGTGATCAGTCAAGGCGCCAGCAGGCTACCTCGGACAGGCTTTTTTGAATGCGCCGCTCGCCTCGGGCGATTTTCAGGTTCTTCGGATGGGCCGGCTGCTGCCTCTTGGCATGCCGGAGAAGTCGCACGGGTATTTGAGTTCGATTACCCGGAGGTGCCGTGATGCTGCAGAAAATTCGGGCCCGAGCCGGTTACGTGATCGCACGCAAACTGATGGGCGCGCGCTGGGCTGTGCAGCAGCCAACGCTGTGGCGCTGGATGGAAGGCCAGTTTTCTCGCATGGCAGCGATCGGAAATACGAAAGCACAAAGTTTTTATGGCCACATCCTGCTTTTTCGCGGGCAGGGATACGGGGCCAGGAAAGAAGGCATCCGCTTGCTTCGCCTGGCTGCCGAGGGTGGTGACGCCAAAGCGGCTTATCAAATGGGCGTCGTCAGTCTCAGTGAGGACGCTACACATGGCCCGGATGGCGTTCAAGCGGCGCATTGGTGGTCACTTGCCGTCAAGGCTGGACATCCTTTGGCCGCGACCCGTCTGGCTCAGCTGTACGCAGTTGGCGGTCACGGGCTTACGGCTGATAAACAACAGGCGGAACGCTACAAGGCCAGCGCTGCGAAACTCGGACTTTGATCGCCAGGCTGGCGCTGCTCCGCATCGATAGTGTGAAGACTAAAGCCGGGCTTCTGTTTGGCCTGGCGCTTGGCTTCGGAGGCCAGCGCGGCGAGGCATGCGGCGTCGAGTTCGGCAACGGGATTTGGTCTGAGATGCACGGCACCAACCGAAAGTGAAAGCAAAGGATAGCGCTGCTGGCCGCCTTGCCGTCCCTCGGCAATGAAGCAACCTTGTGCGAGATGTTCGTTGCGGTAGAACGGCCGGCAACGCCGCTCGAACGCTTCGAACAGCCCGCGGATTCTTACTGGCCAGTCCTTTGAATTCATTACCAGCATGAAGTCATCGCCACCAATGTGGCCGACGAAGTCACAGCTCGAATCGACCTGCTCATCGAGGCAATGAGCAAGACACAACAGGATTTCATCACCCTTGGCGTAACCGTAGAGATCGTTGAAAGGCTTGAAGTGATCAATGTCCACGTAGCAGATCACTGCTTCATGGCCTTGTCGTAACAGGCGCATCAGGCACTGCTGAATCGGCACGTTTCCGGGTAGCAGAGTTAGCGGATTGGCGTGGCGCGCCTGTTGGATCTTCATTTCAGTGATCAGCTTGAGCACGTCGATTACTCGCCCCAATCCGTGATAACAACCGTTGCAGGTGATCACGAAGTCTTCGTCGATGCGCTGCCGGGCTCGGCTGGTCAGCAGCCGACTGACTTGTTGCAGGGATTGGCCTAGTTCTACCGCGAGAAAGTCATCGCTCATCAGTCTGCTGATGGGTTTGCGCGCCAGCAGGTCGGTTGCGAAGGGCTTGAGCAGGGCGTCGGACAGCAGGCTTCGATGGACGATGCCTACTGGAGTGTTCATCGCGTCGACCACCGCGACGGAGTTCAGATTCGCCTGCAGACGGAACAGCTCCAGCACATCGGCTATCGGGTGCGAGGCGGCAACCGAAGATTGTTTCAGTACCAGCGCGGACAGGTCTGGACTGTCCTCGTCGAGCCCCCCGCCGTTGTTGTCGGTGTTCGGAAGGAGAACGGCTACATCGGTGCCTGGTTCTTCTACGGGTCGACCCAGCAGATAACCCTGCACCAGATCGATGCCCATGTCCGACAAGATCCTGAGCTCTTCGCTCAGCTCGATACCTTCGGCAATTACCTGTGCTCGCGACGCTCTCGCAATCTTCATGATCGACTCGACGAATTCGCGTTTGACGGCGTCCCGGTGAATACCGTCGATGAAGTAGCGATCGATTTTGACGTAATCCGGGCGCAGCTCCGACCACATGCGCAGGCTGGAGTAGCCGGCGCCCAGGTCATCCAGCGCGATGGAGAACCCCATGTCGCGATAGTGATGCAGGGCCGCGTCAAGCAGTCCGAAATCGTCGGTAGGTGTCTGCTCGGTCAGCTCGATCACTACCTTGGCTGCAGGGATGCCATATTTCTGCAGAAGCTCCAGGGTGCGGCCCGGTTTATGGGTGGCGTCGAGCAAGGTTTCCGGCGACGCATTGAGGAACAATTTTCCCTGCAGCTGTTGCTGGCTGTAGCGGCGGCAGGCATTTTCGCGGCAAGTCATTTCCAGGTCGTTGAGCCGACCCGCGTGGCGAGCTGCAGCGAGCAGATTGATTGGCGAGTGAAGCGGCGTATTTGAGGGGCCGCGTGTCAACGCCTCGTAGCCGAGAATACGTCGCTCGGAGAGCGAAACAATGGGCTGGAAGAGGGTGGTGATGTCGCCGTGAGCGAGGATGTTATCCAGCGTGCTCAACTGCTCGGTGACGGTCATGGTGGTCTCGTCGGGGGTTGTTGAAATGCAAAAGGCCGCACAAATGGCGGCCCTTCGTATTTCACGACGCGATGATGTCATTTTGATGACATTGCGGTGCTACCGCTCGACAGAACCGTTCTTGGCCATCGCGTCCTGAAGCCCTAGATAGTCCAGCAGGATTCGCCCGCTCTCGGAGAGATAGGCGTCATCCTCGGGCTTGATCTTCTTTTCTTCAATTTGCGGTGTTGTTTCATCTTCCCGTTCGAGCTTGGCCAGCGGTTCCTCGCCTTTGGCCTTGCGCAGTGCGTTTTCGAGCGCAAGCTGGCGCTTCTCGATGCGCTGCTGCTGCGCCCGTCGTTTCTCTTCGTTGAGGCTCACGCTGGTCTCGTGCATGAGTTCCTGAGTCAGGGCGAGACGATCACGGGTGAATACGAAATCGGGGTTGTCACCGGTGCGTGCCTCGTGGCGCGCCTTGAGCTCAGCAAGAAATGGTTTGAATGGATTTATGTCCGGGTTGACTGCGGCGCGAATGCTGTCCCATGGCAGCGCCTCGGGTAGCGCGCTTTCGCCGATTTCCTTGGTGTCGACTTCGGCCGGATAAGAGATGTCCGGAATCACGCCCTGGTGCTGGGTGCTTTGCCCCGATACTCGATAGAACTTGGCGAGCGTGAGCTTCAATTCACCATGATTGAGTGGCTGCACGGTCTGCACGGTGCCCTTGCCGAAGGTCTGGCCACCGACAATCAGTGCTCGATGGTAGTCCTGCATCGCGCCAGCGAAAATCTCCGAGGCTGATGCTGACAGCCGGTTCACCAGTACGGCCAGCGGCCCCTTGTAGAAGGCTCCGACCTGCTCGTCCGCAAGTACATCGACACGACCATCACTATTACGAACCAGCACGGTCGGACCCTGATCGATGAACAGGCCGGTCAGCTCGGTAGCTTCTTGAAGCGAGCCGCCGCCATTGTTTCGCAGGTCAATGACGACGCCGTCGACCTTTTCCTCCTCCAGCTCGGTCAACAGTTTTTTTACGTCCCGGGTAGTGCTCTTGTAATTCTCGTCTCCGGCGCGAAGTGCTTTGAAGTCGAGATAAAACGCCGGAATCTCGATGATGCCAAGTTTGTACTCTCGGCCGTCGTGCTCGAGGTGGAGCACCGATTTCTTCGCCGCTTGTTCTTCGAGCTTGACGGCCTCGCGGGTAATGGCCACGACCTTGCTGCTTTGATCGTTAGGCGCGTTGCTTGCCGGAATGACTTCGAGACGAACAACCGAACCCTTGGGTCCACGGATCAGTTTTACTACCTCATCAAGGCGCCAGCCGATAACGTCGACTATCTCTTCGTTATTTTGGCCAACGCCGATGATCTTGTCGGCGGGCGCAATTTGCTTGCTCTTCTCGGCAGGTCCGGCTGGAACCAGGCGCACCACCTTGACGTGCTCGTTATCGCTCTGCAGCACGGCGCCAATGCCTTCCAGCGATAGGCTCATATTGATGTCGAAGTTTTCCGCATTGTCGGGCGAAAGATATTGGGTGTGCGGATCGTAGGATTGCGCGAACGCATTGATGTAAGTTTGAAATACATCTTCGCCACGGGTCTGCTCCAGGCGCGATAGCTGGTTCTTGTAGCGCTTGGTGAGTAGCTCCTCGATGGCCTTGGGTTCCTTGCCAGCGATCTTCAATCGCAGCACCTCATCCTTGACGCGTTTGCGCCAGAGCTCATCGAGCTCGGCAGCATTTTTGGGCCAGGCGGCATTCTCGCGATCGACGAGCAATTCTTCGTCAATGCTGAAATCGAAGCTGTCCACACCTTTTTCAAGCAGGCTCAGAGCGTATTGAAGTCGGCCTTGCAGGCGCTCCAGATGGACCTTGTAAATTGCAAAGCCGGGCTCTAGGTTGCCGTTCTTCAGAAAATTGTCGAATTCGCTGCGCCAGGCCTCGAACTCCGCCAAGTCGCCGGCTGTGAAATAGCTGCGCGATGGATCGAGCATTTCGATATAGCTGTCGAAGATCTTTGCCGAGCGGGCGTCGCTGAGCGGCGGCTTGTTGTAATGATGGCGCTTGAGCAGCTCGACCACGTTGAGGCTGGCAATGACCTGGTCACGGTCGGGTTGCAGATAATCCCAGTCATGTCCGTCGGCTGGTTTGGCCAGGATAGAGCTGGCCTGAAGACCTAGCAGCAGGGCTAGAAAACCAGCAGTCAATGATCGTTTCATTTCCAAGGGGCGACGCAAGGCTGGGTAATAACGCATATTAGGCCATCAATCAGGCGCCGGACGGGGGCCGCCCAGCGGAAAAAACAGCAGCCCGATGGTACCTGGCGGCTAGCACGCCGTGATGGAGATCGCGCCAGGCTGACAGGGCGAACCCCGGCCAAGACCTTTACCGGATCGGTAAACGATGGTTTTAGACGGGTGTAGCGCTATGTAGCCTGACGCAGCATTCATCAGCGGCCTGCACTGCCGACGAGTAACGGTTGAGCGGGCGCAGGTACGAACCACTATGGAGGCAGCATGAAGGCATTGCAAGGCGTTGAAGGACAGGTCGAGTGGGCAGAGCGCGTGGCTCCGGCGTGCGGTGAAGGGCAGGTGAGGATTCGGGTGGCGGCGGCGGGCCTGAACCGGGCGGATCTGTTGCAGCGCGCCGGTCATTATCCACCACCACCGAGCGTGACCGATATTCTTGGCTTGGAATGCGCCGGGGTGATCAGTGAAGTAGGTGCCAACGTTTCGCACAAGATTGGCGACCGGGTTTGCACATTGCTGGCAGGTGGCGGCATGGCGGAGGAGGTCGTGGTCGACGGCCGTCACGTGCTTCCGGTTCCGCAGGGACTATCCCTGACGGAGGCTGCGGTGATCCCAGAGGTCTATTCCACCGCCTGGCTGAATCTGTTTCGCCTGGGCGCGCTACAGCCTGGCGAAAAGGTCCTGCTGCATGCTGGTGCCAGTGGCGTCGGTTCGGCCGCGATTCAGCTCTGCAAAGCGTTCGATAATCCGTGCTGGGTCAGTGTCGGTTCGGCTGAACGTCTGGCCTATTGCGAATCGCTGGGTGCGCGTGGCGGCGTGCTGCGAGAGGAGTCGCTAGAAGCGCTTCGCGATTTCGGGGCGTTTGACATGATCCTCGATCCGGTCGGCGGCAAGTACGCGGCAATCAATACACAGCTGCTCGCAACGGACGGGCGTTGGGTAATCATCGGTCTGATGGGCGGGCGCAAGGCGGAGATGGATCTGGCCGGTCTGCTGGCCAAGCGCATCCAGCTGATTGGCTCGACGCTGCGCAGCCGCGACGCCGATTACAAGGCCGGCTTGCTGGCGGAAATGTACGAGAAGTTGTGGCCGCTGTTTGCTGACAAGACGCTTTCGCCTCAGCTGGAGCGGAGTTTCCCAATTCGCGATGCGGAGGCCGCATTCGCTGCCTTGGCTAGCAATCAGGTCTCGGGCAAGGTTGCGCTGGTGATTGACGGCAGTCTCAAGTGAGCGACCCGGGCACGGATTACGTGCCCGGATGTGCGCTGGTCAAGGTAGCTCAGTGCTCGAATAAAAGGCGCTGAGCACTTTGACCAGGTGTGCCAGATCTTGACTACCAGCCAGCTCTCGAATGGAGTGCATGCCGAAGGTCGGCAGGCCGATGTCCACGGTTCGCACGCCAAGCTGGCTGGCCGTGATGGGGCCGATGGTCGAGCCGCAACCCATGTCGCTGCGGGTGACGAAGCTTTGTACCGATACCTCGTTCTCCAGGCAGAGATGACGGAAGAAGCCTGCGGTTTCGCTGCTGGTGGCGTAACGCTGATTGCTGTTGACCTTGATCACCGGACCGGCGTTTAGTTTCGGCCCGTGGTTGCCGTCGTGCTTGTCGGCGTAGTTGGGGTGCACCGCATGCGCGTTATCGGCCGAAATCAGCAGTGAGCGGTTGATGCTGCGCTGAAATGCTTCGCCTTCGGGCAACACGCGACGCAGCACCTGCTCCAAGAAAGGCCCGTCCGCACCGCACATCGAGGTGGAACCCACTTCCTCGTGATCGGTGCAGACCAGCACGCAGGTTTCGTCCGAGCCGGCCCGCAGCAGCGCTTGCAGCCCGGCGAAGCATGACAACAGGTTGTCCAGTCGGGCACCGGCAATAAACTCACCGTTGAGGCCGATGACCGCGGCGGACTGGGTGTCGTAGAAACTCAACTCGAAGTCCAGCACCACGTCGGCGACCAGGCCGTGTTCGCGGCTGAGCTGGTCGGCCAGCAATGCCCGGAAATCTGGGCTTTCCTCGCTGGCGATTTGCGCCAATATCGGCGGTAGCTCGTTCTGCGGGTTGATCGCCCAGCCCTGGTTGGCTTCGCGGTTCAGGTGAATGGCGAGACTTGGGATCACGGCAATCGGTAGCTTGAAATCGATCAGCTGGCTTTCGATCCGACCGTCGCGACTGTAGGTGACGCGCCCGGCCAATGACAGATCGCGGTCGAACCAGGGCGCCAGTAGCGCGCCGCCATAGACTTCCACGCCCAGCTGCCAAAACCCTTGGCGCTGCAGTTCCGGCTGCGGCTTGACCCGCAAGCAGGGACTGTCCGTGTGGGCGCCAACCAGGCGCATCCCATGCTCGATAACCGACTTGCTGCCAAGCTGGAAAGCAATGATCGCGGAGTCGTTACGAGTGACGTAATAACGACCGCCAGGCTCGGTGTGCCACGTCTCGCTTTCGTCCAGCGCCTTGTACCCGGCTGCCTGCAAATTGCGGGCGAGACTACGAGTGGCATGAAACGGTGTGGGAGAGGCCTTGAGGTAATCGATCAGACCCTGGTTGAGTTCTTCGCGCATGATTGGCTCCAGACGGCAATGGCTTGGAGTTTATCGTATTGGGAAGCCTCAGGAGGCTAGGGACTGCGCAGAACGCATCAGGCAACGAAGATATGGGCTGCCTTTTGTTCAGCCTCCAGCCTCAGCGGCTTCCTAGAAGGGTGCCGGGCAATCGAAGCGTAAACGCACGCCCGTTTGCGGGTGGGTCAGAGCGAGCATGCTGGCGTGCAGGCATAACCGATCATGTGCGGCCAACGCTTGTTCGTGTGCATAGAGGCGGTCGCCGAGCAGCGGATGACCGATCGATAGCATATGCACGCGCAGCTGATGCGAGCGTCCGGTGATCGGTGTCAATTCGACTCGACTGTAATGGCCGCAGCGTTCGAGCACGCGCCAGTAAGTCAGTGCGTGCTTACCCAGCTCATGGTCTACGACGTGCCGCGGTTTGGTCGGCGGATCGTAGCGCAGCGGCAGGTCGATGCTTCCACTGTCCTGTTCCGGCTCGCCCCAGCACAGCGCGGTGTAGGCCTTTTCCGTCTCGCGATCGTGGAACTGTCGTGACAGCTCGCGATGAGTGTCCGCGTCGCGCGCCAGCACGATCAGGCCGGAGGTTTCCCAGTCCAGACGATGGACGATACGGGCTTCCGGGTAGCCGTTCTCCTGCAAGCGGGTAACCAGGCAATCCTTATTGTCATCGGCGCGGCCGGGGACGGAGAGGAGCAGGGTGGGTTTGTTGATCACCAGCAGGGCGGGGTGCTGGTGGACGAACTGGATATTGCTCAGAGGCATCTTGGAATTCCGGAAACGAAATCGGCGACCGAAGTCGCCGATGAAACCTGTCGCAGCACAAGCGAGCCTGCCGCTGCCAGGGATCGATCAACGATCCGGCAGGGTGATGTTCAGCTCGAGGATCGAACAGCTGCCCTGATCTTCCAGGGCGACCTGAACTTGATCGCTGTCGATGTTGACGTACTTGCGAATCACCTCGACCAGTTCCTTCTGCAGGGCTGGTAGGTAATCCGGCTGTGTACGCTGGCCGCGCTCATGGGCGACGATGATCTGCAGGCGTTCCTTGGCGATGTTGGCAGGCGTTTCCTTCTTCTTGCGTTCACGAAAGAAGTCGAGGAGGTTCATTCGCGGCCTCCAAACAGGCGTTGCAGGAAGCCCTGCTTCTTCACGTCAAGGAAGCGATGATCCACATCCTTGCCCAGCAGTCGGTCGACGGCGTCGCTATAGGCCTGGCCGGCGTCGCTCTGGTCATCGAGGATGACCGGTACACCCTGGTTGGATGCCTTGAGTACAGCTTGGGATTCAGGGATAACGCCCAGCAGGCGGATAGACAGGATTTCTTCGACATCCTCGACGCCGAGCATTTCGCCTTTGACTACCCGTTCAGGGTTGTAGCGGGTCAGCAGCAGATGTTCCTTGATCGAATCTTCACCGTTTTCAGCGCGGCGGGACTTGCTCGCCAGCAGACCGAGCATACGATCCGAATCGCGAACCGAGGACACCTCGGGGTTGGTCACGACGATGGCTTCATCGGCGAAATACATCGCCAGGTGTGCGCCTTTCTCGATACCGGCAGGGGAGTCGCAAATGACGAACTCGAAGGTTTTGGCCAGCTCGTCGATTACCTTGCCGACGCCTTCGAGTGTCAGAGCGTCCTTGTCACGAGTCTGGCTGGCGGCCAGTACATAAAGGTTCTCGAGACGCTTGTCTTTGATCAGGGCCTGGGTGAGGGTGGCGTCGCCCTGAATGACGTTGACGAAGTCATACACTACACGGCGCTCGCAGCCCATTATCAGGTCCAGGTTACGCAGGCCAACGTCGAAGTCGACGATGACGGTCTTGTGGCCGCGCAGGGCGAGGCCGGTACCGATGGCGGCGCTGGTAGTGGTTTTACCGACGCCACCTTTGCCGGAAGTGACTACGAGGATCTTGGCCAAGGTGATTCACCCTAAATATGGAAATCGGGACCGTAGCCGATTCGGCTCACGGTAAGCCCGTTTTGGTGCTTGAAAATTCGCGGAAGTATCCGTTAAAGGCGGGTGATGTTCAACACGTCGCCAGATAGCTTCATCTGTACTGCTTCGGTCCATAAAGGGTCGCGTCGCAGGTCTTCTGCGACCTTGTACTGACCGGCGATGGAGACCATCTCGGCGGCAAGCTGCTGACAGAATATTCGCGCGTTGGTGTCGCCCTTGATGCCGGCGAGGGCGCGACCGCGCAACGGACCGTAGACATGGATGTTTCCATCGGCGAGAAGTTCCGCGCCTGGGCTGACAGCGGCAAGTACGACCAGATCGCCACCCTGGGCATAGACCTGTTGGCCGCCGCGGATCGGCGTGGTGACGACGCGAGTAGGCCGGTAGGCCGGTTCGGCGGGCTTGGCCGGTTGCGCAGCGGCCTTGCTGGAGATGTCCAGCTTGCGTTCCTTGGCTCCAGACGGCGGCAATACGGGTAGATCAAGCGTGCCTGCTGCTGCGATGATCTGCGGGTCGCCGGCACGCAGCGCCAGAGTGCGCAGGCCGTGCTTGCGGCAGAGAGCGATGAGCGCGGGAAGATCGAGATCGCAGTTGGCCGGAAGCTTGTCCAGCGCGAGCACCAACGGCGTGTTGTTGAAAAAGTCCGGTGCTTGTTCGACCTTCACGGCGAGCTGCCGATCGAGACGCTCCAAGTCGTTCTGTGCCAGTTCCAGTATGGTGATGGCCAGCATGCTGCCCTTGAGCTGGAATACGGGGGCTTGGTCGGAAAGATCGGCTTGGCTCATGGTCTGCCTGCTGCGGTAAATGGCGAGGACTTATAGCGGGGCAAGCCGCGGCCTGCAAGTGCCGTCAGCCTGATCGGACGGATGCCGTGCATCGAGACGCAGCCGCATGCGTAGGCGATTTATCGCTAGAATGCGCGCTTTTACCGGTTCGAGCTTGCTGATGGATCGTCCTCGTTTTCACACATCCTTTCTTCATCCACGTTTCTGGCTGCTTTGGCTGGGCCTGGGTTTGTTGTGGCTGGTGGTCCAGCTGCCTTATCGGGCATTGCTGCTACTTGGGCGCGGCCTCGGTGCGCTGATGTACCGCGTTGCCCGTTCGCGTCGACATATTGCGCGGCGCAACCTGCAATTGTGTTTCCCCGAGATGAACGAGAAAGAGCGCGAGCGGCTGTTGCGCGAGAACTTCGCCTCGACCGGTATCGCCTTTTTTGAAATGGCCATGAGCTGGTGGTGGCCAAAGGCGCGCTTGCAGCGATTGGCGCAAATCGAGGGTCTGGAGCATCTGCAGCAGGCGCAGGCCGAGGGGCAGGGCGTAATCCTCATGGCGCTGCATTTCACCACGCTGGAAATCGGCGCAGCCTTGTTGAGTCAGCGTCACACCATCGACGGCATGTATCGTGAGCACAACAATGCGGTGTTCGACTTCGTCCAGCGACGCGGGCGCGAGCGGCACAATCTAGATGCCAGCGCCATCGAACGTGAAGACGTACGGGCGATGCTCAAGGTACTGCGTGCCGGTCGGGCTATCTGGTATGCGCCGGATCAGGATTACGGACGCAAGCAAAGCCTTTTCGTCCCCTGGTTCGGCATTAATGCAGCAACCGTGACGGCTACTACCAAGTTTGCCCGCCTCGGCAAGGCGCGTGTCGTTCCGTATACGCAGGAGCGCCTTGGCGATGGCTCCGGCTACAGATTGGTGATTCATCCGCCGCTGGCTGATTTCCCCGGTGAAAGCGAGGAAGCCGACTGCCGACGCATCAACGAGTGGGTCGAAGACGCGGTTCGGCAACGTCCTGAACAGTACCTTTGGGCTCACCGCCGCTTCAAGACGCGCCCGGTGGGTGAGCCGAGTCTTTACCGTAAGCTGCCGAAAAAGCCCATCACTCCGTAAGAATGCCGTCGCGGAAATCGCGCAAGGCCTGTTCGATCTCCTCCCGGCTGTTCATCACGAAGGGACCGTACTGGACGATCGGCTCGCCTATGGGGCGGCCTGCCAGAAGCAGCACACGAGCCCCCTGGCCGGTTGTCAGCTCCAGCTCGCCCTGCTCGGACAGCCTGGCCAGCTGATTCCTGGCAATGCTTTGCCCAGCAACCGAAATTTCGCCCTCGAACACATAAAGCATCAGCCGATGCCCATCGGCAATTCTCGGGCTTATGCGAGCGCCGGCAGGCATGTGCAAATCGAACAGCTGCGGGTCGGTGTCTGGTCGTTGCACTGCGCCTGGCTGCTCGATGCCTTCGGCCTGGAATCGCCCAGCGATGATCACCGCTTCGACGCCGCTCGACAGCCTGACATGAGGTATTTCCGCAGGCGCGAAGTCCCGGTAGTCCGGGTCGCTCATCTTGCTTTTCGCCGGTAGGTTCAGCCACAGCTGAAAGCCACGCATCACGCCGCGTTCCTGCTGCGGCATTTCACTGTGAACCACCCCGCGCGCCGCAGTCATCCATTGCACGCCGCCGCTTTCGAGCAAGCCGACATTGCCCAGGTGGTCTTCGTGGCGCATGCGGCCCTCGATCATGTAGGTGATCGTTTCGAAGCCGCGGTGCGGGTGCGGCGGGAAGCCAGCGATGTACTCATCCGGGTTGTCCGAGCCGAACTCGTCGAGCATCAGAAAGGGATCGAATCGCTCCGGCGTGGCGCCGCCGAACAGGCGGGTCAGGCTTACACCGGCGCCGTCAGAGGTGGCGCGGCCGGTGCTGATGGCGAGAATTTCACGTATGGGCATGACAGGTCACTCCGCTGCTGATTGAGCGAAGATTACCTCTCACTAGCCGATCGAAAGATGCGAAATTCCTGTGCTTCCTATCGAAGCATTCGATTACTCCTCGATTTGCAGCTCCCGCGCCCGAGTGTAGACGTAGCGGACTTTTTCATACTCGAAGGGCGAGTTGAGCTGGCCATAGCGAAGATTCGTGGTGTGACGGATGTCGATCAGCCGCAGCGCGGTAAGGCCGAACTCGCCGCCGCTGGCCTCGGCGTAGTTGAAATAGTCGACCTGCTGCTCGATGCCGAAATCTGCTACCTGCCCGGCGGTGTCCCGCAGGTTCGACGGGCCAAGCGCCGGAAGAATCAGATAGGGCCCGTGCGGGACGCCATAAAAGCCTAGTGTCTGGCCGAAGTCCTCGTTATAACGTGGGAGCCCCATCAACGTGGCCGGGTCCCAGATGCCGCCTACGCCGAGGATCGTGTTGAACAGCAACCGCGCCGTGGTACTCATCGCGCGCTCGCCCTTGAGTTGCGCAACGCTGTTGAACAGTGTCGGTATCTCGCCGAGGTTGTCGAAAAAGTTGCTCACGCCGGTGCGCACGATACGCGGGGTGACATAACGGTAGCCGCGGACCACCGGCAGCATCACCCACTGATCCAGGCGATAGTTGAAGTAATACATGCGCCGGTTCAGCGACTCCCAGGGATCATAGATGTTCAGGGCGTCGAAGGTGGCGCGCTCGAACTCCTGCTGGTCCAGCCCCGGGTTGAACTCCAAATTGCGCAGCGGATGGGTGAAACCGTCCTCATCGGCAATTGGCGTCTGGGCATGGGCGATGCCGCTAGCCAACAGCAGCAGTGCAAGCAGTTGACGTCTAACCACGGAAGAACTCCAGCATGTCTTGGGCGTTGACCCGGTAATTGAGGTTGCCGCAATGGCCTCCTCGTGGGTAAAGCGTCATGCGGTCGCCGAATGTCCGTCGCAGGAAGCCGAGATCGCCGGCGCCGAGGATGATGTCGTCAGCGTTGTGCATGACAGCAATCTTCGGGCTCGTACGCAGGTAATCTTCCAGTGCGTAAAGGCTGACCTGATCTATTAGCTGTGCCAGGCTGCCGCCGTCCTGCTGTGCGCGCCACATGGGGATGAGCTGTTCGGTGATGTAGCAATCGAAGTCACAGAGCAGTGAGCGGCGAAAGAACGGTTCGAGGCTGGTGCCCTCGTCGATCGGGTACTCGGGTGGCACGATCAGTCCGCGTCGGTTGATCAGATCGGAGGTAAAGACAATGTCGGCAGCGGAAAAGCGGAACACCGAGCCGATCAGCATCGCCATTTGCTCGTCGGTCAGTCGCAGGGCCGATTGCTGGAAGTCGAATAGCATGGCCTCATCGAGGTTGATCGCACCTTTCTCACGGTAGTAGCGCGTGAGCTTTTCCAGAATGACCTCATAAAAGGTGGTGGTGCTGTCGATCGCCTCGACCTGGGTCTGCACCAGCTTGTCGAGATTGTTGATGGAGGTGTAGAGGTTCACCGGCGGGTTGAGCATCAGCACCCGCTTGAAGTTGAAGCTCTGTCGGGTCTCGTCGAGTTTGCTGACGAAAGCCGCATTGAGAGCGCCGAGGCTGTAGCCGGTGAGATTGAATTCGGTTACCGGCAGGTCATGCTGCTGCGCCCGGACCGCCTGCATTACTCGATACAGGTCCTTGGCATCGCCAGGGCTGTAGCCTGGGGTGGCGTAGCGCGAGGCGGCGGCGATGAAGTCGAAGCTGGTCGGCGAGGACAGCTGTACCACGTGGTAGCCAGCCCCGTAGAACAATCGCTTCAGCGACTCGGTTTTTGCCGACGCGTAGCTCGCACCAGTGCCGGAAATGATGAACATCAGCGGGGCTGGGCCGGGTTGCCGAGCCAAGCGGTAGGTCAGCCGCGTAACTGCCCAGAAGTTTTCCGGCAGGATGAATTCGCGTTCGGGGCGCAACCGCAGGCTGTAGTCCGCCTGATCGATGTCGTCATCACTGGGTACGTCGGCGCGCAACGCGGCGGGAGTCGTGGCGATCGTCGCTTCGAATGGGTTGCTCAACGGGTAGCCATACTCCTCGATGCTGATATCCGCAGCGTGGGCAGGCATTACGACCAGCGTGAGCAACGCGGTCAGGCACAGCAGCAATCGCATGAAAGGGTTCTCCGGTGACGGCTTTGAGTGGTCGAAAAGCTCGGGATGCTTCGGGTTCAGCCGCTGATTGTACGGGTTGTAGTCGTCGCCGAATCTTGGCGTGGCAGGCTTCGGGCGACGCCATCAGCGTTCTGGTCATTGAGCCCTTGCGATAGCACGCTCGGCGCAAGCGCGCCCATCATTGACCACAATTAAGCCGTCTGGTTGCGCTGAGTGCCAGCCGAGATGGCAAAAAGCCTGTTCACGGTGCGCTACGACTGAGACCGTAGCGATTAACGAAGCTGGAAGGCTAGGGCGCATCTACCCAAGCCGCGTCCTATTTGCCGCCGCTGCGAACCGAATCAGGCCTGATGATGCAGCCAGGCATGGGCGGGAATTGCGCCGCGCGCGCGCTGACGCTTATCCAGGCGCTGCCAGATCTTCTCGTGAAAATAGAAGCCCACCGAATTGCAGAGCGGTTCGATCGCCGCTACCAGACCACCCGCAGCGAGGCTTCCCGTCAAGGCATAGGTCACCGAAAAGGCGATGCAGAAGTGCATCAAAGTGAAGGTTATGGTCTTGGTCATGGGCGGCTCCGAGCGGTAATCGAGAATAGTTCTCTGTTGTTGTGAAGTCTGGCCCCGCCATGCTGCGGTGAGAAATCGTCGCGTTTGATACCCGGCATAGGCGTGCTCTATACCGACTCACAATGCTGCTAGATGCGTCTATTCCGGCTGTTTCGCAAAAGAAAAACCAGACTATGGTCGAGTGGTGTTCGCTCTGTCGGGCTCTAAAGTAGCCGCCCTGCCCTCATCAGTGGGCGGAGATCGTGTGGAGACAATCAATTGAATAACGAAAATATCTACCGGCAGATCTATGCCAATCCGCGCTTCCAGGAACTGGTCACAAAGCGCAACCGTTTCGCATGGCTGCTGTCGGCCGTCATGCTCGGTGTCTACCTCGCCTTCATTCTTGTGATCGCGTTCGAACCCGCGATTCTCGGTGTTCCGCTTGCCGCCAATACAGTCACCACCTGGGGCATCCCGGTGGGCGTCGGTGTGATCTTCATGGCGTTCATTCTCACGGGCGTTTACGTCAAGCGCGCCAATGGCGAGTTCGATCATATCAACCAGGAAATCCTCAACGAGGCTCAGCAATAATGATTGTGCGTCTATTGATGGCAGCCGCTCTGCTGGCTGCCTCGCCCATGTTGTTCGCCGACGCCCTGACCGGCGACGTGCAGAAGCAGGCGATCAACTACACGGCGATCGCCATGTTCGTTGCGTTCATCGTGTTCACCATGGGTATCACCAAGTGGGCGGCCAAGCGCAACACGTCCACCTCCGACTATTACACCGCTGGTGGCAGCATCACAGGTTTTCAGAACGGTCTGGCGATTGCCGGCGACTTCATGTCCGCGGCGTCCTTCTTGGGTATTTCTGCGCTGGTTTACACCAGTGGCTACGATGGTTTGATCTACTCAATCGGATTCCTGGTCGGCTGGCCGATCATCCTGTTTCTGATGGCCGAACGCCTGCGTAACCTGGGCAAGTTCACCTTCTCGGACGTGGCGTCCTATCGCCTCGGCCAGACCCAGATTCGCATTCTGTCTGCATTCGGCTCCCTGATCGTGGTGGCCTTCTACCTGATCGCGCAGATGGTTGGCGCCGGCAAGCTGATCCAGCTGCTGTTCGGCCTCGACTACTACGTGGCGGTGGTTCTGGTTGGCGTGCTGATGGTCATGTACGTGCTGTTCGGCGGCATGCTGGCAACGACCTGGGTGCAGATCATCAAAGCGGTTCTGCTGCTGTCCGGTGCCAGTTTCATGGCAATCATGGTGATGAAGGCGGTCAACTTCGACTTTGGCAGCCTGTTCGCCGAAGCGGTGAACATCCATGAGAAAGGCGCTGCGATCATGAGCCCTGGCGGCCTGGTTTCCGACCCGATCTCCGCAATCTCTCTCGGTCTGGCGTTGATGTTCGGCACCGCGGGTCTGCCGCACATCCTGATGCGCTTCTTTACCGTTGCCGATGCCAAGGAAGCGCGCAAAAGCGTGTTCTACGCCACCGGCTTCATCGGCTACTTCTACATCCTGACGTTCATCATCGGCTTCGGCGCGATCCTGCTGGTCAGCACCAATCCGGAATTCAAGGACGCAGCGGGCGCCATCGTTGGCGGCACCAATATGGTTGCCATCCACCTGGCCAACGCCGTTGGCGGCAACCTGTTCCTCGGCTTCATCTCCGCGGTGGCCTTCGCAACCATCCTAGCAGTGGTGGCTGGCCTGACCCTGGCGGGCGCCTCGGCGGTTTCCCATGACCTTTACGCCTGCGTGATCAAGAAGGGCAAGGCCAAGGAAGCGGAAGAGATGCGCGTCACCAAGATCACCACGCTGACTCTGGGCGTCGTGGCGATCCTGCTGGGCATCATCTTCGAGAAGCAGAACATCGCGTTCATGGTGGGCCTGGCGTTCTCCATCGCGGCCAGCTGCAACTTCCCGGTGCTATTCCTTTCCATGTACTGGAAAGGCCTGAGCACTCGCGGTGCGCTGATCGGTGGCTCGCTGGGCTTGGCTACCGCGCTGATCCTGACCATCATCAGCCCGACCGTATGGGTCGACGTGTTCGGTTATGCCGAGGCGATCTTCCCCTACAAGTATCCAGCGCTGTTCTCGATGATCGTCGCGTTCGTGGGGATCTGGTTCTTCTCGGTCACCGACAAGTCCAAGGCGGCGGGTCTCGAACGCGAGCGTTTCTTCGCGCAGTTCGTCCGTTCCCAAACCGGCCTGGGTTCCAGTGGCGCAGTAGCCCACTGATAGCGGGTCGAGCATCGAACGAAAGGCAGCCTGCGGGCTGCCTTTCGTCGTTTTCGGCACTGGCGAAGACGCTCTGGGCTGAATGTCGGTAGCGTCAATCGGGCGCGGAACATGCCCGTCATTCAGCATTTCGATAGAGGCCGGAGCCGGCGTCCGCTTTCGCTAGACTCGGTGCAACCCAACGAACAAAAGGTTACAAACGATGCAAAACCGCATGATGGTCACTGGCGCCGGTTCCGGTCTGGGTCGCGAGATTGCCTTGCGCTGGGCGCGTGAAGGTTGGCAACTGGCGCTTTCCGATGTTAATGAGGCCGGCCTGGCCGAAACCCTGAAAATGGTTCGTGAAGCGGGTGGCGATGGCTTCACCCAGCGCTGCGACGTGCGCGACTACAGCCAGCTGACGGCGTTGGCTCAAGCCTGCGAGACCAAGCTCGGCGGTATCGACGTGGTGGTGAACAACGCCGGTGTCGCATCTGGAGGCTTCTTCGAAGAGCTGTCGCTGGAAGACTGGGATTGGCAGATTGCAATCAACCTGATGGGCGTGGTCAAGGGATGCAAGGCCTTCCTGCCGCTGGTGCAGAAGAGCCAGGGCAAGATCATCAATATCGCGTCCATGGCGGCGCTGATGCAGGCGCCGGGGATGAGCAACTACAACGTGGCCAAGGCCGGTGTGGTGGCGCTTTCCGAGAGTTTGTTGGTTGAGTTGAAGCAGCAGGACGTCGGTGTCCACGTGGTTTGTCCCTCATTCTTCCAGACCAACCTGATGGACTCCTACCGGGGCCCGACGCCGAACATGAAGGCGCAGATCAGCAAGCTGCTCGAAGCGTCACCGATTACCGCCGCCGACATCGCTGACTACATGTACCGTCAGGTTGCCGAAGGTGTGTTCATGATCCTGCCTCACGAAGAAGGGCGCATGGCCTGGAAAATCAAACAGCAAAACCCGCAGGCAATCTACGATGAGATGGCCGCGCTGGCGGAGAAGAAGCGCGGCAAGAGCAAAACCTGACTTGTGAGTCCATGAGGCTTGCCCGAGCAGTGGGGCGGGAGTAGGGTTGCCAGTCCGCTCCGCTCCTAACCTCATGGATTAACAGTGAAAAACCCATCCCGCTGGCTGCTCATGCTGGCCTTGGTGCTTGCCGCCATCAATCTTCGTCCCGGCATCACGTCCTTTGCGCCCCTGATCGAGCGCATCGCCGAAGCGCTCGACCTCAGCCGCGGACTGATCAGCCTGACCACGGCCTTGCCAGTGCTGCTGATGGGCTTGCTGGCACCGCTGGCGCCTCGCCTGGCAGTGCGGTTCGGCCTGGAACGGACCATCGCGATGTGCCTCGGTTTGATCGGCGTGGCGCTGACCCTGCGCCTGTTTGGCGATAATGCTGTGGTGTTAATTGGTACCGCGGCCATTGTCGGTGCCGGTATCGCCATCGCCGGGCCGCTGCTGTCGGGCTTCATCAAGCGCCACTTCCTGGAGCGTATGGGCAAGACCGCCGCGTTCTATTCGCTGAGCATGGCGGTGGGCGGCACCATCGGCGTGGTGCTGACCGCACCGGCGACGGAGTTGCTGGACCAACGCTGGACCTGGGGGTTGGCGCTCTGGGCCATCCCGGCCGTGCTGGCGCTGGCAATCTGGTGGCGGTTGCCGAATCAGCCGGAAGCGGCCGTCGAGCATCGCGCCGGATTGCCTTGGGGCGAGCCGCGCGCCTGGCTGGTCAGTATCTACTTCGCGCTGCAGGCCGGTTTGTTCTACGCCCTGGCCACCTGGTTGGTGGCGCGCTACCACGAGGCCGGTTTCAGCTTGCTGCAAAGCAATGCATTTTTCAGTGGCTTCATGTTGATCGGTTTGCCGAGCGCTTTCGCTATGCCCTGGTTGGCCCAGCGCTTCGGCAAGCGGCATCTGTTGATGGCCTGTTGTGGCGTATTGGCGACGGTTTGCTTGTTGGTGATCGCCTGGGTTCCGCAGGTCCAACCTCTAGTGGTCTGCATGCTGTTGGGCGTGGCCCTGAACGGCACTTTTTCCATGTCGCTGGTGCTGCCGATGTATGAAGCAAGCACGCCGCTGGCGGTGAGTCGCCTGACCGCCATGATGCTCTGTACCGGCTATTGCCTGGCCTGCTTCACGCCGGTGCTGACCGGGCTGGGGCGGGACATAGCTGGTGATTACCGCTGGCCCTTCCTGGTGTTGGCGATCATGTCGGCGGTAATGTCGATCCTTGCCTTGCGCCTGGCTCCGCGGCGCGATCTGGCTGCCGCTACTGCCGCCTGAAGAGACTGACTACAGTTGCGCGGTGTGGCCTGCGTCACTACTGCGCAGCACGAAGGTGGCCATGTCGGCACCGGGTGCTGGAACGCAGCGCGTAATTGTTTGAACATGTTGGGCTTTCGCCTGGAGTGAGTGACCCTGTGGAGCCGGAATCCATTGTCTACGGCAGCATCCGTGACTGGCCATCAACCGACGCAGAGCAGTGCCGGCTGCGCCGCGCGGTCAACCGCCGTGCACTGGACGGCCTGCCGCAAGGGGAGGGCTGGCCCTTCATCGGCCGGGAAATGTTTTCCTGCTGCGCGGACGAGGGCGTGTATCAGACGCAGGTGATCCATTTCGGCGCCAGCTATCGCGCCGTGGAATACGAGTGGGCGCTGTGGGTACGCAATTTCGAAGCGTTGCTCGATGAACTCTATTGGACCAGCGCAGTGGTGCATCTCGAGACCGAACTCAACGGCATCCATACCTTCCGCTGGGAAACCGAAAGCGGCTCGCACAGCCCCCACCAGCGCGATTTGCGCATGCGTTGCGCGTGGGAGCGCGACGGTGGCGTGCTGGGCTGAGGCTCGGTTTTCACTTAGTCTTCCAGCCACTCCTTCGGCACGTCGCGCCTGAGCGCCAGTTGGCATTGCTGGTGATCCGCATCGAAGACGATCACGGCTGTACCCTTGCCCAGCGCCTGGCGTACCCGTTCGACACGAGTCTCCAGCGGCGTCTCGTCACCGTTGTCGGTGCCGTCGCGCGTAACGAAGTCTTCGATGAGACGGGTGAGTGTGTCGGGTTCGAGCTGGTCGTGAGGGATGAGCATAAATTCACATCAGGTGGGATGGCGCAAGTCGGGTTCGGTTATCGGAGCGCCGAGAAAACGATCCAGGCAAGCATAAAGCTGCTCGCTATCCAGGGGCTTGCCGATGAACTCATTCATCCCCGCATCGCTACCTTGCTGGCGGTGATCCTCCAGGACATGCGCGGTGAGAGCGACGATCGGCACTGGCGTGAGCCCCTGCTCAGCTTCGAGGCGGCGAATCTGTCGGCTAGCCTCGAAACCGTCGAGCTCCGGCATTTCGCAGTCCATCAGGATCAGCTGAACGGCCGCAGGATTCTCACTGTAGGCCGCGACGGCCTGACGACCGTTTTCTGCGACCACGACGTCATAACCTCGCTTGCGCAGCAAGCTCGAAACCACCATCTGGCTGACCGGGTTGTCCTCGGCGGTGAGGATTCTTGGGCAGGACGCCATCTCGTTGCCTTCGAACTCAATCGAATCGGATTGTGCAGTGCGCGGGGGTTGATAGAGCCGATGCAGCGCATCGCGCAGCGGGCCGAGCAGCAATGGCAACGGCAGGCTGGCTAGGCGCAAGGTCGGCGCCAACACCGGATACTCGCTCTGCGGTGGATAGAGAAGCATCACGCGTTGGTTCGGTTCGAGCTGGTTGCTCAGCGCGGTCAGCCAGTCCTGCGGCTTGCCGCGCCATGGCGCCATGACGACTAGCAGCGGAGCTGTGGCGTGGTCGTCGAGGTAGTGCGGCAGTCGTTGCGGCTCTTCGCAGCGCACGACCCGCATACCCCAGCGTGTCAGCAAATTGCTCATGGCATCCAGCGCGTGGACATCCTGAGAGGCGATCACGGCGGTGCGACCTTCGAGCAGCGCCGTGAGCGGGTCATGGTTGCCGCCCGCACCGCGCAGCGGAATATCGAAGCTGAAGCGGCTGCCTTGACCAGCCGTGCTCTGCACGTCGATTTGGCCGCCCATCATTTCCACCAATTCCTTGCTGATTACCAGCCCGAGACCGCTGCCACCATAGCGCCGCGTGGTGCTGGAATCGCCCTGAGCGAAGGATACGAACAGCTGAGCGAGCACCTCGGCACGCATGCCGATGCCGCTATCGATAATGGAGAACACCAGACGTCGTGCATCGGCCGGCCCTTGGCGATTGATCTCCAGCATGACGCCGCCGTTCTCGGTGAACTTCAGCGCGTTGCTCAGCAGGTTCAGCACGACCTGCTTGAGCCGGGTCGGATCGCCACGTACCCGCCGCGGCACGCCCGCCGCAAAGCTAACATGCAATCTGAGTTGCTTTTCCAGTGCCTGGGCTGTGAACAGGCTGACCGCCTCGGAAACCAGCGCTTCGAGATCGAACTCGATATCTTCCAACACCAGCTTGCCGGCACCGATTCGTGCGTAGTCGAGGATGTCGTTGATGACCGACATCAGTGAGGAGCTGGAGCTGGAAATGGTGTCGAGGTAAAAGCGTTGATTGCGATCCAGCGGTGTTTCGCGCAGCAGTTGCAGCATGCCCAGAACGCCGTTGAGCGGCGTGCGGATCTCGTGACTCATCTTCGCCAGGAAGCGGCTTTTTGCTTGATTTTCACTTTCCGCCCGCTCGGCTGCCTGGCGCGATCGAAAGCCTTCTTCCTTGAGCAGGTTGATACGGTCGGCAAGACCGATGGACAGAGTGATCAGCTCGAAGGCGATACCAATCTTCACGATCGAAGCGCCATACAAGCCAAGCAGATTGACGCCCAGGGAGCCGGCCGTGACGATGGCGAAGGTTGCCAGCAGTACGCCCCATGCCAGTGTGTAATAGAGCCCGTAACGAACGCCGCGCCGCCAGACGAAAGCGCCCGTCAGCAATAGCCCGATGGAGGTGCTGATTACCATGACGCTGGCCAGAATGCTCCAAACTTGCAGCTCCAGGACCAGCCCGGACAGCAAGGCGCCGAAAGATGTCAGCAGCGCCACACGCAGCGCGAAATCAAGGCGTGGAAAATATTCGCGGGTGTGCAGGAAGTGGCGGCTGAACTGTATAGAGACCAGGCAGTGGCTCAGCATCAGCGCATAGATGCCCACAGCCACCACGCCGCCGACATCGGTGAGCCACTTGACGAGCATGCCGTCAAAGCTGAGCGCGAATAGCCCGACATTGAGGTTGTAGATCAAATACCAGAAATAAGCCGGTTCACGAAGCGACAGGAACAGGAACAGGTTGTAACAGAACATCGCGAAGAGGACGCCGTAGAAGGCACCCGCGAGACCCATCGAGTCTTCCATGGCGGCAGCGTTCGCCCCGTAGCTGCTGAAGTACAACGGGACATACAGGGTGCTGGTGCTCTTCACCCGCAGTAGCAGCGTCGAGGTACCGGGTTCCAGGTCGACGGGAAACCAGAAGTTGCTGACCTTGACCGCGCGTTCATCGAATGGATGGCTGTCGCCGGCTTGCTGCCGGATGAGACGGCCGTCGGGGTGCTTCAGGTACAGCTCGATGTGGTCGAGCAGCGGATAGTTGATCTCGATGAAGCCGCCAATGGATTTGGTCAGCTGATTATCCAGGTCTACTCGAAACCACCAGACGGCGTTGTTCTTGCCTTTGTTGGCATGCACGCCGGTGACCGGCTCGAAGGTCTTTTCCGGCAGGCCGAACACCTCCGCAACGCTCAGCTCGGCGGCAGGATCGCGGAGGAAATAGGTCCAGTTGCCAAGCGATTGGCGAAAATCCTCCGACTTCACCGGTACGGGGTCGAACGCCCAAACTTGCGTGGAAAAGCAGTACAGGAAAATGGCCAGGCAAAGACGCGGCAGCATGTTAGAACCCGGATCGTGCAAAGTCGCAGGCGGATCAAGCGGAACAGCGCTAATCACGGACGATGCGCGGTTTTCAGTTACGCGAAATGGCAAGCCAGGTTCGCCTGATGCCTAGCGTGGCCAGGCAATCCATAGATTTCAGATACTTGCGACTTTGCCTTGATCGAAGCCGCCTCGCAATCGGCAAATGCGTCAACTTGGCGGCACATCATGAAACTCAAAGCTCAACTGGTCGAATCGTCGGCCTGCTTATGAAGAATCGAATCGACTGGCGGCACACGGGTGTCATTTTCCATCTGCGTCTCGTGTTCGAGTTGGTGGCTGAAGCTCTCGAGTGAACCCTTGCCTGCGTGAGCATCGCTGGCAAACACCGGAGGGCTGAGCAGGTAGGCGCAAACCAGGCGGCTCATTGCCGCGAGGCTGTCGATGTGAGTCCGCTCATAGCCATGAGTGGCATCGCAGCCGAACGCCAATAATGCAGTGCGAATATCGTGGCCGGCGGCGATCGCCGATTGCGCGTCGCTGTGGTAGTAGCGGAACAGGTCGCGGCGCACCGGTATCTCGTGATTATCGGCCAGCTTGATCAGATGTCGCGACAGATGGAAATCGTAGGGGCCACCGGAGTCCTGCATCGCGACCGTGACCGCATGCTCGCTGGATTCCTGGCCTTTAGCGGTCGGTGCGATATCGATGCCGACGAATTCGCTGACATCCCATGGCAGCGCGCCCGCCGCGCCGGAGCCGGTCTCTTCGGTAATGGTGAACAATGGGTGGCAGTCGATCGGTAGCTCATGGCCGCTCTCGACTACGGCTTTCAGTGCGGCCAATAGCGCGGCAACGCCGGCTTTGTCATCCAGGTGGCGCGCGCTGATATAGCCGCTATCGGTGAATTCCGGCATGGGGTCGAAGGCGACGACATCACCGACATTGATCCCTAATGCAACCGTATCGGCGCGGCATTTGGTATAGGCATCCAGACGCAGTTCAACGTGGTCCCAGCTGATTGGCATCTCGTCGACTGCCGTATTGAATGCGTGCCCCGAGGCGAGCAGCGGTAACACGCTGCCGCGAATTACGCCGGTATCGGTAAAGACGCTGACACGGCTGCCTTCGGCAAAGCGGCTCGACCAGCAACCGACCGGTGACAGTCCAAGACGACCCGTTTCATGAATTTCGCGCACGCTGGCGCCGATGGTGTCCAAGTGTGCTGCGATCGCGCGATCCGGGCTGTCTTGGCGACCTTTCAACGTGGCTCGAATGGTGCCGCGGCGGGTGAGTTCGAAAGGAATGCCCAGTTCTTTCAGGCGCTCGGCAACGTAACGAACGATGGTATCGGTGAAGCCGGTGGGGCTGGGGATAGCCAGCGTTTCCAGCAGTACACGTTGCAAATAGTTGAGATCGGGTTCGGGGAGCTTTGCAGACATGGTCACTCCTTGGGACAGGTGATGGCTGCCGCCGTGCGTTCAATGAATGCGAGCTGTGATGCCGCAAGCGGCCTGGCGCAGCATGAGGCGACGCAGGGCCGCCTCCGTGATGCGTTCTGCCTAATTGGTGTTATGGCTTAGCGGGAACAGCAGGTCGATGAAGCGCTCCGCGGTGGGTTGCGGATGATGGTTGGCGAGGCCGACGCGCTCGTTAGCCTCGATGAACACGTACTCCGGCTGGTCTGCCGCAGGCACAAGAAGGTCCAGCCCGACCACCGGAATATCCAGCGCACGGGCTGCGCGGACGGCCGCGTCGATCAGCTCCGGATGCAATTGATCGGTCACGTCATCGAGCGTCCCGCCGGTATGCAGATTAGCGGTACGTCTAACCGCCAGATGCTGGCCGCGCGGCAGAATGCTGTCGTAATCGAAGCCGGCATCTTCGATGCAGCGCTGGGTTTCTTCATCCATCGGAATTCGGCTCTCGCCGCTAGTGGCGGCCTGGCGCCGACGGCTTTGGGTTTCGATCAATTGGCGAATGCTGTGATTGCCGTCACCGGCGACTTCAGCCGGGCGACGGATAGCAGCGGCGACGACTTCATAGCCGATCACCACGATGCGCAGATCGAGCCCGGGATGGTAGCTTTCGATCAAGACACGCTGGTCGAACTGCCGTGCGCGGGTAATGGCCTGTTCGACGTCTTCGATGCTACGCAAATCCACCGATACGCCATGGCCCTGTTCGCCATCGACCGGTTTGACCACCACGCTGCCATGCTTCGCAAGAAACGCCTCGTTATCTTCGGCGGGTCCCGCCAGTTGCTGGGCGGGTAGCTTGAGGCCGGCGCGCGCAAGGGTGCGGTGGGTCAGGCATTTATCCTGGCACAGGGTCATGCTTACGGCCGAAGTCAAATCCGACAACGACTCACGGCAGCGCACACGGCGACCGCCTTGGGTAAGCGTGAACAGACCGGCCTCGGCATCGTCGATAGTGATCTCGATGCCGCGTCGCCGAGCCTCGTCGACGATGATTTTGGCGTAGGGATTCAGTTCCGCTTCCGGGCCTGGGCCGAGAAACAGCGACTGGTTGATGGTGTTCTTGCGCTTGACCGTGAACGTTTGTAGATCGCGGAAACCGAGCTTGGCGTAGAGCGCCTTGGCCTGCTTGTTGTCGTGCAGTACCGACAAGTCGAGATAGGCCAGACCACGACCCATGTACTGCTCGATCAAATGGCGGACCAGCGCTTCGCCGACACCGGGGCGGGTACAGCTCGGTGCCACCGCCAGACACCATAAGCTGGAGCCGTTCTCGGGATCGTTGAAAGCCTTGTGATGGTTGACGCCCATGACGCTGCCGATGATCTGCCCCGCGTCGTCATCCTCGGCCAGCCAGTAGACCGGCCCGCCTTCATCGCGTGGTGTGCACAGCTCCGGATTGACCGGCAACATGCCGCGTGACTGGTACAGGCAATTGATCGCTTTCCAGTCCGCCTCGCTCTGCGCTCGGCGAATGCCGAAGCCGCGAAAGCTGCGGTGCGCCGGACGGTAGTCGGTGAACCAGATACGCAAGGTATCGGACGGATCGAGAAATAGCTGTTGCGGTGCATACGCAAGCACTTGGTGAGGGGCGGCGACATAAAGGGCGATATCGCGCTCACCAGCCTGCTCGTCGAGCAGGTCGGCGGCCAGATCGGCTGGATCGGAATAGGTGTGGCCGACCAGAATCCGGCCCCACCCACAATGCAGCGTTACCGGACCTCGGGACTCTTCCTGCCCGTCCTCGGCGAGGCGCGCCTGCAGCCGTTCGTAAGTCGGTGTCTGGCCGCGCAACAATCGCTGTCCGTAAGCTTGGGACTTCTGCATGGTGCTTTCCTTGGGGCTTTTCATGGCGCGGCGGATGGCAGGCGGAATGCCAGCCTGCGCACGGAACCGCGCCATCAGGTTCTTATAGGCCTTGTTCGCTCAACCATAGGTTGACTGCCGCCAACTGCCACAGTTTCGAGCCGCGCAACGGCGTCAGCTGACCCTCTGGATCGTTGAGCAGCTTGTCGAGCATCGCTGGGTTGTACAAACCGCGATCCTGGCTCGGGTCTGTCAGCAGTTCGCGTACCCAATTCAGGGTGTCGCCCTGCAAATGTTTTAGCCCCGGCACCGGAAAGTACCCTTTCGGCCGATCGATCACTTCCGCGGGTATTACCTTGCGTGCCGCTTCCTTGAGCACGTACTTCCCGCCGTCGGGCAGTTTGTACTTGGCCGGAATGCGCGCAGAGAGCTCAGCCACGTTGTGGTCGAGGAATGGCACCCGCGCTTCCAGGCCCCAGGCCATGGTCATGTTGTCGACGCGCTTGACCGGGTCATCCACCAACATCACCGTGCTATCGATCCGCAGGGCTTTGTCGACCGACGCGTCGGCCCCCGGTTGGGCGAAGTGCTGGCGAACGAAGTCGCCGGAGAAATCACCCTTGGCCCACTGCTGCTGCATGGTCTCGGTGTATTCCTCATAGCTGCGATCGCGGAACGCCGCTAGATAGGCCGCGACCGGATCCTCGGCACCGTCGACCTGCGGATACCAGTGATAGCCGGCGAACAGCTCGTCGGCACCCTGACCGCTCTGCACCACTTTGCAGTGCTTCGAAACTTCGCGGGACAGCAGGTAGAAAGCAATACAGTCATGGCTGACCATCGGCTCGCTCATGGCGCGGAATGCGGCCGGCAACTGCTCGAGAATTTCCTTCTCTTGAATGCGCAGCTGGTGGTGGCGCGTCTGGTAATGTTCGGCGATCAGGTCGGAATATTTGAACTCGTCACCGCGTTCGCCGCCAGCATCCTCGAAGCCAATTGAGAAGGTCAGCAAATTATCCGCCGCCCCGGCTTCACGCAGCAGGCCGACCAGCAGGCTGGAATCGACGCCGCCCGATAGCAGCACGCCGACGTCGACCGCTGCCCGCTGACGAAGCGCCACGGACTCGCGCAATGTCGTTAAGGTACGTTCCTGCCAATCCTCGAAGCTGTACTGCTGTTCTTCTTCTGAAGCGCCGAACTTCAGTGTCCACCAGCGGTGCTGGCTGGCCTTACCACTCGCGTCGACGCGCATGAAGGTGCCCGGCGGCAGTTTTTCAATGCCGGCGATCAATGTGTCCGGTGCTGGCACCACGGCATGGAAGCTCATGTAGTGATTGAGCGCCACGGGGTTCAGCACGCCAGCAATATCGCCGCCCTTGAGCAATGCGGGCAATGTCGAGGCGAAGCGCAGGCGCTCGCCGTTTCGCGACAGATACAGCGGCTTGATACCCAGGCGATCACGCGCAATGAATAGCTCCTGCACGTCGCGCTGCCAGATGGCGAAGGCGAACATGCCATTCAGCCGGGGCAGCAGAGCTTCCCCCCAGGCATGAAAACCCTTGAGCAAAACTTCGGTGTCGCCACCTGAGAAGAAGCTGTAGCCCAGCGCCTCGAGCTCGGCGCGCAGTTCGGGGTAGTTGTAGATGGCGCCGTTGAAGACCATCGAAAGGCCCAGCGCCGAATCGATCATTGGTTGGCCGGAGGCCTCGCAAAGATCCATGATTTTCAGCCGCCGATGCCCCATGGCCATTGGGCCGGCGCTATGGAACCCGCTCGCATCGGGACCGCGGGCGGTGAGGTGTTGGGTGATGCGTTCAATCGCCGCTAAATCAGCGGGACGGTTATCGAAACGAAGTTCGCCAGCTATGCCACACATAAGATCCTTACCGGTATTGCCGTTGGGGAGTGTGACTGACGCGCGGATTGCGAAGTTCAGGTTTTCGGACCAGCGTGCGCCGCTCTGGAGCGCTGCTCGCCGGTGCAGTCCGCGCCGCGCGGATCGCGTCCTGCGGGTCAGTCGGGCTTTACACCAAAACAGACAAAGTGTGTTCAGGTCAAACCAGATCGCTCGTAGGGTGGGCTCAGGGTAGGGTGGGCTTCAGTTCGTAGGGTGGGCTTCAGCCCACCAAGCCGCAACGGTCAGACCGACAAAAGACAGCCGGCGTGGTGAGCTAAAGCGGAGCGCCGCCCGGCCCACCCTACAGGTGATGCCGCAGCCAAATTGGGTGAGCCTCCGCCCATCGCACTAGGCCTAGATACGAAACCCTTCGACGATATGCTCGGCCAGGGTTTCGCTCACCTGCGATTGGTTATGTTCGCTGCGTAGCAGGACGATGCTGCTCAGCGGCAGCTCCGGCATTCCCTCGGCTTCGCCCAACTGGCGCATATCCGACGACACCAGGCTTTGCAGCTGCGCGGTCACCGCCAGCCCGGCATTGACCACCGCCAACAGCGCCGACAGGCTCGGGCTCGTATAGGCAACTCGATAAGAAATATCCAGGCCGTCCAGAGCATTGCATGCCCAGGCTCGGCAGAAGCAGGTGGTATTGAACATCGCCAGCGGCATCGGCCGTTGCTCATGGGTATTGAAACCCGGAGCTTCGGCCCAGACGAAGCGCTCACGACGCAGCAATTGGCCGATCTCCGTGCCTGGTTCACGAGTGACGATGGTCAAATCCAGATCGCGGCGTTGGAGCAGTTGGTAGGACGGCTCGCAGTGCACCTCCACTTGTACCAGCGGATAGGCCTGGGCGAAGCGCGAAAGAATCCCGGGCAGAAACCGCATCACGTAGTCGTCCGGCGTGCCAATGCGCACCGAGCCGACCATATGCGGCTCGCGCAGCGTGGTGAGCACTTCGCCGTGCAGCTTGAGAATCCGTCGCGCATATCCGAGCAGTATTTGCCCCTCTGCCGTGAGGCGAACCTGACGACCGTCACGCTCGAACACGGCCCGCTGCAGCACATCTTCTTCCAAACGCTTCATCTGCATACTGATCGCGGACTGCGTGCGATTGACGGCATCGGCCGCGCGGGTGAAACCGCCGTAATCGGCAATGGCAACGAAGCTGCGCAGCAGTTCGGCATCGATACTAGGATAGTTGGCCATTGATCAATCTCCGAGATGTATGCCATCAGAAACATTCGTTGGATTGATCTTAAACTCAGCAGGAAACTGGCGCCATCCAGAAGGAGGTGCATCAGATGAAAAGCCATGCTGAGGTTTTGAAAGTTCGCCACCTGCGTTACGCCGATGGCGTCTCGCTTGCCACACTTTTGCACGCGTCCTGGCAACAGGTACGTCGCTGGCAGGCCCTATATCGCCAGAGGCAGCAGCTTGCCTCGCTGAGTGACGGCATGCTCAAGGATATCGGTCTGAGCCGAGCCGATATCGAAACGGAATCGAACCGCCCGTTCTGGGATGATCCATTGCGCCGCGGCTGATATTTGCCGAGCTGTCGCTGCCCACCCGGACCGCGGTTCGTGGTGGGCAGTAACGTCGGCTCAATTGGTTCGGCGGATGACCTTGCGCAGCAGGAATCGATTCGGGTGGCAGGCCTCGGCGATAGCCCGCGGCAGCGGCAGCGGTTCGCCGTCGAGCCAGGCGGCCAGCAGCTCGCCGGCAAGCGGCGTGGTAATCACACCGCGCGAGCCATGAGCTGTATTGACGTAAAGCCCATCGAGCCAAGGGCAGGGCGTGTCGGGCACTTGACGCGCGTCTTTGCCCAACGCCGCGTAATCCCTGGCAAATTGTGCGGCTTCGGCCAGCGGTCCGACGATCGGTAGATAGTCCGGGCTGGTGCAGCGGAAGGCGACGCGGCCGTGCAGGTCGTCAGTCGGTCGCGTATCGGCTCGCAAGCGTTGATACAGATCAGCCGAAATTTCCTCGAGCATGTCTAAGTTGGAGCGGTGTTCTGCTTCGCTAGGCGCCGGGTCGTTAGTGGCAAAATTAAAGCTCGCGCCAAGCGTATGCAGGCCGTCGCGCGCCGGCGCAACATAGCCCTTGGCGCACACTACGGTGCGCAACGCGACGCTTCGTGCGGTTGCAGGAAGTCCTGTGATCTGGCCACGAATGCGTTTGAGTGGCAGCCAGGCGCTTTGACTGAAGCGCGCGGTGTCTGCCGCGCCTGCCAGAATCACCACGGGCGCCTCGCCCAGTACCTCGTCGCCGTCCAATGCCAGCCAATTATCACCATTGCGGCGCAACTCGACGGGTTGTCTGTGCCTGACCAGTTCGATCGCCGATTGCTCAATCATCCAGCGGCATATCGCCGGCGGGTGGACCCAGCCGGCCTCTGGGTAAAACAAACCACCGTTGCGCAACTCGACGCCGGCCAGTTGCTCGGCCTGTTGACGATCCACCGCATGGAGCAGTTCCGGTGGGAACACATCTGCAAGCTCGGCCTGGCGTTCGGCTTCCTTATCATCGAAGGCGACCTGCAATACGCCGCAGGCGTCCCAGTCGTGGCCTTGTTGCAGGTGGCTCAGCAGTCGGCGGGTGTAGCCGAAGCCGCTGATCACCAGTTGCGAAAGTGCCGTGCCGTGTGCCGACAGCTTTAGATAGAGCACGCCCTGAGAGTTGCCGGAAGCCTCCTGGGCGACATCGCCGTGCCGCTCGAGCACTGTCACTTGCCAGCCTCGTGCCGCCAGGCTCGCGGCACTGGCACAGCCGGCGAGGCCGGCGCCGATTACCAGCGCCTTGCGCTGTGCCGGCTTAAATGTGGTGCGGGCATACCAAGGCTTGGCCGATTGCGTCGGCTCGCCAGCAAAGCGCCCTTGCAGGCTTTCCCATTTATGGCCGAAGCCGGGGATGCGCTTGACGACGAACCCGGCCTTCTTAAGCCCGCGGCGCACGTCTCCGGCGCTGCTGAAAGTGGCCAGCGTCGCTGCGGGTGCGGACAGCCGCGCCAGTTGAGCGAATAGCTCCGGTTGCCACATCTCCGGGTTCTTCACCGGGGCGAAGCCATCTAGGAACCAGGCATCGATTTGCGCGTCCAGGGTGCTAAGACAGTCGAGTGCATCGCCTACGAGTAGCGTCAGCACCACGCGTCCGAAACGAAATTGCTGGAAGCCAGGATTTACCGCGACGTACTGCTTGAGCAACTGCTGTGCCTGGTCTTGCAGTTCGGGCCATAGCGCTAGAGCGCGCTGCAGATCTTCGCGCTTCAGCGGATGCTTTTCGACGCTGACGAAATGCAGTGCGGCGTCTGGCGGCGCGGTACGTTCGAACAGCTGCCAGGCGCAGAGAAAATTCAACCCGGTGCCGAATCCCGTCTCGCCGATGACCAATCGCGCTCCCGCCGCCAGCGCCGTGAAGCGCTCGGAAAGTGCGTTCGGTTGCAGGAAGACGTGATGGGTTTCTGCAATGCCCGAGGTGCGGGAAAAGTACACGTCACCGTACTGACGCGATTGCGGCTGACCGTTCGCGTCCCAATCAAGCTCGGCGTGCTGGAAACCGGTGGTGGAGTGGGCGGGCATCGTGCGCATCCGAACGAAAAAGTCGCGATTCTAACAGCCGCGCGAAACCTGCCGCGGGCAAGCTTTGTCGCCTCAGCATGCCTGCTAGGTTTAGCATGGTCGACCGGACCAGCACCAAGATCGCCCCTTGGACGTTGGTTGAGGCCAACGACAAACGCTTCGCCAGGGTCAAGGTGCTGCGCCCTCAACGATGCGCTGGCGGCTGCCATCGGAGAAAAATGACGGAGCGATGGTTGACCATATCCCCGCTGAATGGTCGTCGCCTTTGGCGAATGGCTGGAACTATGCTCAGGCCATCACCAACAGGCAGATCGCTGAGTAGCTAGCGCAGTGGCGTTGCGGTCTGCCCAACAATTCGAGGTATGCCATGCGTGAAGTAGTGATCGTCGACAGCGTACGGACCGGCCTGGCCAAGTCCTTCCGCGGCAAGTTCAACATGACCCGCCCTGATGACATGGCGGCCCATTGCGTCAACGCGCTGCTGTCGCGCAACGATCTGGACCCCCGACTGGTCGAGGATTGCATCGTCGGGGCCGGCTCCAATGAAGGTGCGCAGGGTTACAACATCGGCCGCAACGTGGCGGTGCTGTCTAGCCTGGGCATTCAATGCGCAGGCATGACGCTCAATCGCTTCTGCTCGTCCGGCCTGCAAGCGATCGCCATTGCCGCCAACCAGATCGCCTCCGGCTGCAGTGACGTGATCGTCGCCGGTGGGGTTGAATCCATCACCCTGACGGCCAAGAGCAAGAACACAGACAATCTGTTCAATCCTGTTTTGCAAGAGCGAGTTCCAGGTCTCTATCACAGCATGGGCCAGACCGCCGAAATGGTCGCGCGTCGCTACAACGTGACCCGCGAGCAGCAGGATATTTACTCGCTGCAGAGCCAGCAGCGCACCGCGCGCGCGCAGGCCGAAGGGCTGTTCCAGGACGAAATCGTGCCGATGAACGTCCGTTACTTCACCGAAGACAAGGCCACCGGCGAGCGCACCGAGCACGAGGGCGTGGTCGATCGGGACGATTGCAATCGTCCCGACACCACTCTGGAAAGCCTTTCGGGCCTCAAGCCGGTATTCGCCGATGATGGCTCGGTAACCGCTGGCAACGCTTCGCAGCTGTCCGACGGAGCCTCCATGACGCTGGTGATGAGCTTGGACAAGGCCATCGAACTGGGCCTCAAGCCGCGCGCCTTCTTCCGTGGCTTCACCGTGGCCGGTTGCGAGCCGGAAGAAATGGGCATCGGCCCGGTGTTCTCGGTACCGCGTCTGCTCAAGGCCAAGGGGTTACAGGTCAGCGACATCGACCTGTGGGAACTCAACGAGGCTTTCGCCTCGCAGTGCCTGTACTGCCGTGACACGCTGGAAATCGACAACGAGAAATTCAACGTCAACGGCGGCTCGATTTCCATCGGCCACCCGTTCGGCATGACCGGCTCGCGCACCGCCGGCCACCTCATCCGTGAGTTGCAGCGCCGCAACCTGCGTTATGGGGTGGTGACCATGTGCGTCGGCGGTGGCATGGGCGCCTCGGGGTTGTTTGAGGCGGTGCGCTAATAGAGCTGAAAGTCGCGTTGGGCTGCGCCGGACGTGCCGGCCGGAATACCGTGCTGGTGGGCTGAAGCCCACCCTACAGCTGAAGCCCACCCGAAACTACTGCCGTAGGGTGGGCCGGGCGGCGTTCCGCTTCAGCCCACCGTCTATGGCACGAGCAGCGGACGTCCTTTCAGATCACCCGCGACTGGATTCCAGCATGGTTTCCGGCCGCACCCACTGGTCGAACTCTTCATCGGTGAGGTAGCCAAGCTCCAGCGCCGCTTCACGCAAGGTGAGGTTTTCGGCGTAGGCCTTCTTGGCAATTTCCGCAGCTTTGTCATAACCGATATGCGGATTCAGCGCGGTTACCAGCATCAACCCACGTTCCAGATGCTCGGCCATGCGCGCAGCGTCCGGCTCCAGGCCGACGATGCAGTGCGTGTTGAAGTTACGGGAGCCATCGGCCAGCAGGCGGATCGATTGCAGCATGTTGTGCACGATCACCGGTTTGAACACGTTGAGCTGTAGATGCCCCTGACTGGCGGCGAAACCGATCGTCACGTCGTTACCCATTACCTGGCAGGCGAGCATCGACAGCGCCTCGCATTGGGTCGGATTGACCTTGCCCGGCATGATCGAACTGCCTGGCTCATTGGCTGGTAGCCGTACTTCGGCGAAGCCGCCACGTGGCCCCGAGCCCAGCAGACGCAGGTCGTTGGCAATTTTCATCAGTGCGGTGGCCAGGGTTTTCAGCGCGCCGGAGAGGGCGACCAGCGGTTCATGCCCGGACAGCGCCGCGAATTTGTTTGGCGCGGAGACGAAGGGCAAGCCGGACAGTGCAGCGAGCTCGGCGGCAATCGCTTCGGCAAAGCCGTGCGGCGCGTTGAGGCCGGTACCGACCGCGGTGCCGCCCTGCGCCAGTTCAAAGACCGCGGGCAGGGCATGACGGATCGCCTGTTCGGCGATGTCGAGTTGTGCGACGAATGCTGATAGCTCCTGGCCGAAGGTCACTGGCGTGGCGTCCATCATGTGCGTCCGCCCGATTTTGACCAGTTGCCCGTGCCGCGCGGCTTGCTCGGCGATACCACCGGACAGCTCGGCAATCGCCGGCAGCAGGTCGTCGTGGATCGCTCGCGCGATGGCGATGTGCATGGCTGTTGGAAAGCAGTCGTTGGAACTCTGCGCGCGGTTGACGTGATCGTTGGGGTGCACCGGGTTCTTGCCGCCGCGAGTGCCACCGGCCAGCTCGTTGGCCCGCCCTGCAATCACTTCGTTGACGTTCATGTTGCTCTGGGTGCCGCTGCCGGTCTGCCAGACCACCAGCGGAAACTGGTCGTCATGTTGGCCATGAAGGATCTCGTCGGCGGCTTGTTCGATTAGACGGGCAATGTCCGGAGGCAGATCGCCGATGCGGTCGTTGACCCGGGCGGCGGCTTTCTTGATCAGCGCCAGCGCGTGGCAAACGGCGAGCGGCATGCGTTGATCGCCAATGGCGAAGTTGCTCAGCGAGCGTTGGGTCTGCGCGCCCCAGTAGGCCTGCTCTGGTACTTCCACTGGGCCCAGGCTATCGGTTTCGGTGCGTGTCATGCCGTGCTCCATCGATGAGGTCTCCCTGTTAGGTCGCCGGCTGACGATACTGGTTCAATCTGCCGGCCTGCTGTTCCTTGAGCGATTGGAACTCCGCGCGCAGAATGTGTCCATTGAGGCTCACCTATCGTTCGACAAGGATTATCCAATGCACACTCTCGGGATAAATGGGCTTCGTACTTTCGGGCTTCGCACATTCGGGCTTTGTGGTGCCTTGTCGATAGCTCTGCTCAGTGGTCAGGCCAGCGCCGACAGCGCCAGCCATGCGACCCAGGCTGAACGCTTCCTTGAATTGGTCAACGCTGACCGCCTGGCCGTGCCGGTGTATGCCCAGGTGCAGCAAATGTTTGCCGAGCGCTTCGCGCAGACCCAGGCTCCGGAGAGCAAGCGGGCGCTGCTGGAAAGCTATCAGTCCAAGGCGGATGCCGCGCTCGACAAGGCGATCGGCTGGGAAAAGGTCAAGCCTGACCTGGTCGCGCTATACACCGAGGAATTCACCGAGCAGGAGCTCGGTCAATTGAATGAGTTCTACGAGTCTGAATTAGGTAAGAAGATGCTCACAAAGCTGCCGAAACTCAACGCCCGCTCGGCGCAGGTGACCCAGGCCAAGCTGGAAAGCGCTGTGCCGCAAGTGAACAAATTACTGGCCGACATGACGGCTGAACTCGACACTCAGAAGAAGCCCTGACGGAGTCTGCTAGGCATGACCAAACTATTCGCGATTGAAACCGCGCTGCAGGCCACCCTGCAACCTGTGTATCTGCAAGTGCTGGATGAAAGCCATATGCACAGCCGCGGGCAGGAAACTCACTACAAGGCCGTCGTCGTCAGCGAGCAATTCTCTGGACTGAGTGCGGTCAAGCGCCACCAGAAGGTATATGCCGCGATGGGCGAGCTGATGCAGCAGGTGCATGCCCTCGCGGTGCATACCTATACGCCGGAAGAATGGGTTCAGCAGGGCAGCGCGCCGGCCTCGCCAGTGTGCGCCGGCGGCCACAAGTAACCACCGCCCGATGGCTTGAAGCCTGCCGCTGGTTTATTGATAGAATGCGCGCCGCGCCGGCTCACGCCGGCGTTGTCGTTTTCGCATTCCCGGTCCGCCCTTTACGTGGGCGACCACTGGAGGAAGTACCGCATGACCCAGAACATCGTCGTCGCGGCGCTGTACAAGTTCGTCTCCCTGCCGGACTACGTTGCGCTGCGTGAACCCCTGCTTGAGATCCTTGAGGCCAACGGTATCAAGGGCACGCTTTTGCTCGCCGAAGAGGGCATCAACGGAACGGTATCAGGCACTCGCGAAGGCATCGACGCGCTGCTCGCCTGGTTCGGGATTGACGCGCGGCTGGCCGATATCGACCACAAAGAGTCGTATTGCCAGGAGCAGCCTTTCTATCGCACCAAGGTCAAGCTGAAGAAAGAAATCGTCACCCTCGGCGTGCCGGGTGTCGATCCCAATCAGCGCGTCGGCACCTATGTCGAACCGCGTGACTGGAACGCGCTGATCGACGATCCGGAAGTGCTGCTGATCGACACCCGCAACGATTACGAAGTGTCCATCGGCACTTTCGACGGTGCGATCGACCCGCAAACCAAGTCGTTCCGCGAGTTTCCCGAGTACATCAAAGCGCACTACGATCCGGCCAAGCACAAAAAGGTCGCGATGTTCTGCACCGGCGGCATCCGCTGCGAAAAGGCTTCGAGCTACATGCTCGGCGAAGGGTTCGAGGAGGTTTATCACCTCAAAGGCGGCATTCTCAAATACCTCGAAGAAGTTCCGCAGGAAGAGACGCGCTGGCGCGGTGACTGCTTCGTCTTCGACAACCGCGTGACCGTGCGTCACGACCTCAGTGAAGGGGATTTCGACCAGTGTCATGCCTGCCGTACGCCGATCTCGCTGGAGGATCGGCAGTCGGAGCACTACGCTCCAGGTATCAGCTGTCCGCATTGCTGGAACACCCTTAGCGAGAAGACCCGCACCAGCGCGCGTGAACGGCAAAAGCAGATCGAACTGGCGCTCAAGCGCAATCAGCCGCACCCGATCGGTCACAACTACCGCAAGCAGGGCGCGTAGCAGCACCTGCATTGCTGAATTACGGTGCGCAACGTGCGCTCCACCCGATAGAACCGGAGCCTCGATGAGCACTCGACTGATCTACGTGATGGACCCGATGTGCTCCTGGTGCTGGGGCTTCGCTCCGGTGGTGCAATCGCTAGTCGCTCAGGCAAAGGAGCAGGGAGTCGGCGCTGACCTGGTAGTCGGCGGCCTGCGCCAGGAGCGAACCGCGATGGATCAGGCCGGCCGGGAGCGCACCGCATCGTACTGGCGCGCGGTGCATGAGGCGAGTGGTCAGCCATTCAACTTCGATGGCGGGCTGCCGGAGGGCCTGGTCTACGACACCGAGCCTGCCTGCCGGGCGCTCGTAGCCGCACGCAGTCTCGATGCGAAATTGGCCTGGACATTGGCCGGGCTGATCCAGCACGCGTTTTATGTCGAAAGCCGCAACGTCACGCTGCCGCCGGAACTGGTCGACTTGGCGGAGGCGGTGGGCATCCCGCGTATCGAATTTTCCGACCGTTTCGATTCTCAGCCGGTGCGCGACGCCACCGCAGCCGATTTCAACTGGGCGCGCAATCTCGGCATTTCTGGCTTCCCCACCTTGCTCGCTGAGCACAACGGTCAGCTGGCGCTGTTGACCAACGGCTTTCAGCCGCTCGACGTGCTGTCGCCCTTGCTGGCACGCTGGTTGGACCACAACGCCCATGCCTGATCAGCTCAGCTGGGCGGAGATCCGCCGTCTTGCGCTGCATCATCGCAAGGCGCTGGTCCTCGCCAATCTGGTCGCCGTATTAGCAACGCTGTGCAGCGTGCCGATTCCCTTGCTGTTGCCGCTGCTGGTCGACGAGGTGTTGTTGGGGCAGGGCGATACGGCGCTGCAGATCATGGACAGATTTCTGCCGACGGGCTGGCAAACGGCAATTGGCTACATCGGGCTGATGCTCTGCGCAACGCTGCTCCTGCGGGCTTCAGCGCTGATCTTCAACGTTCTGCAGGCGCGCTTGTTCGCTCGGCTGTCGAAGGATCTGGTCTATCGCATCCGTATAAGGCTGATCGAGCGGCTCAAGCGTATCGCCCTCAGCGAATATGAAAGCCTCGGCGGTGGTACGGTCGCTGCGCACTTGGTCACCGATCTGGAAACCATCGATAAATTCATCGGCGAGACGCTTAGTCGTTTCTTGGTGGCACTGCTTTCAATCGCCGGTACGGCGGCGATTCTGCTCTGGATGCACTGGCAATTGGCACTGCTGATCCTGTTGTTCAACCCGCTGGTGATCTACGCCACGGTGCAGCTGGGCAAACGCGTCAAGCATCTGAAGAAGTTGGAAAATGACAGCACTTCGCTGTTTACCCAGGCGCTGACCGAGACCCTGGATGCGATTCAGGAAGTACGCGCCGGCAACCGCCAGGGGTATTTTCTCGGGCGCCTAGGCCTGCGCGCCCGGGAGGTACGTGACTATGCCGTGGCCTCGCAGTGGAAGACCGATGCCTCCAACCGCGCCAGTGGACTGCTGTTTCAGTTCGGCATCGATATTTTCCGGGCGGCGGCAATGCTCACAGTGCTGTTATCCGATCTGTCGATCGGCCAGATGCTGGCGGTGTTCAGCTACCTGTGGTTCATGATCGGGCCGGTGGAGCAGCTGCTGAATCTACAGTACGCCTTCTATGCTGCCGGCGGCGCGCTCAGCCGCATCAATCAATTGCTGGCGCGTGCCGACGAGCCGCAGTACGCCGGCGGCAACGACCCATTCGCGGGGCGAGACACGGTGGATATCGACGTTTGCGGGCTGCGATTCTCTTATCAGGATGAACCCGTGTTGGAAGGCCTGGATCTGTCGATCGCGGCGGGTGAAAAAGTTGCCATCGTTGGTGCCAGCGGTGGCGGCAAGAGCACGCTGGTGCAGTTGTTGCTGGGCCTATATCAGCCGCAGGCGGGGCAGATTCGCTTTGCCGGCGTGGCGCTGGAAGAGATCGGCCTGAGCACCGTACGCGACAATGTCGCGGTGGTGCTGCAACAGCCCGCATTGTTCAACGACACGGTACGCGCCAACCTGTTGATGGGGCGGGAGCGGGACGATAAAGCCTGCTGGCAGGCGTTGGAGATCGCCCAGTTGGCCGACACGATTCGGCAATTGCCGGCCGGGCTGGACAGTATCGTCGGACGTTCGGGAGTGCGCCTGTCGGGCGGCCAGCGACAACGCTTGGCGGTTGCACGGATGGTATTGGCCGAGCCCAAGGTAGTAATTCTCGACGAGGCAACATCCGCCCTGGATGCCGCCACCGAATATGCCCTGCATCAGGGTTTGAACCGTTTCCTTCAGGGCCGCACGACCTTGATCATCGCCCACCGTCTGTCTGCGGTTAAGCAGGCCGATCGGGTATTGGTATTCGACGATGGACGCATCGCCGAACAAGGTGATCATCAGCAGCTGATTGCCGACGGCGGGCTCTACGCCAAGCTTTACGGGCATTTACAGCAACATTGACGCGGCCTTTTTCGCTCTTGATGTGCGCCCCCTCCAACTCTTTAGATTGATCGCTGGCTAACGGCCACCATGCCCTGTTTAATTGTTCCGCTTTTCGCACTCAACTTTGGTCGCGACCTGCCGACTCCATAAGCGTGCTTACTTTTTTCTAGGAATTCTCTGATGCAGTCCGTCGATATATTCGCCAACCTTTCCGTGGGCAAGAAGCTGCTGCTCGGCTTTGCCATGGTGCTGTTGCTGACCCTGGGAGTCGCCGGAACCGGCTTCTACGCCGTGGATTCGATCGTGAGCCGCTCGTATCAGACGAACCAGCTGTCCAGTATCAACGCCGAGATCCTCAGGGCGCGCGGTCAGGAACGCGATTACGCCCTGACCCGTAGCGAAGACTCTGCAACGGCGTTGCGCGATACGCTCGACAAGCTCAATAAGAAACTGGACGAACTCGCTGACAATTCTTCCGCCGAGGAGCAGGAGCTCCTGCAGCAGATCCGCAGTGATGCGGCCGTATATGCCGGAGAGTTCACCGAATATGGCCTGCTGATCGGCAGAGGTGCGGAATTGCGTAAGCGCATGGCCGATGCGGCGCAGGCCAGTCGCGAGGAATTCGAGTACATCGAATTGGATATGTACGACGCGGTGCGGGTATTGCGGCTGGAAGGTGACCATCTCAAGGGCAGTGATCCGCTGACGATCGCCGAAGCCGCGTCTGGTCTGACCAAGCGCATTCTCGATCTGCGCACGTTCGAAAATATTTTCCTCGGCGACAACACCCAGGCGGCGGTAGACAGCTGGAACGAGGTCTACGGTGACGTGACCACCATCGGCAATAGCTTGAAAACCTGGCTCAACGACGAGCAGAAGACCACGATGGACGGCGCGCTATCTGCTCTTGCCAACTATGAGCAGGCGTTTGCCGAGTTCCGCCGCAACCGGACTGAACGGATCACATCGGAACAGGCCATGATCGACCAGGCACAGCGTATCCTCGATACCGCCAACCAAGCCTTGGCCGATGCCAACGAAGCGATGCAGGATCAGCGCCGCAACGCATACTTGCTACTCGCCGTCATCACCGCCCTGGCTATCGTCATTGGTCTGGCGGCGGCCACTGCGATCTCCCGCATGATCGTCGTTCCCCTGCGCTACACCGTGCAGTTGGCGCAGCGGGTTGCCGAAGGCGATCTGACTCAGTCGCAGAAGACTACCCGGCGTGATGAACTGGGGCAGTTACAACAAGCCATGTGCGACATGACCCAGAGCCTGCGTACCCTGATTGGCCGTATCGGAAGCGGCGTCGGGCAAATCGCCACAGCGGCCGAGCAGCTGTCGGCGGTCACCGCGCAGACCAGCTCCGGGGTGCAAAAGCAGCGTGAGGAGACCGATCAGGTCGCCACCGCGATGCATGAAATGGCCGCGACAGTGCAGGAAGTGGCACAGAACGCCGAGCAGGCATCGCTCGCCGCTCGTCAGGCTGACCAACAGGCCCGTCAAGGCGACCTAGTCGTCAAGGAAGCAATCGGCCAGATCGACAGCCTGTCCGGCGAAGTCGAAAATTCGGCCCATGCCATTGAAGAGCTGAACACCGAGAGCGGCCGCATTGGTAGCGTGCTCGAAGTGATTCGTGCGGTTGCCGAGCAAACCAACCTGCTCGCGCTCAACGCTGCGATCGAAGCCGCCCGCGCCGGCGAACAAGGCCGCGGCTTTGCCGTGGTGGCTGACGAAGTTCGCGCACTGGCTCGCCGCACACATGATTCCACCGAAGAAATCGAAGGCCTGATCAGCAACCTGCAGCGGGTAGCACAGAAAGCCGTCGAGCAGATGCAGACCAGCCGCGATCTGACCCAGCGCACGGTCGATCTGGCCAGCGAAGCGGGTACCGCGCTTGGCCGCATCACCGAGTCGGTGTCCACCATCGAGCAGATGAACCAGCAGATAGCCGCGGCTGCGGAAGAGCAGAGCGCGGTTGCAGAAAACATTTCCGAGAGCGTGACGCGCGTGCGTGACATCGGCGAACAAAGCGCCAGCGGCAGCGAGCAGACCGCCGGTGCGAGTGCTGAGCTGGCACGCCTCGGTGTCGAGTTGCAGGGACTGGTTGCCCGTTTCCGTACCTGATTCACTGCATTCAACCAAAAGCCCTGGCCAGCGCCGGGGCTTTTGCGTTTCAAAGGCTGAACTCCCTCGGACCGGGCCAATCTAGAACAGGAATGCGGCTGTCGCCGTGCGCCCGGGAGCTCTTCCATTGCAATCGTTGATCGCAACCTCTTTCGCCGAGTCGGGGGAGGGTCATTCATGAAAACTACGGCATTCGTTGCCGGCGAGTCTCGTCTTCGGCAGGCAATCACAGGTCCCGCACTGTTTCTCTTCATTCTCGGTGATGTGCTGGGCGCTGGCGTCTACGCCCTGGTGGGCAAGATGGCCGGTGAGGCGGGTGGTGCAGTCTGGGTGCCGCTGCTGATCGCCCTGGGTTTCGCCATGCTTACCGCGGCGTCTTACGCCGAGTTGGTCACCAAGTATCCCAAGGCGGGCGGTGCGGCAGTGTTTGCCGAGCGGGCATTCGGCATGCCGCTGGTGTCGTTTCTGGTCGGCTTCTGCATGCTTGCAGCGGGCGTAACCAGCGCGGCCGGGCTGTCGCTGGCATTTGCCGGCGATTATCTCGGTGCTTTCCTCGACACACCGACGGTGCCGACGGCATTGGTGTTTCTGGCAGTAATCGCTCTGCTCAACGCCCGAGGCATCAAGGAGTCGCTGGGAGCCAATGGGGTGATGACCGTGATCGAAGTGTCCGGTCTGTTGCTGGTGGTATTACTGGCCGCACGGTTCGTCTTGGATGGGAACGGTGAACCGGCGCGAGTGATGCAATTCACGCCAGGCGTTTCGCCAGCTATCGCGGTGCTCGGCGCGGCGTTGATAGCCTTCTATTCATTCGTTGGCTTCGAGGTGTCGGCCAATGTGGCCGAGGAAGTCAAGGATGTTCGGCGCAACTATCCGCGCGCCTTATTCGGCGCTTTGCTGGTGGCGGGGCTGGTTTACATGGGCGTGGGCGTCGCCGCTACAGCGGTCCTGTCACCGGAGGTGTTGGCTCAATCATCGGCACCGCTGCTGGATGTCGTACGGGCGACCGGTTACGCAGTACCCGGCTGGTTGTTCGCTGCCGTGGCGCTGGTTGCTGTGGCTAACGGCGCGCTCCTGACCATGATCATGTCCAGCCGTCTTGCCTACGGCATGGCAGACGAAGGCCTCTTACCTACGATTCTGACGCGGGTCTTGCCGGAGCGGCGTACGCCTTGGATGGCGATCCTGATCACCACGCTGCTGGCGATGATTCTCACCGTCACGGGAACCTTGACCGCGCTCGCCGAAACCGTGGTCCTCCTGCTGTTGTTCGTGTTCATGAGCACCAACGTTGCGGTGTTGGTGCTGCGCAAGGATCGGGTCGCGGAACCGCATTTCCGCACGCCGACGATTCTACCGGTGCTGGCGATCGGGTCCTGCCTGTTGCTGCTCTCCCAGCAGAGCGGCGGTACCTGGCTGCGTGCCGGTCTGCTGATGGCATTGGGCGCCGTTCTATATGCGCTAGGCCGCTGGCAGAAACGCCGACGGTCTAGCGCGCGTTGAGATCTGCCGCCCACTCGGCGAGTGGCAGGTCGGGTTGTTGTTGCCAGATGCGTCGCCAGATGAGCTTCAAGCGGCTCATGTCGCCGCGTTCGGCGGGCAACCGCTCGACATAGGGAATCAGCCGCCAGTTCTCCCCATCGCGCTCGGCAAGGGCAAAACGAAAGGGGTGAAAGCCGGTCATGCCAAGCCGCAGATCCGTTACCAGAATTTGGCCGCCAATCTCGTCGTAGCGCAGTACATCGTCGGTGAACCATTGAAGGCGGGCATGCTGCGGCGATTCGGCGAGGATGCTGGCCAGTCGCTCGCCACGCGGGATGCGCACCAGCTGCGGCGGCGTATCGTCGAACCAGCTCACCAACGCTTCGTAGTAGACGTCGCCGTCCACCAGAATCACTCGCCACAGAAAACTGTTGAAGGGCGTCGGGGTGCTGAAGATGCGGGCGTGCTCAATACCGCTGTGGGCCATGGCGTCTTCCACCCGTTTCTCGGCCATCTGCTTACCTGCCAGGGTAAAGCCCAGGTAAAGCGACGACGCCACCAGCGCGACGGTCGGCCAGCGGGCGGTGCGCCCCTGCAGACCGAAGATCGCGGCAACCAGCACCGCCAGCAGCAGCGGAACGCTGTACAACGGGTCGATGATGAATACGCTGGACCAGGCCACGGGTGGTGTCGTCAGCGGCCAGAACAGTTGAGTGCCGTAACTGGTGAAGGCGTCCAGCACGACGTGCGTCACCAGCACCAGCCAGATCGTGAAAAACAGCCGCATGCCGGTGTAATTCGGGTCCGGTCGTATTCGCCTCGCCAGCCACGCCAGCGCAACGGCAAGTACGCTGACAACGAACAGCGAGTGACTGAAGCCCCGGTGATAAGTCATGTCAGCGACCGCATCGCCGTAATCGATCACCACGTCGAGGTCGGGCAGGGTGCCAAGCACTGCGCCGTACAGCAGCGCCTTGCGGCCTTGCCAGCGGCCAAGTAGAGAGGCTTGAACGGTGGCGCCGAGAAGGGCTTGGGTAATCGAGTCCATGCAGATTCCACTTGCTGCGAGCGGGCTACAGTAGCCGAACCGGCTCGCCTGTAGCGGCTCGAAATCATATAAAAACGTGTCCGCGCTGTCCGGCTCGTGGACAATGTCTATTCATTTTTGATTCACGAAGGGCCGATGCTCGACATATCCAACAGCGTGCAGCTACCCGACAGCGAGATCGAGCTGACCGCCATCCGCGCCCAGGGTGCCGGCGGTCAGAACGTCAATAAGGTGTCCAGTGCGCTGCATCTGCGCTTCGATATCAACGCCTCCTCCTTGCCATCCTTCTACAAGGAGCGCCTGCTGGCGCTGCGTGATAGCCGCATTACCAGCGACGGGGTAATCGTCATCAAGGCGCAGCAGTATCGTACTCAGGAGCAGAACCGGGCCGATGCGCTCGAGCGGCTGGCCGAGCTGATTCGCAGTGTGGCGAAAGTCGAAAAGGCGCGACGTCCGACCCGACCTACTCTGGGTTCGAAAAAGCGCCGCCTGGAAGGCAAAAGCAAACGCGGCGCGATCAAGGCCGGGCGCGGCAAGGTGGATTTCTAACGGGCAGTTTTTCAGCGCCGGGTGGCGGAAGGGCCCTGATCCTGCCCGGCGCTGAGATAAATGTGTTCAGTAGATTGGGGCTGCACTCATCTCGCTCAGTGCGTTCCCGTGCGCCGCTCTACGATGTCCTCGTCGAGCGTGTCGTCGACGCTCTCTGATTCGGTGGTTTCGCCTTCCGGCGTATCGGGCATCAGCTCCAGCACGGTATGGCTGGTACGCAGCATCGGCGTGAAATGGCCGTGGGGCTCGGTGACCAGATCGAATACCCGACGAGAGCGAAAGTAGGAATAAATGGCCAGAAATGCCAGCGTAACGGCGAAGAACACCGGCAGGGCCTTGGGCCCGAAAAAGCTCATCAGGCCGCCGGCGACCACCGGGCCGAAGGCGGCACCGAAGCCGTTAGCCAGCAACAGGCCGCTGGAGCCGGAAAGGATTTCGTCCGGGTGCAACTGGTCGACCATCTGCGCCACGGCGATCGAGTAGATCGAAAAAGCCAGTCCGCCCCAGAGAAACATCATTCCGAGCAGGAGCGGGCCGGAACTCAACGGTGTAATCAGGCCGCCGAGTACCGCTGCGATCGCGACGACCCAGAGCATTACCAGGCGGCGGTCATGCTTGTCGGAAAACAGCCCGATCGGCCATTGCAAAACGGCACCGCCCAAGATGGTGATACTCATCAGCAGACCGACGCCAGATGCATCGAAGCCACTCTGCGAGGCGTAGACCGGTGCCAGTCCCCAGAAACCGCCCAGCGTCAGACCCGAGACACCGGCGGCCATCAAGGGTAGTGGCGCGATGCGAGCCAGTTGCAGCAGGTCGGTGGCCGGCATGTCCGGCTGTGCCGGCTGTGCCTGGCGGGTCAGGGTGATGGGCATGAGCGCGGCGCAAATGAGGATGGCAGCGAGCGCGAAGAGCGTGAAATTCATCGGGCTGTCCAGGCTCAGCAATTGCTGCGCCGCCGCCAGCGCGCCGAGGTTGACCGCCATGTACAGCGCGAACACCTGGCCGCGTTTTTCGCCGCTGACCTGGGCGTTGAGCCAGCTCTCGATGACCATGTACAGCGTCACCAGTGCAACGCCATAGAGCACTCGCAGTACCAACCATACCCAGGGATTGACGATGAGCACATGCAGCAGCACCGCAACTGCGGCGAGAGCCGCATAGAAGGCAAAGGTACGGATGTGACCAACGCGCCGGATGAGCGACGGAGCGAGCCAGGTGCCGACGAGAAAACCAGCGAAATAACCCGACATCAGCAGGCCGATCATTCCGGTGGAGTAGCCCTCCGCGATGCCGCGGAGCGTCAGCAGGGTATTCAGCAGGCCGTGGCCGAGCAGTAGTAATGCAACTCCGCCCAGCAGCGAACTGATGGGGGCTAGTAAGGACGTCATGGCAAACAACCTTAAGCAAGTAAATCTGAAATGGCGAGTTGCCTTGTTAGGGGAGCTCACCGTTAAAGCATGTAAGTGACTGACTTGATTGAATTATTGTCAGTCGTTGCGCTCAGCACATGCAGCTTGGGCAGCATTTTCCGCTGAGGATTCAAAACCCTGGATAATTTCCAGCGAAGCGTGCTGGACGACTTCGCGCGCCATTCGTGCTGCGCTCCTTACCGGTCACGCCTGACGAATATCACTGCTCATGCGTTCAGCTTGGCTCAGGCTTTCATGTTTGTCCCGGCATGAGCGTTGCGATCAACGCCCTGACGCTGCCAGGCAGAGCGTTCAGTTCGCGGACCAGAATGCTGCGTTCACGCACAGCCCAGGGCTCATCCAGCTCGACCATGGCCAGGCGCATGGTGCGGCTATGCCGGCAGGCGGCGGATTCGGGGATGATGCCGATACCGACATCGGCCTCGATCATCCGGCACACGGCTTCGAAACTCGATAGCTGGATACGCAGGGAAAGACTGCCGCCGAGTTTCTCCACCTGATCGCGCAGAAAGGTCAACAGCGTGCTGCCTTCGTGCAGACCGATATGTTGGTAGCTCAGCGTCTGGCGCAGCGTCACGCGTTTTTCCGCGGCCAACGGATGGCCGACGGGCACCGCCAGCAACAGGCGATCGGTGCTGAAATGGAGGACTTGCAGTCCTTCGGCCTGTACTGGCCCAGCGATGATGCCCATGTCCGTGCTGCCATCCAGCACGCCGCGAACGATGTCACGGCTCAGACGCTCCTGCAGATCGACCGTCACACCAGGGCGCTTTGCGAGAAAGCCTGCCAACACTTCGGGAAGGAATTCGGTCACCGCCGTGGTGTTGGCGAAGATGCGGATATGCCCGGTCGAATCGGTGCCGTATTCGGTGAACTCGCTTTTCAAGTAGTCCACTTGGCGCATGATCAGCCGCGCGTGTTGCAGCAGTTTGTGCCCCGCCGGCGTCAGTTCTACGCCACGGCTGTCGCGGTATAGCAGGCGGCTGTCCAGCTGCGTTTCCAGCGCCTTTATTCGTGCGCTCGCGGATGCCGGTGACAAATGCGCACGGCGTGCGCCCTGGGTCAGGCTGGGAGATTCGGCGATATGAATAAACAGGCGCAGATCGGGCAGATCGAAATGCATGGCAGGTTCCATAGGTTTTTGTAGGCGTCAGGGAGACGTTGAGTCCTTGCTGGCGAAGCTTTTGCGTGGCTGCGATTCGCGAGCAAGCTCACTCCTACAGATGGGTACGAGGTGAGTGAGCGTTCAGAATATCCGAACACTGGTGTAGGTAAATACAAATTCTCAGAACGCTTGCGTCGTTGCATGCTGTGGCGAAACAAAACAGCCGGAAATCCGCCATGACCGACGTATCTGCCTGGATAGGCCGCACCGAAGAAGTTCACGATCAGCTCAGCCGCAATTTGCTGATACGCGTCGCCGCGACGCTGGGCGAGGCAGTTCCGGCCGATGGCGAGGCACTGCCTCCGCTGTGGCAGTGGTGCTTCTTCCAGGAGCCGATCGCCGAAAGCGGTCTTGGTGAAGATGGCCACCCGGCCCGCGGCGGCTTCCTGCCGCCGGCCGATAATCGCAATCGCATGTGGGCAGGCGGGCGTGTCGAGTTTTTCGAGCCGCTCACCGCAGGTGCCGAAGCGACGCGTGTATCGACCATCAAGCACATCGAGGAAAAGCACGGGCGCACCGGCGCGCTGCTGTTCGTCACCGTGCAGCACGACTATCTACAGGACGGCCGCTTGGCCATTCGCGAAGAGCAGGACATCGTCTATCGCGAGCCTAGCCCACCGAAAGCCAGCAGCGGCGAGCCGATGGTCGCCGGTCATTGGCGCGAGGCGGTAACGCCGACTCCGACGCTGCTGTTCCGCTATTCGGCAGTCACCTTCAATGGCCATCGCATTCATTACGACTGGCCCTATGTCACTGAAACCGAAGGCTATTCCGGGTTGGTAGTACACGGCCCGCTGATCGCCACGCTAAATCTGCGCGCCTTCTGTCGCGGTAATCCCGAGGCGCGGGTCAAGCGCTTCGCCTATCGCGGGCTGCGGCCTCTGGCCGCGCCGGAGCCTTTCGAAGTGGGTGGGCGCATCGTCGCTCCCGGTAAGGCAGAGCTGTGGGCCGGCGATCACAACGGTCTGGCGCAGAAGGCCGAAGTGGAATTCGAGTAATACCAAGTCTTACAGCGTAGGAGCGAGCTTGCTCGCTAACCAGGCGAACGTGATTCGCGAACAAGCTTGCTCCTACAGGCGCATGAATCCGAGGAACCGAGATGAACCCGAGCAAGATTGAAGAACTGAATTTCATCCGCGAAGGCGTGCGCGCCCTCTGCGCCGAATTTCCTGCCGAATACTGGCGCAAGATCGACGAGGAAAAGGGCTTTCCCGAAGCCTTCGTCAAGGCGCTGACCGAAGCCGGCTGGCTGTCGGCGATGATTCCGGAAGAGTACGGCGGCTCCGGTCTGGGTCTGGCCGAGGCCTCGGTAATCCTCGAGGAAGTGAACCGCTGCGGCGGTAACTCCGGCACCGTACACGGGCAGATGTACAACATGTTCACCCTGCTCCGAAACGGCAGTGAGGAGCAGAAGCGCTATTACCTGCCCAAGCTTGCCAGCGGCGAGCTGCGCCTGCAGTCCATGGGCGTGACCGAGCCGACTACCGGCACCGACACCACCAAGATCAAGACAACCGCAGTGAAGCAGGGCGACAAGTACGTCATCAACGGGCAGAAGGTGTGGATCTCGCGTATCCAGCATTCCGACCTGATGATCCTCCTGGCCCGCACCACGCCGCTGGCCGAGGTGAAGAAGAAATCCGAAGGCATGTCGATCTTCCTGGTCGATCTTCGCGAAGCCATCGGCAACGGTCTGACCGTCCAGCCGATCGCCAACATGGTCAACCACGAAACCAACGAGCTATTTTTCGACAACCTGGAAATTCCTGCCAGCAGCCTGATCGGCGAAGAAGGTAAGGGGTTCCGCTACATCCTTGACGGCCTCAACGCTGAGCGCACATTGATCGCCGCCGAATGCATCGGTGACGGTCGCTGGTTTATCGAGAAGTCCGCGCAGTACGCCCGCGACCGCGTGGTGTTCGGCCGCCCGATCGGGCAGAACCAGGGCGTGCAGTTCCCGATTGCCGAGGCGCATATCGAGATCGAGGCGGCGGACCTGATGCGCTGGCGCGCCTGCGAGGAATACGACAGCGGCCGCAACGCCGGCGCGGCGGCCAACATGGCCAAGTACCTCGCGGCCAAGGCCAGCTGGGAAGCGGCCAACGCCTGCCTGCAGACCCATGGCGGCTTCGGCTTCGCCAACGAATACGACGTCGAGCGCAAATTCCGTGAGACGCGTCTGTATCAGGTAGCGCCGATCTCAACCAACCTGATCCTGTCGTACGTGGCAGAGCATCTATTGGAGCTGCCGCGCTCGTTCTAATGGGTCAGAAGCTGTGGGCTGAAACGGAACGCCGTCCGACCCACCCTACAAATTCGACACTCGTAGGGTGGGCTTCAGCCCACCAAAACGGGCGAAACGCCAACGAAGGAGAGACGCCATGCAGGTCAGCCACCTCGATCACCTTGTGCTGACCGTCGCCGACCTCACCGCAACCGAAGATTTCTATTGCCGCGTGCTTGGCATGCAGGCGGTGACCTTCGGCGAAGGGCGAAAGGCGCTCGTCTTCGGGCAGCAGAAAATCAACCTGCACCAGGCAGGTCGCGAATTCGAGCCCAAGGCCGAGCGGCCAATGCCGGGATCGGCGGACCTCTGCTTTATCGTCGCCACGCCCCTGGATGAGGTGATTGCTCACCTCGAAACTCAGGGCGTTGCCATTATCGAAGGGCCGGTGAAACGCACTGGCGCCACCGGGGCGATTCGTTCCGTCTATGTGCGTGACCCCGACCTCAATCTAATCGAACTGTCCAACCCGCTGGAGACCACCGTATGAGTCAGCACACCCAGGCCCTTACAGAGTTTCTTGCCGGACTGCGCTATGAGCAGATCCCCGAGCCGGTGCTCGCCCGCACCGAAGACCTTTTTCTCGACTGGCTGGGCTCGGCTTTGGCCAGTACCGGTTCGCATCCGATCCCGCTGTTCGAGCGCTACGCGCAGAAAATGGGGCCGACCGATGGGCCGGCGCGTGTCTTCGTCAACCGCACGGGTAGCTCGGCTTATTTCGCCGCGTTGGTGAACGGGGCGAGTTCGCACCTGGTTGAGCAGGATGACTTGCACAACAGCTCCGTACTGCATCCGGCCACGGTGGTGTTTCCGGCCGCGCTGGCCGCCGCGCAAGATCTGGGCAAATCCGGTCGCGAGCTGCTGTTGGCTTCGGTTGCCGGCTACGAGGCGGGGATTCGCATAGGCGAATTCCTCGGCCGTTCTCATTACCGCATTTTCCATACCACGGCGACGGTCGGCACTCTGGCCGCTGCGGTCGCCGTGGGCAAGCTGCTCGACTTCAACCAGGCGCAATTCACCGACTTGCTGGGCAGCGCCGGGACTCAGGCTGCCGGGCTCTGGGAATTCCTGCGCGACGCCGCTGACTCCAAGCAGCTGCATACCGCCAAGGCGGCCGCCGATGGCCTGCTCGCTGCCTACCTGACTGCGGATGGTCTAACTGGCGCGAAGAACATCCTCGAAGGCGAGCAGGGCATGGCTGCTGGCATGTCCAGCGATGCTGATCCGACGAAGCTTTCCGACCGGCTCGGCACGCGCTGGGCGCTGGCGGAAACCTCGTTCAAGTTCCACGCCTCCTGCCGCCATACGCATCCGGCGGCCGATGCGCTGCTCGATCTGATGCAGCGTGAGGGGCTCAAGGCCAACGACATTGCCAGCGTCACCGCTCGTGTGCACCAAGGCGCCATCGACGTGCTCGGCCGCGTGACAGTCCCGCAGACTGTGCACCAGGCGAAGTTCTCCATGGGTACCGTACTCGGGTTGATTGCTGTGCACGGCAAGGCGCAGCTGACTGAGTTCCATGGTGTAGCGTTGACGGATCCGGACGTCTCGGCTTTCCGCGACAAGGTATGCATGCAGCTCGATCCAGAAGTGGACGGCGCCTATCCGGCGCGTTGGCTCGGCCGGGTCGAGGTGAACACGGTCGATGGCCGCCAACTGAGCGCTGCCATCGACGAACCTAAGGGCGATCCGGGCAATACGCTGAGCCGCGATGAGCTGGAGGACAAGTTCCGCCGGCTGGTGGCTTTCTCCAGTGCACGCAGCGCGCATGAGGCGAGCGAGTTGATCGACAAGGTTTGGCGTTTGCGCAAGATGGATCGACTAGACCAATTGGCTTGACGGCATTGCAGTGACTCGGTGGGCTGAAGCCCACCCTACGGAGCTAAGCACGGAAAGCGGTGGGCTGAAGCGGAGCGCAGCCCGGCCCATCCTACGGGCTTACTCAGTTCGTAGGGTGGGCTTCAGCCCACCAAGACGGCGATAGACGAACAAAAGAAAACAACCCGTAGGAGCGACCTTGGTCGCGAATGGGAGCTGAAGCGTTTGCGAGCAAGGGCTCGGCGTCCCCCTGGCTCCTACAAAAAGCCCGGTGCGTGAAGCACCGTCTGGCCTGAACCGAATTGGCAGGAAACGATATGAATACAACCCAGCAACCCCGCCCGCTAGACGGCATTACCGTGGTCAGTCTCGAACACGCCATTGCCGCGCCGTTCTGCACCCGTCAGTTGGCCGATCTTGGCGCACGCGTGATCAAGATCGAGCGTCCCGGTTCAGGCGATTTCGCCCGCGGCTATGACGAACGCGTCGATGGCCTGGCCTCGCATTTCGTCTGGACCAACCGCTCCAAGGAAAGCCTGACCCTGGATGTAAAGCAGGATGCCGCCACCGAGGTGCTCGACCAATTGCTGGCCAAGGCGGACGTGCTGGTGCAGAACCTCGCACCGGGCGCGGCGGCGCGCATGGGACTGTCGTTCGAGACGCTGCATGAACGCTTCCCGCGGCTGATCGTCTGCGACATCTCCGGCTATGGCGAAGGCGGGCCGTACGAGCAGAAGAAGGCCTACGACTTGCTGATTCAGAGCGAGGGCGGCTTTCTTTCGGTTACCGGCGGGCCCGGCGAGACCGAGATGGCTAAAGCCGGCTGCTCCATTGCCGACATCGCCGCCGGCATGTACGCCTACACCGGCGTGCTTTCGGCACTGATGCTGCGTGACAAAACCGGCGAGGGCAGCCGAGTCGACGTCTCCATGCTGGAAAGCCTGGTGGAGTGGATGGGCTACCCGCTGTATTACGCCTACAACGGTGCGCCGCCGCCGCCGCGTGCTGGCGCCGCGCACGCCACCATCTATCCGTACGGGCCGTTTCCCACTGGCGATGGCGGCACCGTGATGCTCGGCCTGCAGAACGAGCGTGAGTGGCTGTTGTTCTGTGAGAAGGTGTTGCGTCAGCCAGAGCTGGCCAGCGATGAGCGCTTCTCGGCCAATTTCAAGCGCTCAGAGAACCGCGACGCGTTGCGCACGATCATCGTTGAGACCTTCGCCAAATTGAGTGCCGAAGAAGTCATCACTCGCTTGGACGACGCCCCGATCGCCAACGCCCACGTTAATGATATGGCGGGCGTCTGGGCGCATCCGCAGCTCAAGGCACGCCAGCGCTGGAGCGAAGTGGACAGCCCATCGGGTCGCCTGCCGGCCTTGCTGCCGCCGGGCCGCAACGCAGCCTTCACGCCGCGCATGGACCCGATTCCGGCGCTCGGTCAGCACACCGACATGCTCCTGGCGGAGTTGGGCTACGCATCGGCCGATATCCAGCGATTGCACGAGCAGGGCGCGGTATAGGCCGCTGCGCTACATTTAATCCGATAGGGTGGACGCGGCTCACCTGAACAGGCCGATGAAATCCAGTTGTGAAGCCGAAGCAAGCGTTATCCGGCTCACCATTAAGAAAAAGAGATAGCCATGATTCCAGGTATTGTCCGCTCCGCATTGTTCGTCCCGGCCACTCGTCCGGAACGGATCCCCAAGGCATTGGCCACCGGGGCCGACGCGGTGATCGTCGATCTTGAAGATGCCGTCGCCGAAAATCTGAAGCGGGACGCGCGAGACTATCTCGACGCCTTTCTCGCTGGCGATTCGGCTGCCCGCGTGTTGGTACGCATCAACGCGCCGGGGCATGCGGAGCAAGCCGAAGACCTCAAAGTGTGCGCGGCCCATCCTGGTGTTATCGGTGTGCTGCTGCCTAAGGTCGAAAGTGCGGCTCAGGTGGCGGTCGCGGCTGCATGCGGCAAGCCGGTATGGCCGATCATCGAGAGCGCGCGAGGCCTGGTTGCGCTGGCTGAAATTGCGGCGGCCGATGGTGTCGAGCGGCTGTCCTTCGGTGCGCTGGATCTGGGCCTCGATTTAGGCTTGACCAGCGGCAGCGAGGCGGCTGAGCGCATACTCGATCAAGCGCGCTATGCACTTTTGCTGCACTCACGGCTGGCGAATCTGGCGCCGCCGCTCGATAGCGTATTTCCTGATATCAAGAACCTGCATGGCCTAGCCCAGATGGTGGCCGATGCCCGCGACATGGGCTTCGGTGGGCTGCTGTGCATTCACCCCAGCCAAGTGGCTGTGGTGCACGAAACGTTGATGCCCAGTGCCGATGAACTGGCCTGGGCGGAACGCGTCCTCGCTGCCGGAGCTTCCGGCGATGGGGTCTTCGTGGTGGACGGACAGATGGTCGATGCCCCAGTGCTAGGCCGTGCCCGCCACCTGTCGCAACGTGCCGGGCAAGCGGTTTCCTGATCGCTGCCATCGCTCATAAAAGCGTACCAACCGACAAAAACAAAAGGGGTGCTACCAAATGTTAAAAATGAATCTCAAGGCGCTCGCCTGCGCGCTTTCCCTAACCATCACCGGCCTCGCTCAGGCCGCCGAGACGGCGTCCGCTCCCATTGTTATCAAGTTCGCTCACGTGGTGGCGGATAACACGCCGAAAGGGCAAGGGGCGTTACTGTTCAAAAAACTTGCCGAGGAGCGTTTGGGGGATCGGGTCAAGGTCGAGGTCTACCCTAACTCCTCATTATTCGGCGATGGCAAGGAGATGGAGGCACTGCTGCTCGGTGATGTACAGCTGCTGGCGCCTTCTCTGGCCAAGTTCGAGCATTACTCCAAGCCCATCCAGATCTTCGACCTGCCGTTCCTGTTCGACGATATCGCAGCGGTTGACCGCTTTCAGGCAAGCCCGCATGGTCAGGAGCTGCTGAGCAGCATGGAGGACAAGGGCATCACCGGCCTGGCTTACTGGCACAACGGTATGAAGCAGTTGTCGTCCAACAAGCCAATGTACGAGCCCAAGGATGCGCGCGGCCTGAAATTCCGTGTGCAGGCCTCCAACGTGCTCGACGAGCAGTTCAAGGCGTTGCGCGCTAACCCGCGCAAGATGAGCTTCGCCGAGGTTTACCAGGGACTGCAGACCGGTGTGGTCAATGGTACCGAGAACACCTGGTCGAACTACTTCAGCCAGAAGGTGCATGAAGTGCAGCCGTACTTCACCCACTCCGAGCACGGCGTGATCGACTACATGGTGATCACCAATACCAAGTTCTGGAAGGGGCTTCCGGATGATGTTCGTAGCGAGCTGAAAGCGATCATGGAAGAGGTCACCGTCGAGGTGAACCGCCAGGCGGACGACCTGAACCGCGAAGCGCGTGATGCGATCGCGAAGGCAGGCACCAGCGAAATCATCGAACTGACCCCCGAACAGCGCGCCAAGTGGCGCGAAGCGATGCAGCCGGTGTGGAAGAAGTTCGAAGGCGAGATCGGTGCCGATCTGATCAAGGCGGCGCAAGCGGCTAACAAGCCGTAAGGCGAAGAAGGAGCCGCGGTGCATAACGTTGCACTGCGGCTCTGGATGCCGAAACTAGGATAAAAAATCCTCCGCTCAACGCGGAACCGGCGGTCGATCCGATGTAGCGAGGGGCTTGGCCTTCCGTTAATCGTGGTTTGACCGCCGTTGCCGCGTAACACCCAGCGCTCTCCCACGCAGAAAATCGTCACCGCTTTCACACTTGCGGATTCCTGCGGTGGGTTTTGTTATTCCCGTCATTATTTCCAGCAGAGCCTTCAGAACTCGGAGCGGCTTGGACCGCGCCATTGGAACAAGCGACGCGGCATGGCTTATGGCTTAGTGCCGGGGGCTTTCTTCGGGCATGGTCAGCAGCTGCTTTTCCATATTCCAGTCGAACGGCTCTTCGTTCTGCTCGGCTTCGTAGCGGCGCTCTTCCAGCCTTTGGAATACTTCGATTTCTTCATCTGGCATGAAATGCAGGCAGTCACCTCCAAAGAACCACAGCAGATCGCGCGGGACGAGGTGAGCGATTTGAGGGTAGCGATGGAAGACCTGGCAGATCATGTCCTGGCCCATATGCCTTTCCTCTGGCACATCTTTGAGATTCATGATCAGTTCGTCGAAGCGTTCGAGAAACAGCGCATGGCTCTCTTCGGATACCTGTTCTGTTTCACCCATGGCAAGCAGGATGCCGCGCAGATGGGCCAGTAATGCCAGGTTGTGATCGTGATAGGGGTTGGCCATGGTTCACCTGTGTCGGGTTGGGCGCGCGATTATAGAGGCTCGGCGCGTTTGGTTGGATGTCTTTAATTGACCCGCGAGCAGGGCGCGGGGTTCGGTACGCGTGGGGGCGTTGTAGCCGCGGTGTGACCGATGGACGACCGAGGCGCCTGGCTTGCATGCCCACGGGCGTGGGCACAATCAGGCAAGAGCGCGGCATCACCTCGGGGCGAGGTTTTGCTTTCCGAGGCAAGCCGAACAGCTATCGAATCCGGCCGGCTGGTAGTTCAAGCTCCTCCTTGCTGAAATCGTCTACGTCGATGACTTTGCGTCTGGCGGCTTCGGCGCTGCGCAATTGTGCAGCTTCGTCATCGTTGAGTACGCCGGCCGCCACAGCTGCAGCGACCGGGTCTTGCGCCGCGGTCGGTTTGAAATCTCCATTCTTGAACGCTTTGTGCAGCTTCTTCTGTATTGGCTGTGTGGCGGCTAGCGTGTCGAACGCGTTTCGCAGCGCCCCGAAGGCTTCATCGGTACCTTGAGGGCGGTATACACCCTGCAGAATTTGCTCCAGTGCTGGATCGCCCTCCGGGCGCCCGAGGATGGCGGCAACTTCGGCATCGAGCTCATCGGACGGCCCCTTGTGTCGTGCACCGAAGGGGAACACCAGCACGTGTAATACGCCACCAAGCAACCGGTTAGGGAAGTTGGCCAGCGTGCCGGCCAGCGCTTCCTCGGCTTTGCACAGGCAATCTTCCATAGCCCAGCGCAGCAGCGGCGCTTGCTCCACTGGATGGCCAAGATCGTGGTAGCGCTTGAGTGCCGCGGATGCCAGATACAGGTGGCTGAGTACATCACCGAGACGGGCCGACAGGCGTTCGCGGCGTTTCAGCTCACCGCCCAGGAGCATCATGGAAAGATCCGCGAGCATGGCGAATGCCGCTGCAATCCGATCTAGTGCGCGGAAGTAGGGGCGGGTTAGCTCAGTCCCCGGCGCTTTGCCGAACAGACCGAAGGTCAGCCCGAGCACCAGAGTGCTGGCGGTGTTGCTGACAGCGAAACCGATATGCTGCATCAGTAACTTGTCGAATTTCGCCACCGCAGCATCGCGGTCGGGCTCGTGAACCAGCTCCATTTCTCGCAGCACGTACGGATGGCAGCGAATCGCACCCTGGCCGAAAATCATCAGGTTGCGCGAGAGAATGTTCGCGCCCTCGACCGTGATGGATATCGGCGCAGACAACCACAGGCGGCCAAGGTAGTTGTTCGGGCCCATGATGATTCCCTTGCCGCCATGAATGTCCATGGCGTCGGTGACGCATTCGCGGCCGCGTTCGGTCAGGTGATATTTGAGGATGGCCGAGAGGACCGAGGGTTTCTCGCCCAGATCGACCGCGTTGGCCGTCAGGATTCGTGCGCTGTCCATCAGCCAGGCGTTGCCGCCTATGCGAGCCAGCGGTTCTTGGATGCCTTCGAAAGCGGCCAGCGGCACGTTGAACTGTTCACGAATCTGCGCATAGCGGCCACTGACATAACTGCATGCCTTTGCGGCACTGACGCCTGTTGCCGGCAGCGAGATGGAACGGCCAACGGACAGGCAGTTCATCAGCATCATCCAGCCTTTACCGATCATGTCGCGGCCGCCAATGATGGCTTCCAACGGTACGAATACGTCTTTGCCCCAGTTCGGCCCGTTCATGAAGGCGGCACCCAACGGCAGGTGTCGACGTCCGATTTCGACGCCAGCGGTATCGGTGGGAATCAATGCGAGGCTGATGCCGAGCTCTTCCTCGTCACCTAGCAAGTGTTCGGGGTCGTAGGTCTTGAAGGCGACACCCAGTAGGGTCGCGACCGGGCCGAGCGTGATATAGCGTTTTTCCCAGTTCAAACGCAGGCCGATGACTTCCTCGCCTTGCCACTGGCCTTTGCAAATCACGCCGCTGTCATTCATGGCGCCGGCGTCGGAGCCGGCATAGGGGCCAGTCAGGGCGAAACAGGGGATGTCCGTGCCGTTGGCCAGGCGTGGCAAGTAATGGTTGCGTTGTTCATCGGTGCCGTAGTGCATCAGCAATTCGGCTGGGCCGAGTGAGTTAGGCACCATCACGGTGCTGGCGAGATCGCCGCTGCGTGTGGCCAGCTTCATCACGATCTGCGAGTGCGCATAGGCTGAGAAACCTCTGCCGCCGTATTCCTTGGGAATGATCAGCGCGAAGAAGCCTTCGGCCTTGATGTAGTCCCAAGCTTCCTGCGGAAGATCCAGGCGCTGGCCGACGACCCAGTCGTTGACCATGGCGCAAAGCGTCTCGGTCGGGCCATCGATGAATGCCTGTTCTTCTTCGGTAAGTGTTGCTTTCGGGAAGCCGAGGAGGGTGTCCCAGTTCGGTCGGCCGCTGAACAACTCGCCATCCCACCAGACGCTGCCAGCATCAATGGCGTCGCGTTCGGTATCGGAGATGGGTGGCAGGACTTTGTTGAACCAGTCGAACATCGGCCCGCTGAAATATTTGATGCGCAGGTCGGTGACCAGCAGCGGCACCGCGACGGCGATCAGTGCTAGCCAAAGGATCACCATCAGCCAGGCTGGGGGTTCGTCGGCTGCGCCCATAAGCACCAGATACGCCGCCACCATGGCCAGCGCGGGTACGGGCGACACTCGAAAATGAGCGATCAGGGCAATGCCGAGCAGTAATACGAGCAGCCAGAGCAGGGTCATAAGATTTCCTTGTGAGCGAATGGCGTCCTACTTGAGCATAGGCTTTCGGGGTAAATCGGATAAGAACGGTTGATGCGATTGATTTCAAGTAATGACCGGACCGGGCAAGATGAGTTCTGAAATGACCCGGGGTGGGACGATAACTGCAGAAGCGAGCGGATCAGAAGCGAGAGGAGTTGCGGCGAAACGGATTTCCGTTGCATTCAGCGACGCAGAGCATCTCGGGCTGTATTCCGAGAACCAGTAAGTGGCTGCGGGAAATCCAATCTCGGTGGAAGGTTTGGCATGGCTGGGTATTGTCGAAGGGGCATCGTAGTTGCAATCGATCGCTGCAGCCCTTATCTATTCTGAATCTCTCCGCGTTGTGTGTATTTTTCTATGAGTACTGCTCTGTCCATTCGGCAGTTGACCAAGGTTTACGGAAATGGCTTCGAGGCCCTCAAGGGTATCGATCTTGATGTGGCCGAAGGCGACTTCTTTGCGTTGCTCGGGCCTAACGGCGCCGGCAAGTCCACCACCATCGGCATCCTTTCTACCCTGGTAAACAAGTCGGGTGGCACAGTGAATGTCTTCGGGCATGACCTTGATCGTGACCCCGGCAAGCTCAAGCGTTGCTTGGGTGTGGTGCCGCAGGAATTCAACTTCAACCAGTTCGAGAAGGCCTTCGATATTCTCGTTACGCAAGCGGGGTACTACGGCATTCCGTCGAAGGTCGCCAAAGAGCGCGCCGAGCAATACCTCAACCAGCTGGGCCTGTGGGACAAGCGCGACGTATCTTCGCGGATGCTCTCCGGCGGTATGAAGCGGCGCTTGATGATCGCGCGCGCGCTGATTCATCGTCCGCGCCTGCTGATCCTCGACGAGCCCACCGCTGGTGTGGATATCGAGCTGCGCCGCTCGATGTGGTCGTTCCTCACCGAACTCAATCGCGAAGGCATCACCATCATTCTCACGACGCACTACCTGGAGGAGGCCGAGCAGTTGTGTCGCAACATCGGCATCATTGACCACGGCCAGATCGTCAAGAACACCAGCATGCGCGAGCTTCTCAAGCAGCTACATGTCGAGACCTTCCTGCTCGATCTGAAGGAATCGCAGCTGGTGCCGCCGGAGCTGGGCAATTATCCGGCGAGGCTGGTCGACCATCACACGCTCGAGGTGCAGGTAGACAAGAGCCAGGGCGTGACCGACCTGTTTCGCCTGTTGGCGGCGCAAGGCATCGAGGTACTGAGCCTGCGTAACAAGACCAATCGGCTGGAGGAATTGTTCGTGTCGATGGTGGAAAACAATTTGCCCAAGGTGGCCAAATGAACGCTGAATTTCGGCCCAACCTGGTTGCCCTGCAAACCATCGTTCATCGCGAGATCCGTCGTTACACGCGCATCTGGCCGCAAACCCTGCTGCCCCCGGCCATCACCATGGTGCTGTACTTCGTTATCTTCGGAAATCTGATCGGCGAGCGAATCGGCGAGATGGGCGGCTTCACTTACATGGAGTACATCGTGCCCGGGCTGATCATGATGTCAGTGATCACCAACTCATATAGCAATGTGGTCTCCAGCTTTTTCAGCAGCAAATTCCAGCGTTCCATCGAGGAATTGCTGGTCTCGCCGGTCTCGCCGCATGTGATTCTGATCGGCTTCGCGCTGGGCGGTATCACCCGTGGCCTGGCGGTTGCGCTGATTGTGACCTTACTGTCGATGTTCTTTACCGATCTGCAGGTCCATCATCTCGGCGTCACACTTCTAGTGATTATGCTGACATCGACAATCTTCGCTCTGGGCGGCTTCATCAATGCAGTATTTGCACGAAATTTCGACGACATCTCGATCATTCCGACCTTCGTATTGACGCCGCTGACCTATCTGGGCGGCGTGTTCTATTCGATCAATCTGCTATCACCGTTCTGGCAGACGCTGTCACTGGCCAACCCCATCCTGCACATGGTCAATGCGTTCCGTTACGGCATTCTGGGCGTGTCGGATATCCGTATCGGTATTGCCATCACCTTCATGGTGGTTGCCACGGTGCTGATGTATCTGTGGTGTATCCGGCTGCTCCAGAGTGGCCGTGGAATGCGCCAATAGCAACGTTGGCTAATGTCATGTTTAGTTGCTAAGAGGCGATGCAATCGTTGCTTCGCCTCACAGCTATGTGCAGCCTTTTCGACTGGCTTCGCGGTGATAAACCTGGCGAGAACCGCTACACTTGCGATCGTTTTTCGTACAGGTTCCTGTCATGCAGCACCCCGCCGAACTCTCGCCGCTGGGTAAATCCAGCGCCTATGTCGCGAACTACAGCCCCGAGCAACTGTTCCCCATACCGCGCGCGCCCAAATGGGCCGAACTAGGACTGACAGCCGACACGCTGCCATACCGCGGCGTGGATATCTGGAATTGCTACGAGCTGTCCTGGCTGCTGCCATCAGGCAAGCCGGTCGTTGCCATCGGTGAATTCGCAATTCCGGCCGACTCGCCGAATATCATCGAATCCAAGTCGTTCAAGCTCTATCTCAATTCGCTGAATCAGTCAGTATTCGAGAGTCGCGAGGCCTTGGTTGCGGTGATGACGAACGATCTCTCCGCGGCGGCTGGAAAGCCCGTCGAGGTACGGCTGCGCACGCTGGATGAAGTTGCGGAAGAAGGGATTGCGCGGCTACCTGGACGGTGCATCGATGAGCTGGATGTAGCGATGGATCACTACGACTCGCCAAGAACCGATCTGTTGCGCTGCGATGCCGAGCGTCAGATTGAGGAGTGCCTACATAGCCATCTGCTCAAATCCAATTGCCCAGTCACCGGGCAACCGGATTGGGGCACAGTTGTGGTCGATTATCGCGGCGCAGCGCTAGACCCGGCGAGTCTGCTCGCTTATCTGGTGAGTTTCCGTCAGCACGCGGATTTCCATGAGCAGTGCGTGGAGCGCATCTTTCTTGATCTTCAGCGTCTGCTGAAGCCGGAGCGGTTGAGCGTTTACGCGCGTTATGTACGACGCGGCGGACTGGACATCAACCCTTACCGTAGCAGCGAGGCTATGTCGCCAAGCAATGGGCGGCTCGTGAGGCAGTAATCAAACGGGAGGCGAGACGATCGCAATAGGCCTTGCGCCATTCCCGTCCGGCTTTCGTGCTTATATCCCCATATTCGCCAGTGTTTGCATGATGTTGCGCAGCGTCATGGCGGTATTGGGGTGGCTGACCTCGAAGCGCTCTACCGCCAGGTTGACGCCATCGACCAGCGAATCGTTCTGGTCTACCACGCCCTGGTTCGCCAGGCGCAGCTCAATGTCCTGGGCAATCGCTTGCAGCGACGCACGTTCTTCTTCTGTCAGCGGTGCGTCCTGGGCCAGTTGACTACGCAACTCTAGAAGCTGCGACTGCAAATCATGTTCCGGCATATTGCTTCCCTCTGGTGGTTTCGGGGCGATTATTCGCCAGCTTTTGATGGAAGAAGGGTAGACCAGCGGTCTGGGGCTGTCTTTTCTTTGACGGGGCGAGGGGCAATGAAGTTCGTTGACGATCGGTCCGCGTGTCTGCCGGCTGCCGGAAACCTTCGGAATGGTTTTATACTGCTGCGCTTTGATGGGCAGACGCCACCATTCGAATAAGGGGAAGGCAGCGATGCAAGTGATCAGCAAGGATTGGATCGGATATTTCAAGGTCACGCTCGTTGCAGCGCTGGCGGTGCTTGGTGCATCGTCGTTGCAGGCTGCCGAGGAAGATCCGTGGGAAGGCGTCAACCGCGTGGTGTTTCGTTTCAACGACAAGCTAGACACCTACACCCTCAAGCCGCTGGCTCAGGGTTACCAGAAAGTAACCCCGAACTTCCTCCAAGACGGCATCGGCAACGTATTCAGCAATCTGGGTGACGTCGTGGTGCTGACCAACGACCTGCTGCAGGGCAAGATCCGCGACGCTGGCATCGACACCAGTCGCATCTTGTTCAACAGCACCTTTGGCGTGCTGGGCTTCTTCGACGTAGCCACCCGTATGGGCCTGCAAAAAAACGATGAGGACTTCGGCCAGACGCTTGGCGCCTGGGGGCTGGGCAGCGGCCCCTACGTCGTGTTACCGCTGCTAGGACCTAGCACCGTACGCGACGCGACGGGACGTGTGCCTGATTCGCTCCTGCAGCCTTACCCCTACATGGATCACGTGCCGACCCGCAACGTGACGCGAGTGGTGAACGTGGTCGATCTGCGAGCAGGCCTACTCTCGGCCGAGAAGATGATTACTGGAGACAAGTACATCTTTGTCCGCAACGCCTATCTGCAAAACCGCGAGTTCCGTACGCAGGACGGTCAGGTCGAAGACGACTTTTGATCGACACGCCGCCCCCAAACGACTGACTCACCAGCGCTTGGGGGCGGGGCACGACGCAAAAACGCCTCGGCGCGGAGTGTTCATTAGCTCATCGACAGGATCGCCAGGCCGAGACTTTGCCGGCCATCGTCATGCGAACCGATTCGCACAACTTCTGTTTCAGCATCCAGTCCCTTCAGTTCGTTGTGCTCGGAAGGAATATGTACCCGGACTTTGTCACCCATCTGCAAGCTGGTCGCGGCGAGCACCTGCATGCCGGTGCTTGAAAGGTCCAGACAGACCGCATCGTAGCTCTGATCGCCATGCACAAGCGTCATGGCCGTCTCGATCTGCATACGGATGAAGTCGCGTTTTTCACTGTAGTCCCGATCACCCTGGGTCATTATTTTTGTCCTTCACGTTTTGGTTTCGCCAGTTCTTATAACGCCCGTTGATTGAGCCTGTAAAGCACAGGCGGAGCGGCGGCGCCTGGCTTGAAACAGATGTCGTATGGGAGTACCGTCTGCGCCTTGAAAAGATCCCATGCCCAGCGCTCGCGCGGGGCCGATGCTTTCGCCAATCATCCTGGCGATACCGCCTGGTAGGAACATGCACAACCCAAGCGCGACGCTACTGATCATAGATGACGACGATGTGGTACGAGCCAGTCTGGCCGCCTATCTGGATGACAGTGGTTTCAAAGTTTTGCAAGCACCCAACGGGCCGCTGGGCATGGAGCTGTTTGACGCCGAGCACCCGGATCTGGTGATTTGCGATCTGCGCATGCCGCAGATGGATGGCCTGGAGCTGATCCGGCTGATTAGTGAACGTCAGGCCGACCTTCCCGTCATTGTAGTGTCCGGCGCCGGCGTCATGAGCGATGCTGTCGAAGCGCTGCGACTCGGCGCGGCTGACTACCTGATCAAACCGCTCGAAGATCTGGCGATGCTCGAACATGCGGTTCGTCGCGCGCTGGATCGTTCACGGCTGCGTCTGGAAAACCGACGCTATCGAGAGCAACTGGAAACGGCCAACCGCGATCTGCAAGCCAGCCTGCATTTATTGCAGGAAGATCAGGATGCCGGTCGGCAGGTTCAAATGAACATGTTGCCGGTCACTCCTTGCAGCCTCGATGATTTCCAGTTCGCCCACCAGATCATTCCATCTCTCTATCTCTCCGGCGATTTCGTCGATTATTTTCGTGTGGACGAGCATCGCATTGGCTTCTATCTGGCCGATGTTTCGGGCCACGGCGCCTCGTCTGCATTCGTTACGGTCCTGCTGAAATTCATGACCACGAGGCTGCTGTACGAGTCTCGTCGGGGCAGGACACTGCGTGAATTCAAGCCGTCCGAGGTGCTCGATCATATCAATCGCGGGTTGATCAACTGCAAGCTTGGCAAGCACGTCACCATGCTTGGCGGGGTGATCGATCAGGAGCGCAACGTGCTGCATTACAGCATCGGTGGCCATCTGCCGATGCCGGTGCTGTACACCGGTGATACCGCGAGCTATCTGGAAGGACGGGGATTGCCGGTTGGCCTGTTCGTTGAAGCGACCTACGATAACTATGAGATCGAGCTACCGGATTGTTTCAGCCTGACCCTGCTATCGGATGGCATTTTGGACCTTTTGCCGGGGGAGGCGCTCAAAGATAAGGAAGCAGGGCTGCCTGGGCTGATTCTTGAAGCAGGCGGTACGTTGGATGGACTTCGGCGGGTGTTTGGCTTGGCCGATCTGGAGGATATGCCCGATGACATCGCGTTGCTGGTATTGAGCAGGAACCTTGCATGAGCACAGGTAAAATCCAGTTCGCCGAGCAGGACGGCACTTTCGTTCTCAAGTTCGTCGGCGAAATCAGGCTGACGCTTTGCTCGGCGTTGGACGCGACAATCGAGAAAATTTTCTCATCGCTGAATTTCTCATCGATCGTTATCGACCTCACCGAAAGCCGTAGCATCGACAGCACGACACTCGGCCTGCTAGCCAAGCTATCGATTCTCTCTCGGCAGAAGGTCGGCATGCTACCGACCCTGGTCACCACCCACGCGGACATCACCCGCTTGCTGCAGTCGATGGGTTTCGATCAGGTCTTCAATATCGTCGACCAGCCGTTACCGTCGCCCGAGCAATTGGCGGACCTGCCCAGCCAGGATCAGTCGGAAGAGATTGTAAAAAACAAGGTGCTTGAGGCTCACCGTATCCTGATGAGCCTCAATGAATCCAACCGCGAGGCTTTTCGCGACCTCGTGACTGCGCTGGAACGCTCCTGATTTAGCGTTTGGCCTCGAGCAGAGCCTCGAGCTTTTCCTGATCACGAGCGAACTGACGGATACCCTCGGCCAGTTTCTCGGTCGCCATTGGATCTTCATTCAGCCCCCAGCGGAAGCTGCCTTCGTCCATTGCAATGCGCGCCTCGGATGGACGGCCTGGCGACAGCTTACGTTCCAGAGGGCCTTCTTCCTGCGCTAACTGTCCGAGTAATTCGGGACTGATCGTCAGACGATCGCAGCCTGCCAGCGCTTCGATCTGCCCCGAATTGCGGAAGCTCGCGCCCATCACCACCGTTTTGTAACCGTGCGCCTTGTAATAGTCATAGATGCGGCTGACCGACTGTACGCCTGGATCTTCATCGCCGATGTAATCGCGGCCTTCATGTTTCTTGTACCAATCGTAAATACGACCCACGAACGGCGAGATGAGGAACACGCCAGCTTCGGCGCAGGCTACTGCCTGGGTGAAGGAGAACAGCAGCGTCAGGTTGGTCTGGATGCCTGACTTTTCCAGCTGCTCGGCGGCACGAATACCCTCCCAGGTTGAAGCCAGTTTGATCAAAACCCGATCTCGGGATACGCCAGCCTGCTCATATAGGCCGATCAGGCGTTCGCCGCGCTGCACCATCGCCTGGGTATCGAACGAAAGTCGTGCGTCGACTTCAGTAGAAATTCGTCCAGGAATCAGCTTGAGCACCTCCTGGCCGACCGCGACGGCAAACAGGTCGCAACCTAGGCCGATGTCGCCAGCACAACGAGACATCGCTGCTTGCAGATGTTCGGCGTAACGGGGCAGGGCAGCGGCCTTGAGCAGTAGCGACGGATTGGTGGTGGCGTCGACCGGCTGCAGACGGGCGATGGCATCGAGGTCGCCAGTATCGGCGACGACGGTGGTGAATTGCTTGAGTTGTTCCAGTTTAGACGTCATGGGTGCGCTTCATCCTCTGAGTTGGCATGACCTTAACCCTAGGCGACCGAACCGCTCAACGAGCGGGCGGCCGGGCGGGACAGCAGTTGGATTGAAAATGATCCCGAGTGTTCCTTGGTTGCAAGTTATCAGCGGCCTTCGAGCAGGCTAGTCGCCTGGTCTAGAAGCGCCAGAGGATCCTTGGTCTTGTGAATGTCGACGGAAAGCAATTGGCGGAAACGTCGCGCACCGGGAAAGCCTTGCCCCAGCCCCAATACGTGGCGAGTGATGTGATGCATCGAACCGCCGGCATCCAGATGCCGTTGAATATACGGCCGCATCCGCCTCAATGCATCGGCGCGGCTGGTAACCGGCTCATTGCTGCCGAACAGTCTGGCATCCACCTGAGCGAGCAGATAAGGGTTGTGATACGCCTCGCGCCCAAGCATCACACCATCAAAGTGCTCCAAGTGCGTTTCGCATTCATCCAGGGTCTTGATGCCGCCGTTGAGAATGATCTCCAGATCGGGAAAATCCTCCTTGAGCTTGGCAGCGACGTCATAACGCAGCGGTGGAACCTCACGGTTTTCCTTCGGCGACAGTCCTTCGAGAATGGCGATGCGTGCATGCACGGTAAAGCTCCGACAGCCCGCTTCACGCACCTGGCCGACGAAATCGCACAGCTCGGCATAACTGTCGCGCCCGTTGATGCCGATACGGTGTTTGACTGTTACATCGATCTCTACAGCATCGCGCATCGCTTTCACGCAGTCGGCAACCAGTGCCGGATGACCCATGAGGCACGCGCCGATCAGGTTGTTCTGCACCCGGTCGCTGGGACAGCCGACGTTGAGGTTAACCTCGTCGTAGCCGGCGCCTTCGGCCATTTTCGCACACGCTGCGAGATCCGCCGGCACGCTGCCACCGAGCTGCAAGGCGAGGGGATATTCCGTCTCGTCATGACGCAGAAAGCGCTCGGCATCGCCATTGATCAGCGCGCCAGTCGTAACCATCTCGGTATAGAGCAAGGCATGCCGGGATAGCTGCCTGAGAAAGAAACGGCAGTGCCTGTCAGTCCAGTCCATCATGGGCGCAACGGAAAAGCGGCGAGAGGGCGAAAGGCGCATGGTTGCTGGGTTTGAAGCTGGGTTCTCTGGCATTCTGGCTGTTCGATTTACCACTGTTTCGTCTGTTTTTACCATTTTACGTACATCGTAGAACGTGAAATTTCAGCCCCGAGGGGAGGCAGAGACGATACAGCGCGCGGCCACGGAGTGGCGGGGTTGGGTATACCGCGCAGGTCATTATCAAGCGCGAAGGCGCGGTAGTTTATCAAGAAAGCTAGACCTTCGATCGCAAGCAATCCGCACGTGTCTATCAAGCGTCGCAAGGCGCTAGCCGGCAGCCTGACGCCCAAAAGGCGATCGAAAAGTCATGCAGATGACAAGCATTTGTATTTGACAATCATTCGCATCTAAACTAGCCTCTTCGAACCTTGATAGACAGGCAAGAGGGTGCAGCGCCTATGACCGATTCGCCATACGATTTCATCGCCATAGGCGTCGGGCCGTGCAATCTGGGGCTGGCTTGTTTGGCTGCTCCGCTGGAAGGCGTGCGCAGCCTGTTTCTTGAGAAGAAGCGAAATTTCAGCTGGCACCAGGGCATGTTGCTCGACGGCACGACACTGCAGAATCCTTTTCTCGCCGATCTGGTGTCGATGGCCGATCCCACCAGTCCCTTGAGTTACCTCAACTACTGCAAGCAGCAAGGGCGGCTCTATAGCTATTACATTCGGGAAAACTGGTACCTCGGGCGGCAGGAATTCGACCGTTACTGTAAATGGGCGGCCGCACAGTTGGACAACCTGCGCTTCGGACATGAGGTGCTGGAGGTCTATTACGACCCGAGCCAGCCGGGCTACGTGGTTTCCGGGGTGGCGGACGGTGCGGCGTTCCAGTATCGCTGCAAAAAGCTGGTCATCGGCATCGGTGGTGTGCCTCACCTTCCGCCGTGCTGCGACTCGGACGGTGCCAGGCAGCCGGTGCATACATCCGCTTATCTCGCTAACAAAGCTGCGCTCCAGCGTTGCCGGAACATTACGGTAGTCGGAAGCGGGCAGAGCGGTGCGGAGGTCTACCACGATTTATTGCAGGCCTCCGAGCAGCACGGCTACAGCCTCAACTGGGTGACTCGCGCATCACGTTTCTTCCAGATGGAAAGCGCGAAGCTAACTCTTGAACTCATCACCCCCGACTACGGCGATTACTTCTATGACCTTGCTTCCGAAGTCAAGGCGCAGGTTATCGATGACCATCGCACCATCTACAACGGTATCAACCAGTCGTTGATCGAAAGCCTGTACGGCCTGCTCGATGAGCGTCGTCACCACCAGGCGCCGGCCACGCGGCTGTTGACCAACCTGGCCCTCGAGCGTTGTGTCCCGCTACCGGATGGCCAATGGGAACTGCACTTCACACACACGCAACTTGGTCGCCGTTACCGTCACGTCACCGACGGGCTGGTGTTCGCCACCGGCTACCGTTATCAGGTGCCGCGTTTCGTTGAGGGCATACGCGAGCGCATTCGCTGGGACGAGGCGGGCCGCTACGCGCCGTCCCGGCACTGGGCGGTCGATCATGAGAATCGCGAGATCTATGTGCAGAACGTCGGCTTGCACAGCCACGGGCTCGTCAACCCCGACCTCGGTCTGGCGTGTTTCCGTAACAGCCGTCTGTTGCTGGAACTGACCGGCAAGGACGTTTATCCCCGCGAGCCGCAGACCGCCTTCCAGGACTTCGTCCCTCGCGATGGCAGCGGCTTTTCCCCGCTGGAGTCGCAGGTGGGCCGGCCATGACGTTGCGTACCACCATTCTGATCATGTCTGCGTTCGGCGTGATCAGCGATTCGATCCTGATCGCCTTCTATCCGCAGTTCTTCGAGTTGCGTTACGGCCTAACCAGCAAGGTGCACGTTGGGGCTTACATTGCAGCCATCTCCATCGCGGTGATGTGCATGCTGCCGGTCTGGGCGCGTGTGGCACGGCGTGTGGAAACCATGCACCTGCTGCTGTACACCCAATTCGCAGCCGCGATGTTTTGCGTGCTCGCGGCCTGGGCGCCGAACGCCCCGACGTACTGGCTGCTGACCATGCTGATGTTCATGACCAAGGCCAGCTATCTGTTGATGTTTCCTTACCTGATGCGCCTGGAGCCGTCGGAGAACCACAGCGCCACCATCGGCCTGCTATCGGTGGTCATCCATATAGGTGCGATCTTTGGGGCCGCGGTTGGCGGGCTGGCGCTGCAAGCCTATGGACCGCAGTTTTGCGTCCTGCTGATGGCGGCGGGTGACTTCGCGCAGATGGGCTTGTGCCTATACCTGATCCGAACCGGCAGGGTGGTCAGGGTTCTCTCTGCGGACGAGAACGCCAGCGCGCCGGCTCCTCGGCGAACTCCAGAGGCCTTGTCGGCCCTGCTCAAGCTCTGCCTGTTGATGTTTTTGTTCGACTTCAGCGCGTATCTGGTGCGCCCGTTCTTTACCGTTTATTGGGAGGGGCGGACCGGTTTGCAGGAGCAGATGCTGACCGGCGTCGTTTTCGCCATTCCTGGCATCGTGGCGCTGGTGGCTCTGGCCATCAAGTATCTGGTCAAGAGCCCGCCGCGCCTGCTTGACCACACGCTGTTCAACCTGTTGCTCGGCGCCGTGGGCTTGGCGTTGCAGGCCAGTCCCTCGATGGTGCTGATCATCATAGGCCGCTGCCTCTATGGCTGGGCTCTGTACCAGGTGATCGTCAAGCTCGAAGTGACCCTGTTCAAGGTCAGCACACCTGACGTCTATGCCCGAGATTTCGGGGTAACCAACTTCTTTCAGAACCTGGGCGTGCTGCTGTCCTCGTTCAGCGCTGGCTATCTGGTCAGCCTGGTCGGCGTGCCTCTGACCTTCATCATTGCCGCGGCCGGCATGGTGCTGACTGCCGCAATCGACCGCGGCTGGTTCGGTGTCGACCGGCGCCACGCCCCGGTCCAGGAGTCTTGCCATGCAACCTGAACTCATCGCGCCGGCAATCAGGCGTCCCCAGACCCATCGCGACTTCGCCATTCGCCCGCTGCGCCTCGAGGAGGACGTGGCAGTGATTCAGCCCTGGTATCAGATGGATTATGCGCATTACTGGAACATGCAGAACATGAGCGTGGAGGCGACCCGCGACTTCTACATAGAGGCCGCCGCCAGCCACGGTCTGCAGGCGTATATGGGCCTGTATCAGGACGCGCCGGCGTTCGTCATGGAATGTTATGACCCGCGTCGCGATCCGCTGGGCGAACGTTACACGGCGGAGCCCGGTGACATCGGCATGCATTTTTTCGTCGGCCCCGCCCGTCAATCCGTCCGACATTTCACCCGCGACGTGCTGCGCACCGTCATGGCGTTCCTTTTCGACGACCTGGGTGCCCACCGCGTAGTGGTCGAGCCGGACGTGCGCAACACCAAGGTTCATCGCCTCAACCATCTGGTCGGCTTCGTTGACGCCGGACTCATCGAATTGCCCGGCAAGACTGCTCAGCTGGCGTTTTGTACACCCGCAGACTTCGCTCACTCACTGGAAGGACAAACCCCATGATGCCGACCCCGTGCCTAGAAAGCCCCGCCTCAGCCGTCACCCATCTGAATCCTCAGGTGTGGCGCAAGGTCAACCGCCTGCTGGTGCGTAAAGCCATCGCCGAGTTCGCCCATGAGCAGGTATTCAGTCCTCGTCGAGTCGCGGCGTCTACACGTGCAGGCTGGGCTTGCTATGAGCTGCAGGCCGACACCCAGGGCTGCCTGTATCGTTTCGAGGCGCGCACGTTGGCGTTGCGTCACTGGCATGTGGATCCCGCGAGCATTGAATGTCGCTGCGAGGGGCAGGTGCGTGAGAACCTCGATGCGCTGACCTTCGTCAACGACTTCAAGCACACCCTCGGCATCCCGGCCGACAAACTGCCGGTCTACTTGGACGAGATCAGCAGCACACTATTCGGCGCAGCCTACAAGCACGGGCGCTCGGCCCTGAGCAGCGCCGAACTGGCGGACGCCGATTACCAGACGCTCGAGGCGGCGATGATCGAGGGCCATCCCGGTTTCGTCGCGAACAATGGCAGGCTGGGCTTCGATGCCATCGACTATCACAGCTACGCGCCAGAAACCGGCGCGCGGTTCACCATCGTCTGGCTGGCCGTACATAAGGATAACGCCCACTTCGCTTCCGTCCCGGAGCTGGATCACGAGGCGCTTTTGCGAGAGGAGCTGGGTGATCGGCAGCTCATCGCCTTTCGCGGTCAGCTCGCCGAACAAGGGCTGGATCCGGCGGACTACCTGTTCATGCCGGCCCATCCCTGGCAGTGGTTCAACAAGCTCAGCATCATGTTCTCCGCTGACATCGCCATGCGGAAAATCGTCGCGCTCGGTACCAGTGAGGACCAGTACGTCGCGCAGCAATCGGTCCGGACCTACTTCAACCAGTCCCAGCCGCACCGCTGCTACGTTAAAACGTCGTTGTCGGTACTGAACATGGGCTTCATGCGCGGGCTGTCGCCTTACTACATGGCTGGTACCCCGGCGATCAACGCCTATCTGGATCGGCTCATCTCCAGCGACCCAGTACTGCGTGACTACGGCTTCGGCATCCTGCGTGAAGTGGCCTCGGTGGGTTATCGCAACCGCTATTACGAAGCGGCGCTGGAGCAGGACAGTCCCTACAAGAAGATGCTGTCCGTGCTGTGGCGTGAAAGCCCAATGAGTCGCCTGCGTTCTGGCGAGCGGCTGATGACCATGGCCGCGCTGCTGCATGTCGACCCCGAGGGGAGCGCCCTGCTGCCCGAGCTGATGCGACGCTCGGGGCTGGCCCCCGTTCAGTGGCTGCAGCAGTACCTCAAAGCATTCCTGCAGCCATTGATCCACTGCTTTTACGCCCATCATCTGGTGTTCATGCCGCACGGCGAGAACCTCATTCTGGTACTCGAGGGACACGTGCCGACGCGTGTATTCATGAAGGACATCGCCGAGGAATCGGCCATCCTCGACAAGGATGCCCAAATGCCCCAGGGCCTCGAACGGCTCGCGGTGGACGTCCCGGAGGATTACAAGATTCTCGGCATCTTCATCGATGTGTTCGACGGAGTGTTCCGCCACATGAGCCAGATCCTCGATGAGAACGGTTGCATGACCGAGACGGAATTCTGGCGCACCGTCGCCGAGTCCGTCATCGACTACCAACACGCGCACCCCGAATTGCAGCATCGCTTCGATCGCTACGACTTCTTCGCGCCGACTTTCCTGCATTCGTGCCTCAACCGTCTGCAGCTGAAAAACAACCTGCAGATGGTGGACCTGGCCAACCCCGCCGGCAGCCTGATCATGGCCGAGCCGCTGGAAAACCCGGTGGCGCCTTTCGCGCCATCCCGCCAGCGAGCCGCACAAAGCGGCGAGGGTGTGCTCCAGCACTAGCACTTTGGATGTACCGGCCCCCATCGGGGGCCAACAGTTGAACCCCATGGCGTCGCCAGGCGGGGAAGGGGCTCGCATGCCTTGCGAAACCTCCCGGCGATCGTCCCGGATTGCCTCGAAGATGCCGGACGGCCCGGCGTAAGGAGCATCTGCATGTTCAATCCCAATCGGACCGGTCGGCTGGACGAGGGCTCGCCTGCCGAGCTGGCGCCCGCGCCGCAGCTACCGATCCGCGGTTACTGTGATCCAGCCATTTATGAGCGGGAGCAGGCGCTGATCTTCCGTCGCAGTGCCCGCTACATCGGTCACGAGAAAATGGTGCCTGAGCCAGGCGACTGGTACGCCCTGCCTCATGAAGACCATGCCCGCATTCTCGTGCGCAACGAGCACGGAGTGGAGCTGATTTCCAATGTCTGCCGTCATCGTCAGGCGCTGATGCTTGGCGACTTCAGTGCCGGCACGCCCGAAACGGCTATCCGTCGCGGCAATCTGCGCGCCACTGGCAACCGAATTCTCTGCCCGCTGCACGCCTGGACCTACGACAGCCAAGGGCTGATCGTCGGCGCTCCGAAATTCCCCGAACGGCCCTGCCGCAATCTGCCGCGCTACCCGCTTTTCAACGTGGGAGGCTTTCTGTTCGAAGGCGAGCGCGATCCCGCCGTCGATATCGGAGGCCTTTTCGATCGGCCGGAAATGGATTTCCGCGATTACGAGCTCGACCACGTCGAGATGCATTCCTGCAAATGCAATTGGAAGACCTTCATCGAGATCTACAACGACGACTACCACATCGCCTCTTTCCACCCCGGGCTACGCCGCTACGTGAACAGCGGTGGGCTGAGTTGGAGCTACGGCGATTGGTACAGCCTGCAGCGGATCAATGTGAGTTCGAATCTGGCGCGCGCCGGCACCGATGCGTATCGGACTTGGCACGAGGGCCTGATGGCCTATCACGGCGGTAGTTCGCCGGCCTTCGGTGCGATATGGGCCAGCTATTACCCCACCCACATGATCGAGGTATTTCCGCACGCGCTTGTGCTGTCCACGGTTTACCCCAAGGGCGTGCACGAGACGCTCAACGTCATCGAGTTCTATTACCCCGCCGCCCTGCGCGAATCCAACCGCGAACTCGTCGAGGCGCACCGCGCCGCCTACATGGAAACCGCGCTCGAGGATGACGAAATCGCCGAGCGCACCGATGCCGGCCGCCGGGCGCTGTATCAGCGCGGGATCGATGACAGCGGCCCCTACCAGATTCCCCTCGAAGAAGGCATGCAGCACTTCCATGGCTGGTACCGCTCGGTCATGGGGCCGGCGCTCGATGCGAAACCGGCGTGACCAATCGCTAGCACCCACCACAACCACAGGAACGGAATCCATGAACTGAGTCTTTTCGATCGCTGACCTCAACCGACCCCCTTTATTAACAACAAGACGTCAATCCAATGAACGACACTCACGGCATTGCGCCGGTGCGCCACCGAAACGCGCGCCCGGTATCACCCTCTTTTTCCACGTTGACTTTGGCCCTCTGCCTCGCGCCTGTTGCCTGGCTGACGGCGCCGCTGGCGCTGGCCGCCGAGCGCACGCAAATCAATGAAAATGACCAGTTGGTACTCGAGCCGGTGGACATCACCGCCGAGCGCGAAGCGGTTCCTCGCGTTACCGAGCAGGGCGACTCCTACACCATCGGCGCCACCAGCACCGCAACCAAGCTCGACCTGTCTCCACGCGAGACCCCTCAAACATCGGTCACGGTAACGCGGCAGCAAATCGATGATTTCAACCTCAACAGCACCACCGACTTGCTACAGGCTGGCGGGGTGAACGTTCAGCGTGTGGAGACCGACCGTACGTACTACTCGGTGCGCGGCTTCGACGTGTCCAACTTCCAGATCGATGGCCTGGGGCAGCCGTTCACCTCTCAAGAGCAGATGGGCGATATCGACACCTTTCTGTACGACCACGTAGAGGTACTCAAGGGCGCCAATGGCCTGACCGCCAATCCGGGCAACCCGGCGGCGACCATCAACTTCGTGCGCAAGCGACCGACACGCGATTTCCAGGCCGAAACGTCGCTCAGCTACGGTTCGTGGGACACCGGCCGCGCCGAGCTGGACGTCTCCGGGCCGCTGAATGATGCCGGCAACGTGCGGGGCCGGGCACTGGTGGCGAAGCAGGATGGTAATTCCTACCTGGACCGCTATTCGCTGAACAAGACGGTGTTTTCCGGCATGCTCGAGGCGGACCTGAACGCCAACAACACGGCCATCATCGGTTACTCCGAGCAGCGCAACCGGGCGGATGGAATCATGTGGGGCGCGCTGTCTCTGTATGACAGCGAAGGAGGGGAGATCGACTACAGTCGCTCGCATAGCAGCGCACCGGACTGGGCTTACTGGGATACCGACGACAAGCAGGTCTTCGCCGAACTGAACACCTGGTGGGGTGGCGGCTGGCAGAGCAAGGTGTCGCTTAACTACCGCGAAATCAGTGGCGACGCCGAGCAGTTCCTCGCCACCGGCGTGCCCGATGCGCAGACCGGGCTGGGCCTGACGACCTACGCTTCCAAGTACGATCGCATGGAGCGCCAGCTCCTTGGCGACGCCTATCTCAAGGGCCCGTTCGCACTGTTCGGGCGCACGCATGAGGTAGTGGTTGGCGCTAACTGGTCACGCAGCAACACCCGCTGGACTTCGTACGACGATGCTTTCGGTGTTCCCCTGCCGCCAGTTGGCGTGTTCGACGGCGACTTCCCACGCCCAGCGTTCGACAACGGCCTGACCAGCGAAAGCGACTACACCACTTATCGCCGCAGCGTTTATAGCGCCGGGCATTTCAGCGTGACCGACCGGCTCAAGCTGATTGCTGGCGCCAGCCATACCCGACTGGACAGCGACGGCTATCAGCTCAGCGATCCGCACGAGTTCAGCGAATCGAAGACCACACCCTATGTCGGCGCCACATACGACTTCAACGATCACTACTCGACTTATGCCAGCTATACGCAGATCTTCAGTCCGCAGTATCTGGTCGGCTCGTCCCTGCAACTGCTGGATCCGATCGAGGGCGACAGCGTCGAGGGCGGCGTGAAGGGCGAGTGGTTCGACGGACGCTTGAACGCAAGCTTCGCGGTATTCCGAACGGAACAGGAGAACACGCCTGAATATGGGGGCTTCGATTCTTCGGTAGGCGTTTCCTACTACGTCCCGGTGGATACGATCTCCAAGGGCTACGAGTTGAGCATTGCCGGACAGCTGACGCCCAATTGGGAGATCAGTTCTGGCCTGACGCACTTGTTTTCTCTTGAGGATGCCGAGGGGCGCAAAGCGCGCACTTACACGCCTCGTAACTTCCTTTTCCTGAGCACCACCTACCAAGTGCCACAAGTGCAGGGCCTGAAGGTTGGCGGCAGCATGATCTGGCAGGACGACATTTTCCGCGAGCAGGGCACCACCGCTGCCGGTGAGACGATCGTCAGCCGCCAGGATGCCTACGCGGTGGTCAACGCCGTGGCCAGCTACGACATCGACCGGCACTTCAATGTCGCGCTCAACGTCAACAACCTGTTCGACAAGAAGTACCTGACCAGCCTCTATTGGGAACAGTCCTATTACGCCGCGCCGCGCAATGCGACCGTGACGCTAAGCTGGAAGTACTGACGGGTCGCCCGTCCACCGTTTGCAAGTGTGGACGGGCCTCCTCTCAGCTGGAGGAGGGTAGGCTGAGCAGCGCCTCGGTGATGGACTCAGCCAGGTACTCGACGCAGAACACGCCGCCGTGGGTCCAGGTCGACCGCATGTCGGCGAAGCGTTGCTGCCGGACGAAGGGCATCGCTTGCCATAATCGGCTACCGAACAGACGGTCCTGACGGGGAAAGGGCTCGATGTGCAAAACCGCCCCATCCTCGATCTCGCCCAGCACGGCCACCGGCATCTGTATGTTGCCCCAGCGACTGACGGGTACCGGGTGGGCGGAACGCAGCCCGAGCAGCTGCATCGCATGCTGCGGCATGGAGTTCGGGCCGAATATGAGGACGGTCGTCGGCGAGGAGAACCGGACGACCGACAGGTCGGGCAGTTCGCCACCGAAATGTGCGAGCAGTCGCCCACGCATCTCGGCAATATGCGCCTCCATCTCTGCCAGCTGCGCCTGTGCACGGGCTGTGCGGCCCAGAAGATGCGCGAGCTCCAGGTAGTTTTCCCGCTGCATCACAAGGTTGTCGCGCTCCTGAGTGAAGTCCCCGAACGACACCACCGGCGCGATGCGCTCAAGTTTGGGGCGCAAGTCTTCGAGCAGCGGCGTGATCAGAATCAGATCCAGATTCAGCTGCGCCAGCAGCTCCAGGTTTGGCTCGGTGCGCGTTCCGACGCCAATCGCCGAGGCGGGCAGTTTCGGTCGCACCACCCAGGCGCGGTAATCGTCGGCATCGGCCACCGCGACCGGCTCGACGCCAAGCTTGAGCAGGTGCTCTACCGGCTCCCAGCTCAGCGCCGCGATACGTGGTTCTGCCGCCTGAGCGGTAGGCAGGCCGCCGAGCAGGAAGATCAGCGTCAATAGAGCGCGGCGAAACAACTTCACGACGAACGCTGCCGTGTCAGCAAAAAGATGAAATAGCTGCCGCACACCACCGAGGCGACGATGCCCACCGGAATTTCCAGGGGGAACATGAGCGTGCGGCCTAGCCAATCGGCGACCAGCATCAGCATGGCGCCGAGTATGGCCGAGAGCAGCACCTGCGGCAGAACCCGGCGCGCACCCAGCATTGCCGCCATATGCGGCGCCAGCAGACCGAGGAAGGCGACCGGCCCTAGCAGGCTGGTTACAAGCGCGCATAGCAGCGACACTAGCAACAAGAGCGCCACACGGGTGACTGAGACGTCGAGGCCGCGACTGAGTGCGACCCCGTCACCGATCGAGATCAGCGTCAGCGCTCGATGGAACAACAGGCTCAAGCCGGCCAGTATTGCGATCCCCAGGCTCATCATCAACGCTTGCCAGGCCGAGACCCGGTAGGTCGATCCGGCCAGCCAGCCGAGCAGTGCCAGGGCATCCGCCGAGCCGCGAGTCAGGCCGATCTGCAAGGCGGTATTAAGCAACGCCGCCAGCGAGACCCCAACCAGCACCATGACCGCCGGGGAATAGCGGTGACGTCGTCCGAGCAACAACAGCAGTATGAGGACAAGCAGGCTACCGACGAAGGCGGCCAGCGGCGCGATCAGCCAGAACAGCGCGCTACCAAACATCATCAGCGCCACCATGACCGCGAGCGTCGCGCCTGCCGTCAGGCCAAGAATGTCGGGGCTGGCCAGCGGGTTACGCAGCAGGCGTTGCAGCATCATTCCGGCGACCGCAAGCCCGCAGCCTGCTGTCACTGCTGTGAGCATCCTCGGCCAGCGCAACGACCAGACTAGGGCGGAGGGCCAGCCCAGAACCCAGCCGTCGGGGCCACGATTCAGGCACAGGCTGGCCAGGACGATCACGACGGCCGCCAGCCCCAATACCCAGCCGCGTCGTGGTGTCAGGCGCACGGCGCCGGGCGGCAGCGCCAAGGCATGTCGGTCTTCAGCCGAGAGCTGCCTGCGTGACAACCATAGAAGGGCCGGCGCGCCGATGAGCGCCGCTGCCGCGCCGCTCGGGATCAGCTCGGCAGTCCAGCGATTCACCAGCAGCGCCAGCACATCGGCACCCAATAACAGCAACATGCCCAGCAACGTGCTGTAGAGCAGCTCATCGCGCGAGGTTCTCGCCCCGCACAGGCGGGCAAGATTAGGAGTGATCAGGCCGATGAAGCCGATCAGGCCCACCGCAGTAATTGATGCGGCGGTCAACCAGAGCGAGGCGACGAACAGCGCCAGCATCACCGGCCCCAACGTCAGACCACGCGCCTGCGCGCCTGTACTGCCGAGTTGGAGCAGGGTGAGCGGGCGCGGGGCGAGGGCGACGATCAACAGCCCGACCAGCAGTTTCGGCCACAGCCAGGCCACCCATTGCCAGTCGATCTGGCCCAGATCGCCAGCGCCCCAGATGAACAGACCCCGCGTTTGCTGGTTGTGGACCAGCAGGATGCCGGTGGCGAGCGCGCCCAGTAGCAGATTCAGCGCCATGCCGGCGAGGATCACCGGCAGACCTGCAATGCCGTGACGACCGGCAATCAGCAGTGCGAGGCCGACCGCTCCCAGGGCACCGACGAGCGCCGCCCACTCGCCATGGCTGGCAGCGAAGGCGGGGAACAGCAGCGTAGCGCCGGTCAAACCAAGCCAGGCGCCGGAGGCCGCACCAAGAGTCATCGGGGAGGCCAGGCGATTCTGCGTCAACTGTTGCAGCACACTGCCGGCGAGTCCCATGGCTGCCCCTACCAGCAAGGCCATGACCAACCGCGGCAGTACCGATAGATGAAATTCCAAGGCGGCGAAACCATCGCCAACGGGCGGCAGCAAGGTCCAGCGATTAAGCGGCCACTGGGTCATACCGAGGTTCAGGTGCAATGCAACCACCGCCAGCAGCGCCAACAATGTCAGCAAGTAGCGCGCCTGGGTCCGGCCCAGCTGCGCCCAGGCAGGAATGGTGCGGGCCAGTGATATTTCCACTCAGCTCACCACGGCAATCTTGCGCCCCTGGCCGGGCTGATCGATCAGCTCGATATCGATCTCGTACAGCGCACTGAGGCGATCGCCGGACAGCAGTTGCTCGGCGGTGCCGTCAAAGAACAGCCGTCCCCCTTTCAGCGCGACGATGCGATCGGCATAGCGCGTCGCCAGATTGACGTCGTGCAGGATTGCGATGATGCCGCGGCCGGTTTCCCGATTGAGCTCGCGCAACAGCGCCATCAGCTGGTACTGGTGCGCGAGATCCAGGGCCGAGGTTGGCTCGTCGAGCAGCAAGAGTGGTGATTCCTGAGCCAGCAGCATCGCGATCCAGGCCCGCTGCCGCTCGCCGCCGGACAGGCTGTCGGCCAGGTGATCGGCAAGGTGTGCGATGTCAGTCTGCCGCAGCGCTCGCTCAATCACCTGGCTGTCCTCAGCCTGCCAGCGCCCGAGCAACCCTCGCCAGGGAAAACGTCCCAGGCGAACCAGTTCGCGAACGGTTAAACCGGCCACCTCCGGCAGGTGTTGCGGCAGGAAGGCGACACGCCGGGCGAATTCACGTTGGCTGTAAGCTCCGAGCGGCTTGCCTTCCAGGTCTATACGCCCTGTATCGGGTGTGAATTGGCGCGCGATGAGGTTCATCAGCGTCGACTTGCCCGATCCGTTGTGTCCAAGGATGACCGTGAACTGGCCTTCGGCGAGCTGCAGGTGATCTAGCGCCAGGATTATTCGGCCATCGCGGCGTACCTGGATGTCGTGCAGGTTCAGCATGCGACGATCAGCTCTTCGCGCAGGCGCCGTGTCCGCTCTTCCGGCTTGAGTTTCGGGCAACTGCTGCAGGGCTCGCCATCGGCACGACGAAAGTGTTGGCAGCAAACCTTGCGACCGAGTGCCAGGCATTGGCGACTATCGCTGAGGCATATCTCGACCAGCGAGCCACCACCAGGCAAGGCCATGGCCTCCAGCCAGCGCGCCTCGATCTCGTGCAAGGCCTCGTTGGTCACCGATGCGCGCGGCTGCACCAGCAACAACGCTGCGCGCAAGCAATCGGCGACCAGCAATTTCGCCATTTTTGGGTGGATCGAGGACACCTCGTTGAATTCAACGAGCTGGTCGTCGACGAACCGGCGCAGATGATTGGCGGCACAGGCGATCAGATCGGATTGGGCGCCACGGCATGGGCGGTGTTCCGGCAGGCGAAAACCGCAAACGGAGCCATCGCGCATCGATTGTCCCATCTGCGCCAGAGACGGCGCCCGAGCACAAAGATGAACCGCAAGCAGGCTGAGATAGATTGGTTGCCAGACCAGCAGCGACCAACTGCGTGCCGACCAGTAATGGGCGCCAGCCTCTGGATGGGCGTGTTGCCAGTGGGCATGAAGAGCGGCTACCCGCGCCTGATTGCCAGCGCTGCCGCACTGTAGCTGATCACTGCTCGCCGGCCCGACCTCGCCCGTTAGCCCGGGGAGCGCTCTGGCAGCGACATGTAGAAGTTCGATGAGGTCGTGGCAGTTCTGGGGCATCGTGTCGAACCCGACAGCGCCGACTGGCAGCGTATGGCCGCCGAGCCGATCATTGAAGACACGATCAGTTTACGCCTGTAATTGAGAATGATTCAAATCTGCGCTGATGTTGATTCACGCTATCGCAGTTACGAAGATCGGCCAGCGCCTTTGGATAAAGTCAATAGGGCTGCCGTCCCGTTGATACCTCACTCTGCTTTTCACGCGCCGACTTTGCGGCTACGGCAGCTGTTGGACAACGAAGCCGGCAACGATGGCAATTACGAGGCCGACGAGCAGACCCAGGCGCAAGGAGGGCCTTTCGGTGGCAATCGGCGGCGCCGCTTTGGCGCTAGCGCCGGGCGTAGCGGTGGCACGTAGCGGGTTTGGAGTGGCCGGTCGAGGTGTGGCAGGTTTTGCTTTGACGGCGACAGGCAGGTCGGCGGCGCGTATGAACAAAGTGGCATCTTCGTCGATCGTTTCCGGCACGGCGACTTTTGGCCCAATGACTAACAGCGTGGTGCTGCCCAGTTGTATCTGGTCGCCGGGTTGCAGCACGGTGGTTGTGACCGCCTGATGATTCACTTTCAAGCCATTGGCCGAAGCTAGATCCTTCACCTCGAGGATGTCGCCTTTGAGATAGAACTCCGCGTGCCGGCGCGACAATTCCGGATCACTGAAGCAGAGCTCGCACTTGGCCGAACGGCCAAAAGTCATCGATCCGGTGACGTGGTACTTGTGGCCCTGGTTTTCGCCCTGCACCACTTGCAGCAGCCAGCGCGGTGCTGCACCTGCTTTGACACCGGCTTTGGCCGGGTCGACGATCTGCAGTTCCAGTGTGCCCAGGCGCACAAGGTCGCCGGAGCGGACCTGGTAGCGCTCGCCAATTTTCTCTTCGTTGACGTAGGTGCCGCCTGGCGTGCCAAGGTCGGTCAAGTAATAGAAGCGGTTCTCTTGGTATAGCTCCGCGTGAAAGGCGCCGATGCCCGTGTCGTCGAGCACAAGGTCGTTGCCAGGGGCCGCACCGAAGGTGAAGCGTTCATCAGCGAGCCAGACGGGGGCCTGACGATTGTCAACGAAGTGAATTCTGAGCATCTTTACATTTACCTTGCACTGAAAGGCTTCTTCGGCTTGCGGGTTACGCCCGCGCCTTGGGTCACTGCTTGAATATTCGATTCCACAGACGCTTGATCGGATTGTTCGGCGCCTGGGGAGGTTGACTTGAAACCCGTGCGCTGTTCGATGAACGCGGGGCGGGAGCTCGTGCCGCCAGTTGAGTCGCGCGCGCTTTGGCGACCCGTTGCGGATGGCCGTCACGCAGCGCGACCAGCGTGTCGTTGCCCGGATCGGCTTCGAGCCCCTGCTGGATATATTCGAGCGCCTGGGCATAGTTGCGAGCACTGTATGCCGTTTCGCTGAGGTCGATATAACGCCGGGCGACCTGGTGCAGGCCTTCACGCGCAGATGTATTGTCCGGCGCCCAGCCGATCACCTGGCGGTAGTAGTGGGTGGCGCTGTCCTCGGCGGGCTCGAGCAACTGGTCATTGGCCAGGCGCTGCGCTGCCAGTTCCAGATACTCGGCGATGCGCGCCTCGAGGATTCGTTTCAAACCGTCGAGGGCCTGGGCATTGTCAGCATCCAGGCGCAAGGCCTCGCGGAAGTAGTAGTCGGCGTTATCAAACGCGGGCGTCAGCAGTTTGCCGTTGGCCAGCCGCTGCTCAGCGCGGACCAGGTAGTCGCTGACCTGGCTGTGCCGATACCACTGAAAACCACCGACGCCCATCGCGACCGTCAATAGCAGCACTGCAACTGCGGCTACCCAGCGGCGTGCATGTCCACCGTGAACGCGCCGCTTGGCCGGTCGGTTAATCGTCATGGCCGGCGCGATGCGGGTCAGGTCCATATCCGGCTCGGTGAGGGTATCTATGGCGGCCAGCAGTTCACGGCAGTTGGCGAAGCGAGCGTTCGACTGCTTGGCTAGCATGCGCTCAAGCAGCGATTGATAAGAGGCCAGTGCCGGCGGCAGTTGCGGTGGCGGCATCTGCACATGGTTGAGGACGGTCTGCGGATAGCTGGCAGCGCGAAACGGGTTGGTGCCGGTGAGCGTCTCGGCAAGGATTACACCGAGGCTGTAGATGTCGCTACGTGCATCGAGCGGCTCGCAGCGCGCCTGCTCTGGGCTGCTGTAAGCCGGGCTGCCGACGGCAATGCCGAAGTGGGTGAGTTCATTATCCAGCTCGACTGCCTTGGCCACACCGAAATCGGTGAGCACTACGCTGCCGTCGTCGCGAAAGAGGATATTGGCGGGTTTCACGTCGCGGTGAACCAGTCCGCTGTCGTGTACCACTGCCAAGCCACCAGCCAGTTGGCGGACGATGTCCAGTGCGCGCGACGGCGACAGTACGGTGCCGCGGTACTGCGCCAAGTCGCCGCCACCGAGGTATTCCATCGCCAGGTAATGGCGACCGTCGGCGATCTGGTCGATGTCGTGGATGGTTATGATCGCGGGATGGCGCAGTGAGGCGACAATGTGTCCTTCCTGGATGAAACGTTCGGTGAAGGCTTCGTCCTCAGTGTGCAGCAGCACTTTGAGCGCTACCTCCCGGTCCAGCGATAGCTGGGTCGCCAGATAGACTTCGGCCATCCCGCCTTTGCCCAAGCGCTTGTGCAGCCGATAGCCGGGTACCGCTAGCATCCGTTCCGTCATGAATTTCGGCTCTACTTCTACGACTTAAGAGGTTTAAAAAGCTTGTTGAGGAGCCGCCGGCCACGCGATTCGACCGCTGACGACGACATCGCATGTCCGAGCACGATGCAGGAGATATTGTCGCGCCCACCTTTAGCGTTCGCTTGCTCGATCAGTTGCTCGACCATGGCTTCGAGCGTATCGGCGGCGGTGCACTGGGCATGGATCTGGGTATCGGTGAGCTCATTGGTCAGGCCGTCGCTGCACAGCAGCAACAGCTCGTTGGCGTGTAGCATGCCGCTCGCAGCGCCGACCGCAAGGGCCTCGTCGCGACCCAGACACTGCAAAATGATGTTTTTCCAGCGGTGGTTTTGTGCATCGGTGGGGTCCAGCTCACCGGCATCGACCATCGCCTGCACCCAGCTGTGGTCGCGGCTCAGCGGCACGATATCGTCTGCGGTGACACGATAGGCGCGGCTGTCGCCGACCCAGGCGAGCTCAAAGCTGGTGCCATTAAAGTGCGCTGCGACGATTGTCGTACCCATGCCGTCTTGCGCTGCGGCTTCGAGCACGGCGCGGTTGGCAACATGAACAGCCGCCTCCAGCGAGTCACCTCCGGCCACTGCCTGTTCCAAGACCTGCAAAGCCAGGGTGCTGGCGATTTCGCCGTACTGGTGGCCTCCCATACCGTCGGCCACCGCCCAAAGACCAAGTGCCGGGCAGCAGAGGAGGGCGTCTTCATTATGGTCGCGCGTCCTGCCAGGCGAGGTAAGCCCGGCGAAGTCCAGCAACGAGGCAGATACGATACGAAGCATGCGAAGGCCAGTTCCTTGTTCCTGCGGCACAACTATCGGAAAGTCATGCCCAGCATGATGCTTCGGGCATACGCCACTGTCACCGCTTGCACGCCAGCGATACGGCAAACTGTTAACCAATCGGCCTCTTGGTGCTGCTGCGAAGGGAGGGCGCTCGTATGATCCGGTAGGTAAGCGTTCACTCAGCTTTGTTGCAGCATTGATTTGCAAGCTACGAAAACCGTTTCTCCTAAAGTCAGCTGTCTCCCGTGGGAATAATCGATATTCGACCATTTTTCTCTAAAATCGCGAACTTGATTTGGTCGAGGCGTGTAAGTCCATGCGAGTTACGAGCTGCCTCTAGAATATCGGACTCATCAAGGCGCGCCTTCTCGATCCGCCTTTTCAGTACTTCGCCATCCTGAACAATGATGATGGGATTGCCATCCATTACTTTGGCGATCCGGGGTGAACGGCGCTTGATTAAAGACAATATTATGTCCATTACAACCAGCGAGACTATGACCACGATGGCATTGGTCACGGAGAAGTCATCGCCCAGCAAGGCCTGCTGCGTCGCTTCGCCAATAACAAGAAGCAGCACGAAATCGAATGTTGTGATTTCAGAAAGTGTACGCCGACCGGCGATTCGAAAAATGACGAGAAGGGCCAGATATATCACTGCAGCACGAAGGACTGAATCCATTTTGCCGACCCTTTATGGATAGATGAACTGGCCAACCTCGACGCTCTGGTCACCAGAGCGGATGCTTGTTTTCACGGGACCTATCCCCGTCGCGCGCAACGCGAAATAGGCGGTTGCCCGGCCTTCGGAATCAGGTTTGAGCTCAAGTCTCATTCCGTCACCGAACCCCCCTGCATTGGCTGGTTCTGGTTGTATGCCTTCGACTGTAAAGCGCTGAAGTAGCGCGCCGTCGATAATGAGCCAGACCTTTCCTTGTTCATCCGCTTTCGCTTTCACGACCATCTCGTTGGACGCGCCGTTCCGATCGAATCGATCGTATTGAACCCTCAGCTCTCCATTGGACGAGACGGCTTCCGTCTTGCTCAACGGGCCTGTTCCGAACAAGCCCAGCAATGCCACGAGCACGACCAGAAAAAGCAGGCACCAGCCAATACGTTCGACCCGCCACAGCTTGACCTGCAAAGGCATATCTTCCTGGACAGGGAAGCTCCTACTGCTCAAGTCATCGTTTTGGCTAATCATTGTTTGGCTCGGTAGTTGATTATTGTCGGTAGAGCATGTGAGACGAGACGAAGTTCAGCCCTATGGAAGCTTCGTAAAGCATTGGCTACCGTTACGCTGCTTTACGGCTGACCAAGCCTAAAACCCGCATGACCTTTACGTATTGCTCTGCTAACCCAATATTAATTGGTGAGCGACGCTATCGTTTTTGATGACGAGCCGGCTGCTGGACGTGGAAATTTTCATAGAGTTCGGCTTCACTGTCGCTGAGGGGCAGGACCGCGGATCTTCGACCGAACCTCGGATGAAACAGCGTTTATATAAGAAATGCCAATTCAGATAATAATAAAGCGATGGAGAATTTTATGAGCGATGCGTTGAAGTTTGAAGATGCCTGCCGAATACTCGAAGCATCCTTTGCGCCCTTGCGATGCTCATGCAAAAGAGACGAGGCCGGTAAGGTTGCGATAAGGATATTTGACGTTTCAGATGTAACCAGATACTCAATAAGTGACATTGAAGCTAAGCGCTTAGCTTCAATAAGAGGCGTTGCGCAAATGGCGCTTGAATTGAGGCAAGCACTATCCGCGAAAGAAGTCAGCCAAAGGCATAAGAAACTAAAAGCTTAGAGGGTCTTTCAGGCCAGAAAAGCGGCGGTAATTTTGCCAATGGCCGCGAAAAAGCATCCGAGCCAGCAAGAAAAGGTGGCCAAACAATCATGGCGGTGGCCGCAACTCATAGCGTCGCTTAGCCGCACGAATGGAGAGCCCGCTTATTTGCGGGTTCTCTTCGCTGAGTGCATTCGAGACTAGCTGGACGAAAAATTGAACCGGTACTGCAATGCGGTGCATTGTGATTTAAACGTGGCAATTCGACGCTGCGTTGCGCTCGGCCTCGTAGCAGAACTGACGTATACCGCCTCTTTGGCTGAACGCGGTAGCCGATTACGCTCAGCGGCTCATGCCGCACCTAGCCGCTAATAGCAGCTAATACGCCGACAACGCTGAACAGGCCACCAAGGGGCATCACCCAGCGTTCCCGCCATGCGAGTGTCAGGCTAACCACCAGCCCAGCGAACATCAGTTGTCCGAAGCAGACGACCAGACCGATCGATATCCCTAACGATTTCGAATCCAGGAGGAATGAGCCGAGCAACGGTCCCATCGCCAACACACGCAGCCAGTTCTGCCGATTGGGTGTCGGGGCGGTATTGAAAAGCACGCGGTGATGCCGCGTCATTGCAAGGCAGAGCATCAACATTCCCAGATAGGCCAGGGCGAAAGCCAGCGTGGTCATCGTGTCAGCTCCTGCTCTGGAGTCACCGAGCGCATTCGTGCGGGGTTTCGCCCGTGCCGGCGACGAAGCGAGCTCCAAGCGCACAGCGCACCCACCATCAACAACACCATATCAACTCCAGCTAGCATCAGATCGCCGCGGGCGAGGCTCGCCAGCAGATGTCCCTCCGGTGCGGTCAGGCCATTGAGCAACGGTAAACCCAGCGCAAGTGCCGCCAGCAGAGCCAACATCTGTCGCGACAATCTAAGCGAATGCCGGCGCCCAAGATAGGCGACGACAGCCACGGCTAGCCAAGTCAGCGAGAAGCACCAGGCCTCGGCGGAACCACGCGCGGTCATTGCATCGGGCAATAGACGATTCGCCCAGAGCAATACGAGGGAGGCGATTGGTAAGCCGAAGAAGACCGCACCGTTGAGCGCCCGGACGACGTTCAGCCCTCGAATCTGGCGCCCCTCTCGCTTACGCAGCCATAGGCCGGTGCCGGCAATCAGCATGGCGCAGCCCGCCAGCCCTAACAGCCCGTACAGCACCCGCACGATTTGCCCACCGAACTGCGCCATATGCAGTCCGATCAGCCATGTATAAGCTCGATGGCCGGCCGGTGCCTGCTGTTGGTGGAGGAGCTCGCCGGTGGTCGCGTCGTAATTCAACGTATCCTGCGGCGAGCCGATGCGCGACGGATCGCGGCGATAGACGCTGACCACTGCGGACGCATCTGCCGGATGCTCGACGATAATCCAGCCGGGCTCACCATTTCCCCAGTGCTGACGCGCATTGGTGATCAGTTCGTTCAACGGAACCATTTTCCCAGCGGGCTGGTGTAGTTCATTACGGTGGTAGCCGCCTTGTACCTCTTCGAAGAAGGCGAGTGGATCACCTCCATACGCCACCAGCGCGCCGGCGGGCATGTAGGACGCAACGAACACCGCCACGCCGGTGTAGGCAAGTATCAAATGGAACGGTAGGCCAATGACGCCGAACAGGTTATGGGCATCGAGCCAGGCGCGCTGGCCGTTGGCTTGCGGGCGCAGGGTAAAGAAGTCCTTGAAGATTCTTCGATGAATGATAATTCCCGATACTAATGCCACCAGCATGAACATGCCGGCCAAGCCAACGATGTACATGCCGATCGAACCGGCTTGCAGGTTGTAGTGCAGCGTAAAAAAGAATTCGCCGCCCACTGTTTCGGGTATCGGCTCGCCGCTGCGGGGATCGAATGCGACGCGGCCGCGGGCTCCGGATGCATCTTCCTCCCAGCCTAGCTTCCAATAAGGTTCACGCTCGGTCGGGCCGTGCAACCAATAGGCGTGCAGCGGTTCGTGAACATTCGCCTGGACCCAGGCATTGACGTGATCGGCTGTGATTGCCGTCGCCGTCGGGGTGTGCAGGGCAGGGCGCATCCAGCGTTCGATCTCCTTATCGAAACAGGCGAGCGTGCCGGCGAAAATAATCACGAACAACAGCCAACTAGGCAGCAGTCCGCCCCAGGTATGCAGTCCCGCCATCGACTGACGCAGGGTCATGGCCGGCTCCTCCATTCGACAGGGAGATAGGCCGCCAGGCAGAAAACCGCGGCCAGCCCCGCAAACAACACCCAGGCGCGCATGGCGCTGCGGGCCGCGAACGCATAAATCGCCGCGGCTACCCAGACCGCGAAGCACAGCAAGCTGGCGGTTACCACTCGATCCGGCCTGGACATCGGTAGGTACACGGAAAAGAACGCCGTGAAACCATAGGCCAATGCATAGCCGCCTAGGAGGGCCGCCGAGATGCGCCCAGCCAGGCTGGCGCGGCGGGAAGATACAAATGTATTCATCGGTCTTGTCTCCCGTGCCGGCCCATCAGAAGCTGTAGCTTGCAGTGCCGGCTACCGTGCGGCGGCTGCCGAGGAAGCAATCGCCACGCGACAGGCAGGTGGTGTAGTAGGACTCGTCTTCCAGGTTGGTGGCGTTGAGCATGAATGTCCGGTCCTGATAGCGGTAGCCGAGCATGGCGTCGAAGAGAGTAGTTGAGGGTGTTTTAAGCGTGTCGGTACCGCCCCAGCTTGCGCCGACGTAGCGCACGCCTGCGCCCGCACTGAAGCCAGGGATACCGAACAGTTCGAAGCGATGCTGCGACCAGAGCGAGACCATGTCTTCTGGAATTGTCGCCAGGGGGCGGAACATGGGTATCTCCAAGTCCATTTATTGTTAGGGATGCGGATATTAATGCGAATACGTTGTATTTGTAACTATGAATTCAGATAAACCCGGTTATCTGATCACGCTCCACCAGCCGTGCAGATGAGAGAGAACTTCATTCCTGCCGCTGTGCTTTGCTGTTCCGACTGGCGGCTTTGCACCAATCGAGGCTTTGTAGCTCGAACCTGAAGAGGCCATTGGGGGCCTCACTGCGAGGTGAAGCATGCGAGGTGAAACCATGGATTTTCCAGCTCGGCTGCAGGCGGCAAACGATTCTGGCGCGGATGCGCCTCTGCCTGGGGATCCTGATGGTGCAAGCATCAACGATGCTCCGATGTCCGATCCCGATGAGACGGAAGTCACGGATGAGGACATCGACATGTTCGAAGACGACCCGACTATTCCAACCGAGTAGCCAGCTAAAAGCCCCGGAGTTAAACGGGGCTTTGTTTGCCGGTGGCTGAGACCGAAGCCGGAATGTGTAGCGGCCCCCACGGTTTGGCAGGCTTATCATTCGCTTCCAGGCTCGATGATTGTTATATGCAAAAAAAAACCGCAGCCGCCCGAAGGCTGACCGCGGTTTAGCGAGACCAGGTCGTTCGTCCTGATCTCTATAGCGTCATTAACGGCTGAAAGCTGCACCTGTGCCGACAACCGAAGCGGACGGCAGCAGCTGGCTGATGAAACGGTTCCAGCGAGTGATGCCGGCTGGACCAACGAACACTACGTCCTGCGGTTGGAGCGGAAAGCTCTTGGCCAGGGCGAAGGCGGTTGGGGATTTGGCATCAAGCTGGAAAACCTTGGCCTGCTCGGTCGCGATGCTTTCGGCACCGCGGATCACATACACCGCTTCGCCATCCGCCGTTTCCTGGCGAATACCGCCAGCAGTACCGATCGCGTCCATCAGGTTGAAGTTCGATGCCTTGAAGCTGAGCGCCTGCGGCTCCGTGACTTCGCCCAGCACGTAGATCTTCTTCTGATCGTTGTACGGCAGGTGCAGCTGGTCGCCGTCCTTCAGGTAAACCTGATGCAGCCAGGAATCCGGGCGGTTCAGATCGTCGAGGTTCAGCATGTATTCACGACCGTCCCGCTTGAGCATCAGGCTGGAAAGGTCAGCGGTTTCGGTATCGACGCCGGCCTGACCAATGGCCTGGACGATAGTCATCGGTGCGGTGGTTACTGGTACTTCGCCCGCAGTATTGAATGCGCCTGATAACACGACGCGCTGGCTACCGTAGCGAAGCAGGCTGACGTCTACTTGCGGGCTATCGATGTAGTTGGCGAGGCGGCGTGCGATCTCAGCGCGCAATTCTTCGATGGTGCGACCCGCGGCGTTGACATTGCCGATATAGGGGTAGAAGAGGGTGCCATCAGGACGGACAAGACGGCCATTGGCGTCGAGCTGTTGCTGCGCTCCGGACGGCGCGGTCAGTTCAGGGTGATCCCAAACGGTGATAAAAAGCAGATCGTTGGGACCAACGCGATACGCCTCGGGCTTGTAATCAAGCAATTCCTGCTTGCTGGAAGTGCCCATATCGGAAGACAGCTCGCCCTTGAGCATGTCGGGGGTGATGCGGATCAGCTGTACGGTGCCGTTCTCCGCTTCCGCGCCATTCTTGAATTCATCCGGATCAAGATATTGGCCAGGCGAAAACACACATCCCTGGAGCGCCAGTGCAGAAGAAAAAGCGAGAGCAAATAATGGTTTCATGATCTTCATCCTTGACGGAATAGTTGTTTTTACAAAGTGAAACGGCTGGATCACTTTTACTAAAGGAATGAGCGGAAATTGAATCGTCTATCGCCAACCGACAATGACATCTGTGAAAGCGTATAAAAACGAACTCAATATCTGCTTCTCCTGTGTCGCTACCGCAAGCTTGTCGAGGAGCTGTCCTCGGCTCACTAAGGGTGAGACCTGTTTCGGGCAAGCTACTGGTATCTTTCTGCTCACCCTTGCGTAACGCCTTTCACGAACGACAGAAACAAGTGCTTACTGCTCACAGTAGCCATAGACCGCTGCGTCTCTCTTGGGTTCAAGACGCCAGCACAAATGAATTGCCTTTGCGTCGTGGCGCTGGCACAAGAAAGACTGGAGTGTCGAGAAGAGATAGAAGGATTAAGCTGCGCCTAGCGAAGAGAGTTAATTGCGCATGAGTTTCGCATTCTGTGCCAGTCGCCATTCGGTGCCGGGACGCCAATATTTAACCCTTGCCAAGATCGTCTGGCCCGCTTCCGTTGTCATACTTGGAAAACTGAAGAGGCCTAATTAGGATGAAGGCGCTTCTATCATCCAGCGCAGCGTGTCGCGCAGCTCGATCTGAGGAAGCTCACCAATAAGCGAGTTCAGCTTGGCTTTGCAGCCGGATAACTTCTTGACATCGGCACTGCGAACGAAGGCTGGATTGACCCGGACTTCAAGATGGTGACCGGATATGATGCCAGCCTGCTCGAGAACGTACTGCAGCGTGTATGCCGAGCCAGAGCAGATATTGACGGTTTCGCCAATCGAAGCGGGAGTCTCAAGAAGTTGCCGATAGGCTTTTACCACCTGGCGCACATCACAGAAGTCTCGTGCGATATCCAAATTTCCCAACTCGATAACTTCCGCGCGGTGACGTATGTGCGCGACGATTTTCGGAATTAGGAATTGTTCGGCCTGGCCAATACCGGTGTAGTTAAACGGTCTGGTGATGATCAACGGCAAGTGCCCGTAATACAGCCTCGCCATGAATTCCATTGCAGCTTTGCTGACTGCGTAATCATTGGCCGGAGCCAGCACAGCTGATTCGTCCAACACGCCCTCGGTGGCGTTTCCGTAGACGTTCGCGCTACTGGCCAGGAGAACTCCTTCCAGATCTGTCGCAATTGTGCGTAATGCTTCAAGTAGATGGCGAGTGCCGAGCAAGTTGGCGTTGTATATCGCGTCAGCATCGCTATGCGCAACGAAGGACACTGCAGCCAGATGCACGACATAGGTTGGCCGGATTTCCGTCAGTAGGTTTCGCAGCGCTTGTGAGTCGTTCAGCGAGCAGCAGTGGATGGCTGAAATACACGCAGGCAATTCGCCTTTGGGTTGCCGATAGCTGAGGCCATGAACCTCGTAGCCACGTGCCGCGAGTTCTTCTGCCATATAGCGGCCAGTGAAACCGGTGATGCCCGTAATCAGCACTTTACGCATGATTTTCTCGATAGGATGAAATCCGCCCCAACGGAGTGGTTATTCCCGGTCTATGCATGGAATGTTGCGCCCGGTTAGGGTCGGCTAGGATGACGATACTGGCTTGTTCAAGCGGCATATTTTTTCACCTAATACCAGCTCCGCCTGGGTATTCAGTTGATCGAGCAAGCTGAAGATAGGCGTAACGGAGCATCTGGTACTGGGCTGAAGTGAAGCGAATGCACAGGGCAAAGGTACCGGTTGCTCTGTGCTGTTCGCTGTCAAAAACTTCAGCGCACCAGCTGTATTCGCCTATGACGACGTCAGTCGTTCAGGTCGCTCGCTATCAAAACGAAAAGCCTTGCTGATTGCGACGTAGGTCGGCATCTACCATCATGCGGCACAATTGTTCCAGCGAGGTTTTAGGTTCCCAGCCCAGCACATCCTTGGCCTTCTGGGGATCGCCAATCAGCAGATCGACTTCTGCAGGACGATAGAATTTCGGATTTACCCGCACAACGACTTTGCCGGTCGCCATGTCGATCGCCAGCTCCTGTTCGCCGGAGCCTTCCCATTGCAATTCGATATCGACTGCCTTGAAGGCCAAGGTCACGAAGTCGCGTACGGTTTCGGTACGGTTGGTTGCCAGCACGAACACATCGGGCTCATCGGCTTGCAGCATGCGCCACATCCCTTCGACATACTCCTTGGCAAAGCCCCAATCGCGCTTTGCGTCGATGTTGCCCAGTTCGAGCACATCCAGTTGACCCAGTTTGATCTTAGCTACCGAATCGGTGATTTTGCGGGTCACGAATTCACGACCGCGAAGAGGCGATTCGTGATTGAACAAGATGCCGCTGCAACCGAAGATTCCGTAAGACTCCCGGTAATTGATGGTCATCCAATGCGCATAAAGCTTGGCGACGCCATAGGGACTACGAGGGTAAAACGGGGTGGTTTCCGCTTGCGGAATTGCCTGGACCTTGCCGAACATTTCCGAGGTGGACGCCTGGTAAAAGCGAATCTTGGGATTGACGATACGAATGGCTTCCAGAAGGTTCACCGCGCCTGCACCGGTAATATCCAGCGTCGTCAACGGCTGCTCGAACGAAACACCAACGAAGCTTTGTGCGGCGAGGTTGTATACCTCGGTTGCGCCTGTGGTTTGTAGCAGACGGATACTGGAGGAAAGGTCGGTAAGATCGTATTCGATGAGATGCAGGCTGGGATGCTTGTCGATACCCAACTCTTCGATTCGCCAGAAGTTAACCGAGCTGGTACGACGAAATGTGCCGTATACGGTGTAACCTTTTTCCAGCAGAAGCTCTGCGAGGTAAGCACCGTCTTGTCCTGTAATGCCCGTGATGATTGCTTTCATTTTCTTCCCTGCTATTAGATGACTTTCAAAGTGGTGTCGCACCGCTCTAATGCCGGCGCGTTTGCGCTCGAAGAGTCGGACGCGATGATCGAAAAGCTTGCAGCGGCTACTTGGCTTCGCCATTGCAACTGCAATCGATCAAGCTATTTTAAAAATATTGTGTTCGTAGCTGATCAAGACTCCTGCTTGGCGGGGCTGGCCTTTTGCTTAGAGCTTTTTTCACGCAAATAAGCGGGCAAAATGTATATCGCGTCGATGAAGTACCGCTTGGCCAGCCTGCGCGGTTCGAGACACATCCGATGAAGCCATTCGAGTCTGTACTCGCGCATCCAACGCGGAGCGCGTTTGATGGTGCCGGTAGCAAAGGAAATCGAGGCGCCAATGCAAAAACCCATTCCTGATCTTTCTTGGGGTTGGGTCAATCCCGCCAGAACTTCTCCGCGGGGCGTTCCAACTGCATAGAGCACCAAGTCGGATGGATTATTTCGAACGAACTGCAAGCAACGTTGCACTTCTTCCGGCTTTTTGATGAAGCCCATCGGTGGGTTGTAGTGATAAAGATCGATGCCAGGATAGATTTCCCGAAGCCTGTCGGCTTCCGCCGTCGCAGAGCCGATGAGCACGACGCGCAAGCGATCCTGGTCGGCCCACTTGAGCAGATCAAGGGTCAGGTCACTGCCAGGAATAGCTTCGTCTATATGTACGCCCAGACGACTTACCAGCGATAGCAAGATGCGACTGTCGCAAAGCCTCCAGCGCGCTTTTGCATAGGCATTACGCAATTCTTCGTCGCTTTCCAGTTGAACGAGGTGGTCAACATTGGGCGTTACCACAAACGAGTAAGGCTGCTTGATGCCCTCCCGAATGCAGGTCAATAAAGCTTTCTTATTGCCGGAATAAAAGTCGATTCCGAACGCTGTAGTATCACTTGACACTCATTGCTACTCCCTTGAAGGCGCCTTTGATGCCCGACCAGACGAGGGTTGGGTTTCTGAATTCCTTTATCGTCGTAACTGCCGAGAGGAGAAATGCGGAAGTAAGGGCGAAGACCGGTCCGTAGAAACGTTTGTTAAAACGAGTGGCTGCGCGGTTGCGATAGTAATGATAAAACGCTGAGCGGCTACCCAGGCTGAGTGAACCATAATGAAACAGACGGCTTTCAGGGATTACTTTTATCGAAACGCCAAAACGCCTAGCGCGATATTGCCAATCAACTTCTTCGAAATACATGAAATACGTTTCGTCCATCAGGCCGATTTCTTCGGTCAGTGCAGCTGAAAACGCAAGGCTGCAACCCATTAAATAATCCGGATTGTGCTTAGTGTCCTGGAGTTGCACCGCTTCGATGCTCTTGTCCTTTCCGAGCAGGCGGGCTTTGCCCAGGATTGGATATAATTTTCCGCCGCCATAGCATTCCAGGCGCCCGGTGTCGGCACTCAGCACTACCGAGCCGACGAATTGCCTATCGTCTCGCTGTAATGCCTCAAGTAGCGGCGAGAATGCGTCGCTATCGACATAAGTGTCGTTATTGACGACCCAAAAATATGTGGGCTGCAAATTTTCCATCGCCCAGCGCAGGCCGTAGTTGTTGCCCCCTGCATAGCCGCTATTTTCCGGATTGCTTAGCAGCGTTACCTTCCGGTACTTCTTTTCATCCAGCCATTGCTGAAAGGCGAGGGCGGATCCGTCCTGTGAGTCGTTGTCGACAATGACAATGTGGTCGACTGTCGAACAATGAGCGAGCAGGCTTTCAGCGCAGCTGATGGTTTCAGTAGCAGCTTTGTAGTTGAGAATAAGTGCGACGTTCATGTACTCGTTCCTTGCTGCGAAGATGGCGTGCTCTTAGAGCGTGTATCACGAAAAGCATGACAATGACCGGTTGCAGGTATTCAAATAGTCCGTTGAGTGGCCAAATAACAAAGAAAGCGAGCATCACGGAATAGCTGAAACTCATATCAGGATGTATGTTGCGAGCGATACGCTGGTAAATATAGAGAGTCAGCGGCACCACCAGGAAGGTCAATAGCCCGAAGCGAAACAGCGTGCCTAATATCCCGACATCTGACAGGAAAAAATGTTCGCCAAAGTAGGGAATGAAGCCGTCCTGCCACATCAGCGAAAGCGATCCACTAGGCAGCCAGTTGACGAGATCCAAATGGCTAAATATCGATGCGATCGTATTGGAGCGCACGCTGTCTTCGATATCGCCATCTAGACTGCTTTCGTAGAAATCGAGATTCAAACCAAAATGTTCTAACAGTTCGGGGTAGAAAAAAACCGGCGATAATAGCAAGCAGAGGGATGCAGCCCACACAATGGCTTTGGCCCTAAGACAGAAAAGCGTAAAGGCCAGGCAGAGTACGATGAGCTGGCGAGTCTGCGTCGCGAAAACCAGCGTCAGTAGTAAAATCACTGCAATTAATAGATAAAAGTTTTTCTGCCGTTGTTCGCCGTTGATGGGCGATACTCCTTTTGACCACACCTGAATGCAATAGAAATAGGAAAAGCAAATTAAGAAAGGACCGATTGACGAGCGATCGGGGCGATCCCACGATGTTTGTTCTTCACGCCAATCAGGTAACAGGCCGAACTTGAAACACCACGAAAGGAATACGGCGATGAGTGCGGCATAAAGGATTGAGCGCTCGAACTGTAGAGTACTCAAGTGCTTTGCAAGCAATAACAAAGGCACGAAACCAAAGGCGAACAGGATTCGCCGTTCCTCGATCAGACCATAGGTTATCGGTTGGCCGTAGGTATAAAAAGAAAATATCGCCGGCAACACGGTAAACACCAGAACACTGTAGAAGGCGTAATACATCAGGACGCGGAATTCTCTGGAAGCGTCCTCGGTGCTGGCAAGAATCAACAGCAGCGATGCCCCTAAGCAAACGGCTAGATAAGCCTCGTTGAGAAATTTGATACCGATAGGGTTGTGCGTGCTGTCGCCAAAAACAGAGAAATGCAGAACGACTACCAGAACCATCAATGGCAAATAAAAGAGTTTTGAGCTGATGTTTGTCATCACCTGAGTCCTTAGGTGCTTTTCCATGATCCAAACTAACTTAACCGCAACAAACTAAAGCTTTTTTAACATTGCCATGCTGATGCCTTCGATGCGTCGGTACGCTACGAGTCGTGCGGGTGGGTCAATAAATCCCCGACTCCTGTGTGCGCTTGTGAGCGAAGCGTTCATAGCCGCCGGGTTCGAATTCCGCTCGGATTAACCCCGCTATGGCTCGTTCGCAATGTTGGACAACCAGCCTCATGGTTGGGTTGCGTAGAATGTTCAGGATTTTTAGGCTTTTCCCAAGTTTTTTGACTGGTTTCGCATCGTTGTCCTAACCAAAGGTTATTTGACTGGAAGATGCGAAACGGCATCGGATGCTAGCGCCGAGCCGGCATATCGCTTATTGAGGAACCTGCGTTCAGGTGCATGTTACGAACGCGGTGTCGGCCCGAATTCCGAACACTTGTTGGGAATATTCTTCAATAGAATCTCCATCTGCGGTCGGTCCTTGCCACCGATGGGCTCGACCGCCAGCACATACTTGCCCCAGCCGGGGCCGCCGGCCCAATAGGCACTGGGAATACAGTTTTCGTTGAGGTAGGCTAGCAGGTTGTCCATGGCAGCAAGCATCGATTCGGAATGTCCGGGTACACCGTATTCGCCTAGAAAGCCTTTCAAATCATGTTCTTTCAGCCACTCTACGAAAGGTCGGGCACGTTCCACGCCTAGCATTGGATCGATGGTTTCGTCGGCTGCGTAGCGACCGGAAAAATCCTTGTCGAAGTACAAATGACCCTCATAGACGATCTTGTCCGCCGGGTCGTCGATCAGAAAGTCTTCATTTACGTTTCGCCAGTGAAAAGTACTGGCCCATCGGTCGCCTTCGACAAATATCAGCGTTTCCATGTCCACCTCGCGGATCGCGTCGACCGCAGCCTGCGCGGCGGCGGGCCATAGTCCCTTGGTGGAATGTGGCTCATTCATTATGTCGTAGCCCAGCAGCGCTGGATGGTCCTTGAACGTTTCGGCGAGCTTGCGCCATACATTGGCGTAGGCCTTGTAAGGTACGTCGGGAGAGCCAATCAACTCGCCTTTGTATCGAGCATAGTTATGCATATCCAGAATGATTTTCTGATCATGCTGTGCTGCAAAATCAAGCGTTCTTTTTAACAGGCGGATCTGATCGAAGTTAACACCCTTGTCCAGGTCGTGCTGCAACCGTTCCCAAATGAAAGGAAAGCGGATCAGGCGAATATTCTTGTCTGCGTAATACTTGAAATATTTTTTTTCTGGGTAGAAGTAGTTGGTGCCGAGTTTCCCAGGCGTTATATGTGGCGCAAAGTTGGCGCCCGACATATTGATGCCGACCAGATCGATCCCCTTTTTTTCTCCGCTGGGTTGAGCCTGCGCGCATACCGCACAGCTAATCAGTGTCAGGCCAGCAACGAGTCGTATTGCACTGAACAAAGGGGAAAGAAAATTACGTTCCATACTTACCTTGATCTCCAATGAATTCGTAGCGGCTCGGCTAGCACTCGGCTTGTGCAAATAAAAAACCGACGCGAGCAATTCCTGCGACGAAAGCGTCTGAATGGTCGTTACGGATCATTGATAGCAGACATGCTGTTGCCCGACATGCAGAGCATGTCGGGCGCACGCATCACTTGCTTTGATATTCGTACTGGTAGTAACCGTATTCGCTATAGTTCGACGCCTTGCGAATCACGGCGTTGAAGATCACGCCCTTGACCAGCAGACCGTTCTGCTCGAGACGGCGCTTTGCAAACTCGATTTCCTTGACCCCGTTCAGGCCGTAGCGAGTCACCATTAACGTGGTCCCTGCCTGGCTGCCGACGAGGGCGGCATCGGTAACGGCGAGAATCGGTGGGGTGTCGAAAATCACCAGGTCATACATGCTGCTGATTTCCTTGACGAAGCGAGAGAAATTCTCGTGCATCAACAGCTCTGACGGGTTTGGCGGCACCTGGCCGTGAGCAATCACGTGCAGATTGTTCAATTGAGTTTTCTGGATGGCGTCGAACAGAGTGATGCGGCCCGACAGGATATCCGAAAGCCCTTTTTCACCTTGGCAGCGCATGACCTTGTGCAGGTAACCCTTACGCATGTCGGCGTCTACCAGAAGAACCTTCTTGCCGGACTGCGCAATCACCGCAGCGAGGTTGCTGGTCACGAATGACTTACCCACTGCCGGGCTGGGTCCGGTGATCATCAGGATGTTGTTCTTCGCCTCGATCATGGCGAAGTGCAGGCTGGTGCGCAGGCTGCGCATGGCTTCAGCCGCCAGATCAGCCGGATCATTGATCGACAGCAAATACGAGGCGTTGCTCTTGTCACGCTTGAAGTTGGCCAGTCGCTTTTCCAGCAGGCCCTGCTTCTCGCTGAAGGGGATTGCCGCGTAAACGGGGATGCCGACGCGCTCGATTTCTTCCGGGTTCTCCACGCCACGCTTGAGCGCCTCGCGGATGTAGACGAATGCTACCGCAAGTATCCCGCCGAGCAGGGTGGCGACGATCACGATCAACGGCTTGTTCGGCTTCACTGGGTCGTCGATGTCCGCAGCCGCGTGGTCGACGATATGGACATTGCCCACGGTGCCGGCACGGATAATGTCCAGTTCCTGAGTCTTATTCAGCAACATGGCATAGGTTTCGGACGACACCTCGACGTCACGGTTCAGGCGCAGCAGCTCCTGCTGGGTCGAGGGCAGGGTGCCGATCTGCTTCTCCAGTTCAGCCTTCTGCGTCTGCAGCTGATTGATCTGGTTCATCAACGCCTGGAAGTTCGGATGCTGCCGGGTGAAGCGTCGCTCCATCTCTGTGCGCTTGAGGTTCTGCTCGGAAATCTGCTTTTCCAGATCGACGATCCGATCAAGTACCGACTGGGTCTCGGCTGAAATGTCCACGGAACGATTGCCGGTCTGGTATTTGTTCAGCGCCGTCTGTGCGGCATCGAGCTTTCTGCGAACTTCCGGTACTTGCTCGCTGAGGAATTCCAGGCTCTGGGTCGCTTCGGCGGCATTGCGCGCAATGTTCTGGTCCACATACCGCTGGGCCACTTCTTCCAGAACCAGAATGGCCTTCTCTGGATCGGCATCTTCGAGGGTCACGCTGACGATACCGGACTGCTTGCCACGCTCACCGGCAGCCAGGCGTTCCTGATAATTTTGCGTGGTGGCGTAGGTGCGGTTCTTAGTCACGCTGAACGTTGTACCCGGACGGGCATTGAGCTCGGCGACGGTGATGCCGTATTCCGGTGTTTCAACCGGCTCGCCAACCACGCCCTGAGCAACCACCTCACCGTCGGGATCACGCAGGATGAAGCCATTGTTCTCCGCGGCTTCCAGCGTAAGTTCTTCGCCATGCATCTGGTCCGGCACGATCAGTTGAGTGACGCGTAATGATTCACCGCCCCAGGCATAGGATTCGAAACCAGCTGGGTACCAGCCCAGCTCGTTTTCTTCCGACGGCTCGAAACGGCGGAAAATAAAGCCGCCGACAAGAGGGAAGTGGTGCGGTTCGATGATGATGTCGAGATTCAATGCTTCCACCGCGCCGCCGACAACGGAGCGCGATTTGAGCAGCGCAATTTCTGTTTGCGCCGGGGAAACTGCCGGAGCAGCGCCAACTACATCGGTAAGGCTCGGCAGACCGTTTTTGGGCTCGATCTGGATCATTGCACTGGCCAGATACACCGGGGTGGCAAGGAGTGCATAGGCCACACCCAGCGCCGCGAAGAAGCCGGTTATGGTGAGAATCAGGGCCCGGTTGTTGAGAAACGTATCAAAGAGGTGGGCCAGATCAATGTCTTTATCCTCTTTGGTTTCATAGATGGGTCGGGGCATGGTTGTCATTGAAGTTCCTTCTTCTTATTTCAGGTAAGGAAGCCAGCTTTCGACAGACTGTGTCAGAAGGCTGTGAACGTGTTCGAACGCGGGCTTGGATTGACGAAACGGATCGGGTATTTCCATGTCGTCTAGCCATTTGCCCATCAGAAAGGTCTTGCCATGTACTTCGGGCGCTATCTGGCGGATGTGCTGGATATGGCTCTGCTCCATGGCGAGGATCAGATCCGCCCGGTGCAGCATGTCGCTATCGACCTGCCTGGCACGATGGGCCGTATGTGCCAACCCGTGGTCCTGCAGCACCTCATGTGCGTTCTTATCCATTGGATTGCCTACTAATGCACCTATGCCTGCCGAACTGATCGCCAAGCCTTTTCCCTGAAGTCTGTGGATCAACAATGCTTCGGCCGCTGGGCTTCTGCAGACGTTGCCGACACAGACGATCAATATGTTCTGGAACATGTCGCTCAGCCTCGCAGCACTAAATGCGTGGGCGGGTTGGCGTGCTTAACGCAGAACGCAAATCTGATATTGGCTCGCTTCATTAGTTCAATCTTCCTGCTGCGCTCACGCATGAGTTTGTTTGTCGCTGTGATGGGGCTGGTCAATGCGTGCGGCAGTCAGTAGACGTCCCTGTTGAACAGCAGAGCGGGGATGGTCCGAGCGAGGATGTAGATGTCGAACCAGACCGACCAGCGCTCGATGTAGTCCAGATCGAACTCGACGCGCTTCTCGATCTTTTCGAGAGTGTCGGTCTCGCCGCGGTAACCATTGATCTGTGCCCAGCCGGTGATGCCCGGCTTGACGCGATGGCGCGCGGAGTATTCTGAAACGGCATCTTCGAACAGCACGCCAGCGGCTTTGGTGGCGGTCGCATGGGGGCGCGGGCCGACCATCGACATGCTGCCGAGGAACACGTTTAACAATTGTGGCAACTCGTCGAGGCTGGTTTTGCGGATGAAACGGCCAACGCGGGTGATGCGATCGTCGCCTCGGGTTGTCTGGCGTTCGGCATTGGCGTCGGACTTGGCGTGATACATCGAACGGAACTTGAAGACCTCGATCAGCCTGTTGTTGTAGCCGTAGCGCTTCTGCTTGAACAACACGGGGCCGGGCGAGTCGAGCTTGATCGCCAGTGCCAATAGGAGCATCACCGGAGCGGCGGCGAGCAACGCCAAGCTGGAAAGAATGATGTCTTCGATACGCTTGAACATCGGCGACCAGCCACGCAAGGGCAGGTCGGAAGCGATGAGCGTAGGCAGGCCGCCAACTTCAGTGATGCGCTTGTTGGCGTGACGGAAGGCGACCATGTCCGGAACCAGCAGTACGTTGACTGGCAGCTTGCGTAGTTCATTGATCACCTGGCCGATACGGCTGTCGGCGAACCAGGGCAGGGCGACCAGCACCTGAGTGACCTTTTCTTCACGGATCATCTGTTCCAGGTCGCGTGTATTGCCAAGCAGCGGCAGGTCGGCGAGCGTCTTTGGCAGGCGCTCCAGGCGATCATCGATAAAGCCGAGCACGCCCGTGCGAATGTCGCGGTGATGGGCCAGGTACTCGGCGACACGCACGCCATTATCAGTGCCACCAAGTATGACGGCGTTCTGCAAATACACGCCTTTCGCCATCAGGCGGCGAAACAGGGCGAGCATCATCAGGCGCTCGGCGCCGAACAGGACGATGCTAGTGACGAACCAGAAGGTCAGATGCTTGGCTTCCAGATAGCTGAACATCCCCAAGCCCTGATGCATGAAAATCAGCAAGCTGAACGCCGCGGCCCAGGCCACCAGCATGGTGCGAAAGCGCAGCAGCGTGCTGAACACTTCCTCGCTATAGATACCGACCGATTGGAAAATGACTACGCTGATGACGCCAAAGAACATTAGGAACGTGCTGAAGGTCCCTCCCCCAACAGGCAGGCCGAGCGGCAAAAACAGCAACAGTAAAACCCCTGGCAATACCGCAGTCAGCCCATGAATCAGGCGAACACTGGCAAGAAAATAATCAACGAAACTGGGGTGGGCGTACTCAAGGGTTCCAACGGACTGTAAGCGCATACAAGGCTCCTTCCTTCGGCTATTACTAGCTCAATACTCGTTTTGTCGCCGCGATCCGCGGTTCTGATGGCAGGCCGCTATCGCAACCTTCAACTGGACAACTGCTCCGACCGCCTGCCAAGGAATGAGTTCATCGATAGGGAGCAAAGTGACAAATAGCCGACAAGGATTAAATTGGCCGGATAACCTGCTGATTTAGCTAAATAAACACTATTCTTAAACATTGGATCGGGCCTTTTTGGCTGCGCGCCTCTGACAGGTGGTCGATGCGCCTAAGCCTTCGGCTTAAGCCGTCTCGGCGTCTGGCCCACAACTTTCCTGGGCCTAGGCAGGTCTATTGCCGGATACCGAAATGGAAGCGATTGGCATGAAAGAATCCAAAGCGTTGCTGGTCCTTCACGGGAAGCAGGCACTCAACGATGAAGTGCGTTCGGCTGTCAGCGAGTGGCGCCGGATTGGAAAAGAGCTGGCCGTGCGGGTGACATGGGAACCTGGCGACGCCGGGCGTCTGGTACAGGAGGCATTAGCGGCTGGATATCGGACGCTGGTTGCCGGCGGTGGCGACGGCACGCTGCGCGAAGTCGCGCTGGCGCTCTTGGAGAGCGGCGTCGATGCGAGCCTGGCATTGCTGCCACTTGGTACCGCTAATGACTTCGCGCATGCCGCCGAGATCCCGCTGGAACCCTTCGATGCTCTGACGTTGCTCAATCGGGACCCTGTGCTGGTCGATGTCGGCGAAATGAACGGTGAGCCTTTTCTCAACATGGCGACCGGTGGCTTTGGCTCTAAAGTGACGGCCACCACATCGGAGGAGTTGAAAAAGGTTCTGGGAGGGGGCGCTTACCTGCTGACCGGCTTGTCCCGGTTCAGCGAATTGCACGCTGCTTGGGGACGCTTTGTCGGGCCTGACTTCGCCTGGGAGGGCGATTTCCTCGCATTGGGTATCGGCAATGGGCGTCAGTCGGGCGGCGGGCAGCTACTGTGCCCACAAGCTTCGGTCGATGACGGACTGCTCGATTTATGCATCGTCCCGGCACCGGCCGATACCGTGGGAACCTTGGGGACTTTGCTGAGCGGCGGCCTTCTGGGGATCGACACCGTTTCGGTCAAGGCGCGTGTGCCATGGCTCGAGGTCGAGGCGCCGCGTGAGATCGACATCAATCTTGACGGTGAGCCCACCGCAGCGAAGCGCATGCGTTTTTCGGTGCGGTCCAAGGCGCTGCGGCTGCATCTTCCTCCAGACAGTCCGTTGCTGCGTGGTGAGCCGTTGGTTGCGAAATGATGCGACAACCCGGTAAGACGCAGGGCCGGCCGGGATTGTGTCGCGCCGCTGGTCGACCGGGTTGCTTGGTCCCATAAATAATTGCGCTGGCGGATAAAGGGTAGGGCGTTGCGGCCGATAGCCACCTTAGTCGTTTTAGACCCGTAGTCCCGTAATCACCAAGGAGCCCGCAATGGCCGGCATTCTAGAATCAGTCGATCAACGCACCCGATTGGTGGGGCAGAATCGCCTGGAAATCCTCATGTTCAGGCTCTCCGGCCGTCAGCAATTCGCAATCAACGTCTTCAAGGTGCAGGAGGTGGTGCAACTGCCGAAGATGACGCTGATGCCGCACCGCCACGGTTCTGTCTGCGGAGTAATCAACCTGCGCGGGCAAACGTTGCCGGTTATCGATTTGTCGCGTGCCATCGGACTGCGTCCGTTGGTTCCGGATGAGCGCAGCACCATCATCGTGACCGAGTACAACCGCTCGATTCAGGCCTTTCTGGTCGGCGGCGTCGACCGCATCCTCAACCTTAATTGGGAAGAAGTGCTGCCTCCGCCAGTAACAGCGGGACGCCAGCATTACTTGACGGCCATTACCAAGGTCGACAATCAGCTGGTCGAAGTCATCGACGTGGAAAAAGTGCTCGCTGAGATCGTTCCATACAACACCAGTATCGCGCCAGAACGCTTAACGGACCCGGTGCTCGAACGCGCCAGAGGTCGCGAAGTGCTCTGTGTCGACGATTCAACGGTCGCGTTGGCACAACTGCGCGAGACCCTGAGCCAACTCGGCATCACAGTACATTCAGCCAGCGACGGCATGAAGGGCTTGAACAAGCTCAAGGCCTGGGCCGATGCCGGTGAGGTGCTCACCGACCGCCTGCTGATGGTATTCACCGATGCCGAAATGCCGGAAATGGACGGCTACCGGCTCACCACCGAAATCCGTAACGATCCGCGCCTGCGTGATCTGCATGTGGTGTTACATACCTCTCTTTCCGGTAGCTTCAATCTGGCAATGGTGCAAAAAGTCGGCTGCGATAACTTTCTTTCCAAGTTCCAGCCGGAGAAACTGGTGGACGTCATTCGCGAGCGTCTGTTGCTGGACGAAACTCGCTGACCCAGCCCATCCGATCGAGGCACCTGCATGCACCTTTCCTCGTTGTATCGTTTTCCACTCAAATCCGGTTCCGCTGAATTGCTTGATGAGGGAAGGTGCGACGAGCTCGGTCTGAGTGGCGACCGCCGCTGGATGGTGGTGGAAGCTGCAACCGGAAAATTTCTGACGCAACGTGCATTGCCGCAGATGACACTGCTGCATGCCCGCTGGCAGGGAGAAACGGCATTGTTGCTGAGTGCGTCCGGCATGGACGATCTGCTGGTCCCAGTTCCCGACTCGGCGAGCATTGCTCGTGGGGTGCTGGTCTGGCGTGAAAGCCTGCAGGTTCCTGATGCTGGCGACGCGGCGGCCGCTTGGCTGACTCGCATGCTCGACCGCCCGTGTCGGCTGGTATACCTACCGGCTAACCAGGGTATTCAAGTCGATCAGGACTATGCTCGTCTTGGCGAGCGGACGACGTTCAGTGATGGCTTCCCATTTCTACTGATCGGTCAGGCATCGCTCGATGATCTTTCCGCCCGGGTAGGGCGGTTGTTCGACATGCGCCGGTTTCGGCCAAATCTGGTGATTTCCGGTGCTGCGCCATACGCGGAGGATGGCTGGCGTCGCATCCGCATAGGCGAGATTGAATTTCGGGTGGTCAAGCCTTGCTCGCGCTGCATCATCCCGACCATCGATCCGCTCAATGCAGAGCGCAGTCCGGACCGTGAGCCGCTGGCCACGTTGATGAGCTACCGCAAGGGTGAGGGCGGTGTGTTCTTTGGCCAGAACCTGATCGCCGAGGGCATCGGCGAGTTGAAGGTCGGTATGCCGGTAGAGGTGCTCGAATAGCGCCGGTCGCTTAGCAGACTGACTGTACCAAGCGTGACCCGACGGCGGAGCTGCTAGCTTCCACCCCTAAAGCGTTAGGCCTGGGCCAGCCATCCGATCGATTCATGGAACGGGGCGGGCGGTGCAGGGGTTCGACGCATCATTGACCATCGAAGTAGCGCTCGTGCCACTCGACCAATGACTGTGGTGCGTTGAGCTTCTGCCCGTAAATGACCGCATAGGTCAGCACGTTCTGCACGTACTGGCGGGTTTCATCGAACGGGATGTTTTCGACCCAGACGTCAAAGGGCAAATGCTCGGCGTTTTTCAACCACTGCCGGACGCGGCCTGGGCCGGCGTTATAGGCAGCCGAGGCCAACACCCGATTGCCATTGAACTGACCGTAAATTTGGCTGAGGTAGGCCGCACCCAACTGGATGTTGACGTTAGGATTGAGCACCTGCCGCGGTGATGACAGCGGGATGTCGAAGCGCTTGGCGGTCTCCTTTGCAGTGGCCGGCATTAATTGCATCAGTCCTGTGGCGCCGACAGGGGATCGTGCATCAGCCATGAACCCGCTTTCCTGACGGGTGATGGCAAATACCCAGCTCGGATGAATCTCCCGCGCTTTTGCTGCATTCACCAGGCTGCTGCGATGGGCCATGGGAAAGCGGATATCCAGATCGTCCCAATACTTCGCCTGGCTGATAGTGCGGATTGCCGGGAAATACCATTCCATCTCATAGGCCAGGCGCGCCTGGGCTACCAGCTCGTCGCGGCTGAACAAACGGCTGACGTGATACCACTCGCGACGACCGTCGACGATTTGCCCGCGGGCATGAAATTCCATGGCGCGACGAATGCCCGCGGTATTGCGGACCTTCTGCACCAGCTTCGGATCGAGCTCCAGTGGCTGGTGGTTGAGCTTGTAGGGTGCCTGAATGCGGTCCGCAGCAAGGAATCCGTAAAAGTCCCGCTCGCTGGCAACCGGCTGGTATAGCTGGGCGGCCTGCTTGCTGTTGGGCTGCGCCAGCTCCAGGCTCCGCGCCTTCCAGTAGCGCCAACGGTTGCTGCTGGCGAGTTCTTCGGGGAATCGCTGAGTCAGCGCGTAGACATCATCCCAGCGTCCCAAACGTAACAGCAGGCGAGCACGCCATTCACTGACGGTGTTGTCGCGTAGCTCCGGGTCATACTCAGCCATTACTTTCAGCGCGCGCGCGTCGAAGCGTTTGGCCAGGGTGAGGCCGATCTGTCGGGCGATCGCGACTTTCTCGTCCGCTGAAAACGACATGCGTCTGGCATAACTGTCGAGCAGTTCGAGCGCCTGTTCCGGATCCTTGCGCGCCAGCCGGCGCAGACCAATCGAGACGATATCGCCCATGGCTGGGGTGGCCGGCGTGAAACGATCCGGGTGACTGAGCATTTGCGGCTTCTGCGCGACATCGATGAGCAGCTCGCCCTGCTTTTTTAACGTCGGTAGGCTTTTTACCAGGAAGTTGGCCAAGCCGTAATTGCCGCTCTCGACCGCGAGCTTGGCGCGGTTCCAGCGCAACTCCTCGGTGAGCTGTCCCGCGTCGGCCCAGCGCTCGAATAGCGCATCGCAGGCTTTGTGCTGCGACTTGCCGACCAGCCAGAGCCGCTCGGCCGTCTCGTAGCCCTGCTGCTTCTGCCCGCTCGCGAGCTGGTACTGGCCGAACAAGCAGTCCAATTCAGCGAAATTCATTTTCGGATCGTAGTGCGCGACGAATGGGCGCCAATCACCGCGAGCAGCCAGCAGTCGCAGCCAGCGCAGCTTCATCCAGCTGGCCTGAGGCAGGTCGCCATGTTCGGCGAGAAATTTCTCGACTTCGTCATTACTGGCGGTCTTGAGACGTGCCGTCAACTCGTCGTAAGCCAGGTAAGGTTCGAGCGGATAATCCCGAAGCGCGCTGGCGTAGCGACGGTACGGCCCACTGTCGCCCTTGGCCAAGGCCCGCTTGGCCTCGTCGTAGTATTGACGTTGCTGTTGGAGGCTGGCGGCTTGAGTGGTTTCGAGAGTGAGAGCAGTGAACAGCAGGTAAAAACAAATACAGGAGAGTCGACCGCGCATGAGACTTCCGAGGACGGGGACAGGGGGATTTCTTCGGCTAGCTTAGCGCGGCCCATCGGGCAGTTAAAATGCGGATTAAGCTCTTGAGCCAAACAAAGCGAGACTTCCGACGAACGTACATCAGAACAGGCGCAACAGCTCTGGATGGCCCCCTGAACAGCGACGAACGGTCGTGTTCGAAGCGTACAAACTGGCCGGCCTCAGGCGTTCGGTAGCGCCCGGCTGATAGGCGCCTTCTGCTAGACTGCGCGCCCTGTTTTCCGGAGGTAATCATGACCCTGCTCAAGTTGACCGATGTGTCCCTCGCCTATGGCAACAATCCATTGCTCGATGGAGTGTCCTGGCAGATTGCGCGGGGTGAGCGGGTTTGCATTATCGGCCGCAACGGGACCGGTAAATCCAGCATGCTGAGCCTGGTCAAGGGTAGCCAGTTGCCGGACGATGGCGAGATCTGGCGCGCGCCGGGTCTGAAGATCGGCGAGCTACCCCAGGAGCTCCCGCTTGCCGACGCGCGCACCGTATTCGACGTGGTGGCCGAAGGGCTGTCTGGGGTCGGACAATTGCTTGCTGAGTACCATCACCTGAGCCAGAACATCCAGAACGAAGCCGATCTGGACAAGCTCATGCATGTCCAACAGGAACTCGAAGCGAAGGACGGTTGGCGCCTGCAGCAGCTAGTCGACAGTACCCTGAGCCGCTTGCAGCTACCGGCCGATAAAACCCTGGCCGAGCTTTCCGGTGGATGGCGCCGACGCGTCCTGCTGGCTCAGGCGTTGGTATCCGAGCCCGATCTGCTGTTGCTGGACGAGCCGACTAACCACTTGGATATCGGCGCCATCGCCTGGTTGGAAGAGGCATTGACCGGCTTTAACGGTGCCGTGCTGTTCATCACTCACGATCGCGCGTTCCTGCAGAATCTGGCTACCCGCATCCTAGAGCTGGATCGTGGGCACATGATCGACTGGAACGGCGATTACGCCAGCTTCCTGGTGCACAAGGAGCAGCAGATGGCGGCCGAAGAGACCGCCAATGCGCTATTCGACAAGAAACTTGCTCAGGAAGAAGTGTGGATTCGCCAAGGGATCAAGGCCCGCCGCACCCGCAACGAAGGGCGCGTCCGCGCACTGAAGGCATTACGTGCCGAGCGTAGCGAGCGCCGTGAACATCAGGGCAAGGCCAATATCCAGATCGATGCGGCGGAGAAGTCCGGCAAACAGGTAATCGTCGTCGAGCATGCGAGCTTCGGTCATCCCGGTGGGGAGCTGCTCATCCGGGACTTTTCAATGGTGCTGCAGCGCGGCGACCGTATCGGTTTGCTTGGTGCCAACGGAACCGGCAAGACAACGTTGCTCAAATTATTGCTCGGCGATCTGCAACCTACCAGCGGTACAGTCGAGGCCGGGACCAAGCTTGAAGTGGCGTATTTCGACCAATTGCGTCACCAACTGGAGCTGGAAAAGACCGTTATCGATAACGTTGCCGAGGGCCGCGACTTCATCACCATCGATGGTCAGAACCGTCATGTTCTCAGCTATCTCGGTGACTTCCTGTTCAGCCCACAACGTGCGCGCACCCCAGTCAAGGCGCTGTCTGGCGGCGAACGGGCACGGCTCTTGCTCGCCAAGCTGTTCAGCAAACCTGCCAACCTGCTGGTGCTCGACGAACCGACCAACGATCTCGACGTGGAAACCCTCGAGCTTCTGGAAGAGGTACTGCTCGGTTTCCAGGGTACGGTGTTGATGGTCAGTCACGACCGGGCATTCCTCGATAACGTGGTCACCAGCACCTTGGTATTCGAAGGTGGCGGGCTTGTCCGTGAGTATGTGGGCGGGTACCAGGACTGGCTGCGCCAGGGCGGTTCGGCAAAGCTGCTCGGCATAGCGGAGACGAAGGAAGCGAAAGCCGAAACGCCGAAAAGCAAACCGGCGACGCAAGCGATCGCCGAACCCGCACCGGCAAAGAAGAAGCTCAGCTACAAAGTGCAGCGCGAATTGGAGGCGCTCCCAGGAAAAATAGACGCAGTCGAAAAAAACATTGCCGCCTTGCAAGCGGAAATTGCGCAACCGACGTTCTATCAGCAGACTGCCGAGCGTACTGGCGAAACGGTAGCTCGCCTTGAAGCACTGCAGAAGGAGCTCGACGAATTTCTAGAGCGCTGGGCCGAGCTGGAAGAATGAGCCGAGCAACCGTGGCCTGGCTCGCCACGGTTCAGCGCCGCACCTGCCTTTTGGTGCAGCGCGTAAAGTTACTCCGCAGCATCTGCGCAGCGTGACGCGGGACCGTCACGAAGATCTCAACTACATCTGTCAGCACTCTACGATGGAGCATAGATGGCAATTGATTACCGCATCGTCCTCGACGACGAGCACGAGTTCAGTTACCGGATCGAGCTGGACCGTGCCTACGATCACGAGGCAGCCATGCAGGCGCCCAGATGGACGCGCCTCGATCACCAGCAGTGCAACAACTGTCCGCTGAGCCGGGACAACTTCACCCATTGCCCCGCCGCGGTAGATCTGCATAGGGTCATTGAGGATTTCCAAGGTCTGCCAGCCGTAAGGAAAGCGCAGGTGCGCGTACGCACGCCGGAGCGTGAGTACAACAAGTTAGTAGGGCTGGAAGAAGGGCTGCGGGCATTGCTCGGCGTGATCATGGCAACCAGTGCCTGTCCGGTCCTGGGCAAGCTCAAGCCGATGGCGCATCAGCATCTGCCGTTCGCCAGCAATCAGGAATTCGTGCTGCGGGCGGTATCGCTTTACCTGGCCCGGCAGTACTTCAACCTGCGCGAAGGACGGCATGCCGATTGGGAGCTGCGCGGATTGGTACGTTCGTTCCAGCAACTGCAACTGGTTAACCAGGCGTTCTGGCAGCGTATTCACGATACTTGCCATGGCGACTCGAATCTGAAGGCCTTTCTGACCTTCTTCTCCATGGCATCGAGCCTGACCTATTCGCTGGAAACCCAGCTGCAAAAAATCAGGCCATTGGTGATGAGCGCTGGCGAGGGCGCGGAAATTGCCTGAGCCGTTCAGACTCAGGCGCTCGTATCGGGCTATTCGGGTTTCTTCAAGCGTACCGCGAGAACGTCACATGGCGCTCCGTGGAGAATGTCGTTGGCGGTGGAGCCGAGCAGTAATGACAACCCGTGGCGGCCGTGGCTGCCGACCACGACCAGATCGCAACCCTGCTCCTTGGCCAGGCGGTGAATTTCCTGACGCGGTTGGCCATATGCGAGGTGCCGTTGTTCTGCGGTCAGGCTGGGATAGCGATCGGCGAAATCAGTCAAGCGCTCCCGGGCTTGATCGAATTGCTGTTGCTGGAGCATCGACAGATCCATCGGAACATCGCCGCCAAACGCCATGGCCATGGGTTCGATGACATGGACCAGCGCCAGTTTCGCACCGCTGGCTGTCGCCAGCGCCTGAGCGCGCGCTACGACCGGATGGCATTCGTCGTTCAAGTCAGTGGCGACCAGAATATGCTGGTAGGTCATGATTGCTCTCCTAAATGTGTCAGATGCGACAAGTATGGCTTCTTGACGCGTAATTGGGGGCTGATGGCCCTTTTTGTTTTCAGCGTTTATACGGCGTTGAATGCATCATGACCAGCGTGTCATCACATCGCTTGCTGGCAGTCAGCAGGCTCGTGGCTGTTATCATGCGCGGCGTCAAGCGCCGGTGTGCGCGTCCGGCCTATACAAGAGATCGTCATGTTCCTACTCGCTAATGAATACCTGCTCGCCTGGACAGCCTATGGGGTTGCCGCGCTGGGTTGTTTGCTGGTGTGGTTCCGCATTACCCGACCCATGTGGCGGTGGCTGCGCGAGCCGCTGCGATTGCTTGTTGCCGTGCTGCTGTTGACGCCGACTATCGTCGACCCTGCGAAAGAGCTGTTCGCCCCGGCAGTGGCAGTCACCGCACTCGATGTGCTGTTCAATGTCGGCAATAACGCTTGGCGCGCGGTGGCTGATCTGGCGCTCTATGGTCTGATCTCATTCGCACTATACGCAGCGCTGGTGGCAGTGCGCTGGCCAATCGAGCGGCGGCGCAAACAGCGACGTGCGGAGTCGGCGTCCGGTGAGGATCCGCGTACCCTACGCGAGCGACTGGAGGACGACGAGAACGACGATTACCGTCCCGTAGGCCGCTACCAGACGCGGACCGAACCCAGGCTGTGATGTGAAACCATGGTCTGAATCAATGCCATAAGACGCTGCGGAGATCGCGCATGTGTGAACTGCTCGGCATGAGCGCCAACGTACCCACTGATATCCATTTCAGCTTCACCGGACTGATGCAGCGCGGCGGTCGCACTGGGCCGCATAAGGATGGCTGGGGTATCGCGTTCTACGAAGGCCGCGGTTTGCGCTTGTTTCAGGACCCTGTAGCCAGTTGCGAATCGGAAGTGGCGAAGATGGTCCAGCATTATCTGATCAAGAGCCAGGTCGTGATCGGTCATATCCGTCATGCCAACGTCGGCAAGGTCGCGCTGGTCAATACCCATCCATTCGTACGCGAACTGTGGGGGCAGCACTGGTGCTTCGCGCACAACGGTCAGCTCGCAGATTTCAACCCGGCGCTTGGGTTTTACCGACCGGTCGGCGATACGGACAGCGAAGCGGCGTTCTGTGATCTGCTCAACCGTGTACGCACCGATTTCCCCGAGCGTGTCAGCGCTGAAGACCTGCTGCCTCGTCTGCTCGATGCCTGCTCCGGCTATCGTGCGAAAGGGGTTTTCAATTGTCTGCTGAGCAACGGGGAATGGTTATTCAGCTTCTGCACCACCAAACTCGCACAAATAACACGCCGTGCGCCTTTCGGCCCAGCGCAGCTGAAGGACGCCGAGTTGACCGTTGATTTCACAGCCGAGACCACGCCGAACGACGTGGTGACCGTGCTGGCTACCGAGCCTTTGACCGATAACGAGCAGTGGGACGTCCATCAGCCAGGCGAATGGACGCTCTGGCGACTTGGCGAATGCGTCGCGCGCGGGCAGGTGCAGTGATGCTGAGAAGCCATCTGCGATTGACCCTGTTTGCCCTTGGCTTGCTGGTCGGTATTCAGGTGCCGGGGTTCATCGATGCATACGGGAACCACGTTGAGGCTCGTCGGCTCGAGGCTCAGCAAGGTCTGGCAGGTTTCCAGGACACCGCCGGGCGTTTCTTCGAGGGCAATCTGAATGCGTTGGTGGAGCACTATCGCGCCAGTGACGATCCGGTTATACAAAGTGATGCGCGCAGTGTTGCGGCGCTCGTCGAGCGAGCACGGTTACTCGATCGCGAATGGCGGATCATGCAAGGACCTTGGTATGCGCGCGCCTGGCATGTGCTGATTGGTGCCGATCAAAGCTTGAGAGGGCAGGTCTGGAGCAGCTATCGCTTCCAGGTGATGTTGGCGCCGGAGGCGATCGCTTGGGGCCTGAGCTGCGCTCTTCTTCTGGCCTGGATTGCCGAAAGTATCTTCGTACTGATTCGCCGGACGTTGTTTCCGCAGCGCCGCCGACGCCAGCGGCGCACCGCTCAGGTAGTTTCGTCCAGCAAGCGACCCGAGTAGGTCTCTGTTCGGGCAGGTCGGCGGTCTGCTGCAGTATGAGATCAATCCAGCCCAGGTGATCCGACTGGCAGCCAGCCGCCGAATACCTCTCGGCAAGCAACCACGGCCGAGGGGTAAGTCGTAGAAGCGCTCAGCGGTTCAGTCGGGCTTGCAGCTATTTAGCTAGAAACTTCATCCCTTCTTCTAGCCCGCTCAATGTCAGGGGATACATCCGGTCCTCAAGCAGCTCACGGATGATTCCAGTGGATGAGGTGTAGCCCCAGGTGTCTTTGGGGTAGGGGTTGATCCAGATGAGTTTCTTGTATTTCTCCATGAAGCGCTGCATCCAGACGTAACCGGCCTCTTCGTTCCAATGTTCGACACTGCCGCCGGGCTGGGTAACTTCGTATGGGGCCATCGCGGCGTCGCCTACGAACACCACCTTGTAGTCGGCGCCGTACTTGTGCAGCAGGTCGAGCGTCGAGGTGCGCTCGGAGGTGCGGCGGAAGTTGTTCTTCCATACCGATTCGTAGATGAAATTATGGAAATAGAAATACTCCAGATGCTTGAACTCGGTCTTGCAGGCCGAGAACAGCTCTTCGCATACCTTGACGTGAGCGTCCATGGAGCCGCCGATATCGAACAGGATCAGCAGCTTCACCGCGTTGCGCCGCTCTGGGCGCATCTGAATATTCAGCAAGCCACCGTCGCGGGCGGTGTGGTCGATGGTGCCGTCCAGGTCCAGCTCGTCCTGCGCGCCCTGGCGGGCAAACTTGCGCAGGCGGCGTAGGGCAACCTTGATATTGCGTGTGCCCAGTTCGACCTGATCGTCGAGGTTCTTGTACTCGCGCTGGTCCCAGACCTTCACCGCCTTGCCCTGGCGCTTGCCGGCGTCACCGATGCGGATGCCTTCGGGATTGTAACCGCCCGAGCCAAAAGGGCTGGTGCCGCCGGTGCCGATCCACTTGTTGCCACCGGCATGCTTTTCCTTCTGTTCTTCCAGGCGCTTCTTGAACTCCTCGATCAGCTTGTCGAGCCCGCCGAGGGACTCGATCTTGGCGCGCTCCTCGTCGCTCAACGAGCGCTCAAATTCCTTGCGCAGCCACTCCTCCGGAATCAGCGCCTCAATGTGCTGATTGAGGTTTTCCAGCCCTTTGAAGTAGGCGCCGAATGCCCGGTCGAACTTATCGAAGTGGCGCTCATCCTTGACCAGGATGGCCCTCGACAAATAGTAGAACTCGTCCATGTCGGCAAAAATCACGTTGTGTTTCAACGCGTTGATCAGATCGAGCAACTCGCGTACCGACACCGGCACCTTTGCGGCGCGCATCTCATTGAACAGCCCAAGCAGCATGGCAAAACCTCAGGAGGTGCCGTCGTAGCAGCACCATTACGTTTGATAATCAGCGGTCTTCGTCGTGTTCGGCGAGCCCATCGCGGATCTCATACCAGTCAGCCTTGGAGCCGACGAAGATATGTTCCTGCGGCGGAACCGGCAGCGGCGAGTCGAGCGTACCGGCCGCGACGCCGACCTCGTGCTCGCGATTGTCGACGAACTGCAGATTGGAGCCGCAGCGTATGCAGAACGTCCGCGTCACGTGTTCGGAAGAGTGATAGACACCCAACTGATCCTTGCCCGAGAGGAAGTGAAACGCATCCAGCGGCACGCCCGCATAGGTCGCGAATGCCGCACCGTGTGCCTTGCGGCACATCTTGCAGTGGCAGTGAGTCAATTCGTCTATCGGGGCATCGATGCGGTACCGCACGACGCCGCAGAGGCAACTACCGGTATGCGTTTGCATGGCTCTTCTCCAGTAATGTGACGCAGCGGCTCCGCCTGAAGCCGCCGCCGTTCAGCGACTGGCGCGACGACTCATGAACGCCAGACGTTCAAGCAATTGCACGTCCTGCTCGTTCTTCACCAATGCTCCGGCCAGCGGCGGGATGGCCTTGGTCGGATCGCGTTCGCGCAGTACGGCTTCGCCGATATTGTCGGCCATCAGCAGCTTCAGCCAGTCGACCAGCTCACTGGTGGATGGCTTCTTCTTCAAGCCCGGCACCTTGCGAACATCGAAGAACACATCGAGGGCTTCGGCCACCAAATCCTTCTTGATGTTCGGGTAATGCACGTCGACGATCTTCTGCAGCGTTTCACGATCCGGGAATGCGATGTAGTGGAAGAAGCAACGGCGCAGGAAAGCGTCCGGCAGCTCTTTTTCGTTGTTCGAGGTGATGATGATGATCGGCCGTTGCTTGGCCTTGATGGTTTCATTGGTCTCATAGACATAGAACTCCATCTTGTCGAGCTCTTGCAGCAGGTCATTGGGGAATTCGATATCGGCCTTGTCGATTTCATCGATCAGCAGGATCACCCGCTGCTCGGACTCGAAGGCTTCCCACAACTTGCCCTTCTTAATGTAGTTGCGCACGTCGTGCACCCGGTCGGAGTCCAGCTGCGAATCCCGTAAGCGGCTGACCGCATCGTATTCATACAGGCCCTGATGGGCCTTGGTAGTGGACTTGATGTGCCAAGTGATCAGTTTCGCGCCGAAGGACTCCGCCAACTGCTCGGCGAGCATGGTTTTGCCGGTGCCTGGCTCACCCTTGACCAGCAACGGGCGTTCCAGAGTGATGGCGGCATTGACGGCAAGTTTCAGGTCATCGGTGGCGACGTAGGACTGGGTGCCTTCGAACTTCATCGGGATTTCCTTGATCGGGCCTAGCGTGCAGGCACTTCATGTTTTGGTAGACGACCGACTATAAGTGATGGGCGCCTCACTGTGAACGCGAGTGGATCATTCAGTCATTGAATGGGCGCGACCGCATCTACTGTTCGGTTTTACTCGTCCTCTTCGCTCAGCGAGCGCTCGAAGCGCGCCGAGAAGGCTTCGACGAAGGCGTTTCGCAGGATCGCGACAAATGCTTGGAAGGGACTGACGTCGGTGTTTTTTGTGCTGCCGGAAAGCTCGACGCGCGTCGCGAACTGCTCTTTGCGCTGGTTCTGCAGCACTTCCTCACCGCCACCGACCACGGCTTCCCAGATGCCGCGGAAAAAACCCTTGTCCTCGTTCTTGACGTCCTGCTCGAAGTCGAAAACTTCCACATTGTGCAGCAACGGTTTGATATAGCCATCCAACTGACCGCCGTTGGCCTCGACTTCCATGACCAGATCACCCGTGCCGGCCGCGAAATCGAAGTTTCCATAGGCATTGCTGAAGTCGTTCAGCTTGGTCAGATTCAGGCCGGTCAGCCGCAAGTCGAGATCGAAATCTTGCCAATCGGTAAAGGGGTTGAAATGCGCGGAGGCTTCTATCGGAGCTTGATTAAAGAACTTCGCCGTGCCTTCGAAAGTGGCGACGCGTCCTTGCTTACGGTCGGCTGTATTGGTCAGGTTGTACAGGCTCGCGTTGATCGCGTTCGCATAGACATGCACTGGCGGGTCGGCATCGAAATTCCGAAACGACAGCTGGCCGTCGACCACACGTAGCTCATTCAGAGTGAATGGTATCAACGCTTCGACGCGCTCACGCCAATCGACGCCTTCACCTGTCTGCGAGTCCTCGGCTTCTTCGCCATCGACGAAATTCAGCTGCGGTTGTTCCAGAATTACCTCACCAACCAGCGCCTGATCCTGCCAGAGCGCGCGCCAGCTCACGCCGATATCGATCGAGGGAGCCGTGAATAGCGGAGCCTGGACCTGCTCGTTCTTTTTCTCGATAACGAGCCCATCGACTTTGTAAGCGCCGCGCCACCAGGCCAAGTCGACATCTTCGACATGACCCCTGTATTCGCCCATGTCGGCGAGCTTGTCGTTCAGGAAGTTGAGCACCAGATGAGGCAGCGCGAGATGAGCGATCAGCAATAGCAGGGCAAGCGACAGGAATATCCACAACGGAAATTGGTAGCGTTTTTTCATGACAGGCCTGGTTTGGTCGAGGATTCATCATGGAACTGCTTACCTGTTGGTGGACCCCAGCACGCATCGGTGAGTTCGGCTGGACGAGCCCTGAGACTGCGCTTAGGCTCAGCAGTCTGTTTTTCTTCTCGCAGGACACAGTCATGAGCCGCATCTTTGCTGACAATGCACAGGCCATCGGTAACACACCGCTGGTCATGATCAATCGGCTGGGCCCCAAGGGCGTCAGCATCATGGCCAAGATCGAAGGCCGCAACCCGGCTCACTCGGTCAAATGCCGGATTGGCGCAGCGATGATCTGGGACGCCGAGGAAAGTGGCCGCCTCAAGCCGGGCATGACGCTCATCGAGCCGACTTCCGGAAATACCGGAATCGGTCTGGCGTTCGTCGCCGCGGCACGCGGCTACAAATTGATGCTGACCATGCCGGCATCGATGAGCCTGGAGCGGCGCAAGGTGCTGAAGGCGCTCGGGGCGGAGCTGGTGCTCACCGAGCCGGCGAAGGGCATGAAGGGCGCTATCGAGAAAGCGGCTGAAATCGCCGCGTCGGATCCCGAGCGCTATTACCTCCCGCAGCAGTTCGAGAACCCATCGAACCCGGCGATCCATGAAAAAACCACCGGGCCGGAAATCTGGAACGACACCGAAGGCAATATCGATGTGCTGGTTGCAGGTGTTGGCACCGGAGGAACCATCACCGGGGTTTCACGCTATATCAAGAACACCAAAGGCAAGAAGATTCTTAGCGTGGCGGTCGAACCAACCAGCTCTCCGGTGATCAGCCAGACCCTCGCCGGCCAAGAGGTCAAACCCAGCCCTCACAAGATTCAGGGGATCGGTGCCGGTTTCGTGCCGAAAAATCTCGATTTGACAATGGTCGACCAAGTCGAGCACGTTGATGACGAAGAGTCCAAGGCGATGGCGCTGCGATTGATGCGTGAAGAGGGCATCCTTTGCGGTATTTCCTGCGGCGCTGCCATGGCTGCGGCGGTGCGTCTGGCCGAGCGTCCTGAAATGCAGGGCAAGAATATCGTGGTGATTCTCCCTGATTCCGGCGAGCGTTATCTGTCCACCATGCTGTTCGCCGACATGTTCGGCGAGCAGGAACTGCAGCAGTGAATTTCGCTGCGCCGGCCTGTCTTGGCGGATTTGGCGCAGCGCAGCTATAGTCTTTTTTCCTCGTTTCGAGATCGGTATGAACAACGTAGCCTGCGGCACCAGCGCTTATTGCGGAAGCCCGTTCCTTACGGGCGGTTCTGCAGTGCCTACGTTCATGCCGATCATCCTGTCCTGCCTGCCTGCGAGCCCGCCACCGGGCTTGCCACTGGCTCCGCCACCGCCACCTTCCGCGCTGGCCTGAGCTACGCCGGTTCGCCGGCACCCCCCGTCACTGCGTTTGCCATTCGCTGGCGCAGTCTCGTATTGCCTTTCCCAAAGGTGGCAGGATGATTTCGTTCTCACGCAACAACCTGGTCGCGTATGCGACTACGGTACTTTTCGTGCTGCTCTGGAGCAGCGGTGCAATCGTTTCAAAATGGGGCCTGGCCTACGCTTCGCCCTTTGCCTTTTTGCTGGTTCGTTTCATGATCGCACTCGTTGCGTTGGTGACCGTGATGCGGCTGGCTTCGCTATCGTTGCCTGAGAGCAAGGGGGAGCGCTGGTTTGCGTTGGCGACTGGCGTGGTGCTGCTGGGGTCCTATCAGATCTTTTATTTGCTGGCGCTGGATCTCCAGATGACGCCGGGTGTCATGGCGACATTGTTAGGTGTGCAGCCGATCCTCACGGCGGTGTTGCTAGAGCGCAAGGGGCTGCGGCCGATGCGACTGCTCGGTTTGTTGCTCGGGCTGTGCGGTCTTGTACTGGTGGTTTATCAGAGCCTCGGCGTAGGTGGGCTGTCCTGGGCGGGCGTGGCTTGCGCTCTGCTGGCGCTGCTGAGCATCACGCTGGGCTCGATGATGCAAAAGCGCGCACACGGCGATCCGCTTCGCGCCATGCCCTTGCAATACTTCGCCGGGCTGCTGCTCTGTTCGCTGTTCGTGCCTTTTCAGCCTTTCGAGATCACCCCGGCGCTGGGTTTCTGGATACGGTGTTGTGGATGGGGCTGCTGATATCCGTGGCAGCGACTTTGTTGCTGTATCGACTGATCGCACACGGGGATCTGGTCAACGTGACCAGCCTGTTCTACCTGGTGCCGGCAGTTACCGCGCTGATGGATTATCTGGTGTTCGGTAACGTACTGCCGATGCTCAGCCTTATCGGCATGCTGTTGATCGTACTCGGGCTCGTTCTTGTGTTTCGGCATTCGTCCGGCCAGCGCTAGCTGCGCTGGATTTCTGGCGCTGCCACGGTTGTGGTCGGCGCCTGTTTCAGCACCAGCCAGAGCGCCACCGCAATCAGCGCACCACCATAGAGGTAGGCCCAGGACAGCGGTTCGTTGAGCAGTAGGGCGCCCCAGAGTACGCCAAAGGGCGGAATGATGAAGGTCACCGTCAGCGTGCGGACTGGGCCGATATCAGCCAACAGCCGGAAATAAAGGATATAGGCGAAGGCGGTGCAGACGACGCCGAGCCCGACAAGGCTGAGCCAGACCGTACCGCCGCCCCAGGATATTGGCGGGGCCGTCAGCAGCGATATCAGGAACAGCGGCAACAGGCACAATGCCGCGCCCATCTGGCTACCAAAGGCTACTAGCTCGCTTTTCAGCCCGCCGTGCTGGTTGATCCAGAGGCGTGTCAGGAAACCGCCGAAACCGTAGCAGGCGGTTGCACCCAGGCATGCAAGCGCACCAATCAGCAGGCTCGCGTCGAATGCCACGGGGCCGGTACGCGTCAATAGCGCTACACCGCTCAGGCCGCAAAGCACGCCGATCACCTTCGTCGTTGTCAGCTCCTCGGCGAAAAACAAGGCGCCGATGATCACGCCCATCATCGGCGTGGTGGCGTTGAATATGGCTGAGTAGCCCGTCGGCAAAAACTGCGCGGCCAGCGCATAAAGCGCGAAAGGAACGCCTGAATTGATCATCCCTAAGATAAGACACAGCTTCAGTTTGCCGTGAAAGTCCCAGCGAATCCGCATCATCGCCAGTATCCCCAGCAAGCCGATACAGGCGAACAGTACACGGAGAAATGCGGTGGGAAAGGTTCCGAGTTCCGGCGCGATGATGCGCATGAACAAGAAGCTGGCGCCCCAGATTGCAGCGAGACTGAGCAGACGCAGAAAGTCTAAAGGGCGCATGAGCTGGCTCCGGTGAGGGGATGACAAAGTGTTGGTGAGACTTGCTCATCTCGCAACTCGAAACACGCTTTCAAACTTTTTCCGATCTCGTTGCAGCGCTTTCATTGCCATCGGCCGCTGGATAAGCTCGGGTTTTCGTTGCTGCAGAGATAGTCGACATGGTGCAGACATCGTCCGACGCCGAGATTGCGCGGCAGATCCTGCTGGGCTTCGATGATTATCGTGAGCACTTCAGGCGGATCACCGCGGGCGCAAGGTCTCGCTTCGAGCAGGCGCAGTGGCAGGACGCCCAGCGTGCCTCGGCGGCACGTATCAATCTGTACGAGCAAAAAGTCGGCGAAACCGCTGCGGCCCTGCGTGCGGCATTCGAGCGTGAGGTTCTGCTGGAAGTGCAGCGCTGGCCACAAATCAAAAGCGCTTATATCGACCAGATCAACCCGCGCTTCGATGATGAGTTATCCGAGACCTGGTACAACTCGATCTTCTGTGCGCTGTTCAGTCACGACTGCATCAGCGACGGCACCATGTTCATCCATACCACCCGGCCATCGAGCCGTATCCATGAGCGGATGGCACAGACGCGTCGGTACAGGCCTGAAGGTGACCTTCATAGTGCGCTCGTGCAAATCCTCGATGACTTCGCCTTCGCTGTGCCCTATGGCGACCTGAGTGGCGACCTACGGCGCCTCGATGCGCAGCTGCAATTGTCTTTGCCAGACTGGGTATGCAAAGACCCTGAACTTACCGTCGAGCTCTTTTCCTCGGTGCTCTACCGCAACAAGGGCGCCTATCTGCTCGGACGGATCTTCACGCGCGACGAACAGTGGCCGCTGGTGATTCCGTTGCTGCACCGCGAGGACTTGGGCATCGTCGCCGATGCGCTGATCACGGATGAGGCGGAAGTCTCGATTATCTTTTCCTTCACCCGTTCATACTTCATGGTCGAGGTGCCGATTCCGGCGGAGTTCATCGGCTTTCTACAGCGCATCATGCCGGGCAAGCACATTGCCGAACTCTATACCTCCATCGGTTTTTACAAGCATGGCAAATCTGAGTTCTACCGCGCGTTGATCAATCATCTGTCAACCACCGATGATCGCTTCATCATGGCGCCGGGCGTGCGTGGAATGGTGATGAGCGTGTTCACGCTGCCGGGTTTCAATACGGTATTCAAGATCATCAAGGACCGGTTCTCGCCAACCAAGAACGTCAACCGCGCGACCGTCATTGAAAAGTATCGTCTGGTGAAAAGCGTCGACCGGGTAGGGCGCATGGCCGATACCCAGGAGTTCGCTGATTTCCGTTTTCCTCTGTCGAAGTTCGCCCCTGACTGCCTGGCCGAGCTGTTAGAAGTTGCGCCGTCAACGGTCGAGGTGCAGGGCGATACGGTGCTGGTGCGTCACTGCTGGACTGAGCGGCGCATGACGCCGTTGAATATTTACGTGGAAAACGCCAGCGAGCAGCAGGTCCAGGAGGCATTGGAAGATTATGGCTTGGCGATCAAGCAACTCGCTGCTGCCAATATCTTTCCCGGCGATATGCTGCTGAAGAATTTCGGCGTGACTCGTCATGGTCGGGTGGTGTTCTACGACTACGACGAGATCTGCTTTCTCACCGAGGTGAACTTCCGCTACATCCCCGAGCCCCGCTATCCGGAGGATGAAATGTCTTCCGAGCCTTGGTATTCGGTCGGTCCGAATGATGTCTTCCCGGAAGAATTTCCGCGCTTTCTATTTGCCGATATCAAGCAGCGCCGGTTATTCGCCAAGCTGCATGGCGAACTGTATGACGCCGACTACTGGAAAGGTCTGCAGCAAGCGATAACCGATGGCAAGGTAATCGATGTTTTTCCGTACCGGCGAAAAGAGGAACCTGCTTAATAAGCGACCGCCAGGTGATAAACGCTGAACGCTCAGCTTTTGTTCCGGTCGCAATTTATAGAGCCGGGTGGAGGTACTCCGCCTGAATAAACTGCAACATCTGCCGCAGGCGGCTATGCAGTTCTTGGGTTATGCTCATATCGAAGCCCCAAGGCTCCACCAAGACCCGTTACAAGCAGGAGGGTTAGACCATGAAAGCATGGCTCAGTAGTGTGTGCTGGAATCTGGCAGTGGCGCTTGGCTTTATCGAACCGCCTCGCCTGCAACCCATTCCGGTTCGCGCCCAGCGAAGCAAATCAGCGACGCCGCGCCGCTGATTCGATGACCGATCGATCCGGGGGCTGAATTCTTCAGCGCCCTGGCATAACTGAACCGCCTCGTTCTACGGCTCGTTGATAAGCGGGGCGGTCATGTATTCGTTGTAAGAAGGCCGTCAGCCGAGGACGGCTTGCATCCAGTCCGGCGCGGGCTCGGGCGGCTTCCAGCGGAAAGCTCATCTGAATATCCGCAACGCTGAATTCCTCTCCCGCGAACCATTGATTTTGCTCCAGCTCGCTTTCCATATAATCCAGATGCAGCTTTAGTTGCGGGCCGATGAATGCCCTGTCGGCACCCTTGGCGATTGCCCGCGCTACAGGGCGGATAAAAAATGGCATCGGCCCCTTGGCGACGCGGTCGAATACAAGTTTGAGCAATAGCGGCGGCATGGCCGAGCCCTCCGCATAATGCATCCAGTAGCGAAAGCGCAGATATTCCGGGGAGCCTTTTGGTGGGGTCAGTCGGCCGTCGCCGTAGCGCTCTACAAGGTATTCGAGAATCGCAGCTGACTCGGCCAACGTCAGTTCACCGTCGGTGATAACGGGTGACTTGCCCAGCGGGTGCACTTTTTTCAATTCAGCTGGCGCCAGCATTGTTTTCGGGTCCCGCGCGTAGCGTTTGATCTCGTAAGGCAGCTGCAACTCTTCCAAAAGCCAGAGCACGCGTTGCGAGCGGGAATTTTCCAGATGGTGCAGCGTAATCATCGGTACGTGCCTTCTCGTTATCATGAAGCGACCAGCATAGCCTGCCGCCACGTTTTCACTCGATGTGGCAGACTTCGCCTCCCTGCAGGAGCCGCCATGTCCCGTCCGCAATGCCCGCGCTGTCAGCGTCCGTTGAGCCACTGTCTGTGCTTGCTGATCCCTTCGCTTGCCAGTAGAACGCAAGTACTGATCTTGCAGCACCCGAGCGAAACCGGACATGCGCTGAATACGGCTCGTCTGGCAGCGCTTGGCCTGACCAATGCCGAGTTGCGCGTGGGGGAATCGTTCGAGGATCTGCCTGTCGATGATGGCACGGACAGCTTCCTGTTATTTCCTGGCGTTGATGCCGTGCCGCTCGAGCAACTGGCGAAGAGGGTCGAGCCGTTGCGATTGATCGTGCCAGACGGCACCTGGCGCAAGGCCCGCAAGTTGTTGCACCTCAACCCAAGTCTCACTGCTCTGCCACGCGCCGCGTTGCCGGCGGGGCTGATGTCTCGTTATCGACTGCGCAAGGCGCCGATGCCCGGTGCGCTGTCGACGCTCGAAGCGATAGTGACGGCATTGAATACGCTGGAAGGAGCCGGACGCTTTGATCCCTTGCTGCGGCCATTCGAGGCCTTGATCGAGGCGCAGATCGACGCTATGGGGGCAGAGATCTATCAGCGTAATCACGGGAACCGCCAGCAAAGCTGAGCGCTTAGCGTGGTGGAAGGGTTTTCAGACGGAGGACATACAGCGTCACCAACGTTGCACTGATAAGCATGCCGAGCCGCGCCCAGAACAGCGGCACCAGCCAGCAGGACAAGCCGATGCTGAACCACATCGTCGAGATCGTGTAAATTTTCGCCTTCAGCGGAATGCCGTTGCCCTCCAGGTAATCCCGGAACCAGGGCCCGAGCCGTGGATGCATCACCAGCCATTCGTAGAAACGCCGCGAGCTGCGTACGAAACAGGCAGCCGCGAGCAGGAGAAACGGCGTAGTGGGTAGGATCGGCAGGAAAATACCGATGACGCCGAGGGCGACGCTCAGCCAGCCGATCACCAATAGCGCGTAACGCGCTACCGGGTTGCGATACGTCGGGATATCGCGGTGGGCCAAGAGGCTATCCGCGTATCAGTGCCGGCGCGGCTTGAGTAGCGCTGGCTTTTCTTCGGGGGCGTGGCAGATCAGATAAAGCGCTGTGAGGATCTCGGGAATCTGCGAGACCATCTCATCGACCAAGTCCGGGTCTGCGGCGATGTCGCTGAACTCGGGTTGCTCATCGAACAGCCCGGAGCCGACCATGATCGGCAACAGCAGCTCGCTGACTTCTTCCTCGGACTCTTCGAACCACACTGCTTCACGCATGAACACGCCTTCCATGAAGCCGATGCACCAGCCGCGCATATCGGATTCGTCCGGCTCGTCACCCATTTCCAGTTCGCAGGGCAGCTCCATGTCTTCATCGCTGGCCAACTGCCGGGCGATATGCGCCTTGAGTTGGATGAGCGTCGCCTCGATGGCTTCGCGCTCGGTGTCGTCAGCGTACTTCGGTGGCTCGGCGAACAGCGCGTCGATCCATTCACGCTCGGGCACCTGCTCCGAGCAGATGCACAGGGCGGTCAGGTAGCCGTGCGCGGCGATGTAGTCCAGCGCCTCTTCATGCAGGTCATCTGCATCTAGAAACACTTGCAGGCGGGCGAGTTGCTCGGCGAATGACATCGATGACTACCTTGGATTGGAAACAGCGGTGATTCTAGACGAGCCGTGGACCTCCGGCTACCGCGGGCTATCCGCGCCGCAGCGGCCTCGTCAGTTTTTTTCAGCCCTACGCCTTCGACAGATGGAAATATCGTTCCGGAGTTCCGCCGCAACGGACCTAGCAGTCTTGCACGTCCGACCATCGCGTCGTGAGGGTGTTCCGCCTGAACGCCGCGCTGGTGTCGCGTATACTCGCGCGTCTTGTTTCGGAGACCGGCATGCTCGATCAGGCACAGCGCATTCTCAAAGATGTTTTCGGCTACGACGCGTTTCGTGGCAACCAGGGTGCGATTATCGAGCGCGTAGCCAATGGCGGCGACGCCCTGGTGTTGATGCCGACCGGTGGCGGCAAGTCGCTTTGCTTTCAAGTGCCAGCGTTGCTTCGCGAGGGCCTGACGGTGGTGGTGTCGCCGCTGATCGCGTTGATGGACGATCAGGTGGCTACGCTCGAGGAGCTTGGCGTCGAGGCCGTGGCGCTCAATTCCACACAAAGCCCCGAGCAGCAGCGCGAGATCGCCGATCGCTTGCGTCGCAACGAAATCAAGATGCTTTATCTCGCGCCCGAACGGCTGGTTCAGCCGCGCATGCTGGCGTTTTTGCAGCGCTTGCAGATTGGATTGTTTGCCATCGACGAAGCGCATTGCGTCTCGCAGTGGGGCCATGATTTCCGCCCCGAGTATCTTCAGCTCGGGCAGCTTGCCGAGTTCTTCCCCAACGTGCCGCGGCTGGCCCTGACGGCGACAGCAGACAAGCGAACGCGGGAAGAGATCGTCCAGCGGCTGCATTTGGAGAGCGCGGAACGCTATCTATCCAGCTTCGACCGACCGAATATCTTCTATCGCATCGTGCCGAAGGAGCAGCCGCGCAAGCAGTTGATGGCCTTTCTCAGCGAGCGCCGTGGAGATGCAGGCATCGTCTATTGCCTGTCGCGCAAGAAGGTCGATGAAACTGCGGCGTTTCTGACCGAACAGGGCTTTCCCGCGTTGCCTTATCACGCCGGGTTGCCAAACGATCTTCGAGCTTTTCACCAGAAGCGCTTCCTCAATGAGGAAGGTCTGATCATGGTTGCGACCATCGCTTTCGGCATGGGCATCGACAAGCCCAACGTGCGCTTCGTCGCGCATCTGGACTTGCCCAAGTCGTTGGAGGCTTACTACCAGGAAACCGGTCGTGCGGGTCGTGATGGCCTACCTGCCGATGCCTGGATGGCGTACGGCCTGCAGGACGTCATCTTCGTCAAGCAGATGCTCAACAATTCCGAAGGCGACGAGCGACACAAGCGCATCGAGCAGCACAAACTCGACGCTATGCTGGCGCTGTGCGAGGAAACCCGCTGTCGCCGTCAGGTGTTGCTGGCGTATTTCGACGAGCAGATGCCGGAGCCTTGCGGCCATTGCGACAACTGTGTCGATGGCGTGCAGACCTGGAATGCCACCGAGCCCGCGCGTCAGGCGCTGTCTGCGATCTACCGCAGCGGTCAGCGTTACGGTGTCGGGCATCTGGTCGATATCCTGCTCGGTCGCGACAATGAGAAAATTCGCAGCCTTGGCCATCAGCACTTATCGGTGTTCGGTGTCGGCAAGGCGTTGTCGGAAGGGGAATGGCGCTCGCTGTTCCGCCAGCTGGTCGCGCGCGGTTTGGCCGATGTGGACCTGGACGGTTTCGGCGGACTGCGGCTCAGTGATAGCTGCCGCGCATTGCTGCGTGGGGAAGTCACGTTGGAGCTGCGTCGCGAGTTGACTACCAAGACGCCGAAGTCAGCCGCCAGCGCGGCGAGTCAGCTGGTGCGCAGCGAAGAGCGCGAAACCTGGGAGGCGTTGCGCACCTTGCGTCGCAAGCTGGCCGAAGAGCATGGCGTGCCGCCTTACGTGATCTTCCCGGATGCGACCTTGCTGGAGATGCTCCGCAGCCAGCCAGGCGCTCTCAGTGACATGGCGCGCATCAGCGGCGTCGGCGCGCGCAAGTTGGAGCGGTATGGCCAGGCTTTTCTTGAGGTGCTGCAAGGCACAGCAAGCGTGGTCAGATCGCCGGCCGATGTTCGTCACGAGCTGATTACACTGGCTCGCGCGGGCATGACCCCGGCACAGATCGCTCGCCAGCTCGATTGCAGCGAGAAGAACGTCTACGCAATGCTCGCTGAGGCGATCGGCCAGCAGCAGCTCAGCCTGGAGCAGGCCCTCGACCTGCCTGAAGAGTTGCTCGGTGAGATCCAGGAGGCCTTTCTCGATGGCGAGGGTGAGCTACCGCCCGTTGCGGCGATAGCCGAGCTGTTTGCCGGGCGGGTACCGGAGGCCGTTTTGTTCTGCGTGCGAGCCTCTCTCCAAGCCGAGTTCGAGCTCTAGCGCGGTATCTCTTTAGTGCGGCGTATTGCCGCTGCGTTTGCCAATCACAGGGTCTGGAGCGGGCTTCGTGCAACCCACGGTTACGTTCTCGGCTGATGGTAGCCTTGCCAGTATTTTTGGGCTGTGGTTAGCTCACTAATAATTAGTTTTTCCAGGAAACCCGCGCCATGTACCCCGACCAACATCGCTTCGCCATGCAGCTGGCGCAACTTTCGCGTAGCTGGCGCGCCGAGCTGGATCGCCGGTTGGCGGATCTCGGCCTCTCACAGGCACGGTGGCTGGTTCTGCTTCATCTGGCCCGTTTCGATCACGATCCTACCCAGCGCGAGCTTGCACAGAGCGTTGCAGTCGAGGGGCCGACATTGGCGCGGTTGCTGGACGGCCTCGAAGCGCAGGGGCTCGTGCACCGCAAGCCTGCGCCCGAAGACCGCCGGGCGAAGCTGATCACCCTCGGCGCTCCGGCCCTTCCTCTTATTCAAAAGATCGAAGCGATCTCGAACCAGGTCCGGCAAGAACTCTTCGATGGCATCGACGAGGACGACCTGCGCAAGTGCCAGCAGGTGCATGCACGCATCCTGGCCAACTTGATCAAGCGATAAAACACGCCTCAGCCGGGCGTTCAGGGGCGCCCTGACGCATCTTCCCGCCCGGCCCTATCTTGGCGCGTGAACTCACATGCACTCCGAGCACTCGGCGTTAGGTCCCGCTCTGCGCTGCATCGCGTCCGTATCCAAGTAATTTAGTATCCAAGCGACCATATCTAGCGCCTTAGGTGGGAGACGGCGAAGCGTAGCCGTCTGTCTTTTGACGTTAGGCTCAAATTCGTCAATGATGGCACAATGCCTTTAGCGCATAGCCGACGGGCTGCATACATCTTTTCTTGTTTCCGTCGATAACTGTGTCACAGGTTGAGCGTTCAAACAGGCGAGCCGGCGATCAATCGCGCCGAGCGATGCCTTTATCGCGGAGGTCACATGGCCCTTGGTCGTCGAGTTTTATTGTTGGTAGCCTCCGGTTCGCTGCTCTATTCCAGCGTGGTATCGGCGCTGGGAATGGGCGATATCACGCTTCATTCGGCGTTGAACCAGCCACTGAGTGCTGAAATTGATTTGCTGGATGTGGGCGAACTCTCGGCAGAGGACATTCGCGTGGTGCTGGCATCCGGCAGTGACTTCGAACGCATCGGTGTCGAGCGCCTGGCATTCTTGCAGAACTTGACCTTTACACCAGTGATCGAAGGGAATCGCAGCCGTATTCGTGTCGCTTCCAACAAGCCGGTCCGCGAGCCTTACCTGAATTTTCTAGTACAAATCACGCGTGCCAACAGCCGACTGTTGCGCGAATACACGGTACTGCTCGACCCGATGCCTAGCGCGCCGCAGTTAGAGACCCGTGCGATTATCAGCGCCCCGCAAGCTGTAGTTTCGCCAGTGCATACCGCGTCGTCGAGTTTCGTGCCGCCGGCCGCTCTGCCGCAGGCGTCCCTAGGCAAGCGTCATCTCGTAGCGGGCGGAGAGAATCTGTGGACGGTTGCCAATGCGTATATGGCAGAAGGGAGTCAGAGCTCGTTGTCGCAATTCATGCACGACATCCAGGTACTGAATCCAAACGCTTTTGCCGATGGTGACCCGGGTCGACTCAATGCGGGTGCAAATCTGCTGTTGCCAGACGTCGCTGCGCAGCCTGCGATTGAGCAGGTGGAGCAAGTCGTTGAGTCAGCGTCGATCGACGCGCTGAATCCTATGCCTCAGGCAACCGAGATGACAGCGGCCGAAGACCAGGTTGCTGTTTTGCTCCGGCAGTTGTTCGAAGAGTTGGCTGCCAGCCGCGACGAAAATCAGCAGCTAAAACAGATGCTGGTTGAATTGCAACTTCAGCTCGAACGAGTCCATGCCCAACTTCAAAACCAGCGCAGCCTACCGGCGGCGGCCACTGAGCAGCCGTCGACAATAGAACCGTTAGCGCCCGTTGTCACAACGCCGACAACCGTTGAGCCGCAAAGCGCGATGGAGCGGCCCGATAGCGCAGCGCCGGTTGCCGTGATCAAAGCGGCACGCGACTTCGGATGGCGTGATTGGACGGTACCTGGCGCAGGTCTGCTGGCTTCGCTGTTGCTCGGGGGCTTGTGGTTCAGCCATCGCAGCAAGTCCGCGACCAAGGCGCTCGAGGTCGCACCAAGCAGTTCAACGCTGCCGAAGCGGCCACCGCCGTCGGCGCCCACGGCTGGCTCGGACATGCCACGCCAGCCGGCACATGCTTCGGTAAGCGAAACCGATGTGCTCGAAGCGGCTGATATCTATCTCACCTACGGCCGTCGTACTGAGGCATTTGACGTGCTGCAGCGGGGCATCGAGCGGGCGCCGGAACAACTGGATCTTCGCCTGCGCCTGCTCGGATTGCTGGCAGAGTCAGGTGATGTAGACGCGTATAACGACGCCGCAGCGGCCTACCTACAGGCAGGTGGCAGTGCGGCACAGTTGAACCAGTTAGTGGCGTTGCATCCTGCATTGGCCGCCGCCGTGACGCCGATAGCATCGTCGCAGGGCCCAGCGGAGACGGTAGCTGCCGAAGCGGAGTTCACTCTTACGCTGAACGAGCCCATGGCGGCGTCGCCCGTTTCGGCGGAGCATCGTTCCGTGACGGACGACCGGTCTGATGACAGCGTCGAATCATCTGCAGCCTCGCAGCCCTGGCTGAATGACTTCGACGAGGTGCTGACGCTGGGTGAGTTGCCAGCATTGCTGGAAGGCGCTGACTCGTTCGCGTCGATGCCTTTAACGGAGGAAATCCGCCAGCTGGAGCCGAACCCCGAACATCTGGTTCGCCTCAATCAAGCGGTGGCTTATATCAAGCAGGGAAACATGGAAAGCGCCTGCAGAATATTGGAGAGTCTCGCCACCGAGGGTGACGAGCAACAGCGGCAGCAGGTCAACGAGCTGCTCGCTCAGATCGCCTGAAACATCACCTCGATGGGTTAGCGCCTCTGGGCCTCAACCTCTGGCACACCGGATCAGAAACTGCGTCCGAGGTTCATATACAAGGCGCGCTCGGCTTCATCGTTGAGGCCGTAGCTGAAATTCAGTGGCCCCAGCGGCGTTTCGTAGCCGATAAAGATACTGCCCGCATTGATGTACCCGCTATCGAAGTCGTTATCATTGTTCCACGCGCGCCCACGTTCCAGTGATGCACCCAGGTACAGCGGAAAATCCAGCGGCAGGAATGAGCGTGGCGTCATCCGCCGGAAATAGATCATGCGCGCCAGGCTGATGTTCTGTCCGGAGAGGGCATCCTGGCGAAACCCCGATAGTTGCCTCGCTCCACCGAGCAGAAAGCTCGACGTGACGACCTCCGCATCGTCCAGCGTACGCCCATAGCGGCCACCGAAGACCAGCGTATCCACGCCATGGCTAACCGCCTTGTCCAGACTGAACTCCCACTGTCGGTAACGTTCGTCCGAGCCCAGACCGGGGTCATACTGGCGTAGCGTAAGCCCGATATCCTCACCTTCACGGGGGAAGTCGACGTTATCCACCGTGTCGAACGAATACTGAAGCTGGTAGTAGCCTTCCTCGAAACTGAATTCCGGCAGTTGTTGATCGCCAACACGCACATCCGCCTCGCCCCATGCCTGGCCAATACCAAAACGGATCTCGCCATTGTTGGCGATCTGGCGGCCAAGGTTGAGCCCATAACCGTAGCGTTGCAGGCGGTATTCGGCGATGGGGTCGTTATCGATTATCGATTCTACGTTCTGGGTCTCGGCAAACAGGTTCGGCGCGACGAACCAGCGTGAGCCGGCATCCAGCGGCTGATAGAACTCGCTGAAGAGTTCCTGGTGATCACCCAGCTGCAGGCGCGTCAGCCACTCGGCGCCTAGCTCATTGATGCCGTTCTTGCGATAGCTGCCGCCAATGTTGAACGCACTGTCGCCGCCGAAATCATCCGAGAGGTTGATGCCAAGGCGTAGATAGTCGGTCCCGGAGCGCTTTTCGCGGGTAGTGATGACTAGCGTGTTGCCCAGCGTGCCATGTACGACCCGGTATTCGACCTGCTCGAAATAGTCCAGTCCGTACAGAGTGCCCATGTCCTTCTGCAGGTCCTGCAGATCCAGCCGTTTGCCGACTTGCTGGCGGATGTGTCGACGAATAACCGCATCGCCGACTTTCGAGTCGTTCTCGATGCGTACCTCGGTAATCAGTGGCGTGCGCGGGTCGGCTGACCGGGCGAGGCTGAGCGCTAGATTGCCGCCGCTCTCGCTGCGCATCGCCGCGAGGCGGCCATCCAGTGCGCTGGCTGCGCGATAGCCGGCGTCGATGAGTTGCTCGGCGCGGCCAAAATCGGTCGAGCCGAACCCCGCCAGCATCGGCTGCACCAGCAGATCTTCCGAGCGTAGCGTCGCCAGCTGCTCTTCGGAATTGCGCCGCGTCATCATGGTGATCGATTGATTGAGCACGTCGACGACGGTGAGCAATTGCTCACGCGACTGCAACGGCGAGCCGATATCCACCACGATCAGCCGATCCACGCCCATGTCTCGGGCGACGTCCATGGGGATATTGTCGACCATGCCGCCATCGACAAGCAGACGGCCTTCGATCTCGACTGGGGCGAACACCGCCGGAATCGACATGCTGGCGCGGATCGCCTGGGGCAGATGACCGCTGCGAAAGATCACCTTCTTGTCGTTGGCGATGTCGGTTGCCACTGCGCGAAAGGGGATCGGCAGACGGTCGAAGTCACGCGTGTCGCTGGTATGCACCAAGAGACGTTCAAGCAGCAGGGCGAGGTTTTGGCCTTGAATCACGCCGAGCGGTAGACCGAGGCTGCCATCGTCGCGGAAGCTGAGTTTGCGTTTGACCAGAAAGTCGCGATCGTCCTGCTTGCGTCGGAACGGCACGTCCTGCCGCGGCGGATCGTCCGACAGCACCTGCTGCCAATCTAGACTGAGCGCCAGCTTCTCCAGCTCTTCAACGCTATAGCCCGCCGCGTAAAGCCCGCCGATTACCGCACCCATACTGGTGCCGGCAATTGCGTCGATCTGCACGCCATGTTCTTCCAGCGCTTTCAGCACACCGATATGCGCCAACCCGCGTGCCGCGCCGCCGGAAAGCACCAGACCGGTTTTGGGTTGGGTTTCGGCGAATCCTGCCAACGGCATCAGAAGGATCAGCATGAGCAATAGACGAGACATGGCAACACCGGCGGAGAAACGCGAAATGGCGGCTATTATAGGCGTCCCGCCAGCCGCCCGAGCGCCTCGTCATGCCCGATACCAAGCCGGAAGTCGTCATTACCTATTGCACTCAATGCCAGTGGTTGCTGCGTGCGGCCTGGTTGGCGCAGGAGCTCTTGTCCACATTTGCCGATGACCTCGGCAAAGTGTCGTTGGTGCCGGCGTCCGGCGGCACTTTCCATATCACCTGTGACGGGACACAAATTTGGGAGCGCAAGCTGGATGGTGGCTTCCCTGAAGCCAAGGAGCTGAAGCAGCGGGTGCGTGATCAGATCGATCCGCAACGGGACCTAGGGCATAACGACAGAAATTGATTGCAGGTGCCGCCCGGTGCCTGCGGCCACTACACGGATGCTGTCAGCTTGGCAGCTGCTCGGCCTGCATTTCCTCTAGCAGGAGCCGCGCGGCGGACGAGAGGCTGCTGCCGTGACGAACGATAACGCCGTAGGGCTCGCTGCGCGACTGCAGGCTCAGTGGCAATTGGCGGATCATGCCGAAGCCTTCGCTGAACTGCGCTACCGCCAACGGCATCACGGCCACCAGTTCAGGATCTTGCTGCAGCAGGCTGAGCATGGTGAAGGTGGAGGCGGTTTCTACTGGGTAGCGCGGAAATTCCAGGCCGGCCTGGCTGAACTCGCGCTCGAGTAACAAGCGCATGGGCATGTTCGCCGGGTAAACCACCCAACGGTAATTGCTGAGGTCGGCCAATTGCAGGGTCTGGGCTCCGCTGGCCGGATGTGCCGGGTGCGCGACAACGGCCAACTGTTCTGGATGCAGGGTCAGGCAGTCATAGGCGTCCGGTCGACGGCTGACACTGCTGCGACAGATCGCCAGATCGAGTCGACCCTCATCGATGAGTCCGAGCAGACGGGCGCTTGTGTCCTCGACGATCTCCACGGAAAGCTCCGGCTGCCTGCGCCGCAAGCGGCCCAACGCGCGCATTAGCAATGGCACAGCGCCCATGATCACGCCGACCGACAAACGTCCGCCATGGCCTTGGATAATCCCGACCATCTCTTCACGCAGGTGTGCCAGATCGCTCTGGATCAGTCGTGCGTAGCGAATTACGCAGCGGCCGAGGTCGTTCGGCTGCAAACCCTGGCTGGTGCGGATAAACAACTCGGCGCCAAAGGTGTTTTCGATCTCGTGCAGGGCCTTGGTTGCGCCGGGCTGACTGATCGATACCTGTTCGGCGGCGCGGTGCAGCGAACCCTGTTCGTCCAAGGCTATCAGCAACCGCAGCTGCTTGAGCCGCAGGCGGGAAACAATGGTGGGGAGGGCGGCGATCATGGGGATGACTGAAAGTTATCGCTTAATCAGAAGCTTTCATTAGGCACCAGTCAGGGTGGTTTTTAAAGTGATCGCAGCAAACGCCTGGGGTGTCGGGCGTCATTACAACAAGAGGAAGCGCGCATGCGGTTGATTCAATTCGAGAATAGGCAAGGCCAACGGCAGGTAGGCGTTGTCAACGGCGAGCGCATCGAGGTGCTTTCGGATGTGCACAGCACCCGAGCGCTGGCGTTGGCGGCGATCCGAGCGCGGCGCAGTCTGGCGGCCCAGATCGAAAATCAGGCGCGAGAAAGCGGCCCGCTTTATTGCGATCTGCTCGATGCCGGACGCGTACTGCCTCCTCTGGATCATGATGACCCTGCGCACTGCCTGATAAGCGGCACCGGCCTTACGCATTTTGGCAGCGCCTCGACACGCGACAAGATGCATCAACAGGTCGAACAAGAGGAAAGCAAGCTCACCGACAGCATGCAGATGTTTCGCTGGGGCATGCAGGGCGGCCGTCCGCAGCCGGGCACCATCGGAGCCCAACCTGAGTGGTTCTACAAGGGTGATGGCAGCATTGTGGTGCGCCCAGGGGCGGATTTCCCGGCGCCGGATTTCGCCGAGGATTATGGTGAGGAACCGGAACTGACCGGGCTCTACGTCATCGGTGATGACGGACTGCCTTACCGTCTAGGCTTTGCCCTTGGCAATGAGTTTTCCGATCATGTGGTCGAACGCAAGAACTACCTGTACCTGGCACACTCGAAACTGCGTTTCTGTTCGTTCGGCCCCGAGCTGCGGGTCGGTGAGCTGCCTGCGCATCTGGCGGGTATCAGCCGCATCCGTCGCGGCGAGCAGCTGTTATGGGAGAAAGAATTTCTTTCCGGTGAGGAGAATATGTGTCATAGCCTGGAGAACCTTGAATACCACCATTTCAAGTACACGCAATTTTTGCGTCCAGGCGATGTGCATGTACATTTCTTCGGCACGGCAACGCTGTCCTTCGCCGATGGCATCAAGGCGCAGCCGGGTGATCGATTCGAAGTCAGCCTGGACGCGTTCGGCGAGCCGCTGTGCAACGGCATAAGCGTTCGTCAGCCGATGATCACTCCAGGCGGCGTCAAGCAGCTCTGAACAACGGCCGGCCCGTCTTTGCCCGGTTCCGCAACAGCCCGCAGGTCTGCGCGAGAATTGACGGGCTTTGCTTCATTCGCGGGCCGACGGCCCATCTCCGCGCAGCGCGCGGGGTTCTGAACCCAGCAGGTCAAGGAGATACCCATGTCTACTATTCGCGGTCACAACTACATCGGCGGCGGCCGCAGCGCCGCTGGTTCGGTCACAGTACAGAGCCTCGATGCCAGCTCCGGGGAGGCGCTGCCGTACGAGTTCCATCAGGCCACGCAGGACGAGGTGAATGCCGCGGCCGAGGCTGCCGCTGCGGCCTATCCCGAGTACCGATCGCTTTCGGCGAGCAAGCGCGCCGAATTTCTCGAGGCCATTGCCGATGAGCTGGACGCCCTGGGCGATGATTTCATCGAGCTGGTTTGCCGCGAGACGGCGCTGCCGGCCGGGCGGATTCAAGGCGAGCGCGGGCGTACCAGCGGCCAGATGCGCCTGTTCGCCAAGGTACTGCGACGCGGCGACTTTCATGGGGCGCGCATCGATCGTGCATTGCCGGAGCGCAAACCACTGCCACGTCCGGATCTTCGTCAGTGCCGCATAGGGCTGGGACCGGTAGCGGTTTTTGGTGCAAGCAATTTCCCGTTGGCGTTCTCCACGGCCGGTGGCGATACCGCCTCGGCGCTGGCAGCTGGTTGCCCGGTGGTGTTCAAGGCTCATAGCGGACACATGGTGACGGCCGAGTGCGTGGCCGATGCGGTGATCCGCGCGGCAGAGAAAACCGGCATGCCCAAAGGGGTATTCAACATGATCTACGGCGGTGGGGTTGGCGAATGGCTAGTTAAGCATCCGGCGATTCAGGCGGTCGGCTTTACCGGTTCGCTGCGCGGTGGCCGTGCTCTGTGCGACATGGCGGCTGCACGCCCGCAGCCCATACCGGTATTCGCAGAGATGTCCAGCATTAACCCGGTATTAGTCTTGCCCGAGGCGCTCAAAGCGCGTGGCGATGCCATCGCCAACGAGCTTACCGCCTCGGTGGTGATGGGTTGTGGTCAGTTCTGTACCAACCCCGGCATGGTGATCGGTATCCGATCACCGGAATTTAGCGCATTCGTGGATCGGCTCGCTGCGTTCATGAGCGAGCAGCCGGCGCAGACCATGCTCAACGCCGGGACGTTGAACAGCTACGGCACAGGGTTGCAGCATCTTCAGGCTCATCCTGGCATTACCCATCTGGCCGGCGAGCCGCAGCAGGGCAACCAGGGCCAGCCGCAACTGTTCAAGGCTGATGCCAACCTGCTGATCAAGGGGGACGAGCTGCTACAGGAGGAGGTTTTCGGTCCGACTACGGTCGTTGTGGAAGTGGCTGACAAGGCGGAGCTGCTGCGTGCGCTGCAAGGCCTGCGCGGTCAGCTCACCGCTACGCTGATTGCCGAGCGGGCCGATCTCGCGGCCTCCGCCGACCTGGTGGCGCTGCTTGAACAGAAGGTCGGACGGCTGTTGCTCAACGGCTATCCGACGGGTGTCGAAGTGTGCGATTCGATGGTGCATGGCGGGCCGTACCCGGCAACGTCCGATGCCCGCGGCACCTCGGTAGGAACCTTGGCGATCGACCGATTCCTGCGGCCGGTGTGCTACCAGAACTTCCCCGACGAGCTGCTACCGGATGCTCTGAAGAATGCCAACCCGCTGGGCATCACTCGCCTGGTTGATGGCGAAACCACTCACGCCTCGCTCTGAGGCCGAGGCTGGCAAGGAGCGATGAGCAATCCTTGCCGGCCTAAACCATCACACGGGGTTTACCTGTATCAGATGACTCTTTTTGACCTGTCGGGCTAATCCCGACAGATTTTGCGCCATGCCTACACGCACTGAACCGTCTAGCCTAACGACATTTGCCGGGCGGTAGCACGCAGCAGGTCCAGCACGTTGCGCGCCGCGGGAGAGAGCAACTGCTGATTTTTTGTAATGATGCCGTAGGCCATCAGGCCCTGATTCAATTCGGCCTCGATGCTGGGGTCGACATCGATCTCTGCAAGCATGCCGTAGCGCGCATAGTGCGCCAGCACGTCACGCGGCAGCACGGTGAGTACGTCGTTCTTTTCCACCAGCGTGGTAACCATCAGCAAGTTTTCCGCGTTGACCACCTTGGTTGGCGGACGCATACCGACGCGCTGGAACAGCGCATCGAACTCCTGACGTAGCACGCTACCTGCCGGCGGCAGAACCCAGTCGGCGGCGTTCAATTCGGCGCGCGACAGCGGCCCTTGAACAAGCCCGGCACGCGCACAAATCCGCAGCGGTTCCTCGGCCAGCGGCTCGAAGTTCAGATCGTGCTGCTGGCCGCCTGCAAAAAAGCGCGCTACCAGGAAATCCAGCTCGCCGTCGTCGAGGATCGCCATCAAATCACGGCTCGAACCCGTGCGAATGCTCAACTCCAATCCTGGAAACCGCTGCTTGGTGAGGCCGATCACTTCTGGCAACAGCTCGGCGCATGGGGTGAGTATGGTGCCGATGCGAACATGGCCCTGTTGCCCTTGGCGCAGCGCATCGACCTCGCTATAGACGCTTTCCAGAGTGTTCTGCAGGCGTCTGGCGTGACGAATCATCGTCTCGCCGTAAAGGGTCGGCACCACCCCGCGCGCATGTCTTTCGAACAGAGCCACGCCAAGGCCGTCTTCCAAATCCTTCAACAGCTTGGAGATGGCTGGTTGAGAAATCCCCAACCCCTCGGCCGCACGGTTGAGATTGCCGGTATCGCCCAGCGCCACCAACAGAGGGATATGGCGGTTCTTCAGGCGGGCTCGAACGAACCAATTGCTGTTGATCGGCTTCATGTCAGTTATATCCGTTTGGGTATCGGTCTGGCTTGATTTTGTATTTGTTGATGATGGCTGCGCCCTCTAGTCTTTTCAACGGCAGGACAGGCTTGCGTGTACAGGCTCTGTCATTGCGAACCGAAGATGCCGAATAACAATTGGAGCCGCTGATCAAACGCGCGCTTTAACAGGAACTGACGATGACTGGCAAACGCCCCCTGCGCTCTGCTCAATGGTTCGGCACCACGGACAAGAACGGTTTCATGTACCGCAGCTGGATGAAGAACCAGGGCATCCCGGACCACGAGTTTCAGGGCAAGCCGATCATCGGCATCTGCAACACCTGGTCGGAGCTGACGCCGTGCAATGCACACTTCCGCAAGATCGCCGAGCATGTGAAAAAGGGAGTACTGGAGGCGGGCGGGTTTCCGGTGGAATTTCCGGTCTTTTCCAATGGTGAATCGAACCTGCGACCGACCGCCATGCTGACGCGCAACCTGGCCAGCATGGATGTCGAGGAATCGATTCGCGGTAACCCCATCGATGCGGTGGTGCTACTCACCGGCTGCGATAAGACCACTCCGGCGCTGCTGATGGGTGCGGCCAGCTGCGACGTGCCGGCCATCGTCGTCACCGGCGGGCCGATGCTCAACGGCAAGCACAACGGCCGCGACATTGGCGCTGGAACCATCGTCTGGCAGATGCATGAGGCCTATAAGGGCGGGCTGATCAGCCTCGATGAGTTCCTGTCCGCCGAGGCCGGCATGTCGCGTTCGGCCGGTACCTGCAACACCATGGGGACCGCCTCGACCATGGCTTGTATGGCCGAAGCGTTGGGCACTTCATTGCCGCACAACGCGGCGATTCCAGCCGTTGATTCGCGTCGCTATGTGCTTGCGCATTTGTCCGGCATGCGCATCGTCGACATGGTCGAGGAAGACCTGCGGCTCTCCAAGGTGCTGACCAAGCAGGCATTCGAGAATGCCATCCGGGTCAACGCTGCTATCGGCGGCTCGACTAATGCAGTAATCCACCTCAAGGCGATCGCCGGGCGGATTGGGGTTGAGCTTGATCTGGATGACTGGACGCGCATCGGGCGGGGCATGCCGACTATCGTCGATCTGCAACCCTCCGGGCGCTTCCTGATGGAAGAGTTCTACTACGCCGGAGGACTGCCCGCCGTGATCCGTCGGCTGGGTGAAAACCAGCTGCTGCCGAACCCCGATGCGCTGACGGTCAACGGCAAGTCGCTGTGGGACAACTGCGCCCAGGCGCCCATCTACGGGCAGGACGAGGTCATTCGTACGCTGGATAATCCGCTGCGCGATGACGGCGGCATCTGCGTCCTGCGCGGCAACCTTGCGCCCAGCGGTGCGGTGTTGAAACCCTCCGCGGCGACACCGGAACTGATGAAGCACCGAGGGCGTGCGGTAGTCTTCGAGGACTTCGACGACTACAAGGCACGCATCGCTGACCCGGACTTGGACGTCGATGAAAGCTGCGTGCTGGTGATGAAGAACTGCGGCCCCAAGGGTTATCCGGGCATGGCCGAGGTCGGCAACATGGGCCTGCCGCCGAAGGTCCTGGCCAAAGGGATTACCGACATGGTGCGCATCTCCGATGCGCGCATGAGCGGCACCGCTTACGGCACCGTGGTGCTGCATGTTGCCCCAGAAGCCGCTGCCGGCGGACCGCTGGCGGTGGTGCGCAACGGTGATTTCATTGAACTGGACTGCGTTGCGGGCCGCCTGCACTTGGACGTTTCGGATGCCGAGCTGCAAGAACGTCTGGCTTCCTGGCAGGCCCCGCAGGGCTTGTTATGGGATGGCGGCTACCGCCGGCTGTTCGTCGAACATGTGCTGCAGGCGGACAAGGGGTGCGACTTCGACTTCTTGGTTGGGTGCCGCGGCGCCGAAGTTCCGCGCCATTCGCATTGATCGGCAATGGCCGCCTGGCGTCGGCGGCCATGTTGTCACTGCCGTCCTGGCGCCTACGGCGCCTTTGCGAGCGGCGAGGCAGCGTTCGTCACGGCTGGTGTTTTCAGGCGGCTGGTGATGACCGTGGCGAGGATGATCAACGCGCCGCCGAGCAGCATGCGCAAGGTGGGCTGTTCACTGAAAAGCCACCAGGCGAACGCGATGCCGTAAACCGGCTCGAGGGCGAAGATCACCGAGGTAGTTCGCGCTTTCAAAACCTTCAGGCTCGCTACGAACAGGCTGTGCGCGAGTCCCGTGCAGAACACGCCGAGCAATGCCAGCCATAGCCAATCCAGCGCCGGTACTGTCGGGAGCGACATCCAGGTAAACGGCAGCAGACAGAGCAGGATGGTGCCGTTCTGCCACAAAGCGGCCTGAACCGGGTCGACACCTCGCGTGACAGCGCGATTGAGTAGCGAAAGCAGCGCGAACATCAGGCCGGACAGAATGCCGTAGAGCAGACCTACCGTGCTGTCGCTGGCCAGATCGAAGTGCGGCGTGACCAATAGCAGGCCCGCGCAAACCAGGCCCACCATGGCGAACTCGACGGGGCGTGTCCGTTCGCGAAACAGCAGACCTTCGAACAGCACGGTAAAGGCCGGAAAACTGGCGAAGCCCAGCGTAGCGATACCGACCCCGGCGACCTTTACCGCGACGAAGAAGGTGAGCCAGTGTCCGCCCAGCAGCAACCCGCCGAGCAACAGGCCGCCGCGCTGACGCCAGCTTGGCTTTCCACCGCCGCTACGCAGAAACTGCGCCGCCAGTAGCAGCGCGATGACCGCGAACAATGCGCGACCGAAAGTGATCACCAGTGGCGTGCTTTCGGCCAGCTTGCCGAATACGCCGGACAGGCCAAACATCAGCGCGCCGAAGTGGATCGCCAATAGCGCATTGCGATGTGTCATGGTCGAACGCTCGGTATCGAGCGTGAACATTCGATGGGAAAAAATACGCAACCGATATGGATCATGGGGCCTCGCGATGCTGCGGTGACTGGCGCTGCCAGAAGCTTGATGCGCCCATGGTACGACCCGCGCTGCGGCCCGTCTGTCGCGTCAGTATCGCGAGTTGTCGAGCGACTCGCGGCGCAGCGCCCGCGGGGTAGTGCCGTACTCGCGGCTCAGTGCGGCGGTAAATGCGCTTTGTGAAGCGTATCCGACCCGGGCGGCAACCTCGCCAACTGCCAGGCGTGTGCTAATCAGCAACTCTCGACCCTGCTGCAAGCGACGGCACCGGACGAACTCCAGCGGTGTCAGGCCGGTTTCGCTGACAAAGCGAACATGGAATCGTGGAACCGAGAGCCCGGCCAGTCGCGCAAGATCCTGAACCGCGAGCGGGTGCGCCAGATGCCGGTCGACATGGGCGTAAAGCGCCGCGAGCGGTAGCGGACCGTTCTGGCTGACCGGCTCGCAGCCAGCGGAAAGACTGGCCAAGAGGAGGGCGGCGCCCTGTTCGCTAATGATCGGATCATTGATCGGGCTGGCCGCCAGCCAGCCGACCAGTTGGCTTTGCGTCGGGGTCAGACGCAGCGCCGCAGGCTGTTCCAGGATGCGGCGCGCCGGATCGGCATGATGAGCGAGACGTTGCCGCAGCCAGTTGTCGTCCGGGATATCCAGAATCAGGCATTGGCTACCAGCCGGGCTGCCACAGGCGTGACGAGTATCGCTCGGGACCACGGCGAGCAGTTGCTGCTGAATCCGGCTACCGCGCCCGTCGATTTCGAAGTCCAGCTGCCCATGAAGGCCAAACACCAGTTGGGTGTGCTGGTGGCTGTGGACGATCTGGTCGTGGTTGTAGTGGCGTAGGGAAAGGATGGGCGGCATTGATGACCTCGACTGCATCCCGACGGACGGCCGGCTGCGAGTGGTGCTATTCATTCGGATCGGTTCGACCTCATAGCATCCGGACCGAGACCGGCGCCGCCGATGCTTACATGATGACCTTGTCACGCAACTTGTCGGCAGCCTGGTTGAGCGCCTGGATCACACGCTCCTTATCGAAATTCTGTACGCCGTTGGTGTCCAGGTACATCGAGAAGCCCGGCAGTTCATGCTCGACGAAGCTGTTGGTCGCGCCCAGATCGCGTCTGAAATCCACCACTTGGTAGATCTGCACCGGACGGGTAAAGCCCTTGACGGTGATCTGGCCTTTGTCGCGGCACATGATCACGTCTTTGACCAGCGAATAGGTCTCGTGAGAGATCAGAATCTCGCCGGCTTCGGCGGAGCTCTCAAGGCGACTGGCCAGGTTCACTTCGCGTCCGATGATGGTGTAGTCCATGCGGGTGTCGGCGCCGAAGTTGCCGACCGTGCAGTAACCGGTGTTGATCCCCATGCGGATTTCCATCGGCTTGGTGATGCCTTGAGCGCGCCATTGCTGGCGCAGTACTTTCATGTGCTTACGCATGGCGATGGCCATGGATACTGCGGCTACGGCATCTTTTTTTGCGCCTTGGCTGGCGGGGTCGCCGAAAAACACCATTACGCAGTCACCCACGAATTTGTCGATGGTGCCACCGTATTTGAGGGTGATCTTCGACATCTCGTTGAGGTAGTTGTTGAGCAGGTCGGTGAGGGCTTCGGCTTCCAGCTCCTCGGCGAGCTCGGTGAAGCCCTTGATATCGGAGAAGAACACCGTGAGCTTCTTGCGCTGGGTTTCAAGCCGAACGCTGCGCTTGCCGGAGAAAATCGATTCCCAGACCTGTGGTGACAGGTACTTGGCCAGATTTCGCGCTAGGCGTGCGGCTTTGGCCTGCTGGGCTTCCACTTCGCTACGCGCCTGTGCCAGGCGAATCCCCTGCTGATGCACGTAGTAAGCCGTGATGCAGACGTACAGGGTGGTGAACAGAATGCTGATCGTCGATACCAGGGGCGGGGTCGCTCCGTTGAAGCGCAGAGGGACCACCATGGTAGTCAGCCCGATACCCACCGTGACCATCAACAGGGTCATCAGCAGGTGACGCAGGCTGCCGATCACCAACGCGCTGAAACCCAGCGTCAAAAGAAACATCAGGCTTGGCACGAGAGCGCAGCCGAGCAGCACGATGCCGGCGCCGGCATTTAACGCGTCAAGGCAGAGCAGGGTCTGCGATGTCCGTTCCGGGTGTTCGCGCTTGAAGCGATAGCTCACGTGATAGGCGAAATGGGGATAGAGCAAGGTGTAAGGCACCATCCACAATAGGCCGATCGCAAAATGTTGGGTATAGACGCCGGCGGCGAGCGTCGCGGCGCAGGTCAGGTATCCGAGAACCCGGGCGTAGTACTCGCGCAGCGGGCGAGTAGCAAGGCCATTACGCCGTTCACCGATCACGGTTGACATGTATGGTTACTGTCCCTGAAAGATTCCGGCGCTCTAGCATGCGCCATTGGAGGTGCGCAGCGCATCGGCCGGCGCTGCTCCGGGCGATCATAACCAAGTCGCCATCATTGCGCCAAACCACCCGTCCAATCCGTGACGGATGGCCGCTGCGGGTCGGGGGCGACCGCGTTCCTCAGAAGCGAATCTTGCCGGTCAGCATGTCCTTGAGCATCACCCAGTCGCCGAGAAAGCTGTACATCGGGTACTGAAACGTCGCCGGCCGGTTCTTTTCGAAAATGAAATGCCCGACCCAGGCAAACCCGTATCCGGCCAGTGGCATCGCCAGCAGCCACAACCATTGTTGAGTGATCAGCGCGTAGGCGAGTATTCCCAGCACCAGGAAGCTGCCGATGTAATGCAGCCGTCGGCAAGTGGGGTTGCTGTGCTCAGCCAGGTAGAACGGGTAGAAATCAGCAAAGCGGGTGAAACGCTCGGCGGTTTGCGTGCTCATGTCGCACCTCCTGTCATTGTGGTAGTGCAAGTCTAGATCCCTAGCGCTTCACGGCCATTGGCCGCAGGTGCCAGTTTAGTACCCTTGTGTACCGCGAGCCTGCGGTTGAAACTGCCGGATGGCGCCAAGCTCGTCCGTGGAAGCCATAACCAAGCCTGATCCGAGCAGATCGATTGATGACAGAACGCACCACTTCCTCAAGCTGGGCCTTGAGTATCGTTCAGGCACTGGAGCTGGACGGTGTCGATTGCCGAGCACTGTTTGCCGAACTGGGTCTCGATTACGCGGCCCTGAGCGATGCCGATGCACGCTTTGCCCAGGACGGCATGACCCGGCTCTGGCAACGCGCGGTGGATATGACGGGTAATGCCGCGATAGGCCTGAATCTGGCGAAGGTGATGCGTCCCGGTGCGATGCATGTCGTTGGCTACGCATTGATGTCCAGCAGCACGTTGAAGGAGAGCTTTCTACGGCTGGTGCGCTATCAGCGGATCATTGCTGAAGGCGCCGATGTGCGGTTCTTCCCGACCGAGCAGGGCTACTTGTTGACTCTGTCGATTCACGGTGACCAGCTGCCACCTGCGCGGCAAAGTGCCGAAGGCTCCCTGGCGAGCACGCTTGCGTTCTGTCGCTGGCTCACCGGCAAGCCGCTGGTGCCGTTGGAGGTATGTTTGCAAGGACCAACTCCGACCAACATCGAGCCCTATCGAGCGGTCTTTCAGGCGCCGCTGCGCTTCCACGCCGAATGTGATGGGCTGCTGATGCGTCACGCCGACATGGATATTCCGCTGCCTACAGCCAACGCCGAGCTCGCACAACTGCATGACCGTTTCGCTGGTGAATACCTGGTGCGGTTCTCCGATAGTCGGGTTACCCATCAGGCGCGTCAGGTCTTGTGTCGCCTACTGCCACAAGGCGAGCCACGACGCGAGACAGTTGCTCAAATGCTACATCTATCCGAGCGCACCTTGCAGCGGCGTCTGGGTGAAGAAGGTACGAGTTTTCAACAGTTACTTGACGACACCCGACGGGCTCTGGCTGAGCAATACCTTGCGCAGCCGGACCTGGCTTTGCTGGAGATTGCTTACCTGCTGGGCTTCGCTGATCCGAGCAACTTCTTTCGGGCCTTTAGACGTTGGTTCGCCATGACTCCCGGCGAATACCGGGCAAGGCGCTGAGGCTGCCGCGCTGGAACTTGTTCTCCGCCACAATGGCCTTATCTTCTAATCGGATGAGGCGGCGTACCCACCTCGCATCCCTTGCGATTGCACCTACTAAAGGAACGCCCAGCATTGGCCAGTAGCCTTCTTGCCCTGATCGACGATATCGCGTCGGTTCTGGATGATGTTTCACTGATGACCAAGGTCGCCGCGAAGAAAACCGCCGGTGTACTTGGCGACGATTTGGCGCTCAACGCCCAGCAGGTCACGGGAGTCAAGGCCGACCGCGAACTGCCCGTCGTCTGGGCCGTTGCCAAGGGATCGATGCGCAACAAGCTGATCCTGGTGCCGGCGGCGTTGCTGATCAGCGCATTCATTCCCTGGGCGATAACGCCGCTGCTGATGCTCGGCGGTGCGTTCCTATGCTTCGAAGGTTTCGAGAAGCTTGCGCATCGGTTTTTGCATCGGGACGACAATCATCATGCGCAGCAGATCGAGGCGCTGGCCAATCCGCAAGTCGATATGGTCGCGTTTGAGCGGGACAAGATCAGCGGCGCGGTGCGCACCGATTTCATCCTCTCGGCTGAAATCATCGCCATCACCCTTGGTACCGTGGCGGCAGCTTCCTTCACCGAGCAGGTCGCGGTGCTCGCCGGGATCGCGATCATCATGACGGTTGGTGTGTACGGGCTGGTTGCTGGCATCGTGAAGCTGGACGATGCCGGTCTGGCTCTGAGCAAAAGCGCCAGCGGCGCTACGCAGGCGCTGGGGCGGGGCATTCTGTCGGTCGCGCCGTGGCTGATGAAGTCGCTTTCGGTGATCGGCACTGCAGCAATGTTCATGGTCGGCGGCGGCATTCTTACCCATGGCATTAAGGCGGTACACCATTTCATCGCGGACAGCGCCCAGCACACGGTTGCGCTGCCTTATATCGGCTCCGTGCTGGCCGGGCTGCTGCCTACATTGTTAGACGCGGCGTTCGGCATTCTTGTCGGTGGTCTGGTATTTGCGGCCGTTACGCTGGGTGGCCGGCTATTCAAAGGCAGCTCCGACGCCGCCTGATCGACACATAGAGCGGATTGCGCACACGACGCCAACCATGTTTGAACGTTACGGGAGTAACACGATGGACGAATTCATGCAGGCGGCTATCGACGAAGCACGGAAGGGCCTTGCCGAGGGTGGCATCCCTATCGGCTCGGTGATCGTCCATCGCGGTCGGATCATCGGCCGAGGGCACAACCGACGGGTTCAGTCGGGCAGTGCGGTGCTGCACGGGGAAATGGATGCGTTCGAAAATGCCGGACGACAGCCGGCCAGCGTCTATGCCGAGTCGGTGATCTATACCACGTTGTCGCCGTGCTCCATGTGCAGCGGGGCCATCTTGCTCTACGGCATTCCAAAAGTCGTGATCGGTGAAAACCAGACCTTCATGGGCGAAGAGCTGTTGCTGCGCGGTCGTGGGGTCGATGTCGAAGTGCTGCAGGATGCGAGTTGCGTCGAGATGATGCGCAACTTCATCGCCAACAGCCCCGAGCTGTGGAGCGAGGACATCGGCGAGAAGTAATGTCGGTCAATGACGCCAGAAGGACGGGGTCAGCATCACCAGCACAGTGATGATCTCCAGACGGCCAAGCAGCATTCCGACCGACAGCAACCACTTCGCCGCATCCGGCAGGGTCGAGAAATTGCCCACCGGACCGATGATCGGCCCTAGGCCAGGGCCGACGTTGCAGACCGCCGAAGCCGCTCCAGTGAGCGCAGTGATCGGGTCCAGGCCCAGCAGCGCCAGGCACAGCGCCAGTACACCGATTGTCATGGTGATAAAGAACGAAAACGTCAGAATGGAGCGGACGATTTCTTCGTCGAGGTTGTGTCCGTTGTATTGCTGACGGATCACCGCTCGCGGGTGGACTAGTTGCTTGAGGTTCGAACGCAACAACGCATAGGCGACCTGAAAGCGGAACATTTTCAATCCGCCAGACGTGGAACCCGAGCAGCCGCCGAGAAAGGTCAGGTAGAAGAACACCATGACTGCGAAGCCGCCCCATTGGGTGTAATCGCTCACCGCGTATCCGGTGGTTGTGATTACCGACACCACACTGAAAGTCACGATACGCAGCGAGTCGAGCAGGCTGTCGTTGTGGTTGAGCCAGTACCAGCCGCTGAATAGCAAGCTGGTTACGGTCAGCATGAGCAAAAAGCCCCGAACCTGCTGATCGCGGAATAGGGCGCCGCGATTTCCTCGTGCGGTGGCGACATACAGGGTGAACGGCAAACTGCCCAGCACCATGAAAAAGATCGCGACCCAGTGTGATGCCGGGCTGAACTTGCCAAGCGAAGCATCTGAGGTTGAAAAACCACCCGTTGATACGGTCGACATTGCGTGGTTGATGGCATCGAAGGCAGTCATGCCCGCGAGCCAGAATGCGATGAAGGCGGCCAAAGTGAAGCTGAGATATATCGCGATCAGATACTTCCCGGCCATGTGCGAGCGCGGCATTACTTTTTCCGACCAGTCTGATGACTCGGTCTGGAACAACCGCATGCCACCGACTCGCAGCAGCGGCAGGATCGCCACGGCCATGCCGATGAAGCCGATACCGCCGAGCCAATGAAGCAGTGAACGCCACATCAACAGACCGGGTGATGCACTGTCCAAACCTGAAAGCACGGTCGCGCCTGTGGTGGTGATGCCCGACATGGTTTCGAAGAACGCATCGGTATAGCTGATGTGCTGGATCAGCATTAGCGGCAGCGCAGCGAAACAGCAAACGGCCACCCAGCTCACGGTGGTCAGCAAATACATGTCGCGGGGGCGCAGATTGGTGTTGGCCGGTCTGCCGGGGGCAGCAAGGGCAAAACCGCATCCGAAGGTGATCAGGCTCGCCCAGATAAAGGCGTGAAGATCGTCGGTGCGATCAAATGCCAACAACGCGATCATCGGAATGACCATGCTGACAGCGAGCGTGATCAGAAAAATGCCGAGAATAAAACCAATGATGCGCAGGGTCGGCAAGGCCATTTGTCGTTGGTGCTCGGCTCGAAATGAGGCCCGCCATTCTACGCGTGTAGCGGCGGCAGTAAACCGGCTATCGGTTCGTCGAAAATCTTTACGTTACGCTCTGGGAGGCTCTTCCCAAGTTCGTTGCGATGAATAGAATAGTCGCCCGGGCGCCGGCCCTTTCCCGGTTTCTGGGTGTTCACCTTCCATGTCGATCGACAATCCCTGCCTCACGTGCGGCGCTTGCTGCGCTTATTTTCGTGTGTCTTTCTTTTGGGGCGAATGTGCCTCGTCGGGCGGTGCCGTTCCTGATAGCGCGACCATACAAGTCAGCCCGTTTCACGTCGCGATGCGCGGGACGGAATCCAAGCCCGCGCGTTGCGTCGGGCTGATGGGCGATATCGGTTGCGGCGTGCGTTGCACCATGTATGAGCAGCGCTCGAGCACTTGCCGTGAATTCGAGGCGTCCTGGGCCGATGGTCAACACAACGCTCATTGCGATACGGCTCGAGCAGCCCATGGACTGCCGCCACTGACACCGCCTCTGGAGCCGCAACTGTCACCCGATCGAGTTGCCTGACCAAGCTCGCACGGCATTACTCACTGCAATCGGCTGCCAAACGAACGCGTCGGACCTCTAGAATGTCCGATTCGTTTTTGGAGGTAGTTGGATGGACGCTCTCGATCTGTTGCTCAATCGTGTTTCCGTTACACGACTTGCTGATCCTGCGCCGACCGCGGCTCAGCTGGATGTGATGTTTCGTGCGGCGCTGCGTGCGCCAGATCATGGGCAGCTTCGCCCGTGGCGCTTTCTGACTGTTCAAGGAGAGGCCCGAGAGCGGTTGGGCGAGTTGTTAGCCGAGTCGTTGCGCCTGCGCCAGCCGGAGGCCGCCGAGGAGGCGCTTCAGAAAGCGCGCAAGATGCCGCTGCGTGCGCCGCTGCTGGTGGTCGTTATCGCCCGCGTATTGCCACATCCGAAGATTCCAGAGTCCGAGCAGGTGCTCGCGGTCGGCTGTGCAGCGCACGGTTTGTTGCTGGCGGCGCACGCGCAGGGCCTGGGGGCAGTCTGGCGTACCGGCGAGTTTTCTTATGATCGGCACGTGGCTCAGGAGTTGGGGCTGGCAACTAACGAACAGCTGCTCGGTTTTATCTACCTTGGAACGCCGGAGGGTAACCTGCGGACGCCTCCGGAGCTGGAGCCTGGACATTTCGTCGGTCAGTGGGACCGGGTGCAGTAGCGGTCAGTCCGGGTGCTGCAGCTTTTCCACGGGCGAGTCCAGCGGTAGTTTCAGGCTGGCGATGAATCCGCCGTCGGGATGATTGCCCAGCAGTAGCTCACCGCCATGCCGCTCGGCGGCGCGACGTGCGATTGCCAGGCCCAGCCCATGACCGGCCGAGGTCTGTCCCGGAGCGCGGAAGAACGGCTCGCTCAGCTGCGCGAGATGCGTTTCATCCACGCCTGGCCCATGATCGCGAATGCTCAGCGTCAGCCACTCGGCGTCGGTGCTGGCGCGTAGCTCGATCGGCGCACCCTCGGGATTGAAGCGAAGGGCATTACGCAGCAGGTTATCCAGCGCGCGCTCGAGCATATCCGGCCAGCCATGCAGGACGATGTCTGTTTCCACCCGGCTATCGATGCGCTGAGCGGGCGATACGATGCGTGCGTTCTCTTCCAACTGCTGGAATATCGACGAAAGATCGACAGCGCTCGTTGCGCCTGGCTCCGCGTCCAATCTTGCCAATTCCAGAATCTCGCTGATCAGTGCTTCCAATCGATCGCATTCCTTGGCCAGCCGCGGCCAGATGAGTTCACGCTCCGTCGGGGTGGCCCTTTCGGCGAGCGCCAAGGCGATACGTAGACGCGCGAGCGGGGAGCGCAATTCATGGGAAACGTCACGCAAAAGCTGTCGCTGGCTGCCGATCAGGCTTTGCAGGCGGGCGCCCATGCGATTGAAGTCATTAGCCAACACGCCGAGCTCGTCGCGCCGGGTCGCCAGCCGGGCCAGGGAGTTTTGCTGGTAGGCGGTTTGGCCAAGGTCATGCACGGCACCACGCAGGCGGTCGAGCGGTCGGGTGATCGAAAGGGTCAGCAACAGGCTGAATCCGGTCAGCACGACCAGCGCGATGGCGATTGCACTGAGTGGCCAGAACAGACTGCCACGATGCCAGGCCTGCAGCTCCTGATTGGGGATGCGATAAATGAATAGGTAAGTGTTGCCGCTCTCGGGACTGGTGTAGTCAGTGGTCAGTCGGCGCCAAGGCAAGCGTCCATCGCGGTGTGCCTGGCGAGCTTCGAAAGCGGCGGCGCGAGCCGGGAAGGTGCCGCGGATGATGGGCTGGCCGTTTTCCGCCAGCACCTGCACATCGACACCGAAGCGATTGCGGTGCCGTTCGAGCAGAAACTGTGCGGTGATTGGGCCCTGGCGCTCATAGACTTTGGTCCACACTTCGGCCAGCCCGTTTACGCCGGGATGGCGATTGAGGATCCAGGTGTCCTGGTTCAATGCGTGGCCGAGTAGCATGGCCAGACCCGCCACCAGTGCGATGGCCAACCAGAATGTCGCGAGAATGCGCCAGAAAAGTGATCGCACTGGTTAAATACTCCACGGCAAAGCCCGGCGCGCACGGCTCTTTTCAGAGCGTGGGCCGGGCAGGTTGTCTTTCAATCGGAGATCAGCTCTTCTGGTCGCGTTCGGCTTTCCACTGCTCGAACTCGGCGCGTTCGGCGCGCTTGGCTTCCATCTTTTCGTGCAGCTCGTCGAACTTCTTCTGCTGTTCTGGCTTGAGCAGTTCGCGCATTTGCTTGTGAGTGTTTTCCTTGCTGGACTTCAGCTCGTCCTGCATGGCTTTGCGCTCGGATTCGGGCAGTTTGTCCAGGTAGCGCTGGGTAATTTCGCGACGGCTTTTCATCTGCTCGCCCATCAGATTGCGCATTTCGCTCTTCTGTTCCTTGGTCAGATCGAGTTGCTCGAACGGGGCATGCTTGCCGCCATGATGGCGCTGGCCTGCGTCGGGCATCGCCATGGCGATGGCCGGTAGGGTAGAAGCGAAAAGCACGGCGATAAGGGTCTTGCGCATCATGAGATTTCTCCTGTGTATGGATACCGATCACCAATTGCGCGTGTCGATTGCGCGTCTCAGCTGGCTTCGATCGGATGAGCTCAGTCTAGGGCGCGCAAGGTCAACGGCGGTCAGGGCAGGGTAAAGGCTCGGTAAAGCCAGTCATGATGCGTAAAGGTAGCCGCGGCTGCGCAGCGCGACGATGCGCTGGCGGCCGTCCGGGTGCGGGCCGAGTTTGCGCCGCAGGTTGCTGACGTGCATGTCCAGGCTGCGATCGTAGAGCGTCAGCTTTCGACCCAGCGCGAGCTGCGCCAGGGCCTGTTTGTCCAGCGGTTCGCCCGGTTGGCTGAGCAGCGCTTCGAGGATGCGGCCTTCGGAAAGGGTCAGGGTAACGTCATGCTCACCTACGCTGGCGACACCCCGGGCCGGGCTATAGCACAGGTCGCCCAGTTCGAGCTGGGTCGGTGTGCTGGCTGGCTGACTGCGACGCAACACGGCGCGCAGTCGTGCGGTGAGCTCGCGAGGATCGCATGGTTTGGCCAGGTAATCGTCGGCGCCGAGCTCCAGGCCAAGGATGCGATCCAGCGGCTCGCCACGGCCGGAGAGCATCAACACCGGCAAGTCGGGATATTCGCTACGCAGTTGCTTGAGCAATTCAAGGCCGCTACCGTCGGGCAGCATCACATCGAGTACCACCGCGGCGGGCTGATGTTCAGTCAGCGCCGCACGTGCGCTTTGGCCGTCATGGCAGGCGTGGGCGACGAAGCCTTCCTGCGCCAGCCAGCTGACCAGCAGCTCGCAGAGTTCCTGGTCGTCGTCTATCAGCAGCAGTTCGCTCATGCGTTCGCTCGTTCGCTTCAGTTCAGCCATTGCCGGCGGCGACGGCCACGTGTGGTCAGGACGCCAAGCAGAAACCCCAGCACGCCGACGCCCCCGCCAACCGCGAACCATTGTTGCTGGTCATTAAGCAGTTGCGGTTGCGCTTTCGACTGCTCTTGCTGCAGCTGCATGCGAAGATGGCGGTTTTCCTGGATCAGCTGTGCCAGCTGAGCCTGTTCGGCATCGGTCGCTGCGGTATCGAGATTATCGTTCAGCTCTTCGCGCTGCCGTTCGTCCTCGATCAGAGGTTGCTCCAACTCGGCCTGCTGCTCGGTGAGCGGGTCGGCCGCGCCTTCTTCGGCATGGAGCAATGGTGTGAAAAGACTCAGGGCAAGCAGCAGGGACAGCGAACCTTGGCGCATCGGAACTCCTATTTCCTCAACGGGCCGTGGAAATCCTACGACCTGACAGATACCTGACGGCGTCAGCCGATCGACTCAGGGATAGACTTGCTTGAACGGTTTGACCACCACTTCGCCATAGACGCCGGCAGCCTTGTACGGATCAGCCGCGGCCCATTCTTCGGCAGCCTGCAGAGATGCGAATTCGGCGACCACCAGGCTTCCGGTAAAGCCGGCGGTGCCGGGATCATTGCTGTCGACCGCCGGATGCGGGCCGGCCAGAACCAGGCGGCCTTCGCTCTTGAGTTGATCGAGACGGGTCAGGTGAGCCGGGCGCGAAGCCAGGCGGTTCTGCAACGAATCGGGTACATCGGTGGCGATGATGGCGTAGAGCATGTTTACTCCTATGATTCTTCAGATGTGGGTTGCATGTGGCGGACCAGATACACAGCCTGACCCGCTATGAACAGCAGCGTCAGGCCGAGGCTACCAAAGACTTTGAAGTCGACCCAGATGGCAGGGTAGACGAAGGCAACGAACAGATTGGCGAAGCCACAGACAAGAAAGAACAGGATCCAGGCGACATTTAGTTGCGTCCATTGTGCTGGTGGCAGTTGGACAGCGTGGCCCATCATGCGCTGGATAAGGGTTTTTTCGCCAATGAAATGGCTACCGATAAACGCCAGCGCGAACAGCCAGTTCAGTACCGGCGCCTTCCATTTGAGAATGGCTTCGCTATGCAAGGCGAGGGTCAGGCCGCCGAACAACAGGCAGGCAACCAATGTCAGCCACTGGCTCTTTTCCAGTCGGCGCTGGTGAATGAACAGTCCGGCATAAACGATGATCGAACTGGCGATAAGCATCGCTGTGGCGCTGAAAATACCGCCGACAGCAACGCTTAGGTCTGCCACTTCGACGGTTCTGGGCTCTAGTTTGTAGACAATGAAGAACAGCAGCAGCGGAATGAAATCGACGATTTGTTTCACGGAGAGAGCCAGCAGCGGTATGTGGCCGGCATAATAACAAACCGCGCTTTTGGCGGAACGCTGTACGCCGGCCATTTCCACGACCGGCGCAAGCTTTGGCGAATTTGATGACGGCACGAGCACCGGCCGTGGCGGTCAGAACAGTGTGCCGCCAAGCCCTGGAGAATATGTCCCGAATGATTGTTGATCTGCATTGCCACAGCACCGCCTCGGACGGTGTGCTGGCGCCTGCGGCGCTGGTGGAACGAGCCCATGCGCGTGGCGTCGGGCTGCTCGCGCTGACCGATCACGACACCTTGGAAGGTCTCGATGCCGCCCGCGCTGCGGCGGATTCGCTGGGCGTTCGGCTGGTCAACGGTATCGAGCTGTCATGCGTATGGAGTGGTGCGACCATTCACATCCTCGGCTATGCCTTTCGCCGTGATGCGGCCGCATTGCAGAAAGCCATCGCCGAGCTGCACGACGGGCGCTGGCGGCGGGCGGAACTGATCGCTCAACGCCTTGAGGCGAAGGGCATGCCGGGGGCGCTCGAAGGCGCGCGCGCGGTGCAGCAGGAACTGGGTGACAGCGGTAATGCTCCGGCTCGCCCACATTTCGCTGAATTCCTGGTGCGTGCCGGTCATGTTCGCGACCGCGCCGAAGCGTTTCGCAAGTGGCTCGGCTCGGGCAAGCTCGGCGACGTCAAGCAGCACTGGCCGAGCCTCGAGCAAACCGTGGCGACGCTACTCGAGGCAGGTGCGTGGGTCAGCCTGGCGCATCCGTGGCAGTACGACTTCACTCGTAGCAAGCGCCGCCGGCTGGTCATTGAGTTCGCCCAGGCGGGCGGGCATGCGTTGGAGGTCGTCAATGGCATGCAGCCGCTGGAGCAGGTCGGCGGATTGTCGATTCTCGCGCGTGAATTTGGCCTGATGGCCAGTATCGGCAGTGATTTCCATGCGCCCGGTGATTGGTCGGAATTGGGCCAGTATCGGGCCTTACCGGAAGACCTGCAGCCATTGTGGAGGCATTTCGATGATCGATCAGGCGAGACTGCTGCCGGCTGAACAGGGGGTTTTCATGAGCCAGTTTTTTCAGATACACCCGGAAAATCCTCAGGCCCGACTGATCAAGCAGGCCGTGGAGATCATTCGTGACGGCGGTGTGGTGGTCTATCCCACCGACTCGTCCTACGCCATTGGCTGCTCGATGGGCAACAAGGCCGGCATCGAGCGCATCCGCCGCCTGCGCCAGCTCGACGACAAACACAACTTCACCCTGGTTTGCCGCGATCTGTCCCAGCTCGGCTTGTTTGCCAAAGTGGATACAGCGGCCTTCCGCCTGCTCAAGACTCACTTGCCGGGGCCATACACGATCATTCTCAGCGCTACGCGCGAAGTGCCGCGTATGCTGTTGCATCCCAAGCGCCGCACCATCGGGCTGCGGGTACCGGCGCAGCCGATCGCACAGGCCTTGCTTGCCGAGCTGGGCGAGCCGCTGATGAGCGTCAGCTTGATTCTGCCCGGCGAAACCGAGCCGATGAGTGATCCCTATGAAATGCGCAATGCGCTGGAACACCAGGTAGACCTGATCATCGACGGCGGTTACGGTGGCGTCGAAGCCTCCACAGTGATCAGTCTGGTGGACGGTGATCCGGAAGTGGTGCGTGTTGGTTGCGGCGATCCCGCGCCTTTCGCTGCCTGATCCGGTCGCTTTCACTTCAACGAAGGAAACCCTTTTGAGCTCCATGGATTCGCAGCGACGTGTGGTCTCCGGGATGCGGCCCAATGGCCGTCTTCACCTCGGCCACTATCACGGCGTACTGAAGAACTGGGTCAAGCTGCAGCATGAATATCAGTGCTTCTTCTGCATCGTCGACTGGCACGCCTTGACCACCGACTACGTTGCGGGCGGTGATATAGCGCGCAACGTGCAGGAAATGACGGTCGACTGGTTGGCTGCGGGCGTCAGCCCGAGCTCGGCGACTCTGTTCATCCAGTCCCAGGTGCCCGAGCACGCCGAGCTGCACCTGTTGCTATCGATGATCTGCCCGTTGGCCTGGCTGGAGCGCGTGCCATCCTATAAAGAGCTGCAGCTCGATTCGCAGCAAAAAGATCTCGGCACCTATGGTTTTCTCGGTTATCCGCTGCTGCAAGCCGCCGACATCCTGGCCTATCGCGCCGGCGTCGTGCCGGTGGGAGCCGATCAGCTGCCGCACATCGAGTTCGCACGTGACGTGGCCCGGCGCTTCAATCACCTCTATGGCAGTGAAGAGGATTTCGAGGCGAAGGCCGAAGCGGCGATACGCAAGCTCGGCAAGAAGAGTTCAAAGCTTTATGCAAGCCTGCGCAAAAGCTATCAGGAACAGGGCGATCTTGAGGCGCTGAATACCGCCCGTGCGCTACTTAAGGATCAGCAAACCATCACCATCGGCGACCAAGAGCGTCTGTTCGGCTACTTGGAAGGCGGTGGCAAGCTGCTGCTACCTGAGCCGCAGGCGTTACTCAGCGACTCGCCGAAACTGTCGGGTCTCGATGGCGGCAAGATGTCCAAATCCAGCAGCAACTCGATCTTTTTGCGCGACACGCCTGGCGAAATCGAAGAGAAGATCAAGCGCATGCCCACCGATCCCGCACGCGTGCATCGCCACGATCCAGGCGAACCCACTCGTTGCCCGGTTTGGCAGATGCACCTCTCCCATTCGGGCGAGGAGGTCTGTCAATGGGCGGAGCAGGGCTGCCGAAGTGCCGGCAACGGATGCTTGGAATGCAAGGCGCCATTGATCGAGGCGATCAAGCTCGAACTGGCGCCGCTGCAGGAACGGGCCCAGGACTACGAGCAGAATCCAGATCTGGTGCGCAGCATCCTTGCCGAAGGCGCCGAGCAGGCCCGAGACGAAGTCCGCGAGACGCTTGTGGTGGTGCGTCAGGCCATGGGCTTGAATTATCGCTAGCAAGCCGTAGAAAACCAGCAGCGTTGAGCCCGTGCGAAAGCCGGCATAAGCTGTCGCGCTACCATTATTCGTTCCAGTGGAGAAAGCATGCAGGAACTCCCGACCGAGGCGGTCGTCAATCCGCCCGGCGAGCAGCTGCGGCTGGCGTTGGTCTACGGCGAGGCCTTCAACAGTCTGCCGCAGGATCTCTACATCCCGCCGGACGCGCTGGAGGTATTTCTCGAGGCATTCGAGGGTCCGCTGGATTTGCTGCTTTACCTCATTCGCAAGCAGAACATCGACATCCTCGATATTCCCGTGGCGGAAATTACTCGCCAATACATGGGCTACGTCGAGCTGATGAAGGCCGTGCGCCTGGAGCTTGCCGCCGAGTACTTGGTGATGGCGGCGATGCTGGCGGAGATCAAGTCGCGCATGCTGTTGCCGCGTTCGGCCGAGGTCGAGGAGGATGAGCTCGACCCGCGCGCCGAACTGATTCGCCGACTACAGGAATATGAACGTTTCAAGGCTGCCTCGGAGGATCTCGACCAACTGCCGCGGGTCGGACGCGATCTGCAGGTGCCACGGCTGGACGCGCCGGAAGCGCGGGCGCGCAAGCTGTTACCCGAGGTCAGTCTGGAAGAATTGCTGACTTCCATGGCGGAGGTGCTGCGCCGAGCCGACATGTTCGAAAGTCATCAGGTTACACGCGAGACGTTGTCGACCCGCGAGCGCATGAGCGATGTTCTGGAGCGTCTGAAGGGCGGCGCTTTCGTTCCCTTTGCGACATTGTTCACCCTCGAAGAGGGCCGGCTCGGCGTGGTGGTGACGTTCATGGCAGTGCTGGAGCTGATAAAGGAATCTTTGGTCGAGCTGGTGCAGAACGAGCCCTTCGCGCCGATTCATGTTCGAGCCCGTGTTGACGAGCGTGCGGTGGTGTCCTCCGCGCAATCTATGGAAGAACCGAGGTAGTCAAGGCCGTGAATCTTTCCGATCCCAAGGATCTTGCTTCGTTGCTCGAAGCCCTTTTACTGGCCTCGGGCAAGCCGATGTCGCTCGAGCGGATGGCCGAGCTGTTCGATGAAACCGAGCGGCCCACGCCAGCCTTGTTGCGCAAGGCGCTGGAGGCGCTCGGCAAGTCGTGCAAGGGCCGAGCGTTCGAGCTGAAGGAAGTCGCCAGTGGCTATCGCCTGCAGGTCTGCGAGCGCTTTTCACCCTGGGTCGGCAGGCTCTGGGAAGAACGGCCGCAGCGCTATTCGCGTGCGCTATTGGAAACCCTGGTTCTGATCGCCTATCGTCAGCCGATCACTCGCGGTGAGATCGAGGACATTCGTGGCGTTGCGGTCAACAGTCAGATCGTCAAGACCCTGCTCGAGCGCGAGTGGGTGCGTGTGGTGGGCCATCGCGACGTACCGGGCCGGCCAGCGATGTTCGCGACCACCAAGCAGTTTCTCGATCACTTCAACCTGAAGAACCTGGACGAGTTGCCGCCGTTGGCAGTGCTGCGTGAGATGGAACCCGAACCCTTGCCGGTGGACGTAGAAGAAGCGCCGGTGCCCGAGGCGTTGCAGGCCCGCGCGGACCTTGAACTGGAACCGGAGGTGCCACGTGAGCAGACCAGTTTCCGCAGCCTCTTGGCAGAGTTGGACAGCATGGAAACTGGGCTCAAGACCGACTTCGAAGATTTGCGCGACGAGGCAGAGGCGCAAAGCGAAAGCGTCCCCGACGAAGATCGCCGCGATTATTGATCGCCGGGTTTGTCCGTCTCCCGACCCGCCAGGTACGTGCTGTAATCAGGGATTCGGAGCGAGTGAGCCTGGTCCAGTAGCGGACTCGAAAGCAGATAGTCAGCACTGCTCTCGTTGGCCGCCAGCGGAATATTCCACACCGCCGCGACTCGCAGCAGGGCCTTGACGTCCGGGTCATGCGGCTGCGGTTCGAAAGGATCCCAGAAGAACACCAACAGGTCTATGCGCTGTTCGGCGATGCGTGCGCCGATCTGCTGATCCCCACCCAGCGGGCCACTGATCATGCATTCCACTGGCAGCGCCAGACGCCGCCCAAGCAGCAGCCCGGTGGTGCCGGTGGCGATCAGTTCATGCTGCGCCAGCTGTGCTTTGTGTCGGTCCGCCCACTCCAGCAAGCGCTCCTTGCAGTGATCGTGCGCGACCAGGGCGATGCGCTTGCGTGCCGGCAGTGTTGCGGTAACGAAATCGATGCGGTTCATCGTCTTCCTTGCGTTTCGCGTGGGTGGGCTGGATCCGAATTGCTGGTTACGGCGCTTCGTGTAGGGCGCGGCAGGTGTCCAGCATGCGATTGGAGAAACCCCACTCGTTGTCATACCAGGCCATCACTTTCAGCAGCCGTCCGCTAACCTTGGTGTGGTTGGTGTCGAATATCGAAGACATCGGGTTGTGGTTGAAGTCGCAAGAAACCAGCGGCAATGAGTTACAGGCCAGTATGGGCGAGCCCTGGCTGGCGTCCAGCATCAGCGCGTTAACCTCGTCGGCGCTGGTTTCACGGCTCAGCTCCAACGTCAGATCGACCAGCGACACGTTGATTACCGGGACCCGTACCGCCATGCCGGTTAGCTTGCCGGCCAGTTCGGGTAGAACCAGACCCACGGCTTCGGCCGCACCGGTCTTGGTTGGAATCATCGATTGCGTGGCCGAACGCGCGCGGTAAGGATCGCTGTGATAAACGTCGGACAGGTTCTGGTCGTTCGTGTAGGCGTGAATGGTGGTCATCAGGCCATGTTCGATGCCGTATTGGCGTGACAGCACCTGGGCGACCGGTGCCAGGCAGTTGGTCGTGCAGGACGCATTGGAAATGATCTGATGTGACTGGCGCAATATGTCGTGATTGACGCCATAGACGATGGTGGCGTCGGCGTCGGCGCCGGAGGCTGGAGCGGAGATGATCACCTTGCTGGCGCCGGCTTCCAAGTGAGCGCTGGCCTTATCGCGAGAAGTGAACAGGCCAGTACACTCGAATACCACATCGACCTTGTGCTGGCGCCAGGGCAGGTCGGCCGGGTTGCGAATCGCGGTCACGGCGATCGGATCGCCATTGACTACCAACTGATCAGCGCCGACTTCGATCTTTGCGTCGAAATGGCCGTGGACGCTGTCGTACTGCAAGAGATGGGCGTTCATTGCTGAGCTGCCGAGGTCGTTGATCGCCACGACCTGCAGATGTTCGCGATAGCTCTGGCTGTAAAGGGCACGGAGGACATTGCGTCCGATACGGCCGAAGCCGTTGATGGCGATGCGAATAGTCATAGGGAAGAGATCCTGGGCGGAATTTGTTGTGGGAATTACAAGATTATTCCTGTCAAAATAGAAATCAAGCCCAAATACACGACGTTTTGTTTGTAAAACTACAGATTCAGAGCAGGAGTGATGGCATGCACCCGCGGATTCAAGAAGTTACCGAACGTTTGATCGAACGCAGCCGGCCGACGCGGCAGCGCTACCTTGCACAGATGGCCGCCGCGGCGAGCGACGGGCCTCAGCGTGGCAAGCTGCAATGTGCCAACTTCGCTCACGGTGTGGCGGGTTGCGCTTCTTCCAGCGATAAGCAGAAGCTGCGCCTGATGAACGAGGCCAACGTGGCGATCGTTTCGGCCTACAACGACATGTTGTCGGCGCACCAGCCGTACGAGCACTTCCCGGAAATCATCAAACAGGCGTTGCGTGACGTCGGTTCGATCGGGCAGTTCGCCGGTGGTGTGCCGGCCATGTGCGACGGCGTAACCCAGGGCGAGGCGGGGATGGAAATGAGCCTGGCCAGTCGTGAGGTGATCGCCATGGCGACTGCCATCGCGCTGTCACACAACATGTTCGACGCGGCGCTCTATCTAGGTATCTGCGACAAGATCATTCCGGGTTTGATGATCGGTGCCTTGCGCTTCGGTCATCTGCCGGCGGTGTTCGTGCCAGGCGGGCCGATGCCATCAGGGATTCCGAACAAGCAGAAAGCCGAGGTTCGTCAGCGTTACGCTGAAGGCAAGGCCAGCCGCGAGGAGTTGCTGGAATCGGAAATGCTCTCGTATCACAGCCCCGGCACGTGCACCTTCTACGGCACGGCGAACACCAACCAAGTGGTGATGGAAATTATGGGGCTGCACCTGCCGGGCTCCTCGTTCGTCAATCCTTACACGCCGCTGCGCGATGAGTTGACCCGCGAGGCCGCACGCCAGGTGTCCCGCCTGACGCCGCAGTCCGGCAATTATCTACCGCTGTGCAAGATCGTCGACGAGAAGTCGATCATCAATTCGGTGGTGGCGCTAAACGCTACAGGCGGGTCGACTAATCACACCTTGCACATCCCGGCATTTGCCCAGGCCGCCGGTATCCACTTGACCTGGCAGGACATGGCGGACATTTCCGCCGTGACGCCGACCCTGGCGAAGGTCTATCCGAATGGGCAGGCTGATGTGAACCATTTTCACGCCTGCGGTGGCGTGCCGTTCATGGTTCGTACGTTGCTCGATGCGGGCCTGTTGCATGAGGACGTTTATACGGTCATGGGACAAGGACTGCGGCGCTATACCCAGGAACCGTTCCTTGAAGGTGATGCTCTGGTTTGGAAAGAAGGTCCGGCAAACAGCCTCGACGAGGCGATCCTGCGTCCTGTTGAGCGAGCGTTTTCGCCGGAAGGTGGACTACGCGTGCTGGAAGGTAATCTCGGCCGCGGCGTGACCAAGGTTTCGGCCGTCGCTCCAGAGCATCGCGTGGTCGAGGCGCCAGCGCGCGTCTTCGCCGATCAGAGCGAGTTGGCCCAGGCCTTCAAGAACGGCGAGTTGGAAAAAGATTTCGTCGCGGTGGTGCGTTTCCAAGGACCCAAAGCCAACGGCATGCCTGAACTGCACAAGCTGACCCCGTTCCTCGGCGTGTTGCAGGACCGGGGCTACAAGGTAGCGTTGGTCACTGACGGACGCATGTCCGGCGCATCCGGCAAGGTGCCGGCAGCGATTCACGTTAGCCCCGAGGCGCTCGACGGTGGCCCCCTGTGCCGAGTGCGTGACGGCGACATCATCCGCGTCGACGGCGAAACGGGTGAATTGCGCGTGCTGGTTGATCAGGCCGAGTTTGATCGTCGCGAGCGAGTGATAGCGCCGAGTGATCTTGGCATCGGTTGCGGTCGCGAGTTGTTCGGCTTTCTGCGTACGGCGTTCAGTCCGGCCGAGCAGGGCGCGAGCGTATTTACCGAGGGTCTGGAGGCGCTCAAGTGACGGCACTGGTTGGAGATATCGGTGGGACCAATGCACGTTTTGCGCTGTGGCGTGGGCAGCAGATCGAATCGGTGCGGGTGTTGCCCACGATTGATTACCCGCGTCCGGAAGATGCCATTCGGGCGTATCTTCAAGACATAGGACAGGGCGTCGACGCGTTGCAGGCCGTTTGCCTCGCTTGTGCCGGGCCGGTTTCCGGCGATGAGTTCACCTTCACCAACAATCACTGGCGTCTGAGCCGCCAGGCCTTCTGCGAAGACCTCGGCTTGAGCGATCTGTTGTTGATCAATGACTTCACCGCGATGGCTCTGGGCATGACGCGCCTGCGCGACGGCGAATTGATCGAGATCTGTGAGGGGCAGTCCGAGGCCGGTCGCGCGCGCTTGGTCATCGGGCCTGGAACCGGACTGGGAGTCGCTACGCTGCTGCCGTTGCGAGACGGCGGCTGGCGAGCCCTGCCGGGCGAGGGCGGGCATATCTGTCTGCCGATCGGGACGGCGCGCGAGGCGGCATTGTGGGCGCGGTTGCACGATAAATTTGGACATGTAAACGCCGAAGCGATCCTTAGCGGCGGTGGGCTGTTGGAGCTCTATCGAACCAGTTGCGCGTTGGATGGCGAGCCGTTGAAACTGACCACGCCGGCTGAAGTGACCTCGGCAGCGTTGGCGGGCGATCCATACGCGGCTGCGGTATTGGAACAATTCTGCGTCTGGCTCGGTCGGACTGCTGGCGACAACGTGCTGACCACAGGCGCGCAAGGCGGCGTCTACATTGCTGGGGGGATAGTGCCGCGCTTCGTCGAGTTCTTCATGCGTAGCGGATTTCGCCAGAGTTTCCGCGACAAGGGCGGGATGAGCCGGTATTTTGACAAGGTTCCGGTCTGGGTGGTGACAGCCGAGTACCCTGGGCTGGAAGGCGCGGGCGTTGCGCTGCAGCAATTGCTGGAGGGAACGTCCAGAGGGCACTGATCCGCTTCGAAACACTTAAAACAAGAGAAAGGACGCCAGGTGAGCCAGGCTGGAAGATCGATTCTGCTGGTCGACGACGATCAGGAAATCCGCGAACTGCTAGAAACCTACCTCAGCCGATCCGGCTTTCAGGTGCGCACCGTTGCTGATGGTGCGCAGTTTCGCGAGGCTATGGCCTGCGACCCGGCGGACCTGGTAATCCTCGATGTGATGCTGCCTGACGAGGATGGCTTTAGTCTTTGTCGTTGGGTGCGAGGCCATCAGCGCCTGGCACAGATGCCGATCATCATGCTCACCGCCAGCTCGGACGAGGCGGATCGCGTCATCGGTCTGGAGCTTGGCGCAGACGATTACCTGGGCAAACCGTTCAGCCCACGTGAGTTGCTGGCGCGGATCAAGGCGCTGCTGCGTCGGGTGAACTTTGGGCAGGAGCGCGGCAGCGATGTGCTCGCATTCGACGAGTGGCGCCTGGACATGGTCAGCCACCGGTTGTTCCACCAGGACGGCGAGGAAGTGCTGCTGTCCGGCGCCGACTTCGCCCTGCTCAAACTGTTTCTTGATCATCCGCAACAGATCCTCGATCGCGACACCATTGGCAACGCCACCCGTGGCCGCGAGGTTATGCCGCTCGAGCGCATCGTCGACATGGCTGTCAGTCGTTTGCGACAGCGGCTGCGGGACACCGGCAAGTGCCCGCGGTTGATCCGTACCGTGCGTGGCAGCGGTTATCTGCTCGCTGCCCAGGTCTCGCCGCACCATGACACGATCGGTTAAGCGCCGTTGGCTGCCCGTGCCGCGCTCGCTGCTCGGCCGGATGTTGTCTTTGACTTTGCTGGTCGTGCTGCTGGCGCAGGCCTTGTCGAGTTTCATCTGGGTGTCGCAGCTGCGTGCAAGCCAGATGGAGGGATTGTTGACCAGTGCTCGTAGCCTGGCGCATTCGATGTCCGCCAGCGTCAGCTACTTCCGATCCTTACCGCTGGGCTATCGGCCGCTGGTGCTCGATCAGCTGCGCAGCATGGGTGGCACGCGCTTTTTCGTGTCGCTGAACGACAAACCCCTGGAAATGCAGATCCTTCCTCCAACCGAGCGCAAGCAGGCGGTGCTGGCGGAAGTTGACGAGGTGCTGCGTGATCGCCTTGGCAAGAATGTCGATATATCGGTGCGCTTCGTCAGTCCCGACGACCTGCGGATTTTCAACGGCGGGCTGAAACTCGATGAACTGCCGCGCTCTTGGGCGCATTACGCGCTGAGCCTGGAACCGCTGAATCCACCCGTGCTGGTGACGCAGATCCAAATCGCCCCAGGCGAGTGGCTCTATCTTGCTTCGCTGATGCCGGCGCCCTACGTCAGTCTCGAGGATCAAGGGATCCCCAATCAGCAACTCTGGTTCATCTTCCTCACCACCAGCTTTCTGTTGTTGTTCATCGGCATCCTCGTTCACTGGCAGAGTCGCCCACTCAAGCAATTGGCGCGCGCGGCGCGAGAAATGTCGCTGGGTAGCGAGGTGGAATTGTTTCCAGAGGCGGGCGGTAGCGAGGTGGTCGAGGTCAGTCGCGCATTCAACAGCATGCGTGAACGCATCGGTCGCTATTTGACCGAGCGTAGCCAGTTGTTCAGCGCAATCTCCCATGATTTGCGCACGCCGATCACGCGGCTGCGGTTGCGGGTGGAGCTGCTGGAGGACGAAACGTTGCAGCGCAAATTCAGCCGTGACCTCGATGAATTGGAGTTGCTGGTCAAGGGAGCCCTGCAGTGCGTCAAAGACACCGACATTCACGAGAATATTGAGCCACTAGACCTCAACCTTCTGCTTGATTGCGTCACCGAACCGTATCTGGCGCCCTCTGGTAACGGTCGCGTCACGGTGAAAGGCAGAGCGCTCGCGCCGTATGCCGGCAAGCCACTGGCGCTCAAACGCTGCATCGGCAATCTACTGGACAACGCGTTGAAATATGGCGAGCGGGCACATCTGTTGATCGAAGACGATAAAGACATTTTTGTCCTGCACGTTGACGATGAAGGCCCAGGCGTGCCGGAAACGTGGCTGAAGCAGGTGTTCGAGCCGAACTTCCGCTTGGCGGCCAAGCAACCTGGCTACGGTCTTGGGCTCGGGATCGCACGCAATATTGCCCACAGCCATGGTGGCGAGATCAGTCTGTGCAACCTGCAAGAGGGTGGGCTGCGTGTGACCTTGTGCCTGCCCCGCAAGCCTGAGTGAATGTCACAGGACCGTGACAAAAGCGGGCGCTTTCGTTACCTGACGCGATCCGGGCGGCCGCTAGACTCCGGCAACGGTACGCTTGATCACAACCGGCCCAGCGACACGCAAATCACCTGCGCATCACGCTTCTGCCTTTGAACCGCCCGAACTCATTCTGGTGCTCACTGTCGCCACGCTGCCCGCTCATGGCGTTGGTGGAATCGGCGACGAGATACCCGCCGCATGGAACAAGAACAATGACAACACCTGCATTGAACCCCGACAGCTGGCTGCAGAAGCCCGCTCATCTGGCTTGGCTGGCTGGCGAAGGCATGCGCCTGCTGCAGTTTGCCCGGGCTTCGCGAGTGGACCAGGGGTTCGCCGCGCTCGCTGCGAACGGGCAACTCCAGGCGCAGGCCTGCGCTGAGTTGATCCACACCACACGCATGACCCATTGTTTCGCCTTGGCACATATCCAAGGTGTCCCCGGACACGCCGAGCTGGTCGACCACGGCGTCGCTGCGCTGCAAGGCGCCTTGCGCGATGCCGAATACGGCGGCTGGTTCGCCAACGCAACGGGCAAGGGTGAAAAGACGGCTTACTTGCATGCGTTCGTCGCTTTGGCAGCCAGTTCTGCGGCGGTTGCGGACCGGCCTGCGGCTCCGGCGCTGCTGGACGACGCGATAGCTGTCCTCGAGACGCACTTCTGGAGCGAAGAGGAGGGCGCTTTGCGTGAAAGCCTGAGCCGCGACTGGAAGCAGGAGGAGGCGTACCGGGGTGCCAACAGTAATATGCACGGCACTGAGGCATTTCTCGCCCTGGCCGATGCCACCGGCGACACGGTGTGGCTGCAACGTGCTCTGCGCATCGCTGAGCGTTTGATCCATGAACATGCGGCGGCACGCGGGCATGTGGTGGTTGAACATTTCGACTGCGACTGGAAGGCGTTGCCCGATTACAACGACGACAACCGCGCCGACCCATTTCGCCCCTACGGCAGCACGCCGGGCCATAGCTTCGAGTGGGCGCGTCTGCTGCTGCACCTCGAAGCAGCGTTGCAGCATGCCGGGCTCGCCGCGCCAGGATGGTTGCTCCAAGACGCTTGCGGGCTGTTCGCCAGTGCCAGCCGCGACGCCTGGCAGGCGGACGGAGCCCCTGGCCTGGTTTACACCCTCGACTGGGCGAGCCGGCCGGTAGTCCGTGCGCGCTTGCACTGGGTCCATGCCGAAGCCAGTGCAGCGGCTGCGGCACTGCTCAGGCGAACGGGAGAGCAGGTTTATGAGGATTGGTACCGGCGCATCTGGGAGTTCTCCGCGAGTCATCTCATCGATCTTCAGAGCGGTAGCTGGCATCATGAACTCGACAGTGACAACCAGCCGGCAAGCAGCATCTGGCCGGGCAAACCCGATCTCTATCACGCCTACCAGGCCGTGCTTTTGCCGCGCCTGCCTCTGACACCGAGTCTGGCGACAGCCCTGACGGCTGTGTAACGAAGCGGTGACACATGCGCATCCCTTCGTTACGTCTGCAGGTATCCACCCGACTTAGAATCCAATGCAGCTCAAGCATTAGGCTTGTATGCATAACAACAAGAAAAGGTATTCAAATGAACGCGATCACTCGCCTCGCCACTGTTGTTTCTCTTGCCTCTTTATTTCCTCTCTCTGCGTTGGCAGCTGACTCCAAGGGCACTGTCGAAGTCGTCCACTGGTGGACGTCCGGTGGCGAAGCCGCCGCGGTGAACGTGCTGCGCGATCTGGTCGACAAGGCCGGTTTCACCTGGAAGGACAGCGCCGTCGCTGGGGGCGCGGGTTCTGCGGCCATGACCGTACTGAAGACCCGCGTGGTATCCGGTAATCCACCGGGCGCGGCGCAGATCAAGGGCCCTGACTTGCAGGAATGGGGCGCTTTGGACCTGTTGAGCCCGCTCGATGAAGTGGCCGAGGCCAACAACTGGGATGACCTGCTATCGAAGACCGTATCCGACACCATGAAATACGATGGCCACTACGTGGCGGTGCCGGTGAATATTCACCGCGTCAACTGGTTGTGGATCAACCCGAAAGTATTTGAGAAGGCCGGTGTCGAGAAGGTACCCACCACCCTGGAAGAACTCTATGCCGCTGGCGACAAGCTCAAGGCGGCGGGCTTCGTACCGTTGGCCCACGGTGGTCAGCCTTGGCAGGACAGTACCGTCTTCGAAGGCCTCGTGCTGGGCATCATGGGGGGCGACGGCTTTCACAAAGCATTCGTAGAGCATGATGAGGCGACCCTCACCAGTCCGCAGATGACGGAAGTGTTTACCGCGCTGAAGAAACTCGAGAGCTACATGGACGACAACCGTGCCGGCCGTGACTGGAACCTCGCCACCGCCGAAGTAATTAACGGCAAGGCGGGAATGCAGATCATGGGTGACTGGGCGAAGAGCGAATGGACCGCCGCCGGCAAAGTGGCAGGCAAAGATTACAAGTGCGTTCCGATGCCCGGCACTGCTGGCAGCTACACCTACAACATCGATTCCATCGCCATGTTCAAGCTCAAGGACGAAGGCGACATCGCGGCGCAGCATGCCTTGGCCAGGATCGCCCTGGAGCCCGAATTCCAGTATGTGTTCAACCAGAACAAGGGTTCGATTCCGGTGCGCTCCGACCTGGACATGAGCAAGTTCGACAGCTGCGCCCAAGCGTCGATGGAAGACTTCAAGGAGGCCGACAAGAATGGCCAACTGGAGCCGAGCATGGCGCACAGCATGGCCACCAACCTGGCGGTACAGGGCGCCATCTTCGATGTGGTGACCAACTTCATGAGCGAGAAGAACGCAGACCCAAGCAAGGCTGGCGCTCAACTCTACGCAGCGATCAAATCCGCACAATAGGTTGACGCGGGCCGGCACCCGGCCCGTCTCCTTCGGCAATGCCCCGCGGCAGTACTTCAGTTCTGCCGGAGGGGACGTTCGGCCCGGATTTCACATCTCTGACTGGTAACGCCCGATGAGTGTCACGATGGTATTCCCCAAGGCCTCACCCTTGGATGCGCTGCAGCGCTGGCTTCCTAAATTGGTGGTGGCGCCGACCATGTTGGTGGTCTTGGTCGGCTTCTATGGCTACATCCTCTGGACGCTGGTGCTGTCCTTCACCAACTCCAGCTTTATGCCCAGCTACAAGTGGGTCGGCTTGCAACAATACGCCCGCCTGATGGAGAACGACCGCTGGTGGGTAGCGAGCCAAAACCTGCTGGTGTTTGGCGGCCTGTTTATCGGCATCAGTCTGGTGATCGGCGTGTTTCTCGCGGTGCTGCTGGATCAGCGCATTCGCCGTGAAGGCTTCATTCGTACCGTCTACCTGTACCCGATGGCACTGTCGATGATCGTCACCGGGACCGCGTGGCAGTGGCTGCTCAACCCTGGCCTTGGCATCGACAAGATGCTGCGTGACTGGGGCTGGGAAGGTTTTCGCTTTGACTGGCTGGTCGACCCGGACCGTGTCGTTTATTGCCTTGTGATCGCGGCGGTGTGGCAAGCCTCCGGCTTCGTCATGGCGCTCTTTCTCGCTGGCCTGCGCGGTGTCGACCAATCCATCGTGCGTGCTGCGCAGATCGACGGCGCCAGCCTGCCGAGTATTTACATGCGCATCATCCTGCCGAGCCTTCGACCGGTGTTCTTCAGCGCGGTGATGATCCTCGCGCACATTGCGATCAAGAGTTTCGATCTGGTGGCGGCTATGACCGGGGGAGGGCCCGGTTACGCCTCCGACCTGCCTGCGATGTTCATGTACAACTTCACGTTCAGCCGTGGCCAGATGGGCATCGGCTCGGCCAGCGCGATGATGATGCTGGGCGCGATCCTGGCGATTCTGGTGCCGTACCTCTACTCGGAACTGCGGGGCAAGCGCCATGAATAGAGCATTCAGCCCGAGCCGGCTGGCCATCCATGCCACGTTGCTGCTGGCGGTCGCGTTGTATCTGGTGCCGCTGGTGGTGATGCTGCTGACCAGCTTCAAGACCCCCGACGATATCCGCACTGGCAACCTGTTGTCCTGGCCCGAGGTGTTCACCGTGATCGGCTGGGTCAAGGCCTGGGGCGTGGTCGACGGCTTCTTCTGGAACTCGGTGAAAATCGCCGTACCTGCCGTGCTGATCTCGACGGCAATCGGCGCACTGAATGGCTACGTGTTGTCGATGTGGCGCTTCCGCGGCTCGCAGTTGTTCTTCGGACTGCTGCTGTTCGGCTGCTTCCTGCCGTTCCAGACCGTGTTGCTGCCAGCGTCGTTCACCCTCGGCAAGTTCGGTCTGGCCAACACCACGGCCGGCTTGGTGCTGGTGCATGTGGTCTACGGCATCGCCTTCACCACGTTGTTCTTCCGCAACTACTACGTGAGCGTGCCAAATGCGCTGGTCCGTGCAGCGCGCCTGGACGGTGCAGGTTTCTTCACTATCTTCGGGCGAATCCTGCTGCCCATGTCGACACCGATCATCATGGTCTGCCTGATTTGGCAGTTCACCCAGATCTGGAATGACTTCCTCTTCGGTGTGGTGTTCGCCAGTGGCGACGCCCAGCCCATCACTGTGGCGCTGAACAACCTGGTCAACACCAGCACGGGCGCCAAGGAATACAACGTCGATATGGCTGCCGCGATGATCGCGGGGCTGCCAACGCTGGTGGTGTACATCCTCGCCGGCAAGTATTTCCTGCGCGGGCTTACGGCCGGCGCGGTCAAGGGTTAGGAGAACGACCATGGCTGCACTTGAACTCTGCAATGTCCGCAAGAGCTATCCCGGAAGCGCCCACGACACGCTGAAAGACATTGATCTGAAAATTGACGACGGTGAATTTCTGATCCTCGTCGGTCCGTCCGGCTGCGGAAAATCCACGTTGATGAACTGCATTGCCGGTCTGGAGGACATCACCGGCGGCGAAATTCGAGTCGACGGCGCTGACATCAGTTCCGCCAGCCCGAAGGATCGCGACATCGCGATGGTGTTTCAGTCCTACGCGCTGTACCCGACCATGACCGTGCAGGAAAACATCGCCTTCGGCCTGAAGATGCGCAAGGTCCCGGCGGTGAAGATTGAGGAAGAAGTATCGAGAGTGGCCAAGCTGCTGCAGATCGAACACCTGCTTGGACGAAAGCCCTCGCAGTTGTCAGGAGGCCAGCAGCAGCGCGTGGCGATGGGGCGTGCCCTTGCGCGGCGCCCGAAGATCTATCTGTTCGATGAACCGCTGTCGAACCTTGATGCAAAGTTGCGTGTGGAGATGCGTACCGAGATCAAGCTGATGCACCAGCGCCTGAAGACCACCACGGTGTATGTCACCCATGACCAGATCGAGGCGATGACGCTTGGCGACAAGGTAGCGGTGATGAAGGATGGCATCGTCCAGCAGTTCGGCACGCCGAAAGAGATCTACAACAGCCCGGCCAATTTGTTCGTCGCAAGCTTTATCGGGTCCCCGCCGATGAACTTCATCCCGCTGCGCCTGAGCCGTGATGCTGGTGGCTGGCGAGCACTGCTTGAGAGCGGTCAGGATCGCTGCGAGCTGCCGCTGAACCTGGTCGATGCCGACTCGCTGGAAGGGCGCGAAGTGCTGCTCGGGATTCGGCCCGAGCAAATCAGCATCGGTGCGCAGAGCAGCCTGCCATCGTTGCGAGCCGAAGTGCAGGTCATTGAGCCGACCGGCCCGGATACGATGATTTTTGTCAGCCTCAATCAGACCAAGGTTTGCTGTCGCCTGGCACCGGACGTTGCGCCAAGCCCGGGCGAAAGCCTGACGTTGCAGTTCGAGCCCGACAAGGTGCTGCTGTTCGATGCCCAGACCGGCGAGCGGTTGGGCGTAGCGCCCGGCAATGGCTCGACGGGCCGCAACGGAACGGTTACGCGGCTGGTTGCCCGCTGAATGCGGTCATCGATTCGGTGTGGGAAAAAAGCTTGGTCGCGGGATATCAGCGTACCGGCGTAGAACCTGTCTGAATGTTATTGATGGTCCTGGTTTTTCAGCGGCCCGAGGCGAGTGCCCTAGGGCCGTAAAAGTCGAACCGTAGCACGCATGATGCGGGCTTGCGGATCGGAAGGAGAGCCTATCCCGGCTCGATCCAACGGCAGTAACAACAATAAGAGCTAATTGGAGCGGATATGAAAAAAACCACACGCCTGGGCCTTGCGGTGTCGCTGGCCAGTCTCGCCATGCCGTTTGCTGCGCAGGCACTGGACTTCAACGGCTATGTACGAAGCGGTATCGGCGAATCGAGCGCTAGCGAATCGCAAGCCTGTTTTCAGCTGCCAGGCGCACCGTCCAAGTTCCGACTGGGCAACGAGTGCGAACAGTATGCGGAGTTGGGTTTGCGGCAGGACCTGTTCACGCTCGACGACGGTTCGGTGCTAAGTGTCGAGGGCATGGCTGCGCTGTACAACGAATACGATCACACGCCTAAATTCACCGGTGATCATGGCTGGGCCCGGTTAGTTCAGGCCTACGCTGAGTGGAGCAAGGTGCCGGCGCTGAATAACGGCTCGTTTTGGGCAGGGCGGCGCTTCTACAAGCGGAACGACATTCATATTTCTGACTTTTACTACTGGAACCAGAGCGCAACCGGTGCCGGTATCGAAGATATGGAAATTGGCGGCTTGAAATACAGCTACGCCTTTTCCCGCAAGGACAACGTGTTCCAAGAAAATTACATCAATCGTCACGACTTCAACGTTGGTGGCTTCGACAGTAACCCTGGCGGAGAGCTTGAGTTCGGTGTCAGTTATATCGACGAACCGGACCGCGATGATGCCAACAGCGGCTGGTCGGTTACTGCTCAGCACAAACAAATCGGCTTTCTTGGTGGCAGCAACACTTTCGCCCTGCAATACGGCGAGGGTCCGGGTACCGGGCTTGGCTATACCGGTGACGTCACGTTAGACAGCAGCGCCAAGAGCTGGCGAGTGGTGGAATACTTTGATTGGCAGGTCACGCCGCGTTTCGGTGGCCAGTTCCAGGCGGTCTATCAGAAGGACAAGCGTCAGGATGGCGGAGATCAGGACTGGATTTCCGTTGGCGTCCGTCCAGTTTATGCGTTGACTGAGCAATTCAAGCTGGTTGCAGAGGTCGGTCATGATCAGATCGATGCGCCGGAGGGCACGCGCAAACTGACCAAATTTACCGTTGCACCGACCTGGTCGCCGGCGGGGCCGGATTTTTGGGCTCGCCCGGAATTCCGCCTGTACTACACCTACGCTCAGTGGAACGACGCCGCGCAGGAAGCGGCGAATCTGATGGCGGCCGGGAGCGCGTTGTCCGATACCGGCGCGTTCGATAATGCCCAGCACGGCTCCAATTTCGGTGTGCAGGTCGAATACTGGTGGGATTGATCGAGCCGATAGCCTAATTCCGTTAGAACCTCCAGACAGCGGGGGCCTCTACTGAGCGGTAAGCGGTAGGGCCCCAGCTAAACCGGAGGTGGTTTTTGGGCGATAAGGCGAAGAATCCATGCGTCAGCGTTTGCAAACTCAAAGACGATATCTGCATCGGCTGCGGTCGGAGCAGGGACGAGATGAAAGCCTGGAAGGGTATGAAGAACAAGGAACGCAAGGCGGTCAACGAAGTGGCCGCCAGCCGGCTCAAGGCGTTGGGCAAGGCAAAAAAGAAAAAGAAGTGATCAGCTGTCCTCGGTCGGATAGCGGGTCGCCATCAGACTTTCCTTTATCTTGCGCAAATGCGGTTGAAAATCGACGCCGCGCCGCAGCGTCACGCCAGCGGCCAATGCGTCGAGTACCGTTAATTGGATGATTCGCGAGGTCATCGGCATATATATGTCGGTATCTTCCGGCAGCGGAATATCCAGGCTCAGCGTGCAGACCCTGGCGAGTGGTGAATCCGCTGCGGTCAGCCCCAGTACGGAAGCACCGTTGTCACGGGCAATCGTCGCTGCTTCCACCAATTCTCGGGTCCGACCGGTGTATGAAATGATCACGAACAGGTCACCGGTATGGGCCACCGATGCGAGCATTCGCTGCATCAATACATCCACATGCGCGGTCACTGGCAGGTTGAATCGGAAAAACTTGTGCTGAGCATCCAGTGCCACGGATGCCGATGCGCCCAGTCCGAAGAAATGAATCTGGCGGGCCTGAATCATCAGGTCCACCGCATGGCTCACCACCAGTGGATCGATTGCGCGGCAGGCGCTGTCGAGGGACGCGATGGCGCTGCCGAAGATTTTTCTCGTATATGCCTCAGGCCCGTCATTTGCTTCGACCGCGCGGCTGACGTAAGCGGCACCGCTGGCCAGACTTTGCGCCAACTGAAGCTTCAGCGCCGGATAGCCTGCTGCACCAAACGATCGGCAGAAACGATTTACCGTTGGTTCGCTGACCTTTGCCGCCTGCGCCAGCGCTGCAATGCTGTAGCGGGTCGCTTCCTGGGGATCGCGCAGGATCACTTCGGCAACCTTTCGCTCCGCCTTGTTCAGCTCATCGAGCCTATTTTTTATCTGTTCCAAGAGATTTTTCATGCGATCCATGTCTCTTCCTTCAAGGGCTCGCGCCCGTGCCGCTGATAATAGCGAACTCGATGTGCGAAAAAATCGTTTGATGTTGTTTTAATAACAACATTTTGTGCTTAAACTGCGCAGATAAACCTGTCACGCAGCTTAATTTGGTTAATATAAAAATCATGCCTGCTATTACTGTTGACGCGACCAACTTTGCTTTGTTCGGCGCCTTGGGCGATCTGGCGCTGCGCAAGCTGTTTCCGGCACTTTACCAGCTCGAGCGTGCGGGACTGCTCAATAGCGATACACGCATCCTGGCGCTCTCACGCGACCAAGGTGAGCCGTCGACTCATCTCGAGCGAATCGACCAAGCCTTGCGTCGCTATGTTCCGGCGGCGCAGTTGGACGAAACAGCACTAACCCGGTTTCAGGCGCGGCTGCAGTACCTGACCATCGATTTCCGCAACGCTGAGGATTATGCAGCGCTGGCGCAAATGGTCTCCCCAGACATGCCGCTGATCGCCTATTTCGCCACGCCTGCGTCGGTTTACGGATCGATCTGTGAGCACCTCGCAGCGGCCGGATTGGCCGAGCAGACGCGCGTCGTGCTGGAAAAGCCGATCGGTCACGACCTTGAGTCTTCGCGGGTAGTCAACGATGCGGTGGCGCAATATTTTCCCGAGACGCGCATTTACCGGATCGACCACTATCTTGGCAAGGAGACAGTGCAGAACCTGATCGCGCTGCGCTTTGCTAACAGCCTGTTCGAGACGCAGTGGAATCAGCATCACATCTCCCATGTGGAGATCACCGTCGCGGAGACCGTTGGCATCGAAGGGCGATGGGGCTATTTCGACCAGGCCGGACAGCTGCGCGACATGATCCAGAATCACCTGCTTCAGCTGCTGTGCCTGATCGCGATGGACCCGCCAAGCGATCTCACGGCCGACAGTATCCGCGATGAGAAGGTCAAAGTACTCAAGGCGTTGGCGCCGATCACACCGGAGCGACTCGGCAAGCAAGTAGTGCGCGGCCAGTACGTCGCCGGTTCGGTCGCGGGCAAGGCGGTTCCTGGTTATCTGGAGGAAGAAAACTCCAACGCCGAAAGCAGCACGGAGACCTTTGTCGCGCTGCGCGCCGATATCTGTAATTGGCGCTGGTCTGGTGTGCCTTTCTATCTGCGGACCGGCAAGCGCATGGGCGAAAAGGTTTCGCAGATCGTTATCCATTTCAAGGAGCCGCCGTTTTATATCTTTGCCCCGGAACAGCGTTCGTTGATCAGCAACCGGCTGATTATTCGTCTGCAGCCGGACGAGGGCATCTCGCTGCAAGTGATGACGAAGGAGCAGGGGCTCGATAAAGGCATGCATCTTCGCAGCGGCCCTTTGCAACTGAACTTCTCCGAGACCTATAAGAGCTCGCGCATTCCTGATGCCTATGAGCGTTTGCTGCTTGAGGTCATGCAAGGTAATCAGAACCTGTTCGTGCGTAAGGACGAGATCGAATACGCCTGGAAATGGTGCGATCAGCTGATCGATGGCTGGTCACGTATTGGTGATGCGCCGAAGGCTTACCCAGCCGGATCCTGGGGCCCCGTCGCATCCATTGCCTTGATCACGCGTGATGGGAGGTCCTGGTATGGCGATCTCTGAGCTGGAGCTACCGTCGGATGTAGTCGCGCATAGCCTTGCCGGTCCTGAACAGCTGGCACAGGCGCTGGCCGAGCGGGTCGCGAAAGCGCTGGATTACGCCGTGAATTCCCATGGCAGCGCCAGTCTGGTGGTGTCGGGTGGACGCAGCCCTACCGCGTTCCTTGAGGCGCTCTCGACCCGTGAGCTGGACTGGGCGAAGGTGCAGGTCAGTCTCGCGGATGAGCGCTGGGTCGACGTAGCCGATCCAGATAGCAACGAAGGCTTACTGCGTCGCCACTTGCTGCAGAACGAGGCCGCCGACGCGCAACTGCTCGGCCTTTATCAGCCGGCCGATACGCTGGAGCAGGCGGCTAAGTTGGCAGGTGACAGGTTGGAAAGCTTCAAGCAGCCTATCGACGTACTGGTGCTCGGCATGGGCAACGACGGTCATACCGCCTCGTTGTTTCCAAATAGCCCGCTGCTTGCGCAGGGGCTCGATGTCGACGGAACCGACCATTGCCTGCCAATGCTGGCGCCTACCAGCCCGGAGCAGCGCATCACCATGACCTATTCGCTATTGGCGTCTGCCCGGGTCCAGTGTCTGGCGATCCAGGGGTCGTCCAAGCTCGAGACGTTGCGTCAGGCCATGCGGCTCGAAACCTTGCAGATGCCGATCCGCGCATTCCTGCATTCCCCTTTAGAGATCTACTGGTGCCCGTAAGGCCCGAGGACTTTTCCATGACTATGGACCAGAAAAACGCGCTGATCGAGAAGATCTGTACCGAAGCCCGCATCCTTCCGGTAATCACCATCGGCAGCGAGGATCAGATCCTGCCGTTGGCCGACGCCCTTGCTGCAGGCGGGCTGAAGGCGCTGGAGATTACCCTGCGCTCGAAGCACGGGCTCACCGCCATCCGGCGTTTGCGCCAAGAGCGACCCGAGCTCTGTGTAGGCGCCGGGACGGTGCTCGACAAGCGCATGATGGATGAGGTCGAGGCGGCTGGAGCCCAGTTCATCGTCTCGCCCGGTTCCACGGATGAGCTGCTACAAGCCGGGGTGAACTGTTCGGTGCCGCTGCTGGCCGGCATTAGCAACGCATCGGACATCATGCGCGGCTATGCGCTCGGTTATCGCCGCTTCAAGCTGTTCCCGGCCGAGGTGTGTGGTGGCGTCGCTGCGATCAAGGCGCTCGGCGGACCTTTCGCTGATGTGCGCTTTTGCCCAACCGGAGGAGTCAGTGCCGCTAACGCATCGCAGTACCTGGCGCTCCCCAACGTAATGTGCGTTGGCGGTACCTGGATGATTGATGCCGCTGCACTGAAGAACAACGACTGGGCAAGCATTCAGCAGGCCACAGCGGAAGCTCTGGCTGCGCTGGACAAAGCCTGAGAAAAGCAGACATCGCCGCGCGTGGAAGCTGGCCGCGCGAGGCTTGTCTGGGCTGCTAACCTCTCTAGTGCTTCACTGACCCGTTACGCGTATAGTGCGCGACCTTTCTATCGGAACTGCCACACCGGGAGGTGCCCAGATGACCGAACACGAAGATTCAACCCCTCATATTGCCCACGGCGAAAAGCTGCAGAAGGTCCTTGCCCGCATCGGCCTGGCTTCGCGGCGCGATGTGGAAAATTGGATTGCCGCTGGCCGGGTCAAGGTCAACGGTGCCATCGCGACTCTCGGCCAGCGTGTCGATCTGCATGACGCCATTGCAGTTGATGGGCGCCTACTCAAACGAGAAGAAGCCGCTGAAGTGGTCCGCCGCGTGCTGATCTACAACAAGCCCGATGGCGAGATTTGTACCCGTGACGATCCCGAAGGCCGCCCGACTGTATTCGATCGCCTGCCTCGTCCGAAGGAAGGTCGTTGGATCAATATCGGACGGCTCGATATCAATACCACCGGTCTGCTGCTGTTCACCACGGATGGCGAGCTGGCCAATCGCCTGATGCATCCTTCGTACGAGATGGATCGGGAGTATGCGGTGCGGGTACGTGGTGAGGTTGATGACGAAATGATTGAGCGTCTGAAGACCGGCGTTATGCTCGAAGACGGTCCAGCGCGCTTTACCGATATTCAGGAAGCACCTGGGGGGGAAGGCTTTAACCATTGGTACCACTGCGTGGTGATGGAAGGCCGTAACCGTGAGGTTCGCCGTCTCTGGGAATCCCAGGGGTTGGTAGTCAGCCGTCTGAAACGCGTGCGGTTCGGCCCGGTATTCATGACATCCGATCTACCGATGGGGCGCTGGCGCGAGATGTCCCAAAGCGAAGTCGACATTCTCAGCGAGGAGGTCGGCCTCAAGCCGATGGCTCTGCCGGGGATGAAGGCAAAGGCCAAGGACAAACTTGATCGTATGCAGCGCAAGGTGGCCAAGCCCATCGGACGCGGCGACCGTCGCCCTAGGGTGCTTCGCTCGGCCCATGATGCTGATGTGTCCAGTGATGGCGGCAAGGGCCGCGGTGCCCGCGGCGATCAGCCGGCACGCAAGCCGCGTGATTCCGACGAGCGCAGCAAGCCAAGCCGCGGTACGCCAGTGGCGGAGCGACCGAACGCTGCAGGCCCTGGTAAACGTCCTGGGCGTGTAGGCGGCAAGCCATCGTCGACCAAGCGCAGTGGCCCGCCGACCAGCGAGGGACAACGCCCTGGCTTCGGTCGTGGCGATCGCTCCAAGCGTCCATGATGACCAAAGCGTAATGCATAGAAAAGGGCGAGGCCGGTGGTGGCCTCGCCCTTTTTCGTTTTGTTGTTGTTTGGGTTACTGGGCGTCTAGTGCCTGTCCATTTACGCCAATACTATCCGCTCCCATGAGATACAGGTAAACCGGCAGGATGTCCTGCGGTAGCGGATTTACGACCGGGTTTTCGCCCGGATAGGCCTTTGCACGCATATCCGTGCGGGTCGCGCCTGGGTTGATGCTATTGCTACGCACGGAACTTACACCGTCGAGCTCGTCCGCCAATACTTGCATAAGCCCTTCCGTGGCGAACTTCGATACTGCATAGCCGCCCCAGTAGGCTCGGCCTTTTCGTCCAACGCCGCTCGACGTGAATATCACCGAAGCATCAGTCGACAATTTGAGCAGAGGTAGCAGCGTGCTGGTGAGCATAAAGGCAGCGTTGACATTCACCTGCATCACTCGCATGAAGTTTTCGCCGGACAGTTGTTCGATCGGCGTGCGCGGGCCGACAATTCCTGCATTGTGTAACAGGCCGTCCAGCCGTCCGAATTCACGCTCGACCGTTGCTGCGAGCTCGTCGTATTGATGCGGCAGCGCGGTTTCCAAATTGAACGGTATTACGGCTGGTTGCGGCCAGCCGGCGGCCTCGATCTCGTCGTAGACCCTGTTGAGGTTTTCTTCATTCTTGCCCAACAGCAGAACGGTAGCCCCATGGGCTGCGTAGGCTTTTGCTACGGCTTCGCCAATTCCGCGACCAGCGCCGGTCACTACGATGATCCGATCCTTTAGCAGGTCGGGGCGGGCTGAGTACTCGAACATCTAAAGCCTCATTTATTCAGAACTAGGGCGATTACCCAGCGGTTGTTAACAAAAAAGGGAGGTATGGGCAGTCAGCTGCTGCCAAGCGCATTAGCCAACACGGCACGCAGTTCGAGCGGGTGATCGACGACCACGTCCGCGCCCCAGGTGTCCGGGTTGTCTTCGGGGTGAATATATCCATAGCGTACCGCAGCCGTTCGGCTGCCAGCTGCACGTCCCGATTCGATGTCGCGCAGGTCGTCACCCACGAACAGAACCGTCAGTGGGTCGAGACCCAGTTGGCTGCATGCCAGCAGCATCGGCTCCGGATCTGGTTTACTTCTGCTGACATGATCGGGACAGACCAGCACTGCGGAGCGGGATGCCAGGCCCAACTGTTGCATGATTGGCTCGGCGAAACGCAACGGCTTGTTAGTCACGACGCCCCATAGCAGGCCCGCCCGCTCGATATCGGCCAGCAGTTCCGCCATGCCGTCATAGAGCTGGCTTTCAACCGCGCAATGGTCTTGATAGCGGTCCAGAAACTCCAGGCGTAGGGTTTCGAACTCGTCTGATAGCGGGTCGATATCGAAAGCACTGAGCACCATCGCTCGGGCTCCTCCAGAGACGACGTCACGAACCTGCTGATCTGGAACACGATCAAGGCCGCGGGCGAATCGCATGGCCTGGGCGACAGCAATAAAATCGGGCGCGGTATCGAGTAGCGTTCCGTCCATATCGAATAAAACAGCGTGCAGACGCATTAGACCTCCCGTAGCGTCTGGACCATGTAGTTCACATCTACGTCCGATGAGAGTTTGTAGTGTTTGGTTAAGGGGTTGTAAGTCAGGCCAATGATGTTCTTGACTGCAAGCCCGACTTCACGGCTCCAAGCGCCGAGTTCTGAAGGGCGAATGAACTTTCGGTAATCATGGGTACCGCGCGGCAGAAGTTGTAGCAGATATTCTGCCCCGATGATGGCGAAAGCATAGGCCTTAGGGTTGCGGTTGATGGTGGAGAAAAATACTTGCCCGCCAGGTTTCACCATCTTATAGCAAGCGCGGATCACCGAAGCTGGATCGGGTACGTGCTCTAACATCTCCAGACATGTCACTACATCGAACTGTTCCGGACGTTCTTCGGCAAGCTCTTCTGCGGTGATCTGCTGGTAATCGATTTCGAGGCCTGATTCGAGCAGATGTAGCCGGGCAACCGATAGAGGGGCTTCGCCCATGTCGATGCCGGTCACCGTAGCGCCGCGCTGGGCCATGGCTTCACTGAGAATCCCGCCACCGCAGCCCACGTCTAGAACCTTCTTGCCAGCCAATGGAAAATGTTCGTCGATCCAGTTCACCCGAAGCGGATTGATCTCGTGCAGTGGCTTGAACTCACTTTCACGGTCCCACCAGCGGTGAGCAAGGGCTTCGAATTTGGCGATTTCGGCATGGTCGACGTTGCTCATGATCTATTCCGTTTGAAAGCTTGAAGGAGAAGCTTGAGCCGCAAATGCTCATGTTGCCAGCTTCCATCAGACGAAGGGGCTATGGTGAGGTGCATTGTGTACGTCAATTTGTCACGGGGCGCCGGTCCTGTTTGGGCTCAGCGCTTGGAACCAATCTTCTTTCCCCACTCTTGGGCTGTTGCTATAAGACGATCTTCGTCCATGCGCGTCAGCTGACGATCATCTAATAGTTGCTTGCCGCCCACCCATACATGGCGTACACAGTCTCGGCCGCTGGAGTAGATCAGCTGGGATACCGGATCATAAATAGGCTGTTGCGCAAGGCGCGACAAATCGAACGCCACCATGTCGGCAAACTTTCCGATCTCTAGCGAGCCAGTATGCTCGTCCAGCCCAAGCGCGCGGGCGCCATTGAGCGTAGCCATGCGGAGTGCTCTGTGAGCGTCGAGCGCTGTAGCCGAGCCCGCGACGGCTTTTGCTAACAGCGCGGCGGTGCGTGTTTCACCCAGCAGATCGAGATCATTGTTGCTGGCGGCACCATCGGTGCCGATTGCGACGTTGATGCCAGCCTCCCACAAGCGCTCCACTGGGCAGAAGCCGCTTGCCAGCTTTAGATTGGACTCGGGGCAGTGGATCACACTGCAGTTGTTTTCAACCAGCAGGGCAATATCGCCGTCATCGATCTGGGTCATATGAACCGCTTGGAAGCGCGGGCCCAGAAGCTGCAGGCGGGCCAGCCGCGCGAGTGGCCGCTCGCCATGCTTGCTGAGAGCCTCTTCCACCTCGTGTGCAGTTTCGTGGACATGCATATGAATGCCGATGTCCATTTCCGCCACGAGCGTGCGGATGCTTTCTAGCTTATCGTCAGCGACTGAATACGGTGCATGTGGGCCAAAGGCGATGCTCAGTCTGGGATGATGTTTGAGATCATCAAACAGCGCTACGCCCTTGCGTAGCGCCTCATTGGCGTCTCGCGCGCCAGGGATTGGGAAGTCCAATACCGGAATGGTTATCTGTGCCCTGATTCCGTTGTCATGAACGAGTTGACTGACGACTTCTGGAAAGAAGTACATGTCGGAAAAACAGGTAATGCCGCTCTGTAGCTGCTCGGCTATCGCTAGCTCGCTACCCGCATGCACAAACGCTTCGTCGACCCACCTGCTTTCCGCCGGCCAAATATGCTCACGCAACCATGTCATCAGAGGTAGATCGTCAGCCAGCCCGCGGAACAAAGTCATCGCCGCATGGCCATGCGCATTGACAAGCCCGGGCGCTAAAAGCATTCCTGCAAGATCACGTGTCTCCTTTGTTGCGTACTTCGTGGCGGCCTCGCGCGGTGCGATCAATACGATGCGTCCGTCGCGGATACCCAGCGCATGGTTTTCTAAAACGACACCAGCCGGCTCGACTGGTACGAGCCAGCTAGGAAGCAGAAGTAGGTCAAGCGGGCCGGCAAGGGTATACGACATGTGGACCAACAAGCTGAGCAGGGGAGGCTGCCAGTGTAAAGCCTGTGGAACACAGTTTGAAGGTAACAGAGGAAACTCTAAGGATTGGACTGCCGTTATCAAACGTGCTGCCTATATGTGGATGAGCCTTAGCCTTGCGGCACTATTCTCCAATAAGTCCCCAAATACTGATTGACGCCTCGTTTTGAGCCCCTATAATGCGCACCTTCTCCGGCGCAGGTCTTTGGTTAAACCTCTTGTAAATCAA